>NZ_JBITLU010000012.1:0-293350 GCF_044465525.1 Nonomuraea sp. NPDC049646 | reverse complement strand
GACGCTAAGCGCTGGTTGACTGCGCGAAAATACGTATGTTCATCGGTAGGCATACCGACATTTCTGTTACCGCTGGTCACACCCATCCACGTGCGAGAATCGGCCGTCATGCCGGACAATCGGGCAGGGAAAGTCCGGCATTCCGGGCCCACTGAAGGGCGGGATCGGCCGGCGGCGACCGGCTCGGCGACGGCCGATGAGGGCGGCGGCGTCACCGCCATCCGGCGCGACCGGAACCTGCGCCCGCGTCCCCGTGACCCCCGTCTCACTCACACCGGACGGAAACGTCACGCCCGGGATGCATGCGGCACGGCCCGGACGCTCACTGCGGTTCCGGGGCGAGACAGCTTTCGCTCTCGTGGGCCTGGTCCTTCGGCGGCGGCTCGACGGACACGTCGCTGCCCCAGTCGGTGAAGTCGATCTCGGTCACGACGCTCCTGGGCACGCCCTCCGCGGCCAAGGGGTTGCCCCTGACGAGACGGACCCGGCGGGGCAGCCGGTCCGGCCCGACCCACAACTGCCACGAGACCCGCGACGAGTGGTGGAGATCCCGCAGCTGTGCCGCCATGGCGGGGTCGCCGCCCTGGGCCGGGCCGCCGCTGAACTCGGTCTGGGCGGCACTTCCGGAATGGACGACGGTGGCGACCTCGTCGATGACCCCGCCGGAGGAGGGGGCGGGCGCCGCGAGCCTGCCCAGCACCTCGGGCGACAGGACCGCCCGCGCGTCGAGGATCCCGGCCAGGCGCTCCGCCGCCCCGCATTCGGGGCTGCTGTGGTGCAGCCAGCTCTTGCCGGCGGGGACGTCCTTGCGGTCGGCGCGCTGCTCGTAGGTGTCGGAGCCGCCGATGGAGATCGCCCTGGTCGTCATGCCGGACAGGTCGTCCGGGACGAGGTTCTTCAGGTCTTCGGGGACGTCGGTCCGGTGGAAGGTCGTGGTCAGGTCGGAGGCGGCCGTACCGAGGCGCACGATTCCGGTGGTCCGGCTCTCGCTGTACTCGCCGGCGCCGACCGGCGCCATGAGGTCGTCCGCCGTGCGGGGCGCCGTCGCGTCCGGTCCGCCGCACCCGGCGGTCAGGGTGAGCGCGAGCAGGGCCGGCGCGATCCTCGATAAGCGCATCGGATGATCATAGGGCGAGGCAACCTGACCGCGCCGACACCGCGTCAGTACGTGTGTGCCAGACAGGAAGCTCTTTGACAACTTCGTGGCCTCGCGCTCCGACCGGCTGCTGCGGACGGCGTACCTGCTGACCCGCGACTGGGGAACGGCCGAGGACCTGCTCCAGGAGTGCCTGGCCAAGGCGTGGTTCGCCTGGCCGCGCATCGAGGAGCCCGAGGCGTACGTGCGGCGGGCGCTCGTGACGACCTGCACCTCGTGGTGGCGGCGGCGATGGCGCGGCGAGGTGCCGAGCGGCACGCTGCCCGAGGAGGGGAGGCCCGACGCCGAGCGGTCGGGGCGGGAGGAGCTGTGGGAGGCGGTGGGACGGCTGCCCGTCAGGCAGCGCGCGGTGATCGTGCTGCGCTTCTACGAGGACCTGCCGGTGCAGGAGGTGGCCAGGATCCTCGGCTGCCATGAGGGCACGGTCAAGAGCCAGACCGCCAAGGCGCTGGCCAAGCTGCGCGTGGACGAGTCGATCGTGAAGGAGTGCCGATGAGCGTGCAGGACCTGCGTGAGATGTTGCGGGAGCGGGCCGAGGGGCCCGCGCCGGCGATCCCGGACCGCCACGAGCTCGTCCGCCGCCGCGTGCGGCGCACCTGGCGGCGCAGGGTCCTGGCGTCCGCCGCCGCGACGGTGGCCGCGGGCGCGGCCGTGCTGTCCCTGCTTCCCGGGGGCGCCGTGACGCGGCACGAGCCCGCCACCTCGGCGTCCGCCGTGGCCCCCGCCCGGGAGCTGCCGGAACGGTTCACCGCCCGCGACGGCACCGGCTACCGGCGGCTGGCCACGGCGACGATCAGGACGGACGGCGCCAGGAAGACGTCGGTCACGATCCCGGTCACCGGCAGGCCGCTGGACGTGGCCGCGCTGTGCGACGGCTCGTTCGGCGCCACGGCGCCGAGGATCTCCGTGGCGGGCCGCGCCGCCGGCGCCTGGCCGTCCTTCTCCCCCTGCCCGAAAGGCATGGAGCTGGTCCCGTTGACGGTGCCCGCGGGGGCCGGACAGGTCACGGTGACGTTCGACACGACCACCAGGGGCGGGGGGTGCAGCCGGACGAAGAAGGGGGCGCCGTGCGTGACCCCCGAGCCCGTCAAGGCGGTCTGGAGCCTGGCCGTCTACGAGTGGACCCCTCCCGCGCGGCCGGTCGATCCGGAACCGCTCAGAGCCTTCCCCGAGCGGCTGGCGGGCTGGGAGCTGGCCGGCGCGACGCGGGACCGGGTCTGGCCGCAGGACGCGACGGCCACCGTCACGGTCCGGGGCGACGGCGGCAGGGTCGGCATCGAGGCGCTCTGCGCCGGTGACCTGGCCGGGCGGATGTGGTTCACCTACCGGGTCAAGGGCGGCGAGGAGGGGACGGCCACCTGCGCCCAGTGGACGAGCGGCCCCTATCCGATGGCGCTGACCGAGCTGGCCGTGCCGCAGGGCAGGCGGGTCACCGTCACCGTCCGGGCCGGCATCTGGGGCCAGGACGCCAACCGCCCGGTCCGCTGGGCCATGGCCGTCTACCGCAAGCGCCCCTGATCGCCGCTCCGCGGGGCCGGTGGCCGGGCGGCCTCCGCCTGATGTGCGAGGGACGGACGACGCGGCCAGGTCAGCCTGCTGGCGGCGGGCGGCAGGGGGCCGTCGCGGGCGATCAGCTCGGCGAGGGTGCCGCCGTCGACCAGTTCCATGACGATCCACGGCGCCCGGTCCTCGATCACCACGTCGTGGACGGTGACGATGTGCGGATGGGAGCGCAGCCGGGCGGCGTTGCGCGCCTCCCGCTCGGCGCGGCGCAGCCGCTGCGCGTGCTCCTCCTCGGAGGTGGCCGAGGGGAGCCAGACCTCCTTCACCGCCACGGGCACGTCGAGCGACTCGTCGTGCGCCTTCCAGACCCGTCCGAAGCCTCCGCCGCCCAGAACGGACTCCAGCCGGTACCGTCCGCCGATCACACGTCCTGGTCGTGTCTGCGCGGCCACCATGCTCCCTCGTCGGTGATCAAGTTGTGGCAGCCTATCCACGCGTGCTTGCGCGTATCTGCCGAATGTCCAGACTCGTGATGCATGTGTGGGCTCGGGGAGCGGCGGGGCGCTGCGCCGGTCCGGTGCCGAGGGTCGCTGGGCTGGCTATCCTGTGGCAGGTCGAGCCGGGCACGGCTCCCCCACCACGAGCCCACCGGAAGGCGACGACCGACCGTGACAGCCATTCAGCGCCGCAGCGCCCGGCCGGGTGCGACGGTGGCGGCGCACGCGGTTCTGGCGCTTCTGACGTCGATCGTCCTGGTGGGCGCCGGGTACCTGGGCGCGGCGTGGTGGCAGGTCCTGGCCGCGGCGGGCGCGGCCGTCCTGCTCCATGCGGGGGCGTCGGCGGCCGCCCGGCGGCCGTGGGCGGGGTACGCGGCCGGTGCGCTGGCCATGCTCGTCCTGGTGCTGACGCCGTTCCCGGGGTGGTCGCTGAGGCTGCTGCCCTCGGCGGTGTGCTTCCCCTTCGCGTTGTGGCGGCTGACCGGCCTGGTCCCGGTCAGGGCCTCGGCATCGGCGTTGGCGGTCGCGGCGCTCGGGATCGTCGTGACCGAGCTGGTGGAGTGGGCACGGCTGCCCGCCGACCCGGTGTGGACCCGCCTGCTGGAGGGCGGGCTGCTGATGGCCGTGGTCGGCGGCGTGTGGCTGGCGGCCCTGCTGGCACGGCGCAGGCAGGAGGCCGCCCGGCGGGCCGAGGGCGAACGGCTGGCCGCGGCCGTCGCCGGCGAACGGGCCGGCATCCGCCGCGACCTGCACGACGTGATCGCCCACACGGTGACCGTCATGGTCGCGCGGATCGAGGCGGCGGCGGTGACGACGGCGGACGCGGCGACCCGGCGCGAGCTGGGCGACATCGCCGAGGCCGGCCGGGACGCCCACCAGGGCCTGCGCGCGATGCTGGCCACCTTGGGCCCGACGCCCCCGACGCCCCCGACGCCCCCGGCGGGCCCGGCGGGCCCGGCTGCCGGGGGCGCGGCCTCCGTGGCCCAACGCGCCGGATCCCGGCCCGGCCAGGTCCCGATCTCGCTCGACGTGCTGCCCGGCCTGGTGGCCTCGGCGGCGAGCCCGCTGCACGCGGTGACGTTCGCCGAGGCGGGTGAGCGGCGGCCGCTGAGCCTCAGCGCCGAGGTGGCGGCGGTGCGGACCGTGCAGGAGGGCGTCACCAACGCGCTGCGCCACCTGCAACCGCCGGTCGCGGTGCGCGTCGGCCTGCGCTGGAGTGCGGCCGAGCTGGTGGTGGAGGTCCGCGACGACGGCGGCAGCGCGCTTCGCGGACCCCGCGGCCAGGGGACCGGCCTGATGGGTATCGAGGAACGGGTGCGCACCGCGGGCGGCACGCTGTCGATCGAGGACGGGGACGACGGGTGGGCGCTGCGGGCGCGGCTGCCCACGAAGGAGGGGGCATGAACGCGATCCAGGTCATGCTCGTCGACGACCAGGAGCTGCTGCGGGCCTCGCTGCGCACGGTCCTGTCGGCCGACGAGCGCATCGAGGTCACCCACGACGTGGCCGACGGCGGCCAGGCGATCGAGGTCGTCCGGCGGCACCGCCTCGACGTGGTGCTGATGGACGTCCGCATGCCGCGTCTGGACGGCGTCGCGGCCACGGCGGAGATCGTGCGGATCGCTCCGGCGACCCGGGTGCTCATGCTGACGACGTTCGACGACGACGAGCTGGTCGTGGCGGCCGTCCGGGCCGGCGCGAGCGGCTACCTGACCAAGGACGTGCGGCCCGCGGCCCTGGCCCAGGCGGTGTGCGACGTCGCGTCCGGCACGGCGGCGCTGGCCCCGGGGGTGGCCGCGACGATCCTGGACCTCCTGCGGCAGACGCCGACGCGCAGGACGGCGGCCCTTTCCGGCCTCACCCCGCGCGAGGTCGAGGTCTTCGGCCTGCTGGCCCGCGGCAGGTCCAACGCCGAGATCCGCGCGGAGCTGGTGCTGAGCGAGAACACGGTGAAGTCGCACGTCCGGGCCGTCCTGCACAAGCTGGGCCTGCGCGACCGCGTGCACGCGGTGATCCACGCCTACGAGAACGGGCTCGTGGGCCGCGACGAGCTGCCGCGCTGAGACCCGTTCCTTTCGGCCGCCGCCTGCGCCGTGACGGCAGGAGCGCCGCGCGCCGTTTAGGCCCGGTATCCGATGTGGCGCAGCAGAGCCCGCAGCCGGTGCTCGATCTGGGCGGCGCTCACCTCGCCGGTGTGCTGGAGCAGGACGGATCCGATCGAGCTGGCCAGGATGTCCTGGACGACGCCCGGGTCGGTGCCCTCCGGAAGGCGCCCGGCCTCGACGGCCTGCTGCGCGACCCGGGCCACGGCCTCCAGCCGTGGCCGCAGGTAGCGCTCGCGGTAGGCGGTCACGAGCTTGGGGTGGTCGACCGAGGCGCCGATGACGCGGGCCATCAGCGCGCGGAAGCGGGGACGGCTGAGCAGCTCGGCGACGGAGGAGACCAGTTCGTCGATCGACTGCCCGGCCGGGGCGGCGTCGATGTCCGGGGCGCGGGCGTGCTCCAAGGCGGCCATCAGGAGGTCCTCCTTGGCCCGCCAGCGCCGGTAGACGGTCAGTTTCGCCACGCCGGCGCGCTGGGCGACCGCTTCCATGCTGGTGCCCGCCGCGCCGCGTTCGATCAGCAGGTCCAGCGCCGCCTCCAGGATGGCGGCGTCGTGCTCCGGATCGCGGGGACGGCCGTGGCGTTCTACGCCGGCCACAGCACCTGGTTCAGCCATGTGGCCAGTCTGTCGGGTGCCGGATGGTGACGCCAACCGATGTGCCCGTCGGGGCGGATCAGCGTCACGTCGGGCGAGCCGGGCTGCATCGGCGTGAGCGCGACGATCAGGTCGGCGCCCAGGTGCGCGGCGGCGGCCTCGGCGTGGCGGGCGGCGGCGTGCCGGTCGCCGGCGAGCACGACCCACCGTCCGCCGACGGCGGCGTGCAGGGTGGTGCCGCCGCCGTCGGGACGCCGGCAGGCGAGGTCGGGCATGCGGTCGCCGGGACGCAGTCCGGGCATCCACCGGCGCTCGGCGGCGGCCAGCGGTCCCCCTCGGTAGCTGATGCCGAGCTGGGAGGCGGCCAGCCACAGCCGGCGCTGCACGGCGGGCAGCCGGACGACCGGCAGGACGACGTGGTCGCGCAGCAGGCGTTTCCAGGGGGCGCCGGGCAGCATGACGCCCACGGCGATGCTGGTGGCGCGCAGGACCTTGCGGGCCAGCGGCCGGCGTTCGCCTTCGTAGGTGTCCAGCAGCCGCCGGTCGGCGCGGCCGCGGGCGACCAGCACCAGCTTCCAGGCCAGGTTCTCCGCGTCGCCCAGCCCGGTGTTCTGTCCCTGGCCGCCGGTGGGGCTCTGGATGTGCGCGGCGTCGCCGGCCAGCAGGATCCGGCCGCGCCGGTAGGCCTCGGCCAGCCGGCGGTGGATGCGGAACTCCGAGGCCCAGCGGACGTCGGTGACCGTGTCGAGGCCGATCCCGCTGCGGCGGGCGAACTCGCTCAGCACCAGCTGGCCGATCTCGCGTTCGGACAGCCGGTCGGGCAGCTGCGGCGGCGGTTCGGTGAACACCCGCCAGGTGTCGTCGGGCAGCGCGGTGACCGACACCATGTGACCGGCCTGCATCCAGGTCGTGCTGCCGTTCCTGTCCAGCGGCCACGTGGCCCGCACGTCGGCCATCAGCAGGCGTTCGAGGAGCGTGCGGCCGGGGAAGCCGATGCCGGCGAGCCTGCGCACGGTGCTGTGCGCGCCGTCGCAGCCGATCAGCCAGTGGGTCTCGATGCGGCGCTCGGCGCCGCCGGCGGCGCGGACGGCGGCGGTGACGCCGTCGGCGTCCTGCCGGGCCGCGACCAGGCGGGTGTCCCACTCCACCTGGCCGCCCAGTTCGGCCAGACGTCGCCGCAGCGTGCCCTCGACCTCGGCCTGCGAGATGAGCAGTGCCTGTTTCGGCCGGCCGGCGACGGACTGGCCGACGTGCAGGCGCAGCACGGTGCGCCTGCCCTCGTTGTAGGACATGGTGAGCGAGGGCCGGGAGCGCTGGGGCAGGTCGCCGAGCGCGCCGATGCGTTCCAGGACCTCCGTGCCGCGTGGTTGCAGGCCGAGGGCGCGGGAGGTGGTGGCGGGGGCGGGGGCGGCGTCGATGACGCGAACGGGGATGTCGTGCAGGGCCAGGTGGACGGCCAGGGCCAGCCCGGTGGGGCCGGCGCCCGCGATGAGCACGGTGTCAGTCACTTAGTAAACGATACGGTACCGATTACTAAGTCGAGAAGGGGGCTCGGAGGCAAGGACCCGCAGCGTGCGCCTTCCTCCTGCCGGTGAGCCCCGGCGGCCGGTGCCCGGCCCTCGTCACGGGCACCGGCCAGGGGGTTTCCTTATGGAAGGTCCCCCGCGTCCTCGACGATGCCGGCCGACACCCGGGCCCTGGAGGTGATCACTTCCCCCTCGGGCAACCCGCTGTAGTACGGGTCGGGCGACTTGGCGCCGCCGACGTAGACGCGGCGTGCCCCGAGCAGGTCGAAGGTGTCCGGGTCGATGATGACCTCCTGGCGGACCCCGTCGTCGTCGCGCGTGTAGATCGCCACGCCCGGCCGGCCCAGCAGGTCGCGCACCGTCTCCACGCCGACGTCGTCCAGCCGGGACAGCACGGTGTAGAGGGCGGCCCGCAGGCGGGCCCCCGGCGCGCCCTCCTCCAGGATGCTCAGGATCTGGTGGGACACCGCCCGCGCCTGCGGCATGGAGATCTCCCGCGTGTCCTCCCTCAGGCGTTCGGCCAGGGCGGACGGCTCCAGCGGCAGCGAGCGCAGATAGGCGGGGTCGAACCGCAGACGGGGGTCCGCGCCGCCCCGGCGCCGCTGGATCGTGCCGCTGCTCCCGTCCCGCATGGCCCGTTCCTCGCCGTCCCCCCGCGTCCACCGCTCGACGGTCTCGCGCGAGCGGGTCCTGCCCGCGCCGGCTGGTCGCGCGGTGGCCTTGGCCGGCAGCCTGGGCGAGGTGTAGGTGTCCCATTTGACGTAGACCCACTGGTCGGCTCGCGGGTAGACGTCCGGCCGGCCGGCCGCCGCCGCCGTCGCGCGCTTGGCCAGGGTCTCCGCGTTGGCCACCGGCAGCCACGCCGGGGCGCCCGCGGCCGGCGTCCCCCGGTCGTCCGTGCCCAGGCTCTGCGCCACCGTGACGCCCGCCGCGATCGTGGCGCCGAACGCGCCCACGGCCGCCACGCGCAGCACCATGCGCCGCACCCGGCGGGCCGGCGGCTCCGGGGCCAGCGCGGCCATCATCCGCCGCCGGGCGTGCTCCAGATCGCCCGCTCGGCTCTGCCGCACCTCGGAGCGCAGGTCGCGGACCATGTCCAGATCGTTCATCAGACCTCCTCGATCACGTCGGTGGGGTTGCTGCCGCCCAGCGCGCGGGCGATCTTGCGGCGGGCGCGGGACAGCCGGGACCGCACCGTGCCGATGGGCACGTTCAGCGCCTGCGCCGTTTCCTCGTAGCCGAGGTCGCCCCAGGAGATCAGCAGCAGGACGTCGCGCTCGCCCTTGCCCAGCTCGGCCAGGGCGGCCGCGAGGTCCCTGCGGGTCTGCGAGGCGGAGAGGCGGGCGACCACCCGCTCGTCGAAGGCCACCGCCACGGGGTCCTCCCCGGTCCGGGCGAGCGCGCGGTATCCGCGGGTCTCCGCCCGCCGGTGGGTGCCGATGATGTTCGTGGCGATGCCGTACAGCCACGGCAGGGCGTCCTGACGATCCAGGGCGTACGTGTGCCGCTTCTCGAACGCCCTGGTGAACGTCTCGGCCACCACGTCCTCGGCCTGATCAGGGCCGAGCCGCCGGACGACGTAGCGATGCAGGACGGCGGCGTGCCGCTCGAACAGCTCGGCGAACCGCTCCGGCTCGATCAGCGAGGCCGCGATGACCGCCGAGTCCTGGGCGGGCACTTCGAAGGCCGTGGGGGCCTTCGGCTGGACCGGTTCTGACACGCCGGCCCGAAGCGGCGCTCGCGCGTCCGCCGGACCTGCCAGAACGGGTTCATCGTGTGGAAGGGATGTCACGCCGGTTCTTATCCGCATGCGGGAGAAAAGTTCCATCCGGATCTTGCCAGGGGCCGCCGCCGAGCGGGGTCACCTTGATCATGATCGCATCCCCGCTCGCCGCGGTCGCCGTCAGATCGGGTTCGTCACGCTTGCCCTCGGGCCGCCTGGGCCGGCGTCTCGGGCCCGATTTGTGCGAACAATCACATTGATCACGAGTCGCGTGTAGCAGAAGTGAGCCGGTGGTACTCAAGATCACAACACTGGGCAATCGAAGGGATCTTCGTGCGAGCACGCAAGCTGGCGACCGTCCTGGCCGCCGCGGCCCTGACCGCCGCCACGACCCTGGCCGCCACCGCCACCCCGGCCGGCGCGGCCGGACCCTGCGGCAGCGGCTACAGCCGGGTCGGCGTCTACAACATCGGCATCGAGAAGTACGGGTACCGCACCGGCATCCTGGAGGTGTACTACAGCTCCGCCACCGGCAAGAACTGCGCACTCACCTACGGCGACGGCCCCTACGCCAACACCACGAGCTGGAAGGGCGTCGTGATCTCCAGGGGCGACGGCAGCGGCAAGGACAGCGACGCCGGGAACTACCAGTACTACGCCGGCCCCGTGTACGTCTCGGCGGCCGGGCAGTGCATCGACGTCGAGGGCATCTCGCCGTCGTGGACCAGCGTCAAGCTCGACAACGTCCACTGCGGCTGAGCCCGGACTGACCGGCCCCCCTTCTCGCTGAGCACGCCGCCGTTCCGAGGGCGTGCCCGCACCGGCAGGGGGTTCGACAAGAGCCCGTACCCCAGGGTCGAGGGCACTGGCGTGCGCCATGGGCTCTGACGGCTCAGTGCGTCATCACCGATGCCCGCGTCGATGACGCACTGAGCACCGAACCGCCCGGGAAACCCCGCCGAAGACCTCGTCGCGTCGGCTGCGCGGCGAGTCAGTCCAGCGGTGTCCTGCCCACCGCCGCGAGCAGCAGGACGGGGAACTCCGGATCGGCCTGACCGACGGCGAGCGCGACCCACCGGCCCGCGCCCGGCCGGCGCCAGGCGAGCATCGTGCCGGTGAGCTGGCCGAGCTCGTCCAGCGGCGCGGGCGCCGCGGCCTCGCCTTCCGCGTACGGCCACAGATCGACCACCCCGGGGGAGCCCCAGCGCGTCGTCAGGGCGCCCGCCAGCTCCCGCAGGGCGGCGTCGATCTCCGCCTCGGCCGCCTCGACGACCTCCTCGCCACGGTCGTCCCAGAAGTCGCGGCTGGCCATCAGAAAGCACACATGGTGGTCCGGCCCGCTGGAACGGTAACCCGCCCACGCCTCGCGCGAGGCGCCCTCCCGTTCCTCCGTCGCCGGGAAGGGGCGGGCCAGGAGGGCGTCCACGACGGCGAGTCGATCACGCAGAGCCATCCCACGAGGATAGGGCCGCGAGCCGGTGAAGGTCACTTGTAGTACTGCACCCAGTACTCGACCGTGTGCTTCTTGTCGAGGGAGAAGGTCGCCCAGTACTTCGAGTGACCGGCGTTGCCGATGCGGACGATGCCGTACTTGCCGTTGCAGCGCCACGTGCCGGACTTGGCGACCCTCTCGCCACCGCCCCAGCGGCGCAGGAACCACAGATCGACCTTGATCCTCGTGTCGTTGCCCCAGCAGCGGGCCTTGACCTGCATCACGCGCACGCCCGAGGGCCGGCTCCACGCCGCGGTCGAGAAATATCCCTTGTACGGGCCCAGCACCTCGTGCCGCTGGGTGTGCCAGCTCGCCAGGGCGGTGCGGGCCTGGGCCGTGCCCGCCTGGGAGGTGGCCTGGCTGTGCGCGGCCGGCGCGGCGACGGCGGGGGCGGCCGTCAGCACGGCCAGGCCGGAGACGGCGGCGGCGAGGGCGAGGGCGGTTCTCGTGGGACGCATCGGCGGCTGCCTTTCGCAGGTCGAATCAGGTGGTCGACCGCGAAGGTATGACCGCGGGTGTTGAGGATGCGTTGAGCGCACGTTGAATCCAGCCGCGCGGCATGGCCGTCACCCGGCGTCCGGGGAGCCGTTCAGGAGGGCTTGGCCCAGCGGCGTCAGGGTGTGCAGGACCGAGCTGCCCGTCCGGACGGTCGAGATGAGCCCGGCGTTGCGCAGGACCGTCGTGTGCTGGCTGGCCGAGCCGAGGGACACGCCGACGCGCTCGGCCACGAACGTGGTGGTGGCCGGGCTGCGCAACGTGGCCAGCACCGCCGCGCGGGTACGGCCCAGCAGGGGCACCAGCACGTCGTCCGCGCCGGCGGACCGGCCCGTGACGCAGATCGGATACACCAGCACCGTGGCCGCGTCCGGCCGGTACATCACCATCGGACGGGGCGCGAAGTAGGACGGGATCAGCAGCAGCCCCCGCCCGCCCAGCGCGACGTCATGATCGCCGTCGATCGGGATGTGCAGGGTCGGCGGCCACCAGCGGCAGCCGGGATGCAGCGTGGCCAGCAGGGCGTCCACCCCGCCGCGCAGCAGCGTCTCCGCGCGCAGGGCACGGTCGGCGCCGGCCTCCGCCTGGATCTGCGACCACAGGGGCTCCACCGAGGAGCCGAAGAAGCCGCGCAGGTCGTCGGCGAGGGTCTGGCGCGCCCCGCGGCTGCCGCCGGCCAGCTCCCGCGCCCAGCGCCCGGCCCGCTGGGCGGGCGACAACGCGCCCAGATCGACCTCCAGGTAGGAGCTCGGCGTCCGGCTGGCCAGCTCGACGCCGGCGGCGAAGTCACCGGCGTCCGGCTGGAGCAGGAACGCCGGCACCGAACTCCTCGGCGGCACCAGAGGGGCCAGCACCCCCGCCCGCTCGGCCAGGCTCCCACCCACCTGCCGGACCAGCCGGCGCACTCCGGGACGCGTCCAGCTCCTGCTCGTGGGCGCGCCGAGCAGGAGGCGAACACTCAGCACCGTCTCCCACAAGGCGTTGGGAGCCGGAGCGAACGTGATCTTGCGCAGGTCGGCGTCGGAGAAGTGCACACGGATCATGACGATGGATTCTCACCGAGCCGGCTCCCTCCGGCCAAGAAGACCCCGGGCGGGCAGCCGTCAGGTCGGCTCACAAGGTCCAGACCTGAGGCGCCCGTCACATCATGAAGAGAGCAGTGCTCTTGACATGGAGCAGCCATCCGCGAGAGCATTGCTCTCATAACGGAGCAACGCCCTGCAATGGGAGGGTGCCGCTCCACCCCCGTCTTTCGGCGACGTCACCCTAGGGAAACCCATGAAGCTCGCACCCCACCTCCACCGCCTCGGTAACGACGTCGTGGCCTGCTACCTCGTCGACACCGACGAAGGCATCACCCTGATCGACGCGGGACTGCCCGGCCACTGGCAGGACCTGCAGGCCGAACTCCGCACCCTGGGCAAGACCGCCGACGACATCCGCGGACTCGTCCTGACCCACGGCGACTCCGACCACCTCGGCTTCGCCGAACGCCTGCGCAGCGAACACGGCGTCCCCGTCTTCGTGCACGCCGACGACGCCGTCCGCGCCCGCACCGGAGACAAGCCCAAAACCGCGCTCGGCCCCATGCGCCTCGGCCCCACCCTCGGCTTCTTCGCCCACGCCATCCGCAAGAACGGCCTGCGCACCCGCTACGTCAGCGAAGTCACCGAGATCGCCGACGGCGACGTCCTGGACCTGCCCGGCAAGCCGGTGATCGTGGGCATGCCGGGACACTCGCCGGGCAGCGTCGCGGTCCACGTGCCGCTCGCCGACGCCGTCTTCGTCGGCGACGCGCTGACCACCCGGCACGTCCTCACCGGACGCTCCGGCCCGCAGCCCGCCCCCTTCACCGACGACCCCGCCACCGCCCTGTCCTCCCTGGACCGGCTCGCCGGACTGTCCGCCTCCTGGGTGCTCCCCGGCCACGGCGCCCCCTGGCGCACCTCCCCGGCCCAGGTGAGCCAGGCCGTCCGAAACGCCTGACAGCGCCGGAGACTCTGCCGCGTGCCCCCGGTCACCGTCGCCGCCGGCGGGCGTCGGGACGGCCGCCGAATGAACCGGCTCATCAGAAAATCCTCGGCTACGTCAGGCGGTCGTCCGCGAGCGGGACTCGGCCGCCCAGTGAGGGGCGTTCCAACGGTCCGCCACGGCCGCGGCACGGGCGAAGTGGGCGGCGGCGGCCTCGGTGCGGCCCAGGAAGACGGCCAGCTCACCGAGCGTGTGGGCCACCGGGCGCAGCGCCATCGACAGGCTCTCCGCACCCGCCGGAGGGCCGTCGCGGTGCGCGAGCAGCACCTCGTAGATCTCCTCGGCGGCGTCCCGGTCATCCAGGGCCATGACGGCCATCGCGCGCAACGTGGTCAGGAACGTGAAGAAGAAATCCCGACGAATCTGGCCAGGTGGCGTGCGAACCTCCCGAGCCTCGTCATCCAGCCCATTGGCATGCAGCGCGAGCGCCAGCAGATCCGACGTCATGGAACCCAGCACGGCGTGAAGAGCACGCACCTCCTCCAGACGCCCACCCAACGTGCCCTCGTTCAACCAGACCGTGGCCAGCGCCAGCTGGAGAAAACCCGCAGCATGCACCGACCCGATCCGCCGCATCCCCTCACCGGCCTCCACATACAGAGCCTCGGCGTCACGGAACCGCCCCTCGATGAGCGCCAGACCCGCCAACGTGATCTCCGCGACGGCGATCGCCTCACGCATCCGATACGCACGCGCCAGCTCCAAAGCCTCACCGATCACCCGACGCAACGTCACAGGATCATTGGCCGCAGCGGCGACACCGGCATGATTGAGCAACCCGGAGACACGATAGACCGGCAGGTCATGCTCAACCCCGATCTCCACCAACTCCCGGCACAGCCCGGCATCACCCAGCACCTCGCTCAGAATCTCAAGCGCCGCCGCCCGCAACCGGGGCTCGGTCGCAAGATCCAGCGCCTCCCGCGCCGCCTCCACCACAGACGGATCATCCTCACCGACCAGCTCATGCGCATACGCCGACAAAAGCCGCGACCGCACCGCAGGAGCCAACTCACGCTCCAACAACCGACCCAGCCGATCGACAACAGGCCGATCCACCGTGCCGTACGTACGCGCCTGCCAAGGAGTCGGCTCCGTCCACGCCGTGAACGCGGCGACCATCAGATCCTCACGCCCCAACGACTCCGCGAACTCCACCGCCGCCCACCGCGTCTCACGCGCCGCAGCGACCGCACCCGCCCGCACCTGCGCCCGCAGCAGCCTGCCCAGCAGCTCCACACGCTCCTCCGGCCCAGCCGAAAGAGCAACCGCGTCGGCCAGAAGGTCGACCGCCACATCATGGGCATAACGCGCCTCGGCAAGCTCAGCGGCCCGCACACAATAACCGACAGCCTCCGACGAACCCGCCCGCGCGAAATGATGAGCCAACGCCGCCACATCACCACTCCCCACAAGAGCGGCAGCGATCCGGCCATGCATCCGAGTCGCACGCAACCTGCTCAGATCAGCAAGCAGCGTGTCCCTCACCAGAGCATGCACGAAACGGACACGGCCCGGACCAGGCTCATCCAAAAGCCCGGCGACGACACCCGCGTCCAACGCGTCCAACACCCCGTCCTCATCGACGTCAGCGGCCTTCACCAGGACATCCACCGAACTCTCCCGGCCCGCCACCGCAGCCAGCCGCAGAACCGACACCCCTCCCTCCGGCAGACGCGCAAGCCGACGACGCAACACATCCCGAACCCCCTCAGGAACCTCCGACAACGCCACCAGCGCGCCCTCACCACTCAACAACCGAGCACTCTCCCGCACATAGAACGGATTACCACCCGTACGCTCGGCGATCCCCGCAACCGTCTCGTCATCAGCCTCACACTCAGCCCGCACGAGCCGCGCCACGGCCTCCTCGTCCAAACCCGGCAACGCCACACGGACCGGCCCCACCCGCGCCAGAGAAGCCAGCGTCTCCCCCAAACGCCCACCCTCGTCCGCACGGTAGGCCACCACCACCAGAACCGGAGCCCGCACCCCCACACAACCGCCGAGCAACTCCAACGTGGTGGCATCCGCCCAATGCAAATCGTCCAGCACGACGGCGACCGGACGCCCCGACGCCACCGCCGCCAACCACCTCCACACCGCCCGGCGCAGACGGAACAGCCCAGCAGTGGCGTCGACCTCCACCGGCCCGGCATCGGCGAGCAACGGCCCCAACTCACCCGCGAACTCACCCGGCGACACGGACGCGGCGACGGCACCCAGCACCTCCGCCCAAGCCCACGCAGCCGGCGCACCCACGACCTCGGGACAACGGCCGCCGGCCACCAGCCACCCCTCACCCTCGAGCCGCCTGCCGAAATGATCCAGCAACGTCGACTTGCCGAGCCCCGCCTCCCCGGTGACACAAGCGACACGAACCCCACCGCTCACCGCCTCACCGGCAGCCGTGACCAGCGCCGACAACTGCGCCTCACGCCCCACGAACGACGCCCCGGCGACCGGAACCACCCCCTCGACAACGGCCACCCGCGACAACGGCGCGACCGGCGCAGGCAAACCAGGCGGCGCGACCGGCCCAGGCACGGACGCGCGCAGCACATCCATCCGCCGAGTGAGAATCGCCTCCTCCAACGCCACCAGCTCAGGACCAGGATCAAGCCCGAGCTCCTCCGCAAGAACGCCCCGAGCACGACGAAGCGCCGCCAACGCATCCGCCTGCCGGCCACTGCTCCACAACGCCAAGGCGTGCAGCCGCCAGCCCTCCTCACGAAGCGGCTCCTCACGAGTGAGCCGCTCCGCCTCGGCCACCACCACAGCGGGATCCCCCACCCGCAGACCCGCCGCCACATGCAGCTCCGCAGCCACCGAACGCAACTCGTTCAACCGGGCCGTCTCAGCCGCGACCCACGGCTCATCCGCCACCTCGGCGAACGCCGGCCCCTGCCACAACCCCAACGCCTCACCCAGCAGAGCCCGCGCAGCCCGCACATCGACATCCGCACGCGCCTGACCCAGCAACCCCTCGAACCGCCACGCGTCCACCGCCTCCGACGGCAACCGCAACGCATAACCCGGCGCCGCGCTCACCAGCAACCGCGCCGGCGCACGCGGCGGACGCCCAGGCTCCAGCAACCGCCGCAAATTGGACACGTACGCCTGCAACGACAACAACGCCCGAGCCGGCGGCTCCCCACGCCACAGATCCTCGATCATCCGATCGACCGGCACGACCTGCCCACGCGCAGCCACCAGCAACGCCAGCACACCCCGTTGCCGCGGCCCGCCCAGCGGAACCGGCTCGCCGCCGACCTCAGCCGCGAGAGCGCCCAGAACCCTGATGAAGACCATGATCTGGACATCGTATGCGCAGGCTCCACATGACCTCCAAAAGCCTCCCAAAGACCCAGGAGCAGGCCGAACACCCCCAACCGAGCACAGCTCGGTCCTCTGGTGGATGAGTACGGGCGAAGCCCGTGCCTTAGTGGGGGTCAAGATTTTTGCATCAGCCCACCGCCTTTACAATGTAGATCACATCCGATCCGTCCGGGCACGTTACACGTGCGACGGCCACACCCGCGGTCTCGCCGCGTGCCTGCTCCTCCTGTCGGCGGCCCTCGCGTCGACCGCCCCGGCCAGGGCCGACGCACTCTCGATGGCCTGCGGCGACGTCCTGACCGCCGACACCACCCTCACTGCCGACCTGACCTGCACCGGCACCGCCCTGACCATCGGCGCCGACGACGTCGACCTCGACCTCAACGGCCACACCATCACCGGCTCAGGCACGGGCAACGGGCTGACGGCCATCAGCCGACCGGGCTTCACCCTCCGCAACGGCACGATCAGCGGCTTCAGATACGGCATCTACCTCTCGTCCGTCTCCGGCATGCCGCGCACCGACGTCACCGCCACCGACGTGCGGCTCCTGGCGGCGCCCATCGACGCCTGGCCCGGCACGATCACCTTCACCGGCACCCGTCAGGACGCCTGCCTGATGTCCGGTCTGCGGCTGGTCGACGGGCTCATCACGATCGACCGGTGCACGGTGACCAAGCAGACCGTCATGGTGCGCAGCAGCGGCTCGGCGATTCGCAACAGCGCGCTCACCGGCGGGAGCCTCACGGTCAGCGCGACCGACCAGGGCACTTTCCCCCGCAACGTCTTCGACGCCTTCCCCATGGGCCTGTCGAACGACAGCCGCCGCAACCTCGTGCGGGCCAACGTCTTCAAGAACTCGGCCACGGCGGGCCTCGGCGCCGCGGAGACCTTCCTGCCGCAGGACGCGAACACCATCGAGGAGAACGCGTTCACCGGCAACGACATCGGCTTACGGTCCGACTCCATGCTGCGGCACATCATCGTGCGCAGGAACGTGTTCAACGGCAACAACACCGTCGGCATGTTCGTGGACAACCCGTGGGGGCCCAACCGCGCCGGCCCGGACCCCGTCTCCGACAACGTGTTCGTCGGCAACGGCCACCACCCCAGCGGCCTGGTCGACGGCCAGGGGCACCCGGTCCAGGGCGGCATCCACCTGAGCTCCCGCGCGGCCCTCACGTCGCCGGTCACCCTGCGGAACAACGTCGGCATAGGCAACCCCGGCGATCACGACGGGTGCGCGTTCCCTTCGGCGTAGCCCACACCGGGGTGGGGCCGCCGGCGGGGAGGCGTGCCGCCGTACTCCGGGTGGTGCTCGAAGTGCCACCACTCGTTGTCGAACATGCGGTAGAGGTCGTAGCGGGCGCCGTGCTCCTCCAGCCAGCGCGCCCCTTCGTGCGGACGCACGTCCAGGGCGATGCCCTTGACGTGGTTGGACTCCGTCGGCGGCAGGACGAGCATGCGCGCCAGGGCCGGGGAGCCGGTGCGGCGCACCTCCTCGTCGAACATCCGCAGCTGCACGAGCGGATCACGGTATCCCGAGGTGAGGCCCAGGAGCTGGCCGTGGCGCCAGAGCGCCTCGGTGCGGGCCGCGGTGAACGCCGCCAGGGCGCCGTCGGTGAGCCCGGTCAGGTCCTCGGCGGGGAAGCGCATCCGTAACGCCCACTGGCAGGCCAGCTCGCGGGCCCGGCCGGGGCGGCGGACGAGCGCCGCGGGCAGCAGGAGCACGGCGAGGACCAGCGTCACCACGGCGAACAGCCGATCTCGGGGCCGAGCTGGGATGGTGCGTGGTTCGTTCATGACGAACTACGATTGGCGCCGAATATGAGTGGGTCGTCTGCCGAATGTCACCGTTTGTCGACGGCCACCGTGCCGCCACCAGACCGGCACCAGACCGGCACCAGACCGGCATCACCGTGACACAACGATGACATGGCGCTGACAAGGCGGGGACATGACCGGCCGACAGTGGACGGAGTTGACCGGCGAACGAGGTTTCGGAGCGTGCTGTGGTGCTCGGCGGCGTGTCGCGAGTGTTGTTGATCGAGGATGACCCGGCCGTGCGGGAGGGCCTTGAGCTGGCCCTGACCCGGCACGGGCATCGGGTGGGCGCCGTGGAGTCCGGCGAGGAGGGGCTGGAGCGGCTGCGCGCCGACCGTCCCGACGTCGTCGTGCTCGATCTGATGTTGCCCGGCATGAACGGGTTCGAGGTCTGCCGCCGCATCCGGGCCATCGGCGAGGTGCCGATCATCATGCTGACCGCGCGCGGCGACGACATCGACGTGGTGGCGGGGCTGGAGGCGGGCGCCGACGACTACGTGGTCAAACCGGTGCAGCCCAGGGTGCTCGAAGCGCGCATCCGCGCCGTGCTCCGGCGGATCGGCCGCGACCAGGCCGAACTGGAGCGGCACGGTGAGCTGACCATCGACCGGGCCGGGCTGGTGGTCACCAAGCGCGGCACGCCGGTCGGGCTCACCCCGGCCGAGCTGCGCCTGCTGCTGGAGCTCTCCGGCACGCCGGGCCGGGTGCACAGCCGCCAGCAACTGCTGGACTCGGTGTGGGAGCACGGGTACTTCGGCGACTCCCGGCTGGTGGACGCGTGCGTGCAGCGGCTGCGCGCGAAGATCGAGGACGACTCGGCGTCCCCCGTCTACGTGCAGACGGTGCGGGGGTTCGGTTACCGGTTCGGGCCGGTGTGAGCCGGGCGGTGACGTCCGGGCCGAGCCTGGGGCTGCGGGCCCGGCTGCTGTTCGCCTTCGCGCTGCTGTGCGTGGTCACCACGGCGGCGGTGACCGGCGGGCTCTACGTCCAGGCCCGCACCGACATCCTGCAACGGGCCCAGGATGCCGCGCTGCAGGCGACGAGAGCGCGCATCCAGGCGCTCTTCCCGTTGCGCACCCCGGCTCCGGACCGGACGGAGCTCGGCAGGATCGCCGCCACCATGGCCGAGCGGGACAGCTACGCGATCGCCGTCTACCGCGAGCTGTACGCGCAGGCCGGGCCGCCGTCCGACATGCCGCCGGGCCTGATGGGAAACCCGCCGCCGGGCCGCGACGGGGGCGAGGGGAACGGGCCGGCCCTGAGGTCCGAGGATCTGCGGCCCCAGACGCTTTCCCTGAGCCTGCGGCGGAAAGTGGCCGGAGGCGAGATGGCCTGGCAGCGGGTGGTGCGGGAGGGCAGACCGTTCCTGATCATCGGCGCGCCGTTGCTGATCGGCGAGGGCGGCCGGTGGCGGGTGTCCGGCATCGAGGTCTACACCACGCGCAGCCTGCTTCCCGAGCAGCGCAGCATCGACTGGCTGGCCACCCGCGCCTGGCTCAGCGGCGCGGCGGCCATGGCGTTCGCGGTCGTCGTGGCGTCGCTGGCCACCGGCAGCGTGCTGCGCCCGGTGCGCGAGCTCGGCCGGGCGGCCCGCCTGCTGGGCGAGGGCGAGCTGCGGACCAGGGTCGCGGTCCGCGGCTCCGACGAGCTGGCCGACGTGGCGCGCACCTTCAACGACACCGCCGCGGAGCTGGAACGGCACGTCATGCAGCTGCGTGCGATGGAGGCCGACGCCCGCCGGTTCGTGGCCGACGTCTCGCACGAGCTGCGCACCCCCCTGGCCGCGCTCGCCGCCGTCGCCGAGGTTCTCGACGACGAGGCGGCCGAGCTGCCCGAGCCCGCCGGCCGGGCGGCCAGGCTGGTCAGCCAGGAGACGCTCAACCTCACCGCGCTGGTGAACGACCTCATCGAGATCAGCAGGTTCGACTCCGGCGTGGCGGCCCTGTCGCTGAACGAGGTGGACGTGGCCGAGCTGGTGCCCGCGACCCTGCGCGTCCGGGGCTGGTCGGACGCGGTGCGCACCGAGCTGCCCCCCTCGGTGACGGCCAGGCTGGACCCGCGCCGCGTGGACGTCATCCTCGCCAACCTGGTGGGCAACGCCCTGCGGCACGGCGAGCCGCCGGTGTCGGTGCGGCTGTCCGCCGACCCGCACTGGATCACCGTCGAGGTCCGCGACCACGGTCCGGGGCTGGAGGAGGCGGTGCTGCCGCACGCGTTCGACCGGTTCTACAAGGCCAGCGCGGCGCGGGCCAGGTCCGAGGGCAGCGGACTGGGCCTGGCCATCGCGCTGGAGAACGCGCGCCTGCACCGCGGCGACCTCACCGTCGCCAACGCCCCGGACGGCGGCGCCCTGTTCACCCTGCGCCTGCCGCGCAGGGCCCCCGAGCAGGACGGAGCAGCCGAATGAGCGCCGCACTCCCCCGCCGCGCGCTCGCCGCGGGTCTGGCGGCGCTGGTCACCGTGACCGGCTGCGGCGTGCGTCCCAGCGATGTGATCGCCGTCGGCCCGCCGCCGGTCGGGTCCGTCGCGCTGACCACGACGATCGTCCTCTACCTGGTGAAGGACGGGCGGCTCAGCGCCGTGACGCGGCCGAGCGCCCGTCCGCTGTTCCGGACCGAGAGGCTCGCGCTGCTGGCGGCCGGGCCCACCGCGGAGGAGCGGGCGCTCGGGCTCGGCACCGAGGTGCCGCCGGAGGCCGACCCGTTCCTGGTGACCGACAAGGCGCGCGGCCGCATGACGCTGACCCCGTCCACGCCGGGCGGTGACCTGTCCCCCCTGGCCGTGCAGCAGATCGTGTGCACGGCCGCGGCGCTGCCGGGCAGCCCTGCCCGCATCGCCGTCGTGGGGGCGCGGACGGGCGTCGACCCCCGCGACTGCCCGGCCTGACGCGGTCGTCCCGGGACCTGTTCAGAGGCGCTCGCGGACGTAGTTCGCCGCCTCGGTCCTGTTCCGGACGCCGATCTTGGCGAAGGCGTTGTTGATGTGCGTCTTCACCGTCGTCTCCGCGATGACCAGGGTGGCCGCGATCTCGCCGTTGTTCAGCCCTCTGGCGATCAGCCGCAGCACCTCCACCTCCCGGGTCGTGAGCCCGTCCGGCAGGTGCGTGACCGGCTCGGGCCCCTGCCGCGACAGCGCCTGGACCAGCCGCCTGGAGACCGGCTCGGCGAACGTCGACTGGCCCGCGGCGGCCGAGCGCAGCGCCGCGGCGATCTCGGCCCGGCCCGCGTCCTTGGTGAGGTAGCCGCGGGCCCCCGCCAGCAGCGCCGAGGTGATCGAGCGGTCGTCGTCGTAGGTGGTGAGCACCAGCACGGCGACGTCCGGATGGTCCCTGGTGATGCGCCGGGTCGCCTCGACGCCGTCCATGACCGGCATCCGCAGGTCCATCAGGACGACGTCCGGGCGTTCCGCCGCGACCAGGGGCAGCGCCTCTTCGCCGTTGGCGGCGTCGCCCACCACTTCGGCGCCGTCCATCAGCGAGATGAGCGCCACCAGGCCCTCGCGCATGATCTGCTGGTCGTCGACCACCACCACCCTCATCCGGGCACCTCCGCTCTCACCAGCCAGTCGTCGCCGTCCGGCCCCGCGTCGAGGGTGCCGCCGATCAGGGCCAGCCGTTCCCGCATGCCCGTCAGGCCGTGACCGGGCAGCCCCGCCTGCGGTGCGCCGAGCGGGTTGCGGACGGTCAGGGTCACCATGGTGGCGGTGTAGGCGAGGGTCAGCGACACCGGGGCGCCCGGGGCGTGCCTGGCGGCGTTGGTGAGCGCTTCGCGGGCCGTGCGCAGCAGGCCCACCTCGACCGCGGGGGCGACCTGGCGGGAGACGCCGGCGGTGCGCGTCGCGAGCCTGGCGGAGTGGTCGCGGCGGTGCGCGTCGGCCAGCGCCGACAGGGCCTCGGGCAGCGGCGGGACGTCCTCGCGGAGGGCGGCCACGGCCGCGCGGGCCTCGATCATGCCGTCGGCGGCCAGCCGCACCGAGCGCCTGACCCGCTGCGCGGCGCCCTGCACGTCGCCCTTCTCGGTGAGCAGCACGTCGGCCACCTCCAGCTGGACGCGGAGCGCGCCGAGGGAGTGGGCCAGCACGTCGTGCAGCTCGCGGGCGATCCTGGCGCGCTCGTCGAGCGCGACCGCCCTGGCCCGGTCCAGGCTGCCCTGCCGGTACTGGCGCCGGTGCAGCGCGAACATGAGCGCGCTCACCAGCACCGACGCCAGCGCCGCCATCGAGGCGAGGGTCCGGCCGGACAGCGCCATGCCGCCTGCCATGAGCGCCAGGTCCACCGCCGCGACACCGAGGATCACCCGGACGGGCGGCGTCAGGTGCGCCGCGAAGAGCGTCAGCTCGGCGAACAGGAAGATCGCCCCTTCGCTGTCGCCGGGGCCGACGGTCACCGCCGCCAGGACCGTCCCCGCGGCCAGCAGCGTGAGGGCCGCCCGGTGGGCGCGCCGGTCGAGCACGACGAACCCCAGCCAGCAGGCGAGCGACCCGCCCAGCGCCGTCCACACCAGGACGGGCTGGGCGGCGGGCGTCGCCGTGGCCAGGGTCAGCCCGAGGAGCAGCGTGATCACGAACCGCATCAGCTGCCCCGTCTCAGGATCGTCCGCCGACAGCAGCCGGCGGACGTTGCCCCACACCTAGTGCGACCCCCTGCTCAGATTGACCACCATCTCCACCATCAGCAGCCGGAAGGCGATGAACCCCACGACCACCACGACGGCGGCGACTGCCAGACTGATGATGACCTTGCCGTTCATCTTGCCCCCGTTCGAGTCCAGGATTCTCCGGAAGACCCAGAGCAGCTTGTCCATGGCTCGACGGTAGGAAGGGAGCGGGGTGGAGTCGCACCTACGAACGGTGGAGAACCGGGTGGAGATCCGCGCGCCGGCTCGTCCCCCGCTCGGGTGCGGTCAGGTCTTGGCGGGGATGCGCTTGCCGAGGTTGACGAAGAACAGGATCAGTCCGACCGTCAGCACGATGTGGCCCAGCCCCGCGAGCCCGGTGATCGCCGGGCTGGTCTCGGCGCCCAGCACCGTCTGGGTGCCGTGCACGATCATCATCGCCACCGTCAGCGCCAGCCCGCCGTTGTAGACCCAGAAGAACCAGGTGAACAGCTTGCCTCCGGCGCTCAGCGTGAACACCTTCTCCAGCACCAGCACGATCAGGAAGAACAGCATGCCGAGTGCGAGCAGGTGGGTGTGCACCACACCGAGCTGGGTGTCGCCGGTGAAGTCGTTGAGCTTGGTGATCTCGCGATAGTAGAGGCCGGTGACGACGCCGACGATCATGTAGATGTGCGCCGCATGGTAGATCTTTTTCACGGTTGAGACCTTAGAGGGTTGTTTGCCGCCATTTGTACCGGCATCCCCCGAACGTCCCACCGCTCGGGGCTCCCAGCCCTGCCAGACCCGGCGGGAGCCCGCCCAGGGGCCCGGCGCATCCGGGACCTGACTCCTGTACGGCGTCCGGCCCGGTGTCCAACGCGATGGGCCCGCAGATCCGGCCCAGGTACTGGGCCGCGCTCCTGCCCGCCGCGCTGCTCGGGGTCAACGCGCCGGCCTTCACCTTCCTGCTGGCCGCCCTCGCCCTGGTCTCCCCCGCGATCGGCGCCCTGCAGACGCCGTTAACCTCGCTGGTGCTGCTGCTCAACGGGTCGTTCCTGCCGCTGGGCCGGTATCCGGACTGGCTGGCCGCGGCGGCCCGGCTGCTGCCCACCACGCTGGGCGTCGAGGCGCTCAACCGGCCCCTGTTCGAGGGCGGCACCCCGGCCGGGCTGTGGACCGGCGGCACGCTGCCCTGGCTGCTGGTCCACACCCTGGTCCTGGCAGTCGTGCCGGCCTGCTGTTCGTCCGCAACCACCGGCGAGCCTTGGAGGCGTCATGACCTTCGTCCATCGCGGCACCCTGGCCCGCTCCTAAAGACCCCGCCAGCGGGTGACGGGGGCGTCGATCCGCACCTGGGCCCGGGACCGGGTGGCCGGTCAGGGGCTCACTCGACGCACGGTGATCTCGTACTGGTCCACCGCGCCCTCCCACCGGGCCACCAGCGTGCCGCCCTCTTCCCTGGCCCTGCGCATGTCCTCGCGGCACAGGGCCAGCTCGTCGGAGCGGGGGTCGCAGAACGCGCGCAGGTGCGCCCGCAGCCCGGCGTGCCGCACGGCCGCGAGGGCCGCCGCCGTCTCCGGTTCGCCCCCTTCGTACGGGACCAGGCTGTCGAAGCCGTCGCCCATGCCGGTGGCGACGCGGAGGGCGTCGAGGAGGGTGCCGTCCGAGGCGATCGTGGCGCTCGTCACGGACCAGGCCCCGGACGGGAGGCCGGCCCCGTGGCGGGCCGTCAGGCGCGCCAGCTCGGCGCCGCGGACCTGGGGCCAGCGGTCGGAACCGGCGAGCCTGACGGCCACCAGCTCTTCCCCGAATGCGGGCGGGAACCCCGCCGCAGCATCGATCTCGAACAGCGACCGGCTCGGGTCGAACCGCAGCTCGGGGTAGCCGACCTCGTCGAGCAGCAGCAGGTCCTCGCTGGAGGTCGTCGCGCGGCCGGCGAGGGCGGCCGGCTCCAGCCAGGCCGGATCCCTGTTGAACCCGGTCTCGTCGAGCCAGTTGCCGGTGTAGCAGGCCGCGTACTCGGCCTCGGGGTCGAAACCGGAGAGCGGGTGGCCCAGCAAGACGCCGAAGGCCTGCCTCAGCGACGACTCCCAGTCGTCGCCGGCGGTGAGGGCGGACATCACGTTCGCGCCTTTCATCAGGGGGGATCGTGACCCGCGGCGCGGGCCGCCGTCTGGCGTCACTGCTCATGATCAATTGTAGAGTGAGGCATTCGTCCTCCTCCCCCTTCGGGAAGCGTCCTGTGTTACGTCGTCACCGTTCGGCCGTGCTCGCCCTGCTTGTCGCCGTTGTGTACGGTGCCGCGCTGACGGTCGCCGTCGTCGTCGCCCTGGTCTCCGGTGAGGTCGGCCCGCTGTGGGGGGTGACGCTGTTCTCGGCCGCGGCCGAAGGCGTCACGGCCACCGGGCCGAGCCTGTTGTTCCTGGTCCTGGCCGGGCTGTCGTGGTCCTGGGGGATCTGGCAGATCCTGCGCGGGCCGCCGGCGGGGCCGCCGACCGCGCCGGATCCCGACATCCTGCGGTTGCGCCTGGCGCTGTACGCCTCGGCGGCCACGATGCTCCTGCTCTACCTCACCGCGTCCATCCGGCTCGACACGACGGTGGTCGACTCCGCGGTGATGTGCGTGCTCGTGGTGCTGTTCATGCGGCTGCTGGGCCGCGGGCGGCCGTACATGCGGGGCGCCGGGCTGCTGGGGTACGGCGGATTCACCGTCATCGGCGTGCTCGACCTCCTCGAGCGGCCCGTCCCGGAGGGGGTGGAGCTGGTGTGCGGCCTGGCCGCGCTGCTCTGGACGGCGCTGGTCCTGCGGGCCCAGGGCGCCGACGACCGCTGGCGGACCGCGACCGTCGCCTACGGCGTCGCCGCCCTGGTGACGCCGCTGGTGCTGGTGCCGGTGGCGTTGCCGTTCAGCGGCGAGGAAGGCGCGGCCGAGGCGCTGGGCGTGGTGTCGAGCGTCCTGATGATGATCTGGCTGGCCCGCTCCGCCCACGACCTCGCCGCCCCGCGCCACCGGCCGGCCCCCGAGGCCACGCCGGAGGCGTGAGCCGGGACGGGCTGATGGCCGGGGCGGATGGCGGGGGCCGGTGACGGGGGCGGGTGATCGGGGTTCAGCGTCTGCGCTGCCTGGTCCCGGTCCTCTCGGTCGTGGCGGATTCGCGCGGCAACGAGGGCCTGGCAAGGGGCGCCAGCGCCGGCCCCTGCCACTGCCGGGGCCGCGGTCGCGGCCGCGCCGCCCCCGACCCCGGCCCCGCGCCCTTGTCGTCGCCGGGGTCGGCGCCGTCGAGGGACAGGATGCGGCCCTTGAACGTGGGGTGCCTGGTCTCCCAGTACCGCCAGCCCTCCACCCTGGCCGGCACGTTGGCTATCCCCGAGCCGACCTCGACCTGCTTGCACGTGCCGAGCACCGACCAAGCCGCCCAGCCGATGCGGTAACCGAAAACGCGGTACCACATATTGCCGTACATCCCTTTAGTGATAGTGCGGCTGTATTCATGGCCGGTGAAGACCATATGCCGTTCTTCGAGGTGCGGCACGCCCATCTTGCGCAGGTTGCGCACCAGATCTCCGGTCGTGATCACGAGTTGCTGCTCGTTCTCCGTCTCCCGGAACGCCCTCACCTCGTATTCCCGGGTCACCGTCACCGTGATGGTGCCGCCGGGGCCGTCAATGTAGCGGGTGCGGGGGATGAAGAAGTTCCTCGGCGAGAGCGAACGGATTTTGAAGAAGGTGTGCGGGTCGCACCGCCCGTCGCCGTCCGCGTGCGCGGCCGTGGTCACGGCGGGGGTCATGGCCAGGACGAGGGCCGTCGAAAGCGAGCCGCGCACGGCCGCTCGGGTCATGGTCCGCCCAAGACGAGACGCCGTCGGCCGGGTGGGGTTGCTGAGGGCATTTGCTCGTATATTGGGTGAGAACATGTACCGTTCCTTTCGGAATGCAGCCCGTAGTCGCTATCCGAACCCATAGACCGGAATGCGGCCTTTCCGCACGCCGATCAGGGCATCTAGACCGGTACGATGTTTACACTTGCCACGAATCACTCTTCGACGCCACACCGAAACCGCATTCCCGGTGACCGGCAAGATTCAGTTGTCGGAATGCCATGGCTCAGCGGCGCCGCTCAGCGAAATCGTTCCTCCGGCCCCCGTGACGCGCGACCGCGTGAAGGCCCGGATCCGCTCGGCGATGACCTCGGGGGCGTTCAGGTCGGGGGCGTTGTGGTCGAGCCCGGCGATGATCTCGTGCCGGGCGTCGGGCATGAGACGGGCCAGGCGAGCCGGCACGGCGGTGAGGTAGCCGGGAGACCTGTCGCCGCCGAGCAGCAGCGCCGGGGAGCCGACGCCGGCATACCTGGCGCCGTCGGAGTCCAGGCGGACGATCTCGCCGAGCTCGGCGGGGGTGGTCGCCATCATCGCCCGCATGTCGCGCCCCTCCGCCCCGCGCAGCATCAGGAACGCCAGCGCGCGGAACACCGGCGCCGGCGCGTCGCCGACCGGGACCAGGCGGGTGGCCTTGAGGAAGGCCGCCATCGCCGCGGTGTGCCTGCCCTCGGCCAGCAGCCGCTCGAACGCCGGCAGCCACCGGGCGGGGAAGGAGCCGTCGATGCTCACGCCCGGCTCGTAGACCATGAGCGCGGCCACCCTGCGCCGCAACCCGACGTGCAGGGCGACGAGACCGCCGTAGCTGTGCCCGAAGACCAGGCGCGCGCCCGTGCGGTCCATGGCGGCCAGCGCGTCGTCGACCTCGGTGTCCACGCCGTACGACGGGCCCTGCGGGCCGCTGCCGCCGCGTCCGCGCCGTTCGATCACGTGCACGCTGTGCGTACCGGACAGGGCTCGCGCCAGCGCCCCGTAGTGGTGGGCGCGCCGGTTGTTCCCGGGGATCACCAGCAGCCCCGGCCCCCGGCCCGCGCTGAGCACGGCGATCGTCGTGCCGTCCTTCGACGTCACGTCCGTGCTGTGCCACCGCATCGACTTCTTGCCGCCCATCCCGCCCTGCCTTCACGTTGGTGGAGACAGCAGACTGGCCGCCGGGGCTGTCACCCGGCTGGCAGAACGCCGGCACCGGCGACCGGGAGGGAGAACGGTCAGGCCCAGTGGTCGCCGTCGGGCAGCCGCAGGAAGGCAGCCGGTTCCGTGAGCGAGCGGTCGTCGGCAGGACGCAGCCCCGCGCCGGCGAAGCAGTACGCCTCGGCGCACCCGTCGTACAGGAACTTGCGCAGGATCTCCTCCGGCGAGTCCTCCGGGGACGCGTCGCCGCCGCCCGGATGGGTGTCCCACTCCGCGACCTCGCCGTCGCGGTAGACGCTCCCCTGGTTGCCGCTCTTGGGATTGGCGTACATGCCGTAGGCGACCGTGCCCGCCGACAGCGCCTTCATGACGCCGGGCGTGGCGGCCATGTAGCCCCAGTCCTGGAAGACGACGCAGCCGCCGGGCACGTCGGTGACGCCGACGAACTGCATCGCGTCGTCGTCGAACGGATCTTCCTCGACCTCTTCGAGCTCCTCCTCGGTGGCGGGCTCGGCGGCCAGCAGACGCGCCGCCTCGGCCGCGCTGACACCGCGCACGCACGTCAGGCTGAAGCCGTCGCCGTCGATGCCCTCCAGGACGCCGACCAGGCGCGCGGCCTCGGCCACGGCCGCCGTCTCGGCCTCGGTGAGCCGGGCGTGGCCGGGCGGGAACGGGAAGAACAGGCCGGGCGTCGGACCGGCCAGGCTGAGCCGGCCCGGCGACCAGCCGCCCATCATCGGCCGCCACGGGTCAGCTCCGGCGGCGACCAGCGCACGGGCGTTGTCCGGCTGGTCGTGGAAGACCGCCTCCCAGAGCGCGGTGCGGCCCTCGCACTCGGCGTCGACGTCGGCGACCCGGCCGGCCAGCTCGGCGACCACGTCCGGCGAACCGCGCTCGGCCGCGGCGTGCAGGGGAGGCCCGTGGAAGCGGGCGCCTTCGTCGGGGTCGGCGCCCGCGGCCAGCCTGGCGCGGACCAGGGCGAGGTCGGTCCAGGAGTGCCACCCCAGATCGGACCAGCCGGGGGTTTCCTGTGCGGTCATGACAGCTCCTTCAAGATCCCTCATTCGGAGACGAGCGGTGCCATCATGGCGGAGGGCACGGACAATTTTCGAAGATCGTCCGGACGGCGGGCAGCCGCCCTCTCCCGGTGGACGCCCGCACCAGCAACTCCTTGCCCCAGCGCCTCGCCGAGGACAAGGGCGGGCCGGATCAGGGCTGGGCGTCGGGCCATCCCCGGAAGGTCGGGCCGGCGAGCGTGGCGTGCGGGCCGGACAGGAACGCACCGGCGGCGGCGGTCGCCAGGTCGGCCGGCTCCTCGGCCACGACTGAGCGCCGGCGGGTCAGCGCGGCGCGCCCAGGACGCAGAACTCGTTGCCCTCCGGATCGGCCATCACGACCCACGGCACGTCGCCCTGCCCCACGTCGGCGGACGTCGCGCCGAGCCCGGCCAGGCGGGCCACCTCCACCGCCTGGTCGGCGCCGCGGTGCGGCAGCAGGTCGATGTGCACCCGGTTCCACACGGTCTTCGGGCCCGGCGTCGTGCGCAGGAACTCCAGGTAGGGCCCGACCCCCTCGGCCGCACGCAGCCGCGCGTGATCGTCGCCGGCCTCGTGCACCGTCCAGCCCGCCGCCTCGCCCCAGAACCGGGCCATGGCCCGCGGGTCGGAACAGTCGACCACCACCGCGGCGATCGGCCCGGTGTCCCGGTAGATCTCCCGGGGCTCCAGCACGCAGAACACGTTGCCCTCCGGATCGGCCATCACCACCCACGGCACGTCACCCTGGCCCACGTCGGCGGGCTTCGCGCCGAGCCCCTCCAGCCGCGCCACCAGCTCCGCCTGATGGGCCTCGGAGGTGGTGGCGAGATCGAGATGCACGCGGTACCGCACCGTCTCCGGGTCGGGGACGGTGACGACGTCGACGCAGACGGCGCCGGGATCGGGCCAGGCGAAACCCACGGGCTCGACGTTGGTCACGCCGGGGCCCTCGCTGGAGACGCCCCAGCCGAGCGCGTCCGCCCAGAACCGGCCGAGCGCCGCGTCGTCCCGGGTCTTGAAATTCACCTGAACCAGCCGCAATGCCATGCAAATCACCCTATGCCCGGCGGCCGGGCCGCCGGCTCCGCGCACCGGGCCGCCGGCTCCGCGCACCGGGTCGCCGGCTTCGCGCGCCGGGTCGCCGGCTTCGCGCGCCGGATGTCAGTCGTTGAGCAGGACGTCCAGGAGCCGTTCCGGCGCGCGCAACGGCAGGTAGTGATCGGCCCCGGCGACGATCTCCAGGCGCGCGCCGGGAACGCCCGCGACCAGCCGGCGGGCGATCACGCCGATCTCCGGATGGTCGTGGTCGCCGACCACCACGGTCGTGGGCACCGCGACCCGGCCGAGAAGCTCGACGGCGCCCACCTCCGCGAAACGGGCATGGCCCTTCTCGGCCGCCACCCGCAGCCGGGCGTTCTCGGTGACCATGTCCCGGATCGCCGCGTACCCAGGCGCCCGGTCCCCCAGCGAGGCCCACAGCGTCAGCTCCATCTCGGCCAGGCGGCCGGGGTCGTCCCCGCGGTCGGCCGCCGCGTAGGCGTCCAGCTCGGGAGAGCGCGGCCAGTCATGGCCACCGGCCGACGCCGCGACCAAGGTCAAGGACCGCACCCGTTCCGGATGCTCCAACGTGAAGTCGAGCGCGACCTCGCCGCCCATGCTCAACCCCACCAGCGCGGCACGCTCGACGCCGAAGTGGTCGAGGACCGCGAGCAGGTCGTCCTCGTAGCGGAACGGCGCGGTCGGCGGCGTCGAACGGCCCAGTCCCCGCGCGTCGTACCGGATCACGGTGCGGTGGCGCGCCAGCTCGGCGAAGACGCCGTCCCAAAGACGGCTGTCGTGCACGGAACCGTGCAGCAGAACCACGGCAGGCCCGTCGCCGGCCTGCTCGGCCCACAGGCGGCCGTCACCGGAGACGGGGAGGTACTCGATCGTCATGGCAGCGATTCGACCACACTCCACCCTGCCGGGCGGACGACGTCCCGGCCGCGGAAATCATCCCCCAGGAGGACGGGCGATCAAGGACCGCTTTGACGACCACGGCAGGGGACGACTCCTACCGTTCGGCCCATGGTTATCACCACGAACACCTTCCGCCGCGCCGCGGCCGGCGCCGGACTCGTCCTGACCGCCCTCGCCTTCCCCGCCGCCGCCCAGGCCGCCACGGCGCAGACCTCCGCCACCCCCGTCCTGGTCGGCGTCTACCCCACCTCGGACGCCTGCGCCCGGGCCGCCGCCCCGTACACCGCCGCCGGCAAGACCGCCGCCTGCCGCCTGAACAGCATCTACGCCAAGCCCCCCTACTGGCTGCTGTACGTCTCGTAGACCGCACGGGATTCCCGGCTCGGCGTCTGCGACCATGAACGGATGCCCGAGCCGAGAATCCGCGTCGCCGCCTACGTCGTCCGCCACCGGACCACCCCGGAACTCCTCGTCTTCGATCACGTCCACGTGCCCGAAGCCGGCACCCAGGTGCCGGCGGGCGGCGTCCTGCCGGGCGAGAGCCTGGAACAGGCCGTCCTGCGGGAGGTCGCGGAGGAGACCGGCCTGACCGACGTCACCGTCGTCGGGCCCATCGCGGTCGACCACAAACCTCGCGAGGACAACGGCCGGCCCCGGCACACGACGTTCTTCCACCTCACCGCCGCCCCCGACAGCGCCGACGCCTGGCAGCACCGGGTGTACGGCGACGGCACCGACGCCGGCATGGACTTCGCGTGCCGCTTCGTCCCGTTACCGCTGACCGAGAAGCTGGCCGACACCCAGGACGCCTGGCTGGACCGCATCGAGGGATGAGGATGGACACCGGCCGGGGCATCTGACACGATCGCCGTCCGGCTCCGGCCCCGCGGTCAGGGGGAACCCGTGCTCCGAACCGTCGCCGTCGTGACGGCGCTCGCACTCGGCCTGGCGATCGTGCTCACCTCCGCCTACCGGACGGCCCCCCGGTGGGAGGTGTGGGCGGCCCTCGCCCTGGCGCTGACCGCCGCCTCGGGCGCCGTCCTCGCCTACGGCGTCCAGCGCTGGAGAGAGCTGACGGCCCTGCGTCCCGCACGCGTCGGCGAGGCGCTCCGGCCGCTCGGCGCCCTGGCGCTGGTGGCCCTGCTGCTGGTCGTGCTCGCCCTGCTCCTGTCCCCCGATCCGCTCGCCGGCTGGCGAGGCTGGGCCCTGTCGGCGATCGCCTGCCTGGGCGCCCTCCCGGCCGCCGCCACCATGTCAGGAATCCGCCGGTCGGCCGGGGCGCTGGAAGGCGGCCCGGGCACGCGCGTGGCCACGCTGATCAGCTTCCGCCGGCTGCTGCGGCGACTGCTGGGCGCCCTCGGCCTGCTGGTCGCACTGGCCACGCTCGCCCTCGGCGCCGCCCCCGCACCCGCGCCTCCCGGAGTCGTCCTGATCTTCGGCGGCAACGGGTCACTGCTCGTGGCCCTGGCCTACGCACCGGCCCGCGCCGCGCTACGGGAAGCCGCCACCCGCCTCTGCGACGGCCTCCTCCCCCTCGGGGACGCCGACGACGCCGCGACGGTCGTCGTCCGGGCCGAGGAACGCGCGAAACTGGAGCAGATCCTGGAGGTCGACCACAACCTCATGACCGACCTGCAGACGGGCCTGGTGATCCTCGGGCCGCTCCTGTCCGCCGCCACCGCCGCGTTCCTCCCCGGAACCACCGGCTGACCTCGATCTAAGGGCACAGGGCAGAGGTCAGCAGGGCCATCGCCGCCTGATGAGGGTCGCCGGACAACGGAGTGATCGACACTGTGACCTGCCGCGAACCGTCGGCCGAGTTGAACGCCACCGTCAGGTAGCCCGGAGCACCGCCGCCGTGGCCGAACGCGGTCCCGCACGGAAGAGGCGCCAGCTCAAGCCCCAGCCCGTACCCCTCGGTCGTGCCGGGATCCTTCATCTCCGCCAGCAGACCAGGACGGAGCAGCTTCCCCCGCAACAGCGCGCGATAGAACCGGTTGACGTCCTCGGTGGTGGAGATGATCTCCCCCGCCGCACCGGCCATCGTGGGATCGAACCGCGTGACGTCGACAGGGACGACCACGCCACCCCTGGTGACCGGCACATACGCGTGGGCGTGCGGGCCGGGCACCTCCGGCGAGGCTCCCGGCACGCGGGTGTGCCGCAGGCCGAGCGGCCGCAGGATCCGCTCCCTGACCTCCGTCGCGTACGGCCTGCCGGTGACCCGCTCGATCAGCATGCCGAGCACGATGTAGTTGGTGTTGGAGTACCCGTACGCGGACCCGGGCGGGAAGTCACGCGGCAGCTTCTCCGCTCTCTCCACCAGTTCGCGCGCCGACCAGGTGCGGAAACGCTCCTTGGGGATGCCCGCCTCGTCCATCATGCCCGTCGTGTACTCGGGCAGGCCGCTGGTGTGCTGGAGCAGGTGCCTGACCGTGATGCCGGCGCCCCCGTCCACGAGCTGCGGCAACCACTGCTCCACACTGTCGGACAGACGCAGCTTCCCCTCGCCCACCAGTTGCAGCACCACGGTCGCCGTGAACGACTTGGTCACGCTCCCGGCCCGGAAACGCCCGTCCACCGGAGCCGGCCGGGCGCTGTCCACCCTCGCCCTGCCGGCGGCGGCCCGCCACGTCCTGTCGCCGTCGCGCACCTCGGCGATCGCGGCGACCGCACCACCAGCGACGACCTTGTCCAGCATCGCCTGCAAAGCCGGCCGACCGCTCCGGCTCCCGTCCGCCGCCGCAGCGGCGGACACGGCAGGCGTTGCCGCCAACGACACGGTCAAGCACGCCACGACGGCCGCGCCGGCGCGTCTTCCCCTCACGTTGCCCTCCGATTCACGGAGCCCGGCTCTCGGCCTCCGCCGTACCAAGATCCGGCACGGGAGGGCGGCACGGCGTCGGAGTAATCCCCTACGGAAACCCTGATTCCGCGCCGGCGACCTCCGACTTGCGAAGGACGCCTTTTCGGCCTTCTGGCCAACCCCCGCTTCCTCCGGGCACTAGGAGGCGAGCAGGTCGAAATGGAAACCGACGAAGAACAACCCCAAGGACACCCACTTCAACGTCATCGGCAGCTCCGGATCCTGCAACGTCCGCCCGGCCCTGACCGCGAGCAGGCCCGCGGCGCCACCGAGCATCGACCCGAGCAGCACCCCCAGGAACCACGGCACGTCGAGCGGCACGACGACAGCCGCGACGCCCGCCCCCGTGGCAAGACCCGCGATGAACGGCCCCCCGCTGGGCCTTCTCGCCATGAACCGGGACAACCACGCGCCATACCGGGTCAGCCGCTCCGGACCCACCAGGTCGACGACGACCGCCGCGCCGGACACGAACGAGAGGATCTTGCCGAAGCGGCCCCACCAGATCATCGGCAGCCCGAGCAGATCGGTGCCGAGCGTGGACCTGCCGTGCAGCCACAACCCCCACGCGTCGAAGTAGCTGATGTCCGCCACGAACGGAGCATAGAAGCGGGCCCCGGCGACGCCTAGGTCTGTCGGCGCCTGGTTTTGCCGGGCGGGATTCGGGAACGAATCCGGGAGACCGCCTTTACATTGTAGATTCGCTAAAGATGCCGGCGCTCAGCCGGGAACACAGGTCCCACACCGCGTTCTGGTTGCGCTCGTCGAGCGCGCTGGCCGGCAGCGGCCTGCGGCGGCACCGGTCGTCGAAGTAGGCGCCGGTGAGGCCCTCCACCTCCGCGCTCACGGCCAGATGGATGCTGGAACGGGCCGATCGGGTCAGGTCCGACAGGAAGAGCGGCGCGACGACCTTCAGCACCAGGGGCGCGATCGGCCGGTAGAGCCGCGGGAACGCGCCGATCGGGGTCGCCCTGTTCATCGGCGTGTAGCCGTGCCCGGGGTAGACCACGTTGGCCGTCACGCCCGTGCCGCGCAGTTCCCGGGCGAGCCGGACGGTCAGCGCCATCGTCATGGTCTTGGTGTGGTTGTAGTGGCTGAACGTCCACCCGATGAAGCGCCGCTCCCCCAGCAGGTTGTCGTGCTCGATGGGGCCGCCGGGGATGCCGCCCGTCAGGTTGACGACCCGGGCGCGGCCGGCCCGCCTGAGCTGCGGCAGCAGCAGGTGGGTGAGGGTGAACGGGGTGAGGACGTGCGCGGCGAACATCTTCTCCACGCCGTCGTCGGTCAGCTCGCGGCGCGGCCGGTTCAGGCCGACGTTGTTGACCAGGACGTCCAGCGTGTCGTGGCGCTCGGCGACCTGGGCGGCGATCCGGCGCAGGCCGTGGAGGCCGGTGAGGTCGGCGGCGAGGGCGTCCACCCGGTCGTGTCCGGCACTGGCGCGGATCTCCCGCGCGGCGCGCTGCGCCCGGACGGGGTCGATCCCCACCAGGATCACGGAGGCTCCGAGCCTGGCCAGGCCGCGCGCGGTCTCCATGCCGATCCCCCCGGTGCTGCCGGTGATCAGGGCGGTCCTGCCGGTCATGTCGTTCGATGTCATCGGTGTTCGTCTCCTTTCGGTCGGGACGCTGGTGTCAGCGCGAGATCAGTTACCGGATGAGCTCATGGAGGCGCAGGGCGTCGTCCCGGCCGAAGGCGCGGCCATGGACTCGATCTCCTTCGGCTGGGCCCAGCGGCACGCCGGGCGAGCCCACGTTCATGACGACCGGACGCCGGGCGGCCCGCAGCACGTCGTGCAGGCCGTGGCTCAGCACGAAACGGCCGAGGTAGGCCAGTGATGATCCCGGTCTGCATGTTCACCCGCTCTCGCCGGCACATCCACCGAAGTGGATATGGCATATCCGGTTACGTCGTGGAGCCTAACACGAAGCGGATATGATGTATCCAGTTAGCCGACCGGACGGGATGCCATGAGCGAAGAGACACCGGCGCTGCGCCGCGACGCCGAGCACAACCGGCAGCGCACCCTGGCGGCGGCGCGGGAGGTGTTCGCCGCGCGCGGGCTGCAGGCCACGCTCAACGACGTCGCCCACCACGCCGGGCTCGGCGTCGGCACCGTCTACCGCCGCTTCCCCAACAAGGAGGTCCTGGCCGAGGCCGTCTACGCCGGCAAGCTCGACGACATCCGCGCCGCGGCACAGGCCGCACAGGCGGCACAGGACGCCTACCAAGCCCTCAGAGCCTTCATAGAGCACGCCCTGCAACAGGCCGCGACCGACCGCGGGCTGCGCGAGCTGATGCGGCGGGGCGCGGGCGAGAGCGAGCCGATCGAGCGCGCCAGGGAGGGCATCGCCGAGTCCTGCGCCCGCCTCATCGCCCGCGCCAAGGAACAGGGAACGCTGCGCGCCGACATCACGGTGGGCGACATCGCGCCCATCGTCTCGATGATCGACTCGGTGATGGACCTGCCGTCCGACGGCGCCGCGCAACCGTGGCGGCGCTACCTCGCGCTCATCCTCGACGGCCTGCGGACCGGACGGGACACGTCCTGAAGGTCGCGTTAAGGAGGCCGCCGCAGCCTTAAGGACGGCCCACAAGTGTTTCCCAAGTCTCCTGGCACATCTTGACGGCAGAACGCCGTTCGTTCCCTGAGGAGAAGAGGAAACATGAGCATTCGACGTCTGACCGCGGCCGCCGTCGTCGCGGGTGGGCTCGCTTTCGGCGCCGTGGCCGGCTTCGCCATGCCCGCGTCGGCCGTGTCCGCATCCCCCGTGTCCGCATCGGCCGACTCCGGGTCGTGGCACTTCGCCGGGTACTACCAGTACCGCGACCAGTGCGTGCGGGCCGGTTTCAGCGCCGTCACCAGCGGCGGCATCGTCCAGGATTTCCGGTGCGAGGTGTCCGGCTCGCGCTTCGCGCTCAGCCTCTTCTACTGATCGGCCTGACGGCGGCGGCCCGCCCGGCCGCCGCCGCGGCCACCGGGAACGTCTCGAATCCGATCAGCATGAGGTTGTGGCGTGAGATGCGCGCATCGCATCAGCTCGGCCGCCAGAGCCCGCCAGGTGCTCCTGATGGACGGGACCACCGTGCTCACCCGGCACCCACCGGGAGCTGATCGACCGCTCCCCCCTGTACGCCGACCTGGTCGGCCGCTGGCACGACGGCACCCGGTGACCGATGGCCCGTCACGCCCCGGCGGCGTCGGTGCCGGCGTCCAGCGCGGATTCCAGCACGGCCAGGAAGTGGTCGACCGGCCCGATGCAGGCCACCGCCGACCCCCCGGAGATCCGCCCGGCGTAGGGCAGCAGCTTCTCGTACGTCGTCCAGCAGGCCGCCACGTCGCCGGCGGCGGCCTGGGCCGCGCCCTGCAGGCACGTCATGGTCAGCCACGACCAGTCCATCGGCGGAGCGGGCCACCCCTGCCCGGCCAGGGCCACGGCCTGGCTCCGGCGCCCCTGGGCGCACAGCTCCAGCACCCGGGCGTCGTGTTCCACGGTGGGGTGGATGCCGCTGATCAGGTCGATGAGCGGCCCCGCCTCGGCCATGGCGCCGCGCTGGTAGTACAGCATGAGGCGGCCGTTCACCGCGACGGCGCCCGCGTACCACATGCCGATCCGCTTGGCCTGCCGTTCGGCCTCGCCGTACAGCGCGTCGGCCGCGGCGAACCGGCCGGCCAGGGTGAGCCGGTTGGCCCGCCACATGGTGTGCTGGAACCGCGGCCACGGGAGCTGGAGGTCGTCGAGCAGCGCCTCGCAGCGGGCGGCGGCCAGGTCGGCCCCGGCCAGGTCGTGCATCTCCAGCCGGTAGTGGGTGTCCATCATGTGGGCGAGCAGCTCGAACCCCGGCGTCCGGGTCCGCGCGGCCAGGCCGTGCAGCTCCTCGGCGATCTCCATGAGCTCGGCGACGTGGGTGGCCTGCGGCACGGACAACGCGCGCGCGTTCAGCGCCCGCATGAGCAGGTGGGGGTCCGCGATCCGGCGGGCCATCGCCACGGCCTCGGCCGACAGTGACAGGCATCGCAGGTCGTCGTCGCTGCCGTTGTACAGTTCCTGCGCCAGGCCGCCGAGCAGCAGCGTCCGCTCGACGCTGTCGGTCTCGGGCAGCGCGCTCAGCGTGGCCTCGAACTGCTCGACCAGCCGCAGTTCCACCGGTTCGTACGGGTTGCGCAGCGTCCAGATGGCCGGCGCGTCCAGTGCGGTGAGCGCGCGGGTGGTCAGGGCGGGATCGGCTTCGGCGCGCTGGGCCACGCGCAGGGCCTGGGCCCGCAGGGCGCGCGCGCCCATCGCGTCTCCGGCGTCCAGCAGGGCGCGCACCTGGTGCAGCAGGAGCTCCACGTGCTGGGCGGGGTCGCCGTCGCACGCGCCGTGCGCGGCGACGGCGCGTCCCCACCAGGCGGCGGCCTCCTCGTGCGCCATGCGCCGGCTCGCCTGCCCGGCCGCGGCGCGGGCCCAGTGCGCGGTCTCCCGGTAGGCCAGCGGCCCGGCCTGCACGGCGTGGTGGGCGATGACGGTCACGTCGGTGCTCGGCCTGGCCGACAGGGCCCGCATCACCTCCCGGTGGATCACGCCCCTGCGCAGCGGCGGGACGCCGGCGATCAGCGTCTCCCTGACCAGGTCGTGGACGAACGTCATGACCCCGTCGCCGCTGGTGACCAGCCCCGCCTGGGCGGCCCAGTCGAGCAGCTCGTAGGTCTGCTCCGGCCACGACGCGCAGGCCCGGAACACCTCGACGACCAGGCCGGGATCGAAACTGCGGCCGATCAGCGCGGCGAGCTGGAGTATCTCCGTCGCGCGCGGCCCGAGCACGGCCAGCCGCCGGCGGATCAGGTCGGACACCGCGTCGGGCACGACCTCCAGGCCCTGCCCCTGCGCCATCAGCCGGACGCTCTCGCGCACGAAGAACGGGTTGCCGCCGGTCCGCCGGGTCAGCAGCTCGGCCGTGGAGCCGTCCACCGGGACGCCCATCTCCCGGGCGAGCGTCGCGACGTCGTCGGCGTCGAGGCCGCTCAGCCGGATGCGCACGAGGTCGTAGCGGGCGAGCTGGTACAGGACCTCGTTCACCGAGAGGTTGAAGGGAGCGGCGGGGGTCGCCGTCCGGTCGTCGTGCGCCGCGTCGCGGAAGGCGGTGACCAGCAGCAACGGGCGCTCGCCCGGGTACGCCTCGGACAGCACGGCGACGTCCCTGAGCAGTTCGAGGGTGGCGGAGTCCGCCCAGTGCAGGTCGTCCAGGACGATCACCAGGGGGCGGGCGCGCGCGGCCTCGGCGAGCCACCGGGCGACGGCCCGGTTGCGGTGCGGCGAGGCCGGCGCGCCGGTGGGCCAGTCGTCGTCCAGCAGCCCGCCCAGCGCCTGGCGCTGCGCGGGCGGCACGGCGGCGGCCAGCGCGCGCAGCACCTGGAGCCACGGCCACAGCGGCGGCACGCCCTCCCCGCCGCGGCAGCGGCCCCACAGCACCAGATGTCCGAGGTCCGCGCAGTCGTCGCGGAACGCCTGGAGCAGCCGGGTCTTGCCGATGCCGGGCTCGCCGCTGACCGCGGCGACCACGACGCCGTTGTGGTGCGTCGCGCCGGGCAGTGCCGCCAGCTCCGCCAGCCCCCGCTCGCGGCCGATCAGCCGCCCCCGCACCGCGCGCCGGGCCTGGCCGGGCCGCGGGGGCGGGTCCTCACCGGCCGGCTCGGGCGGCGGGGTGATCGACCGCGCCTGCCGGAGGATGTCCTTCTCCAGTTCCCGCAGCTCGTGCCCGGGATCGAGGCCGAGCTGATCGGCGATGACCTGCCGCGCCCTGCGCAACGTGGCCAGCGCGTCGGCCTGCCGTCCGGACCTGTAGAGAGCCAGGGCGCGCAACCACCACAGCCGCTCCCGCAGCGGGTGCTCCGCCGTCTCGGACTCCAGCTCGTGGATCACCGGCTGCGGGCGGCCGGCGTCCAGCAGCGCCCGGGCGCGGGACTCGATCGCGTTCATGCGCAGCTCGTTCAGGCGGTTGACCTCCGCGGCGGCCCACAGCTCGTCGGCGAACTCGCCGTAGGGGACGCCGCGCCACAGCCCGAGTGCCTCCTCCAGCAGCGGCAGCGCCTCCGCGGGCGGGCGCGGCTCGGCGTCCGCGACCAGCCTGCCGAAGCGCAGCGCGTCGACGTCCGCGGTGGCCAGGAGATAGCCGGGCCGGCGGGCCACCAGCAGCCGGGGCGGCGTGCGCGGCGCGCGTGACGGCTCCAGCACCCGGCGCAGGTTCGACACGTAGACGTGGACGGAGCCCACGGCGGTCGCCGGCGGCCTGCCCCGGTACAGGTCCTCGATCAGCGTGTCGGTGGACACGACCGTCCCGGCGGCGGCCACCAGCCGGGCGAGCAGGGCGCGCTGCCGTGGCCCGCCGAGGCTGATCGGGCCGCGGGCGCCGACGATCTCGAACGGCCCGAGCACCCGGAACCGCACGCCCTCCTCGCCGGTCCCGCCGTCCGGGCCGTGCTGTCCGAGCCCTCCGCACCGTTCCCCATCGGCTGTCTCCTCGTGACGAGAGGTTCGCGACATCGCTCCATCGTGGCCGCTGCCCGGCCCGGTCTCGTCAGTCGTGAGGGTGATGCGGAAATCAGTCGCGGGCGGGACGCGGGGGTCTGCAACTTCCGCGGCAGCCGATGTCCACCCCCGGGTTGATGCGCCCGCGGCGGCGCCGGGGTTAGCGTGACGGGTGCCCTTCACCGCCCCGTCCATCGTCCGGCGGGTGTTCGCGGTCCACCCGCTGCTGCTCGACGGCGCCGTGGCCCTGGCGCTCGTCGTCGGCACCTGGCTGTGGGAGATGTTCGAGCCGGGCCGGGGCCGGCCGGGCGACGCCCTGTCGGCGGCCTTGACCGTGCTGGTCAACGCGCCGCTGGCGCTGCGCAGGGCGACGCCGGTGGCGGTGCTGCTGGTGTCGGTGGGCGCCTCGCTGGTCTACCACGTGCTGGGCTACCACCACGGGCTCAACAGCATCGGGCCGCTGGTGGCGCTCTACTCCGTGGCCGCCCACCGGTCGTGGGCGTGGTGCGCGGCCGGTGCGGCGCTGATCGTCGTCGAGTGGACCTACGCCTCGGTGCAGCAGCCGGGCCTGGCGCTGTGGTCGGCCGCCGCGCAGTCGTGCATCGTGGCGGCCTGCGGCGCAGGCGCGGGCACCAGCGTGCGGCTGCTGTCGGAGCGCACCGCGCAGCTCGCCGACCTCGCCGCGCAGCTGCGCGCGGAGCAGGGCGCCGCCGCCCGGCGGGCGGTCACCCGCGAACGGGTGCGCATCGCCCGCGAGCTGCACGACGTCGTCGCCCACCACATGTCGGTCATCTCCGTACAGGCCGGGCTGGGGCGTTACGTGGCGCTGAGCGACCCGGCCACCGCCCACGCCACGCTGGGCGTCATCGCCGACACCAGCCACGAGGCGCTGACCGAGATGCGCCGGCTGCTGTCGATCCTGCGCATCGAGGCCCACGACGACGACGAGGGCCTCTACGCCACCGCGCCGGGCCTGCTGGCCCTCGATCCGCTGGTCGAGCGCATGCGCGGGGCGGGCGTCGCCACCGAGCTCGTCGTCGAGGGCCGGGCCCGGCCGCTGCCGTCCGGTCTCGACCTGTGCGCCTACCGCATCGTCCAGGAGTCGCTGACGAACGTGCTCAAGCACGCCGACCCCGGCCGGGTCGAGATCCACATCGGCTACGGGCCGGCCACGCTGACGTTACGCGTCAGCAACGACGGCGCCGCCGTCCAGGCGGAGGACGAGCCCTCCGGCGGCCACGGGTTGATCGGCATGACTGAACGTGTCAGGCTCTACCAGGGGTCGATCATCGCCGGGCCGCTGCCCGAGGGCGGGTTCGAGGTGCTGGCGACCTTCCCGCTCCCCGTGCCCGGCGCCGACGATCGGCCGCCGTGACGACCGTGAAGCAGGTGCGAGATCAAAGTCCTCGTCGTCGACGACCAGGTGCTCATCCGCGCGGGTCTGGCCGCGCTCCTGCGCGCCGCGGGCCTGGAGGTCGTGGGCGAGGCCGCCGACGGTGAGGAGGCCGTTCGCCTGGCCGCCACGCTGCGGCCCGACGTGATCCTCATGGACATCAGGATGCCCGGCATCAACGGCCTGACGGCGACCGAGCGCATCCTGGCCGCCGCCCACGACCCGCCGCCCAAGGTGCTCATCCTGACCACGTTCGACCTCGACGAGTACGTCTACAACGCGCTGCGCCTGGGCGCCGGCGGGTTCCTGCTCAAGGACACCCCGCCCGAACGCCTGATCGCCGCCATCCACACGGTCGCGGCGGGCGACATCCTGCTGGCCCCGGCCGCGACCAGGCGGCTGATCGAGGCGTTCGCCGAGCCGCCCGCCCCACTGCCCGCCCCCTCACTCGACCGGCTCACCGGGCGCGAGACGGAGGTGCTGCGGCTGGTCGGGCACGCGCTGTCGAACAAGGAGATCGCCGAGCGGCTGTCGGTGAGCGAGGGCACGGTCAAGACGCATCTCAACCGGCTGATGGCCAAGCTCGGGTTGAGCAGCCGGGCGCAGGTGGTGGTGGTGTCGTACGACGCCGGCCTCGTCCGCCCCGGCCACCCGCTGTCCCCCCGGACGTCCGCCGGCGACCAGGGTTAGCGCAGGACGCCCGCGCTCAGCGGTCGGGCGTGAGCAGGGGCTTGACGTCGAGGATCGGGGTCGCGTCGAGCGCCTCCAGGTTGCGGACGTGCACCCGCCGGCCCTCGACGGCCAGGATGTGCACGGTGTGCAGGCCGATCGGGTTGGGCCGGTCGGGTGCGCGGGTGGCGAAGACGCCGGTGAGCGGCCGGGCGGCGTCGCCACGCGGGTGGACGGCCAGGGTGTCGCGGTCGGCCCGGTCGAGCCAGGTGAGCAGCAGGACGTCGGTGCCCGGGGTCAGGCCGTCGAGGGCGGGGGCGTACCGGTCGTCGAAGACCAGCCAGGCGTCGGGGGCTCCCTCGTCGGGCTGCCGGGGCGCCGCCGCGCGATCGGTCAGTGTCGACTCGACGCGCCCGACGGGGCGCAGCGTGTGTTCGGTCACGAGTCCTGGATCCTTCCCCGTGCGGGGACGCCGGTCAAGACCGCCGTCCGGCGGGGTCATTCGTCGAGCGTGAGGCCGGCGAGCTGGCCGCGGGCGGTGACGCCCAGCTTGGGGAAGGCCTTGTACAGGTGCTGGCCCACCGTGCGCGGGCTCAGGAACAGGTGCGCGGCGATGTCCCGGTTGGACAGCCCGGTGGCGGCCAGCTGCACGATCTGCCGTTCCTGCGGGGTGAGCCGCGCGAACCGGGCCGCGCCGGTGCGGCGTGGCGCGCTCCAGCCCGTGGCGCCCAGTTCGGTACGCGTGCGCGCGGCCGGCGCGGCGCGGAAGTGCGCGCCGGGGTCGCCGGCGGTGTCCAGCAGCGCCCGGCAGCGCAGGACCAGGGCGTCGGCCCAGCGCCGGCCCAGCGTCGCCGCCCACGACTCCAGCCGGGCGAACGGCTCCGCCGCGCGGGCGATCCTGCCGCTGCGCAGCGCGGCCTCGACCAGGTCGGGCACGTGGTGCATGGCCTGGATGCGGTTGCGGGAGCGCCCGTAGACGAGCGATTCCAGGCTGAGCAGGGCCTGCCCGGAACGTCCCTGACCGAGGTGGAGCAGGGCGAGCGCGCCCGGGTGGGCGGTGGCCGGATCGAGCGCCTCGCCCCGGACGGCCGCGAACCGGTCCAGCAGCCCGGCCGCCTGGCGCGCCCACGCGGGCTGGCCGGTGTCGGCGGAGATGGCCACGGCCTCGGTGGCCAGGCTGCGCGCCTCGGCGTGGCGGCCGCGCGCGTACTCGACGCGGGAGAGGAACGTCAGCGCCTGCGGCAGCAGGCCGACCATGCCCTCGGCCCGGATCGTGGCGGTGGCCGCGGAGGCCAGCATGTGGGTGCGGGCGTCGTAGTCGGCCAGGCCCAGGCCGCCGATCAGCAGCAGCCCGCGGCGGTCGGCCTTCGCCGGCGCGCGGGCCGACTCCACCACCTCGGCCAGGGCCGGCAGCCCGTCGGCCGGCCGGCCGAGCGCCATGGCGATGAACCAGCGCGACAGCCGGTGCACCGGGGCGACCTCGTCGTCCGGCGGCACCTGGAGGGCGTCGAGCTGCTCGGCGGTGCGCCAGGCCATGTCGCGGTCGCCGTCGAACCAGATCATGGACCGTCAACGCCTGGGTCGCCTTCCCCTCGCCGGACGAGGACGAGTTCACCGCCGACGAGCAGCGCCGCCTGGGCATCATGCAGACCTTCATGCGGGAGGGCCTGGGGTTCAACAGATCATGCCCGCGACCGCGTCCTGACCGACGTCAGCCTCATGTGGTTCACCGCCACCGCCGGGTCGGTCGCCAACCTCTACTTCGAGGTCGGCCACGACCCGGGCGCCTACGGCCCAAGCCGCGGGTGACCGTCCCCACGGCCGTGCTGCTGGCCAGGGACGACGTGACGATCCGGCGCTTCGCCGAGCGGGACGCCGACGTCCGGCGCTGGACCGGGCTCGACCGCGGCGGCGCGTACCTGGCGCTGGAGGCGCCGGAGCTGCTGGCGGCGGACGTGCGGGCGTTCTTCGGGCCCCTGGCGAGCGCCTGACAGGCGGATCTGCAGGATTCACGGGCCGTCTGATGACATCGGCATCTGGTGGGCGGCCCGCCCGGGGGGACAAGGTGGGACCGGCATTTCGCCGGCGGCGTGTCGAGAACGCGGCGCCGGCTCCGTCCTGGGAACATCGGCGGCCGGCGAGCGGCCGCATTTGACGAAGGAGGCCCGGCGTGGCGATCCAGCGGATGGACAACGTGCTCATCGTCGTCGAAGACCTTGACGCGGTGATCGCGTTCTTCCTCGAACTCGGCATGGAGCTGGAGGGCAGGGGGCCGATCGAGGGGCGCTGGGCGGAACGGGTCATCGGGCTCGACGGCGTCCGGCAGGAGGTCGCGATGCTGCGGATCCCGGGCGGCTCCGGCGGGATCGAGCTGGCCATGTTCCACACTCCGCAGCCGATCCGCCCCGAACCGGCGGACCCGCCGGCGAACACGCTGGGCATCCGCCGCGTCATGTTCGCCGTCGACGACGTCGAGGACGTCGTCTCACGCCTGCGCCGGCACGGCGCCGAGCTCGTCGGCACGCTGGAGCGGTTCGAGGACAGCTACCTGCTGTGCTACGTCCGCGGCCCCGAGGGGATCGTCGTCGGGCTGGCCCAGCAGCTCGGCGGGTGATCAGCCCCCGGTGGGGGCGGGCCGCCGGGTGGCGGCGAGGTCGAGCTCCAGCGCCACCTTCCTGGCGACGAGCCCGGCGACGGCGGTCCACTTCACGCCCCAGTCGGTGCGGTCGATCGTGACGCCGCCCTTGAGCCGCAGGTCGTCCCCGTCGCCGGTCAGCTCCAGCTCCAGGGTGATCGGGTTGCGCACGCCGCGGATGCTCAGGTCCCCGGTGACCCGGAAGGCCGCCTCACCGGTCCGCTCCACCCGGTCCGAGGTGAAGGTGATCACCGGGTGGTCGGCGTCCCTGAGGTACTTGCCCCGCAGGTACCGGTCGCGCTGCGGGTTGCCGGTCCGGACGCTGGCCGCCTGGACGGTGAGCTCGACGCGCGACCTGGACGGGTCGTCGCCGTCCAGGTGGCCGGTTCCGGCGAACCGGTCGAACTGCCCGTGCACGGCGGGGCCGACGGTGTGCCGGGCGACGAAGCCGATCCGGGTGCGGGCCTGATCGAGGACGTAGTCGCCGGTCAGGGCGCGCAGGCTGGTCGTCATGCCGGGCGCTCCTGGTCGCCGGCGGGGGCCGAGCCCGGCAGCGGACTGGTGTCGAGGTATCTGACCTCGTAGACGCGTTCGGCGAACTTCCAGCCGTCGCCGGTGCGCTGGTAGCGGTCGTGGTAGACGGCGTGGTTGGTGTGGGAGCCGCCGTCGCGCATCCGCCCGAACTCGTGGATGTAGGTCCGGCCGGTCGCGGTGTCGCCGTCGATCCGGATGACGCCCGGGTGGACGTTCTGCACGAAGAACTCCCAGAGGCCCTGCCCCCACTCGATCCCGGCGCGGATCGCCTCCCGTCCGGCGAACTCCTTGCCGATGTGCGGCCACCGCATGACGCCGCCGGGCGTGAACAGGGCTTCGACGCGGTCGTAGTCGCGGGTCAGCACCGCGTCGGTGAGTTCGCCGCACAGCGCCTCGATCTCGACGCGGTCGGCCATGGCTTGCAGGTCGGTCATGTGGATCTCCCCCTCAGGTGGTGCGTCCAGCATCGGGGCAGGTCGGAGGCCGAACAAGGTAGGGTTCGTGGGGCGATCCATAACATGGGGGTTATCTGTGGAGCTGAGGGACGTCGAGATCTTCCTGACGCTCGCCGAGGAGCTGCACTTCGGCCGTACCGCCGAGCGGCTGCGCGTCTCGCAGGCCCGCGTCAGCCAGGCCGTCAGCAGGCAGGAACGGCGTCTCGGCGTGGCGCTGTTCGACCGCACCAGCCGGCGGGTGGCGCTGACCCCCGTCGGCCGCCGCCTGCGGGAGGATCTGCGGCAGGCCTACGACCTGCTCCAGGAGGGGCTGGCCCGGGCCGAGGCCGCGGGGGTGGGCGCGGGCCGCACGCTGCGCCTGGGCGTGTTCGGCCACGCGGGCTACGAGCTGCGCCCGCTCGTCGACGCCTTCCAAGCCCGCCATCCCGGCGCCGAGGTCCGCTTCAGCGAGGTCACCGGCGGCGACCCGTTCGCCGCCCTGCGCGCCGGGGACGCCGACGCGCACGTGTTGTGGTTGCCGGTGGCCGAACCCGACCTCACCGTGGGCCCCACCGTGCTCGTCACCGGCCGGGTGCTGGCGGTGTCGGCCGGGCATCCGCTCGCCGGGCGGGGCGGCGCGTCGCTGGAGGACCTGGCCGACGAGCATGTCGTCGACCTGGGCCCCGCGGCTCCGGAGTACTGGGTGGCGTCGATGGTCCCCACCCGCACGCCGCTGGGCCGCCGTATCCCGCGCGGGCCGGTCGCGCGGACGTTCCACGAGATCCTCGCCCTGGTCGCCGCCGGGCAGTGCGTCCATCCGCTGGGCGAGATCGCGGCCCGCTACAACCGGCCGCCCGGCGTCGTCTTCGTGCCGCTGCACGACGCCCCGGCTCTCCGGTTCGCCCTGGTCTGGTCGTCCACCGCCGACGGTCCCGCCGTACGCGCGCTGGCCAGGACCGCCGCCGAGCTCGGCCCGCTCTCGCTCGGCGGGACCGGCGAGCCGGGCTGAGGTCCGCTCCCCCGCCCTACGCGGTGGTGGGCGCGCCCGCGACGCGGCGCTCGCCGCCGTTGCGCTCCTGCCAGAACCGGTACACCTCGACGGCGTCCGCGCGCGGCTCGTGGCGCATCGGCAGCCGGCGCCGCTGCCAGGGCTTGGCGAACTCGTCGTAGAAGGTGCCCAGCTCGAAGTACTTGCGGTCGTCCACGTAGTGGGGCTCGTAGGCGTCCCGGGTGGTGAGGAAGACGACCTCGGCCGGGGAGCAGTAGTACAGCGCCCCCAGGCACATCGGGCAGGGGTGGGCGAGCACGTAGATGGTGGCGTCGGTCAGGTGCTCGGTGCCGAGCCTGGTGCAGGCCTCACGGATGGCGAGGATCTCCGCGTGGGCGGTCGGATCGCCGGTCTGGGCGACCTTGTTGGCGCTCTCGGCCAGGAGCTCGCCGTCCCTGACGATGACGGTCGCGAACGGGCGGCCGCCCTCGGCGACGTTCTGGCGGGCGAGGTCGATGGTGCGCTGGACGAAGTCCATGAAGTCCTCCGGAAGTGGTCGGCAGGGCCCTGTCGGTGGGCCCTGCCGGAAGGGTTCTGTCGGAAAGGCCCGGTCAGAAGGGCTTGGTCGGCAGGTACTTGCCGTCCAGGGTGATGACGGCGCGCTCGCCGCCCTCGGGGTCGGCGACCTTCTTCACGTCGAGCCGGAAGTTGATGGCGGAGATGATGCCGTCGCCGAACTGCTCGTGGACCAGGGCCTTGAGGGTCGTCCCGTAGACCTGGAGCATCTCGTAGAAGCGGTACATGGTCGGGTCGGTCGGGATCCGGTCCGGCATCGAGCCGCGGACCGGGATGGTCTGCAGCAGCGTCGCCGCGTCCTCGCCGAGGTCCAGCAGCTCGGCCACGGCGCGGGCGGAGCTCTCCGGCAGCGGGTGCTGGCCGAGGACGGCGGCGGTGGTGAAGGCCACCGACAGGCCGGCGGCGTCGGCGATCTGCTGCCAGGTCAGGTCCTTGCGGGTCTTGGCCTCGACGGCGGCGGCGGCCAGGGCCTGGCGGGCGGTGGGGTCGAACTGTGCGTGCACCATGGTTGGTTACGTCCTTCTCTTCGGGTGGTGTCGGAATGGCTGCAGGCTCCCCGCAGGCAGGTCGCGGGCGGGAACCCCGGAGCCGGGTCAGGCGATGAGCGCGGCGCCCGCGGCGGTCAGCTCCTCGACGCGGCCGGTCGGGATGTCGTAGACCCAGCCGTGCAGGGCGACCTTCCCCGCCGCCAGCGCGTGGGCGACCGACGGGTGGGTGGCCAGGTTCGCCAGCTGGGCGAGCACGTTCTGCCGCACCAGGCCCGGCACGTCACCGTGGGCGGGGGTGCGGGCCCGGGAGGCGTCCGCGTGCCGCAGCCAGGCGGCGACGGTCGGGGCGCCGCTGAGGTCGTGCCCCTCGGCCAGCGCGGTCATCGCGCCGCACGCCGAGTGGCCGCAGACGACGACGTCCCGCACGCCCAGCGCGGCGACCGCGTACTCGATGCTCGCGGCCACCCCGTCGGCTTCGGGGCGGTAGGCGGGCACCAGGTTGCCGGCGGTGCGGATGACGAACAGGTCACCCGGCTCGGTGCCGGTGATCAACTCGGGGACGACGCGGGCGTCGGAGCAGCCGATGAACAGCGTGTGCGGTGTGTGATGGGTGGCCAGACGGGCGAAGAGCTCCGCCTTGGCCGGGAAGACGTCCCGCTGGAAACGGGCGACGCCCTCGGCGAGGTTCTGCATGGTCACTCCCTTCGGCGGTGGCCGGCCCTTTCGGGCTGCTGACATCCAGCATGCATGACCTGGGTCTATAGTGTCCAAGAGATGTTCCGCCTGAAAGTCATTGGTCTGGTCTATAGTTTGTCCATGGCCGCTCTCGAACTGCGTCACGTGCGCTACCTGCTCGCCGTGGCCGAACACGGCAACTTCACCCGCGCCGCCGAGGAGCTGCACATCTCGCAGCCCACGCTCTCCCAGCAGATCAGGCAGCTCGAGCGGACCTTGGGCGTGCAACTGCTGGACCGCACCGGCCGCGCGGTGCGACTCACCGACGCCGGGGCCGTCTACACCGACCACGCCCGGCGCGCGCTTCGCGACCTGGCCGCCGCCGAACGCGCCGTGCACGACGTCCAGAACCTGTCCCGCGGCCACCTCCGGCTGGGCGTCACCCCCACCTTCACCGCCTACCTGGTCGGCCCGCTCACCGCCGAGCTGTACGCGCGCCACCCGGCCGTCGGCCTCACCCTGACCGAGATGCCCCAGGACCGCATGGAAGCGGCCCTGCTCGCCGACGACCTCGACCTCGGCATCGCCTTCGCCGGCCCCCACCTGCCCGGCATCACCCCCGCCGCGCTGTTCACCGAGACCCTCAGCCTCGTCACCGGCACCCCGCACGCCCGGACGCCGGCCGTCCCCCTCCCGGTGGGCGCGCTCAAGGACGAGCGGCTCGCCCTGCTCAGCGGCGACTTCGCCACCCGAGGCCACATCGACGCCTACTTCGCCCGCCACCGGGCCGCGCCCCGCATCGCGGTCGAGGCCAACTCCATCCAGGCGCTCACCGAGATCGTGCGCCGCACCCCGCTGGCCACCGTCCTGCCCGACGCCGTCACCCACGACCATCCGCACCTCACACCGGTCCCCCTCGACCCGCCGCTGCCCAGCCGCACCGTCACCCTGCTGCACCGCGAGGGCGCCTACCGCAGCGCCGCCGCCCGCGCCTTCACCGAGCTCACCCGGGACTTCGTCCGCTCCCGCGGCTACACCCAACCCGCCTGAAGCCGGGCGCGCCTACACCCCGCCGGTCTGGGCCTGCTGTGCCGCTTCAGGATCGCCATGGGCATGGCCGGTGTCGCCGGACGCCGTGGTCTCGGGCTGGGAGCCGGGCAACGGGTGCCATCCGCCGTCGGGCGACCGGTAGGCGGCCGCGACCAGCTCCGTCGTCCCGGCCGGGCCGCCGTCGCCGTCAGTCCCGTCGTGGAGGAGCGCACGGGTCCCGGCACGTGGCCAGACCCTTTTCGGGCTCGATTCCTGTGCCCGCGGGGCCAAGGATTCCTGACCTCGACACTTTTCGTGGTGGATCGAATACTGAGCGTGACAAACTCCCCGGACGGAAGGACCCCCCATGCCCACCGCCCGCATCGCCGCCGGTCAGACCAACCCCGGACAGGGCTGGCAGGCCTACGGCTCCAACGGCATCTACATCGACGTCGACACCGGCTCCGCGCACTTCTCCGGGCGTCCCGTCTACGTCACCTCCATCAGCAGCACCGGCGGCAACCAGTGGAACCTGGTCGGCCCCAGCGCCGTCTACGACGCCACCGCCACCAAGTTCCGCGTCTACGTGCAATGGCGTGACGCGTCGGCGCTGTCCCCGGGCACCGCCCAGCAGTTCGGCTGGTACATCCAGTGGATCGGCTACGACAACCCCTGACCCGCGACTCGCACGGCCGGCCGGCGCCCGGACAGGCGCCGGCCGGCCGCGCCGTGAGGCCTAGGTCCCCGCAACGCGCCCCCGGGCGGTCACCGTCAGCGGTCCGCCAGGCGCCGCACGTCCGCACGAGGCCGCTGCCGACCAGGGAAGGGAGATCGGCGTCTCCTGAGACAGGAAGATCCATCGCGTCTCCACGGCCGTGACGCCGGCACACCCGTACGGGGCCGAAACCCGCGCCGTGCCCGGCCAGCCCCCTCCACTCTTAAGATCCCTCAAAAGCCCCAACAAGAGGACGTTACGCATGCGGACCATCTACGCCGTCACCCATCCGGAAGCGACGCACCACGTCGAGAGGGTCGTAGGCGGCTGGCATGATTCGCGGCTGACACCGGCCGGCCTCAGCGCGGCGGTCTCCATCGCGCGGGCCCTGCGGGCTCGAATCCCAGTTGGCGCCGACGTGGAGCTGTTCTCCTCAGATCTCCAGCGCACCCGGCAAACCGCCGAGAAGGTCGCCGAGCTGTTCGGCGTGAAGCCCGTCCTGGACCGCCGACTTCGGGAGAAATCCTATGGAGAGGCAGGGGAAAGGCCACAGGAGTGGCTGGACCGACGATTCATCCCGCCACCGGCGGTCGGGGAACGGCTGGAGCACGACGAGGGCGTGGCGGGCGCCGAGACCAAGGCGGCATTGGCGCGGCGCGTCTACGCGGCCATGGGCGAGATCCTGCAGCGCCCCTGCGAACACCAGATCATCGTGACTCATGGCGGCTCCCTGACATGCGTCGTGACGTCCTGGATCAAGATGCCGATCAACGCGATCGGCTACGCCAGTTTCCGGGTTCCGCCGGGCAGCATCACCACGCTGCGCGAGGACGACTACTTCCACAACCGCACGGTCGTCAGCCTCGGCGACACCCGCCATCTCGATCCGCCCGCAGCCCACTGAACCTCCTCACTTCAGACATGACCGGTCAAACCGAACGCCCGCTGCTCTTCCTCGACGTCGACGGGCCCCTTCTCCCCTTCGGCGACAACCCGCACCGCGCACCACGGCCGGGCTCGCGCCTGGTTCGGCTCACCCCCGAGCTGGGGAGTCGGCTGGCAGCGCTACCCTGCGAACTTGTCTGGGCGACAACGCGGGAAGAGCACGTGGAGGCCCGCAGGGGGCTCGCCGACGGGGACTTCGCAGTCCTCGATCAATGGCTTCGTGCCCTGTGAGTCACCCGCGATCCACGGAGTCGTCGAAGCCGCGCTCAGCCATCGCCCCACCTGCTTTGTCAGCATGAGTGATCGCTCATGGCAGGGGCGGTGTTCGGCATTGGCGCTCGTGAGGGGGGCGTCGCATAGTGAGGGCCATGGACCGATCCCTGCGCGTCGCGGTCATCGGCGACCGAGATCCGGCGTTTCCTCCGCATCTGGCCACCGACGACGCGCTGCGCCACGCCGCCGCGCACCTCGGCATCGACGTGGACGTCCGCTGGCTCGCCACCGATCCGCTTGAGTCCGACCTGGCCGAGGTCGAGGCCGCCGACGTGTTGTGGTGCGCGCCCGGCAGCCCGTACCGCAGCCTGGCCGGCGCGCTGGCCGCGCTCCGGCACGGCCGCGAGCACGGCGTCCCCACGCTGGGGACGTGCGGCGGCTGCCAGCACATGGTCATCGAGTACGCACGCCACGTGCTCGGCCATGAGGACGCCCAGCACGCCGAGTACGACCCGTACGCCTCGACCCTGTTCGTCTCGGAGCTGACCTGCTCGCTGGCGGGCAAGACCATGCCCGTGGCTCTGAATGCCGGTTCCCGGGTGGCCGCGTTGTACGGGCGGACCGACGTCGAGGAGGAGTACTACTGCAACTTCGGCCTCGCCCCCGGCCGGCAAGCGATCCTGCACGACGGCGGCTTCCTGGTCACCGGCGTGGACGGCGACGGCGAGGCCCGGGTGCTGGAGCTTCCCGGGCACCCGTACTACGTGGCCACGCTGTTCGTGCCGCAGGCCCGCTCGCGTCCCGGGGAGCCACACCCCTTGGTGGCCGGTCTGCTGCGTGCGGCGCTGTGACGTTCACCCAGCTCAGGGTCCTGCAGGCGGTCGCGCGGACCGGCAACATGACCAGGGCCGCCGAGGAGCTGACCACCAGCCAGTCCGCCGTCAGTCACGCGTTGCGCGCGCTGGAGAGCGAGCTCGGGGTGGCGCTGCTGGTACGAGGCAGCCACGGGGTGCGCCTGACGGCGGCCGGGCGGGCCGTGTGCCGCCGCGCGACGCTCATCCTCACCCAGGCGGAGGCGCTGGAGCAGGAGGTGGCCGCGATCCGCGGGCAGGAGCGCGGCAGCCTGCGCGTCGGCGTCATCCCCAGCGCCAACGCCCGGCTGCTGCCGCCGCTCCTGCGCCGGTTCGCCGAAGCGCATCCGCGGGTGCGGCTCGCGGTGATGGAGGGCGCGGACGACGAGGTCCTGGAGTGGCTGGAGACCGGGGCGGCCGACCTCGCCACCGTGTCGGCCGCGGCCGGTGCGGTCTCACTGACCGCCGGGTCGGTGGCGCGGCCGCTGCCCGCCGGGTCGGTGGCGCGGCCGCTGGCCGCCGACCGCATGCTGGCCGTCCTGCCCAGCGGTCACGAGCTGAGCGTCCGCGATTCGCTGCCGGTGGCCGAACTGGCGCGGCACCCCTTCATCATGTCCACGGGCGGGTGCGAGCCGCTGATCACGGCGATCGCGCGGGCGGCGGGTGCGAGCCTGAGATGTCACTACCGGGTGCGTGACACCAACAGCATCCTCGCCATGGTCGCCGAAGGGCTCGGGCTGAGCATCGTCCCCGAGCTGGCGCTGCCCGCCCACCTCAGCGGCGTGCACGCGATCCCGCTGGAGCCGGCCGCCGAGCGGACCGTCCTGCTCGTCCTGCCCGCGGACCCGCTCCCGGCAGCCGTCGCCTTCGCCGAACTGGCCACCGCCCACCGTGCGGCGTCCCCGTGAAGGCTCCACGACGCCGCCACCGGCGGTTTCCGTACGTACGCGCAGCATGACGGCGATCAGCGGGTCGCCTCAGGCCGCAGGCAGGGCGGGGCGACGGCGTCGGGCGGCAGGCGGCGTGCCAGGCGGTGGCGAGCAGGGTGTACAGCCGCTCCCTGAGCGCACGCAGCACGTAGGTGGCGATCAGCACGCGGCGCGCGTCGAACCTGTCGACGAGGGGCCCGGCCACCGGGTTGGCCGGCGGCCCCACGACCGCCGCCACGGTGACCCCGAGCCCGGCGGTCGTCCTGGGCAGGCCGGTCACCTCGTGGATGAACAGCAGGGTCAGGGGCACGTACAGCCGGCATGAAGGCGGCCTCCGGTCCGTCCATGGTCCTCGGTCTCCGGCTCTCGCCGGCCTCCGTCCTGGGCGCGGGCGAGCAGCGGCCCGCGCCCCCGGGGGTCAGTTGTTCGCGATGAAGTCGGCGACCAGCCGGTTGAACTCGTCGGCGTGCTCGATCATCGCCCAGTGCCCGCAGCGGTTGAGCAGCACCAGCCGGCTGTCCGGGATGTTGGCCAGCAGGTAGAGGGACGTCTCGAACGACACGACGCGGTCGTCGCGGCCGTGGATGAGCAGGGTCGGCGCCTGGATCCCCGGCAGCAGCTCCGGCCTGACCCACTTGGGCAGCGGGGCGCCCTTCGGCAGGCCGTCCACGTAGTTGCGCAGGTGGTCGGGGCGGGCGAGCGCGGCGTCCGAACGGGCCTGGCACAGCTCGGGGGTGGCGAACCTGGCCTTGTCGTGGACCATGATCTCGACGAGCCGGCGCATGTTCTCCGGGCTCGCGTCCCGGTACGCCTCGATCAGCACCTTCAGCCCCTCGGACGGGCCGTCGCCGGCGCCGAACAGCGTGGGGATCCGGCCGACCGGCGGCCCCATGGTGATCAGGTGCGAGATCCGGCCGGGGTGCTCGGTGGCCAGCCGCAGCGAGGTCTGCCCGCCCATCGAGTTGCCGACGAACGCGGCCCGCTCGATGCCGAGGGCGTCGAGGAACTGGATCGCCGCCTCCACGTGGTCGAGCCGGTCGACGGTCGCCGGGTCGGACTCGCCCCAGCCGGGCATGTCGACGGCATAGACGTGGAAGCGCTCGGCCAGCGCCTCGATGTTGCCGGCGAAGTTGCTCCAGCCCGTGGCGCCCGGCCCGCTGCCGTGCAGCAGCACGACCGGATGGCCGGAGCCGGCCTTGTAGTAGCGCAGCTTCCAGTCCTTGGTGCGGACGGTGCGTGCGATGTCCTTGGCGTCGAGTGCCATCAGTGGTCCTCCCCGTTGGGCGTGGGCGCGGCGGCCAGCAGTCCGGCGACGACGCCCGGGGGGCGGTGGCCCCAGCTGTGCAGCTTGTCGAGCGTCTTCACCTCCCACGTCGCCTCGTCGATGATCAGTCCGCCCCAGCCGTACTCCACGCTGAAGCCGGAGGGGGTGTGGACGTAGAAGCTGAACATGTGGTCGTTCGGATGCATCCCGAGCGTCATCTCGAACGGCTGCCCGGCGTCCATGCACCGGTCGTAGGCCAGGCCGACGTCGCGGATGTCGGTCACCTCGACCATGAAGTGGTGGGTCCTCTTCGGCGAGGGCAGGTCGCCGAAGGCCACGGTGTGGTGGCGGCCGTTGCAGTGCAGGAAGATCAGGTCGGCGACCACGCCCGGGGCCAGCTCCTCGACGATGACGTCGCTGACCTTGAAACCGAGCAGGTCGATGTAGAAGCGCAGGTACTCCTCCCGCGAGACGCCGTGGGCTAGCAGGACCTGGTGGCCCGCGCCGCCGGCGCCCGTCACGAACCCGCCGAGCAGCTTCGGCGACTCGAACGGCGTGGCGGCGTCGGCCAGGCCGGTGACCAGCTCGACCCGGTTGCCCATGGGGTCGGCGGTGACGAAGACGCGCTCGACCTTGCGGGCGGCGGCGAGGGCGTCGTCGCCCTGGGTGACCTCGACGCCGGCCGCGCGGACCCTGTCCACCAGGGCGTCCAGCGCGGCGGCGTCGGAGACCTCGTAGCCGGTGGCCACCAGGTCGTCGGCGGGGCCGCCGGTGACGATCCAGCGGTGGGCCTTCTCGTCGGTGCGCAGGGTGAAGCCGCCGTCGGTCTTCTCGCCGAAGGACATCCCCAGCAGCTCGACGGCGAAGTGCTCCCAGTCGGCGAGGTCGCTGACCTCGTGGACGACGTAACCGAGCTCCTTGACTCCGGACATCTCTGTTCTCCTCTCGGGTAACCGGTTCAGGCGGGCACGGCCAGGCCGCTGACGTCGGCCGCGGCGACGAACTTGTCCGGACGGACGGCCACGGCGCGGACGCCGTACCTGCGCAGCCAGGGCAGCAGGATCTCGTCGAGGTCGACCAGTTCCTCCGGCCCCTGCGTGTAGGCCGTCTTCGGCCGTACGGCGAGGTAGCGGGCGCCGAGCGCGTCCCAGCCGGCCCTCTCCTGCGCCGTCAGCAGGGTCGCCGGGTCGACGTCGTCGCCGAGCAGCACGAAGCCGTCGCCGAGCAGGTCGTCCAGGCGGGCCATCCGGCCGGTGGCGTCGCCGGCGACCGGCTGCGGGACCATCCGGCCGACGATGCTGGCGTCGCCCCGCGGCCCCCTGATCCACCCGCCTTCCAGGACGGGCGGCGCGGAGAGCGGCGGCTCGTACGGCGTGACCGTGTCCTGGGGGACGGCGTTCATCGCGGCCTGCTCCTCCTCGGACAGCTCCTGCTTGATGACCCGTCCGAGCTGGACCGCGAGGCCGGTGTAGAAGGCGGCGTTCGGACGCCGTTCGGCCTCGTAGGTGTCCAGCCAGCTCTCGGGCAGCTCGCCTCTGATCACCCGGGCGAGCTTCCAGCCCAGGTTGTGGGCGTCGCGCATGCCGGACTGCATGCCGGCGCCGGCCCACGGCGGCATCAGGTGGGCCGCGTCCCCGGCCAGGAACACCCGGCCCTGGCGCCAGGCGTCGCACATCCGGACGTGGTGCTTGTAGAAGGCGTGCCGGTGGATCTCGACGTCCTGCTCGGTGACGCCCAGCGCCTTCAGCAGCGGCCAGACCTCGGCGCTGGTCGGGTAGTCCGCGGGGGATTCCTCCGGCTTGAGCGGGATCTCCCACCGGTGGTTGCCGGCGGAGAGCGCGATGTCGACGACCGGCCGCTCCCTGTCCGACCAGAACGTCAGGAAGTCGCGGTCAGGCCACCAGCGCTTGACGCGGCAGTCGATGACCACCCAGGTGACGTCGTTGGTGTCGCCCAGCAGGCGGCAGCCCACCTCGCCGCGGATCGTGCTGGCGCCGCCGTCGGCGGCGATCGCGTACCGGGCGCGGGTGGTGCGCGTGCGGCCGGTCGCGGTGTCCGTGGAGGTGACGGTGACGCCGTCGGCGTCCTGGGCGACGCCGGTGACGTCGGCGCCGTGGTGGACGGTGATGCGGTCGCCGTGCTCCTGGGCGGCCGCGCGCAGCTCGGCCTCCATGGTCGGCTGGTAGATGTTGTAGAAGCGCGCCTTGCGGCCCAGCGTCGAGGGCGGGTGCTCGATCCGCATGATCTCCCGGCCGCCGTAGGTGACCCAGCGCAGGGCCCGCTGGGGGTCGATCTTCTTCTCGATCCGCTCGTCGATGCCGAGGTCCTGGAAGATCCGCATCGTCCAGTCGTTGACGGTCACCGCCCGTGCCCGGGGGTAGATGTCGGTGTCCCGTTCCAGGGCGACGGCGGACACGCCGTACCTGGCGAGGGTGAGCGCGGCGATCACGCCGGTCGGGCCGTACCCGACGATCGCGACGTCCGCGTCGTAGCTGTCGGTCATGCGCTGACTCCGTTCTCGGCCGCCGGTGATCCGATGCGGCACTTTTGGACCAAACGTTCGGTCCAATTGCGTGGAGAGTAACAACGACCTGCGGCGACGTGTCAAGACCTGCTCACGAACCGGTCACTCAGACCGCGGCCGGACCGCTGTTCCGCGGTCCCTAGAATTCGGCTGGTGGAGAAGTCGGCGCAGGAGGCGCACACCGGAAACAGCCGCGGCCGCCGGTCCCGGCAGGAGATCCTCGACGCGGCCGCCCGGGTGATGTCCGTGCGCGGCTACGCCGGGACGTCGATCTCGACGCTCGTGAAGGAGACGGGCCTGCCCAAGAGCGCCTTCTACCACCACTTCGAGTCGAAGGCGGGGCTGCTGTCGGCCGTCATGGCCCAGGGGGCGCGGGGCTTCTTCGAGGCCATGCGCGAGGCCCACCGCGACCCGCCGGCGGGCGGCACCCCCCGCGAACGCCTGGGCTGGTACCTGCGCCGCACCGGCGAGGTCTTCGTGCACCGCGAGGAGTTCCTGCGCCTGCTGCTGGTGCTGGTGATGAGCGAGGAGGCCGCCGAGGCCCCGGAGGCGACGCGGACCGTCGTCGACGTCCGCGGCGAGGGCCGCGACCTCATGCGGCACATGATCCGCTCGTCGTTCGCCGGCGAGGGCGAGGAGGCCGCGGACGCGGTCGCCGACGCCCTCGCCCACTTCGGCATGGCCGGGTTCGACGGCGCCTTCGTCTCGCTCCAGTCCGGGGACGGCAAGCCCATCGCGGAGTTCATGGAGCAGCTCGCCGACGCCCTGGTGGCGATCGGCGAGTCGCTGCTCACCGGCCGCCGGGGCGCGCCCGGCGGCTGACGGTCAGGCGGGCTGCTGCTCGCGCGCGGCGGCGAGCGTGAGGGCGATGTCGACGATCATGTCCTCCTGGCCGCCGACCAGCCGGCGACGGCCGCACTCCATCAGGATGTCGCGCACGTCGACGCCGTACCGCGCGGCGGCGGCCTCCGCGTGCCGCAGGAACGACGAGTAGACGCCGGCGTACCCCAGGGTGAGCGTCTCCCGGTCGACCCGCACCGGACGGTCCTGCAACGGGCGGACGATGTCGTCGGCGGCGTCCTGGAGCTGGAACAGGTCGCACCGGTGCTCGAAGCCCGACAGGTCGGCGACCGCGACGAACGCCTCCAGCGGGCAGTTGCCCGCGCCCGCGCCGTGACCGGCGAGCGACGCGTCGACCCGGTAGACGCCGTTCTCGACCGCGACGACGGAGTTGGCGACCGACAGCGAGAGGTTCTCGTGGGCGTGGATGCCGATCTCGGTCCCGGCGTCGAGCACGTCCCGGTACGCGCGCACCCGCGCGGCCACGTCGTTCATGGTGAGCCGGCCGCCGGAGTCGGTGACGTAGACGCAGTGCGCGCCGTAGGACTCCATGAGCTTGGCCTGCCGGGCCAGCTCCTCGGGCGGGGCCATGTGGGAGAGCATCAGGAACCCGGACACGTCCATGCCGATCTCGCGGGCCGCGGCGATGTGCTGGGCCGAGATGTCGGCCTCGGTGCAGTGCGTGGCGACCCGGACGGACCGCACGCCGAGGTCGTAGGCGCGCTTCAGCTCGTGGACGGTGCCGACTCCCGGCAGCAGCAGCGTGGTCAGGCGGGCGCGCTCCAACACCGACGCGGCCGCCTCGATCCACGCCCAGTCCGTGTGCGAGCCGGGACCGTAGTTCAGCGACCCGCCGGCCAGGCCGTCGCCGTGCGCGACCTCGATCGCGTCGACGCCGGCCCGGTCCAGCGCCGTGACGATGCGCTTGACGTCCTCCAGGCCGATGCGGTGGCGGACGGCGTGCATGCCGTCGCGCAGGGTGACGTCCTGGACGAAGATCGGGATGGTCATCGAAGGCCCGCCTTCCGTGCGGCGATGCGCTCCGCGACCCGCAGGCCGGCGGAGGTCATGATGTCGAGGTTGCCGGCGTAGGCCGGGAGGTAGTGCGCGGCGCCCTCGACCTCGAGGAAGACCGACACCTGGTGGGTGGGCCGCGCCGCGCCGGCCGCCAGCAGCGTCTCCACCGGCTGGTCGGCGGGCACCTCGGTGATCTGCACCTGCTGCTTGAGCCGGTAGCCGGGGACGTAGGCGGCGACGTCGGCGACCATCTTCTCGACCGACCGGCGGATCTCGTCGTGGACGGCCGGGTCCGGCGCCGCGACGAGGCACAGGACGGTGTCCCGCATGATCAGCGGCGGGTCGGCGGGGTTGAGGATGATGATCGCCTTGCCGCGGCGCGCCCCGCCGATCTGCTCGATGGCGGCCGAGGTGGTCTCGGTGAACTCGTCGATGTTGGCCCGGGTGCCCGGCCCGGCCGACTTCGAGGCGATGGACGCGACGATCTCGGCGTACTCGACCGGCGCCACCCGGCTGACGGCGGCGACGATCGGGATCGTGGCCTGGCCGCCGCAGGTGACCATGTTCACGTCGGGGGCGTCGAGATGCTCGTCGAGGTTGACGGCCGGGACGACGTAGGGGCCGATCGCCGCCGGGGTCAGGTCGATCAGCCGCCTGCCGAGCGGGAGCAGCTTGGCGGCGTTCACCTCGTGCGCCTTGGCCGAGGTGGCGTCGAAGACGATGCCGATCTCGTCGAAGCCCGGCAGCGCGATCAGCCCGTCGACGCCCTCGGACGTCGTCGGCACGCCCATCCGGGCGGCGCGGGCCAGACCGTCGGAGGCCGGGTCGATGCCGACCATGGCGCCCATCTCCAGGTGGCGCGAGCCGCGCAACACCTTGATCATCAGGTCGGTGCCGATGTTGCCCGAGCCGATGATCGCGACCTTCGTCCTGCTCATGCTGCTGCTCCTTCGGTGAAGCGGACCGTCACCGTGCCGAGGCCGGACAGGGTGGCGGTGACGGTGTCGCCGGCCGCGACCGGCCGCATGGGGCCGAGCGCGCCGGACAGGACGACCTGGCCCGCGCGCAGCGGCTCGCCGAGGTCGCGGGCCATGCGGGCGAGCCACACGACCGCCTCGATCGGGTCGCCCAGGCAGGCCGCGCCGGTGCCGGTGGAGACCTCCTCGCCGCCGATGCTCATCGACATGGCGACGTCCACGGGGTCGAACTCGTCGAGGGTGCGGCGTTCCGTCCCGAGGACGTAGGCGCCGGCGGAGGCGTTGTCGGCGACCGTGTCGCCGAAGGAGATGTCCCAGCCGGCGATCCGGCTGCCGCAGATCTCCAGCGCGGCGACGGCGTACTCGATCGCGGCGCGGACCTGGGGGGCGTCGAGCGGGCCGTCGTCCAGGTCGGCGCCGAGCACGAACGCGATCTCCGCCTCGGCCCGCGGCTGGAGGATCCGGCCGACCGGGATCGCGTCGCCGTCGGCGTAGGCCATGTCATCGAACAGCACGCCCAGGTCGGGCTGGTCGACGCCGAGCTGGCGCTGCACCGCCTCCGACGTCAGGCCGATCTTGCGTCCGGTGATCCGCGCGCCGGCGGCCAGCCGGGAGGCGGCCAGCGCGGCCTGGACGGCGTACGCCGCGGCCAGGTCGTCGCGGCCGATCAGATCCCGCACGGGGGCGCACGGCACGCCGGACGCGGCGGCGCCGGCCAGCCGCCCGGCCGCGGCGGCGATGTCGGACGGGCTCGCGGCGGCGGGCCCGTTGGTTTCGTTCATCCCCCCACTGTGCAGGCAGGATGCCGTCCCAACCAGCACATCGTCTCGTTCAGCGATACGCTGTGCGGGTGACCGATCGGGCGGATCTCGACACCGTGCTGGGCAAGGCGGTGACGATCCTGCGTGCCTTCCGGCCCGACGACCGGGTCGTCAGCCTCGCCGAGCTGGTGCGGCGCACCGGCCTGCACAAGGCGACCGTCCACCGGCTGTCGGGCGATCTGGTTTCCAACCGCCTGCTCGACCGCGCCGACGGCGGCTACCGGCTCAGCCGCGGCCTGTTCGAGCTGGGCATGCTCGCCTCGCTGGAACGCAGCCTGCTCGAACTGGCGATGCCGTTCCTGCAGGACCTCTACGAACGCACCCACGAGACCGTGCACCTCGGCGTGCGCGAGGGGCACGACGTCGTCTACGTCGCCAAGATCGGCGGCCACCGCCAGGCCAGGGCGCCCTCGCGCACCGGCGGCCGGATGCCGCTCCACTGCACCGCGATCGGCAAGGCGCTGCTCGCCTACGCCGGGCCCGACCTGCGGCGCGAGGTGCTGACCGGGCCGCTGGAACGGCGTACGCCGCACACCGTCGTCGTGCCGAGCATCCTGCGCGGCCAGTTGCGGCGCGTCACGGAGACCGGGGTCGCGTTCGAGGCCGAGGAGTCGGCCGTCGGGCTGGTGTGCGTCGCCGCGCCGGTGCTGGGGCGCGGCGACGAGCCGCTGGCCGCGATCAGCGTGGCCGGCCCCACCGGCCGGTTCCGGCCCGAGGGGCACGTGGCCGCGGTACGCGCGGCGGCGGCCGCGCTCGGCAGCACGCTCACCCGGCGCGACCTCCTGAGGTGAGGCGACGGCCCGGCCGGAGGTGAACCGGCGGCACAGAGCGCGCGACCTCCTCCGTCTACCGGTGGCCGAGAGGGCGCGACTTCCTCCGGTCTACCGGTGGCCGAGAGGGCGCGACTTCCTCCGGTCAACCGGTGGCCGAGAGGGCGCGGCTGATCGCGTCGGCCGCGGCGGTGAGCGCGGTGACGAGGGGTTTGATCTCCTTCGGGGAGTAGCGGACGCTGGGCATCGAGATCGACAGCGCCGCGCCGGTCGCGCCGTCGCGGCCCTTCACCGGGCATCCCAGCGCGACCACGCCCCGCTCGGTGCGCTCCAGGTTGAGCGCGACGCCGCTGTGCCGTACGGACCGCAGGTCCCGCCGCAGCCGCGCCAGGTCGGGCAGCTCCTCGGCCGGATCGGCCCGGTCGTCGGGGGCGTAGAGCTGCGCCAGCTCCTCGTCCGAGAGGGCCGCCAGCGCCACCAGGCCGCCGGTGGCCTGGTGGGCCGGGAAGACCATGCCTTCACGGCTGCCCACCCGCAGGGCCTGCCCGCACTCGACCGAGGCGATGAAGCGCACGTTGCGCCCGGTGCGGATGCTGAGGTTCACCGTCTCGTCGATCCGGTCGACCAGCGCCCGCATCTCGCCGAGCGCCGCCGCCCGCAGCGCGCCGACGTCGGACTGCGCGCGCTCGGCCAGCGCGAGGACGGGGCCCACCCGGTAGCTGCGGTCGTCGTTCTGCACCGCGAAATCGCGGTACACCAGCGCGGTCAGCAGCCGGTGGGCCGTGGAGCGGGCCACGCCGAGCCGATCGGCGGCGGCCGAGACGGTGATCACCCCGTCGAGCTGGAGGATCTGCGCGAGCCGCAGGGCATGGTCGACGCTGCTGGGCGCGTAGGCCGGCGGCGTCTTCATGGGCTTGGCCATGGAACCGATCCTGGCACATCAATTCCGCTGTGCAGAATCCTCTTTTCCAGCCCGGTCGCCTGCGCGGATAGTCGGGGCCATGCCCCACGTGAACGCCGGCGGCTCGCCGGTCAAGATCGCCGCCGTGGACCGGCCGGACCAGCCCTCGCTCAGCCCCGAGCTGGAAGACCTCTACCGAGGCTTCGAGAAGGCGCTGCTCGTCCCGTTGTGGACGGAGATCGGCGACCTGATGCCGCCGCACCCGCGCTCCACCGCGCAGCCGCACCGGTGGGAGTGGGGCACGCTGCTCGACCTCGCCGGCCGCGCCGGTGAGCTGGTCCCGGTCGGCCGCGGCGGCGAGCGCCGGGCGATCGCGCTGGCCAACCCCAGCCTGGGCGGCAAGCCGTACGCGACGCCGACCCTGTGGGCCGCGATCCAGTACCTGATGCCGGGCGAGAACGCCCCCGAGCACCGGCACAGCCAGAACGCCTTCCGCTTCGTCGTCGAGGGCGAGGGCGTGTGGACCGTGGTCGAGCGCGACCCGGTGCCGATGCGCCGCGGCGACTTCCTCCCCCAGCCCGGCCTGCACTGGCACGCCCACCACAACGCGGCCGACACGCCCATGGCCTGGATCGACGGCCTCGACATCCCCTTCCAGTACGGCGTCGAGGCGCAGTTCTTCGACTTCGGCCGGGACACCCTCACCGAGGAGGAGCACGCCACCCCCGACCGTTCGCGCGCCGAACGGCTCTGGGGGCACCCCGGCCTGGCCCCGGTCTCCCAGCTCCGCCGGCACGAGGGCACGCCGTTGCTCTGCTACCGCTGGACCGACACCGACGCCGCGCTGGCCGACCAGCTCGCGCTGGAGCGGGAGGGGCACGCGGGCCCGGTCGAGCCCGGCCACGCCCTGGTCCGCTACATCGACCCGACGACCGCCGGCGACGTGCTCCCGACGATCCGGGCGCAGTTCCACCGGATCACGACGGGCGTGCAGACCGCGCCGTACCGGGAGACCGGCTCGTCGGTCTACCAGGTCTTCGACGGGTCCGGCCAGGTCACCGTCGGCGACCGGTCCTGGCGGGTGAGCCGCGGCGACCTGTTCGTCGTGCCGTCCTGGCAGCCGCTGTCGATCCGCTCGGAGGCGTCGGCCTCCGACTCCGACTCCGGCGCGCTGGACCTGTTCCAGTTCAGCGACGCCCCGATCTTCACCAGGCTCGGCCTGTACCGCAGCCACACCGAGGAGAACAGCCGATGAAGCTCGCCACCGTCCGCCTGGACGACCACCGCACCGCCGCCGTCCGCGTCGAGGGCGACGAGCTCGTCGAGGTGGGCCGGACCGACGTCGGCGCGGTGCTGGCCGCGCCCGGCGGCCTGGACGCCGCCGCGACGGCCGACGGCCCGCGTCACCCGCTCGCCGGAGCCGACCTCGCCCCGGTCGTGCCGCGGCCGGGCAAGGTCGTCTGCGTGGGGCTGAACTACCAGAACCACATCAAGGAGATGGGCCGCGACCTGCCGGAGTACCCGACGCTGTTCGCCAAGTTCGCCGACACGCTGATCGGCGCCGCGGACGACATCCGGCGTCCGGCGGAGACCGACCAGTTCGACTGGGAGGCCGAGCTCGCCGTGGTCATCGGCCGGCCGGTGCGGCGGGCGGACGAGGAGCGGGCGGTCGCCGCGATCGCCGGGTTCACCGTGCTCAACGACGTCACCTGCCGGGACTGGCAGTTCCGGACCCGGGAATGGCTGCAGGGCAAGAACTGGGACTCCACCACCCCGATCGGCCCGTTCCTGGTCACCGCGGACGAGACCGGCCCGCGGCCGGCGCTCGACGTCCGGTGCGAGGTGGACGGCCGGGTGATGCAGTCGGACAACACCGGCGACCTGCTCTTCGACCCGGTCCACCTGGTCCGCTACGTCTCGACGATGGTCCGGCTCAACCCTGGCGACGTGATCGCGACCGGCACGCCGGGCGGCGTCGGCCACGCGCGCAAGCCGCCGGTCTTCCTGCGCGGCGGTGAGCTCGTCGTGACCGAGATCGAGGGGCTGGGCAGGCTGGAGAACCGCGTCGTCACCGAGGGCGCGTGATGGCCCGCGACCTGGCCACCACGCTCGCGTGGGTGGAGACGGGCACCGGCCTGTGCGCGTCGGCGATCGCCGGTCTGTCCGAGCGGGAGTACGACGCCCCGTCGGCCCTGCCCGGCTGGACGCGCAAGCACGTCGTGGCGCACCTGGCGGCGAACGCCGAGGCGATCGGCAACCTGGTCCGCTGGGCGCGCACCGGCGAGCCGGCCCCGATGTACGCCTCGCCGCAGGCGCGCGCCGCCGGGATCGAGCGGGGCGCCCTGCTGGACGCCGGCGAGCTGGCCCGGTGGTTCACCGAGTCGGCCGCGACCCTGGCCACCGCCATGGCGGCACTGCCCGAGGAGGCGTGGCGGGCCGAGGTGGTGACCGCGCAGGGACGGACCGTCCCGGCGAGCGAGATCCCCTGGATGCGCAGCCGGGAGGTCATGGTGCACGCGGTGGACCTGGCCACCGGGCTCACCTTCGCCGACCTTCCCGACGGCTTCCTGCGGGAGCTGCGGGAGGACATCCGCGCCAAGCGCGGGCCCGGCGCGGCGCCCGACGTCGAGGGGTCGCTGCCCGACGTGACCGCCTACCTGGCCGGACGCCCGGCGTCCGGGGTGACGGCCGCCGGCGGCGGACGCCCGCCGACCCTGCCTCCGTGGCTGTGACGAGAACTGCGTGGCCGTGGCGAGAACTCCGTGGCTGTGGCGAGAACTCCGTGGCTGTGACGAGAAGGAAGATCCTATGGGCACCCTCCCCTCCACCCGTGCCGACGTGATCGTCGTCGGGGGCGGCATCGGCGGTCTGTCCGCCGCCCTCGCCCTGGTCCGCCAGGGCCTGCGGGTCCGGGTGTACGAGCAGGCCTCGGCGTTCGGCGAGGTCGGCGCCGGCCTGCAGCTCGCCCCGAACTGCACCCGCATCCTGGACCGTTACGGCCTGCTGGCCGAGGCGTCCGCGCTCGGCGTGCTGCCCGAGAGCATGGTCATGAAGGACGCCCTGGACGCCGCCGAGCTGACCCGGCTCGACCTGCGCGACGTCGAGCGCCGCTACGGCTACCCCTACCTGGTGATCCACCGCAGCGACCTGCACGGCATCCTGCTGCGCGCCTGCGAGCGGGCGGGCGTCGAGCTGCTCACCGACGCCCGCTGCACCTGGTACGAGAACGTCGAGGGCGGCGCCCGCGTGCGGTTCGCCGACGGCGTCGTGGACGAGGCGGACGCGGTGATCGCCGCCGACGGACTGCACTCGATCGCCCGCGAACTGCTGGTCCACGACGAGCCGGTGAGCTCCGGATATGTCGCCTACCGCTGCGCGGTGCCGTTCGAGCAGGTCGCCGGCAACGACGTGCACGACATGGACGTCGTCGTGTACGTCGGACCGCGCTGCCACTTCGTGCAGTACCCGCTGCGGGGCGCGGAGACGTTCAACCAGGTGGCCGTGTTCGAGTCGCCGAAGGCGCTGGCCGGCGAGGACGACTGGGGCACCCCCGACGAGCTGGACGCGGCGTTCGCGGGAACCTGCGACCAGGTCCAGCAGGGCCTGCCGCTGATGTGGCGGGACCGGTGGTGGCGGATGTTCGACCGCGACCCGATCATGACCTGGGTGACCGGGCGGATCGCGCTGCTCGGCGACGCCGCGCACCCGCCGCTGCAGTACATGGCGCAGGGCGCGATCATGGCGATCGAGGACGGCTGGGTGCTCGGCGAGCACGTCGCCGCCCAGCGCGCCGAGGGCCGCCCGGCGGTGGACTGGGACCGGGCGCTGGCCGCCTACGAGGCGGTGCGGCCCGAGCACTGCCGCCGGGTGGTCGGCACGGCGCGGGCGTGGGGCGCGTTGTGGCACCTGGAGGGTGTCCGGAGACTGCAGCGCAACGCCCTGCTGCGGGAGCGCGACGTCCACGACTACGCGTTCGTGGACTGGATCTTCGGCCCGACGGCCCTGACCCCCGACGACGAGCCGGAGATGTTCCGCCCGATCCCCCTGGACTCCGCCTCCTTGTGACCCTCCCCCGGCACGCCCGCGCACCGCGCTCGACGCGGGAGCGCGGCCGTGCGGGATGAGCATGCTCTGTCCCCCGTGCGAGCTACCGGGGAATGTCCACCGTGCGGTGACGATCAAGGCGCCGGCCGCTCCGTAACGTTGCGGGGCGGCCACGGCGTTCCGCCGGCCCTTTTCCCGCTCGTACCCGCCGTGCGCATCGCCTTCGCGGCGGCCGGCCCATTGGAGGACTTCATGCTCGCCAAGATCAGGACACCCCTTGCCGCCGCGCTGTGCTGCGTCGGTCTCGGGGCGGGGGTGGCCGGCTGCGACGGCGACGCGATGGAGAAGTGGGATCCCTTCGCCGCCTCCACCTCCGCCGCGCCGACGTCCGGGGCCGCTCCGATCTCCGGCACCCAGAAGATCACCGTGGCGGGACGGTCGGTGAACGTGTCCTGCTCGGGCGAGCCGGTCGAGGGCGGCCCGGTCGTCGTCCTGATGCACGGCGGCGGCGACGGGCTGGACAAGATGGCGTCCCTGCAGAAGACGTTGAGCGGCAAGCACCGGGTCTGCTCCTACGACCGGCTCGGCGCGGGCGCGAGCGACCAGCCGGACGGCCCGCAGGACCTCGCCGGCAGCGGCCGCATCCTGACCGGCGTGCTGGACCGCGTCGCCGGGAAGGCCCCGGTCGTCCTGGCCGGTCACTCGCTGGGCGGGCTGATCGCCGCCCGGTACGCCCCCGACCACCAGGACAGGGTCAAGGGGCTGGTCCTGCTGGACGCCACCCCGCCCACCATGATGAGCGACATCGAGAAGGCGATCCCGAAGTCCGCCAAGGGCCCGGCCGCCGAGCTGCGCGCGCAGAACCTGGCGATCTTCCAGGGGCAGAACCCGGAGAAGCTGGTCATCGCCGACGGCGAGGTCCGCTCCGCCGGTGACATCCCGGTCGAGGTCGTCCGGCACGGCAAGCCGTACCTGGAGGCGCTGCCCGAGTACGGGCCGCGCCTGGAGCGGGCGTGGGCGGCCGGCCAGCGCAAGTGGCTGGCGCTGTCGGGCCGCAGCAGGCTGAGCACGGCCGCGGGCAGCGGGCACTACATCTACGTCGACGAGCCCGGCGTCGCCGTCCAGGCCGTCGAGCGCGTCGCCGGGGAGGCGCGGGGCCGGTGATCCGGCCGGTCGCGGGGATCTGGCAGAAGGCTGGATCAGGGTTGATCAGGTTGCAGGACCTCGCCGACGAGGGGCCCGTCTTCGACCTGCGCATCAGGGCCGCCCACCGGGGCCGCGGCCTCGGCGGTCGGGCGGTGCGCCGGCTGACCGGCCACCTGTTCACCGAGCTGCCGGGGATCACCCGGATCGAGGGCACCACCCGGCAGGACAGCCTGGCCATGCGTGCCGTCCTCCGCGGCGCGGGCTTCGTGAAGGAGGCGCACTACCGCCGGGCCTGGCCGGGACGCGACGGACGACTGTACGACTCGGTCGGCTACGCGATCCTGCGCTCGGACTGGGAGACCGGCGAGGTCACGCCGGTGGCCTGGGGGGACGAACCCCGCCCCTGACCGTCACGGTCGCCGGGAGAGGCCACCGTCGTGATCGCCGAACGAGCGGCGGTAGGCGGCGGGCGTGGTGTGCACCAGGGAGTGGAAACGCCTGCGGAGGTTGGCGGCCGAGGACAGGCCGACCCTGGCCGCGATCGTCTCCACGGGGAGGTCGGTCTCCTCCAGCAGGGCTCGCGCCGCCGTGACGCGCTGCTGGAGCAGCCATCGGCCGGGGCTGACGCCGAGCTGCCCGGCGAACCTGCGGGCGAGGGTCCGCGGGGAGACCCCGGCCCGTGCGGCGAGGTCGTCGAGGGTGAGCGGTTCGTGCAGCCGTTCGGCGGCCCAGTCGAGGAGCGGCGCCAGCGACTCCGGCCGTCGGTCCGTGGGCGGCGCGGTGCTGTACTGGAGCTGGCCGCCCTCGCGGTGCGGCGGCATGACCATGTGGCGGGCGATGTGCGCGGCGTAGGCCGCGCCGTGGTCGGCGCGGGCCAGGTGCAGGCACAGGTCGATGCCGGCGGCGGTGCCGGCGCTGGTGGCGAGGTCGCCCAGGTCGATGTAGAGCGTGTCGGGTTCGACCTGTACGCCGGGAAAGCGGTCCGCGAGCTCGGCGGCGAGCCGCCAGTGGGTGGTCGCCCTGCGGCGATCGAGCAGTCCGGTCTCGGCGAGCAGGAAGGCTCCCGAGCAGATCGCGACGATCCGGGCGCCTCGCCGGTGTGCCCGCCGGATCGCGTCGACCACGGCGGGCGGCGCCGGGTCGTCGCGGCGGTGCCATCCGGGGATCACCACCGTGTCGGCGGCCTCCAGCGCCGACAGGCCCGCGCCCACCGCCATGTCGTACCCGGCCAGGGTCGGCACGGCGCCCGGACGTTCGGCGCACACCTGGAACGTGTAGCGGGCGGGCAGCCCCGGCCGGCGCACGCCGAAGACCTCCGCCGCGCACGCCAGCTCGAACGTGGACTGCGGCGGCAGGACCAGCGCCACCACTCGCTGAACGGTCATGGCAGGAAAATACCGCCACGCGTCAATCCAGACACTGGGCGGGGACGGCGTCCGCCACGACGATGGGGTCATGACGCAAGATGCGAACGACGTCCAGATCCTGCACGTCGACGAGGTGGAGGCGGTCGAGGTCGTCCCCGGGATCGTCCGGCGGCGGCTGCCCGCCACCGACCGGGCCCGCGGCTGGATGTACGACTTCGCCCCGGGCGCCGAATGGCCCGAGGCGGACGTGCACGACGGCGAGGAACGCTACTACGTGATCTCCGGCGAGTTCATCGACCGGGGGCGGCGGCTCGGGCCGGGCAGTTACGTCGTGTTCGCGCCGGGCAGCACGCACCGACCGCGCACCGAGACGGGCGCCCGCATGCTGGGCATCAGCATCCTCACCCCGTAGGGACGCCGCAGGCCGGGGACCGGCGGGCGGCGTCAGTCGCGCGGGCGGCGGACGCGGGGGACGGGCTGGCCGCGGCGGGCGGCCTCGGCCTCCAGCCGCTTCCTCAGCAGCCTGCCCTGGCCGAGGAACGAGCGGCTGCGCTCCCGGCGGCTCCCCGCCAGGCTCCAGTCGTTGAGCGCCCGCTCGACCCGCACGCTCAGCCGGTCCCCCACGCCGGTGGCCCGCCCGACCAGCACGACGTTCTCCTGCCACTCCATGGCCGGGCCGTGCCGGTGGAAGGTCAGGCACACCGGTCCGCCGGCCGCCTGGACGCCCGCGGGCAGCCGCAGGTCGAAGCCCGCCTCCGTCCGTACGGCCGAGCGGGTGCGCACGGCCAGCGGCATGCCGTCGGCCACCATGGTGACGACGGGCTCGCCCAGGCGGGCGGCGCGGGCGGCGAACGGCCGCCAGTCCGCCGGCGGGGCCGACCGGCTCGGCAGCCGGGGGCCGGTGGGGGCGGGGTCGGAGGCGGGCACGGCGACGTCCGGGGGGCCGATCCAGATCTCCGGCGTCCTGGACAGGTCGCCCTCGGGCCACCAGACGATCCGCTCGGGGGTGACCTCCACCCAGATGCGGGCGAAGTACCAGCCCAGCCGTCTCACCAGGAACCACGGCATCCCGGCGAACCCGGCGCCGGTCTTGGCCAGGGACTCGCGGACGTACCGGTCGGTGCCGGCCTGCAGGTCCGCGTCGCGCACGGTCGCCCGGCCCTGCACCAGGACGACGGGCTCCCGGTCCGGGCCGCCCTGCGCGCCGGAGCACAGCAGCGCGACGCGCGGGTCCCGGCGGGCGCGCTCGGCCTTGTCCGGGTAGGTGAGCCCGGTGCTGACGTCCAGCGTGCCGCCCGCCCCGGCGTACGGCGTGACGGGCCAGGTGACGGGGCGGCCGTCGCGGGTGAGCGAGGCGTACTCGCAGACCAGGGCGCGGCCGAAGACCTCGGCCGCCAGGCGCGGCGAGAGGGCCGGTGCGGATGCGGTCATCACGGCTCCAGGATCAGGTCGGCGGGGGTGGTGCCGTACAGGCGGGTGAAGCGCCGCCGGTAGGCCGGCCACCAGAACAGGCGGAACATCAGCCGGGCCACGACCGGCAGGTCCGCGTACGACGCCGCGAGCAGGCGGGCGTCGGCGCCGGAGGCGAGCCAGCCGAGGATGACGGGGACCCGGCGGCGGCCGAAGTCGTCCATCGCCTGCCGCCGGTCGGCCTCGACGTCGCCGGGGGTGAGGTGGGCGAGCATGAGCGGCACGGCGACCCGCTCCTCGTGGTCGAGGTGCTCGTTGACGAGCTCGTGCAGCCGCCGCAGGACGGGCGCGCGCCCGGCCAGGGGCGCCCCGCGGTCGGCGGCGGCCTCGATCAGCGGGTCCAGCAGGGAGTGCTCGGACTCCAGCTCGGCCAGCGCGTCCGCCGCCCGCGGGGCGCGGAGGGTGAGCTTGGGCCACAGGGTGGCGTCCTCGTGCGCGTGGTGGGCGTGCAGCATGTCCAGCACGAGCGCGAGCTGCTCCTCCAGCAGCTCCTCGTGCGCGTCGTCACGCGGGTCGCCGCACGCCTCGGCCAGGCGGCCGAACTCGGCGCGGAAACCGGCGTGCATCATCAGGAAGCCGGTCAGGTGTTCTGGTGTGATCATCAGTCTGTTCCCTCACGTGTCGGGAACAGCGTGCGCGCCGGGCCTCTACGTGCACTTGGCGAGGGCTTGGCGGGCCCTTGTCAGCCAGTAGGCCGCCCCCGCCCGCTCAAGCTGGCGCACCGCCTCGCTCAGGTGGGCCCGCGCCCCCTCGCGGTCGCCGAGCGCCAGCAGCGCCTCGCCCAGGTGGCCGTCGTACGCGCCGTCGACGGTGGTGCAGGCGCCGTTCACGTGCAGCAGCCCGGCGAACGGACGGAACGCGTCGTAGACCTCCCGGACGACGTCCAGCTCGCCGAGCCGGATCGCCGCGTGCAGCCGGCACATGGCGGCCATCGCCCAGTGGTAGTCGCGCGGCGGCATGGGCGTCTCGCGCAGGATCCGCCGGGCGCGCTCGGGCTCGCCCAGCTCCGCCAGCGCGTACGCCAGGGCGTAGGCGGGCCCGGCCAGGCCGGTGTGCCGGGCCATCTCCTCGATCCAGGCCGCCTCCTCGCCCAGGCGCTCCTCCTGGATGATCGTCTCGGCCCGTCCGGCGAGCATGCTGAGCTCGAAGTAGGCCAGGTCGGCGAACGACAACGTCGCCCTGACGGGCTCGAAGTGCCGGGCCGGGCCGGGGACGCCCTGGAACAGGTCGAGCCCCACGTGCGTCACCGCGGCCTGGAGCGCCAGCGTGGGATTGTGCAGGTCGCTCAGCAGCGTGCCGATCTCCGCCAGCAGGTCGCGGGCCTGCGCCACCCTGCCGTGCTCCACGTGGTGGGCGACGAGGTGGAGCTGCGCGATCACCCTGAGCTGGGGCGACAGGTCCGGCTCGGCCAGCAGGCGGCGGGCGGTCCCGGCGCGCTCCTCGACGAAGTCCTGCCCCTGCAGGGCGATGAGCCGCAGGTGCAGGACGCGCCGCAGCAGGGCGGGGTCGTCCAGGCGCTCGGCCGCCGCCACGGCCCGCGCGGAGACCGCGCCGACCTCGTCCTCGCGGCCGGTCTGGGCGAGCACGACGGCCCTGACGGCCTGCGCCGTCGCCCAGGCGGGGGTGGACGGCGGCAGCCCGCGCGCGGCCCGGTCCGCCGCGTCGCGTACGGCGGCCACGTCGACGCCGTACCGGAAGGGCACCCAGATGCCGTGGCCCATCGCGATGTCGGCGGCTCTGACCGCTTTGTCCAGGTCGTCGCCGGACAGGGCGAGCGCCTGCTCGACCGCCTCGTAGCCCTCGTCGAACCGGCCGGCGGCGTAACGGCTCTCCGCCAGCCCGACGGCCAGCTCGAACCGCTCGGCCGCGCTCGCGCCGGCCGGCTCGGCGGCCGCCAGCGCCTCCTGCCAGGACACGGCCGCGTCGTCGGGCGCGTGCCGGCGCAGGGCCGCCCGCGCGGCGCGGGCCGCGTAGTCCATCGCCATGCGGGCGGGCTCCGCGCCCAGCTCCGCCGCCGCCAGCCAGTGCCGCGCGATCACCGCCGCGCGGTCGTCGCGAACGTCGCGGTCGCCGTGCACGGCGGTGAGTGCGGCCGCCACCTGCTCGTGCACCCGCGCCCGCCACAGCCGCGACCGGCGCGACAACAGCGCGTCGGTCACCAGGGCGTGCGCGAACTCGTAGCCGCCCAGCCGGTAGGCCGACTCCCGGACCAGCCCCGCGCCGAGCGCCGCGTCGAGCGACGGCAGCAGGTCGCCGACCGTGCCGCCGGCGACCCGGGCCAGGACGACCGCCTCGAACTCGTCGCCCATCACGGCGGCCAGCTCCAGCACGCGGGCCGCCTCCTCCCCCAGGCCCGCCACCCGGTGCAGCACGACGTCCAGGACGCCCTGCGGCAGCCCGCCGCCCGCCCTTGCCAGCTCGGCGAGGAAGAACGGGTTCCCGGCGGTGCGCCGGCGCAGCTCCTCGGCCCCGTGGCCGCCCGGATCGCGGCCGGACATCTCCTTGACCAGCGCGCGGACCTCCTCGGCGGCCAGCCCGTCCAGCCCGAGCCGGCGCGCGCCGAGCCGGGACAGCGCCGACAGCGTGGCGGTGAGCGCCGACGCCTCGTGCCGCCGGAACGTCGCCACCAGCAGCAGGCCCGGCCGGGCGGTGGCGGCCACGTGGACCAGCAGCCGCAGCGTGGCGTCGTCGGCGGCGTGCAGGTCCTCCAGCACGACGACCGCCGGGCCGACCGCGGCCAGGAACGCGCCGACGGCCTCGAAGAACCGCAGCCGCGCCCCCTGCGCGTCGGAGGCCGGGACCGCCTCCGGGCCGCCCGACAGGAACGTGCCCACCTCGCCGGGCAGGGCGGCCTGCGGGGCCGCGGCGGCGAGGTCGAGCAGGACGCGTTCCCATGGCCACAGGGCGGGCGCGGTCTCGTGGTCGGGGCTGGCCCCCCAGCCGACCGGCACGCCGGCGGTCGCGCGGAACCGCCTCAGCAGGCTCGTCTTGCCGACGCCCGGCTCGCCGTCCACCAGCACGACCTGCCCGGCGGCGGACGCCGCCGCGGCCGCCTCGGTCAGGAACGCGAGCGCGCTCTCCCGGCCGACGAACACGTGCCGGTCCGGCGCGGGCTCGCCCGCACCGGGCGCCGCCGGGCGCACCGGCGTGGGCGACGGCGCTCCAGGCGGCGGTCCCGGCGGCGTTCCTGGCGGCGTTCCTGGCGGGGCGGGCGGCGTTGACGGCGGCGCGGTGGCGAGCGGCGTTGACGGCGGCGGCGGGGTGGCGGGCGGCGGGGTGGCGGGACGGGCAGGTGGTAACAGTGCGGCGTCCTGGCGGAGCACCGCGGCTTCGAGCGCGCGCAGCCGCGGGCCCGGGTCTATGCCCAGTTCCCCGGCGAGCAGGGCGCGCACCCCGCGCATGCATTCCAGGGCCGCCGCCTGCCGACCGGCGCGGTAGTGGGCCAGCACCAGCAGTTCCCAGGCGCGCTCCCGCAGCGGGTGCTCGCGGACGAACGGGTCGAGCCGCGCGACCACGTCCGTGTGGCGGTCCAGTTCCAGCAGGGCCGCGGCGAGCGCCTCCACCGTGTCCAGCCGCACCTGCTCCAGGCGGCCGATCTCCGGTTGCGCCCACTCCTGCGCGCGCACGTCCGCGTACGGGTCGCCGCGCCACAGGCCGAGCGCCTCGGCGAGGTCGGCCGCCGCCTGCTCGTGCCGTCCCGCGGCCAGGTGGGCGGAACCGGCCGACACGAGCGTGCCGAACTCGGTCGTGTCCAGGACGAGCCCGCCGGTCATCAGGCCGTAGCCGTCGGCGGCGCTGACCAGGACGGCCGGGGTCGCGCCCGGCCGCCGGTCGGGCTCCAGCCGGCGGCGCAGGTTGGAGACGTACACCTGCAGGCTTCCCTGGACGCTCGGCGGCGGGTCGCCGGCCCACAGCCGGTCGGCCAGCAGGTCGGCGGGGAGCACGCGGCCGGCGTGCATCGCGAGGAGGGCGAGCAGGGCCCGTTGCTTGGGCGGCCCGACCGGTACGGCCTGCCCGGCCACGACGAGTTCCATGGGCCCGAGGACGTTCAGCCGCACGCGCCCATGCTAGGGGCCGCCTTTCAACCGGTCCAGACGCGACATTCACGACGCCACCCGGCCCGCCCGACCCACCCCGCCGCGCCCGGGCCAGCCTGCACGCCTTGCCGCCCCCGGACCCGGCACGACTTGCAGGCCCTGGGCGGGCCCCGACGGCACCGGGACCGGTTCAGGCGGGAGTGGGGCGGTCGAGGGTGGTGAGTTTGGCCGGGTCGACGATGATGTGGATGCCGGTGATCCGGCCGCCGGCGACGGTGAAGGCGATGGCGGACAGCGGGGTGCCGTCGGCGCGCCAGGACAGGTGACCCGGGAGCCCGTCGACCAGCACCGGCCGCTGCCCGGCGACCTCGCCGGAGAACATGCGGGCTCCGGCGGCGACGGCGGTCGCGCCGAGGGTGACGACCACGCCGCCGGGGGTGTCCACGGTCAGCTTCACGTCCGGGTCGAGGACCCGCAGGAGCGCCTCGAAGTCGCCGCCGAGCGCGGCGGCGCGGAAGGCGTCCACGGCCTCCCGGTGCTCGCGGCCGGGGCCCGCCGCCCGGTCCGTGAACCGGACCTTGCGGCGGGCGCGGCTGGCGATCATCTTGGCGGCGTCGGCGGACCTGCCCAGGATGTGGCCGATCTCCTGGAACGGGACCGCGAACAGGTCGTGCAGGACGAACGCCAGCCGCTCGCTCGGGGTGAGCGAGTCCAGCACCACGAGAAGGGCGAGGCCGACCGAGTCGGCCAGCGCCGCCTGCTCGTCCGGCGCGGGCTCGTCGTCGGGCGTCACCAGGAGGTCCGTGAAGTCCTGCCCGTACGCCGTCTCGGGATGGCTCTGGCGGGATCGCAGCAGGTCCAGGCTGAGGCGGCCGACCACGGTGGTCAGCCAGCCCGCCAGGTTGCCGATGGCCGTCACGTCCTGGCGGACCAGCCGCATCCAGGCTTCCTGGACCACGTCCTCGGCGTCGGCGTGCGAGCCCAGCACGCGGTAGGCGACGGCGCGCAGCCGATCGCGCTGGGCCTCGAACGCCTCGGCCACCGGGCCGGACGGGTGCACGTTCACGGCCTGCGCTGCTGACGGAGCGAGATCCGGTTGCCGTCCGGATCCACCGCCTCGACGCGGACGCCGAACGGATAGTCCACGGGCTCGGACTCCCTGAAGGTGACACCCCGCCCGCGCATGACCTCGAAGTCCTTGCGCAGGTCGTCGGACTCCAGGATCAGCGGGCCCGGCGCGCCGCTCCCGCCCGCGTCGCCCGGCTGTCCGGCGGCCGGCGCGTAGGACCACAGGAGGATCTGGACCGGGCTCCCCGGCACGCCGACGGTGAGGAAGCGGCCCTCGGGCCCCCGGACGTCGATGCGCTTCTCCAGGCCGAGCCCCGCGGTGTAGAACTCCAGCGCGCGGTCCTGGTCGGTGACGTAGACCGTCGTGTACATGATGGTGGTCAGCATCCTGCTCTCGATTCACTCGTGGGTCCGACGACCGTTCGTTCTCGGTCGTCACCCCCATGACGAGTGGCGGCGGGGAAAGGTAACACGGCCGGTCCGGCCCGGCGGGTTCGCGGCTTTACGGAACATGAAAGCTCGTTCACGATCACTGCGAGGGGGTGCAGGCTCGATCAGAAGGGGGCCCTATGCGGCCTGGCAGACGATCCTTGGGAGCGGTTGGCCTCACCCTCGGATTCCTCACTCTGGCGTTGTTCCTCGCCGCGCTGGCGATCGGCCCGACCGGGAGGACGGCTCTGGCCTCCGTCCCGGCGGCGCACGACGTCGCGTACGCGGCCGTCCCCGCCGCCGCTGTCCCCGGGACGGGCGTCTCCGGGGCCGCCGACGACGCGCCGCCGACCCGCCCCGGCGGGCTGCGGCCGTGCCCGGTGCCGTTCGCCGCCAACCCGACCGGCTACGCGTCCATCTGCTGGTCGGCCTCCTCCGACGACACGGGCGTCGCCGGGTACGACCTGTACCGCCTGGACCCGGACGGCTTCGTCCTCGCCGCCAGCACGACCAGCACGATCGGCGGCTTCTCCGGCGAGCTGAACCGCCTGTACACGATGTACGTCGTGGCCAGGGACCTGGCGGGGCACCTCAGCCCGCCGTCCGCCCTGATCACGGTGCCCGCGACGCTCGGGATGACCCCGACCGGCTCGCCGAGCCCGCTGCCGGGCGACCACGTGCCGCCGTCCAGGCCCACCGGGCTGCGCGACGCCTGCTTGCAGGACTATCCGGGCGTCACGTTCTGCTGGCAGGCGTCGACCGACAACGTGGCGGTGACGTCGTACGACGTGTACCGGGAGACGGCGACGGCGTACCGCAGGGTCGGCACGGTCCTTCCGCCGAGCCTGAACTTCGCCGAACCCGGCCTGGTCGCCGGGCAGCGTTACACGTACGTCGTGGTCGCCGAGGACGCGGGCGGCAACCTCAGCGCGCCGTCGGACCCGCTGTCCGCGCTGGCCAGGGAGGGGCTGCCGTCGCCCACGCCGTCGTCGGGCGCGCCGTGCACGGTGACGTACCGGGCCACGACGGGAGGGCCGCGGCTGGACGCCGAGCTCGTCGTGCGCAACACCGGCACGGCCCCGGTCGACGGGTGGACGCTGACGGTCGGCTACCCGGCGGCGGCCGCCGTGCGGCTCGTCTCGGGCTGGTCCGCGACCTGGACCCAGGCCGGTGCGGGCGTGGCCGGCGTGAACAAGCCGTGGAACAAGGTCATCGGGGTCGGCTCGCAGACCCAGGTCGGGTTCACCGCCGCGTACGCCGGCGGCGCGCCGCCCTCGCCGTTGAGCTTCGCGCTCAACGGGCAGACCTGCGCCATCGGCTGACGTTCCAGCTCGCAGCCTCTCGGCGGGGACGACCCGGGCGCCCCCGGCCCCTCCCCGCCGAGCCCAACCCCCTCGCCCCCGACCTGCCGGGCTGACCTGACGGGCCGCTGTGGCGAGCTCGACCGGCCGTCCGCCCCGGCCCGGCCGGGCTCGGGGCGAGCGTGTGCTCTCGGTGGCGGGGGTGCGCGGCTTCAGGCGCGCAGGGCGTCGAGGAGGCGGGACAGTGCCGCCTGGGTGTCGGCCAGCTCGTCCGGGGCCGACTGCGCCAGCCACAGCGCGGCCTCGTTCATCGCCCCGGACAGCAGGCGGGCCAGCGGCGCGAGCGGCTGGGCCGGGATGGCGCCGGACGCGATGAGCGCGGCCAGCGCCTCGGTCAGGTGCCGGACGCTGGTGGCCTCGTCGATCGCCCGCCACTCGTTCCAGCCCAGCACGGCGGGACCGTCGATCAGCATGATCCGCTGCACGTCGGGATCGGCCCCGGCCGCGACGAACGCCGCGCAGCCCGCCTTGAGCTGCGCCCACGGGTCGTCCTCGGCGTCGGCCGCCGCGGCGACCCGGTCGGCCACCTCGCGCTGCACCTGTTCCAGGACGGCCCGGAACAGGTCGGGCTTGCCCTCGAAGTGGTGGTAGAGGGCGCCTTTGGTGACGCCGGACTCGCCGACGATCTCCGCCAGCCCCACCCCGGCATAGCCCCTGGTCGCGAACAGGCGCCTCGCCGTGGCGAGCAACGTGCGGCGGGTGCGTTCCTTCTGCTCCGACCTGGTCACTGCGTCCCCTTTGACATACCGACGGTATCTCAAATAGTGTACGCCCACATACCGTTGGTACGTGAAACTGATGAGGAGGACCACATGGAGCTGAGCAGCGTGTATCCGGTGGTGTGCACGGCCGATCTCGCCGCGTCGAAGGACTTCTACGTCCGGCTGTTCGGATACGAGGTGACCTTCGAGGCCGACTGGTACGTGAGCCTGCGCCGCGGCCCGTACGAGCTGGCCCTGCTCGACCACCGGCACCCGACGTTGCCCGCCGCCTACCGCCGCCCGGTCGCGGGGCTGCTGCTCAACTTCGAGGTCGCCGACGTCGACGCCGAGTGGGAGCGCCTGGTCGGGCGCGAGGGGCTGACCCCGGAGCTGGCGCTGCGCGACGAGGACTTCGGCCAGCGGCACTTCATCGTCGCCGACCCCAACGGCGTCCTCGTGGACGTGATCACGCCGATCCCGCCCTCGCAGGAGTACGCGTCCCAGTACGCGCCCGAGTGAGACCGGCGCCGGGCGCTGGCCCCGTCGTCCGCGTACGTGAATCATGGAGGGGTGCGTACGGGTTTCGCCCATGAGGCGACGATCGTCATGGACGCGGACGGCGATGTGCGCGCCCCCGGCGCGGCGATCACCGTGGCGCTGTGCGGGCACTGGGAGCACGAGCCGCCCTGCCCGATCGCGGCGCACCACACGGCCGCCGACCGCCGGGGCGATGCCGTCCGGGTGCGGGTCCTGTTCGCGGCCGAGGCGGCGGCCGAGTCCGACGTGCGGGCCCGCATCGACGCCGCCCTGGCGCGGGGGACGCTCGACGGCCCGGACGGGGTCACCACCCGATGGCGGCTCCTGGACACCCGGCCAGGCCGCCCGCACGAGGCGGAACTGCCGCACCTCGAACGTCTCGTGCGCGGGTGAAAGCGTCCGAATTACCGCGGTCCCGGCTCGACGGCCCTCCGGTTCGGTCCCGACAAGTACGCTGACCGCTGTTTCCCGCGACAGTGAAGGAGCGCCGATGACCGCCGATCCGACGATGGCCAGGATCGGCCAAGGGGTGGACTTACACCACCACCAAGGCCGGCCCGAAGCCGCTCGCGATTTGTTCGCGCAGATCTGGGACGACATCGGCGGCGAGCAGGGCGATCCGCTGCACGTCTGCGTTCTGGCCCACTCGATGGCCGACGTCCAGGACGACGTGGACCAGGAGCTGGTGTGGGACCTGCGCGCGCTCGCCGCCGCCGACCGGGTCACCGACGAACAGGTGGCGCAGGCCGGGGTGGCGCTCCCGGTGGTGGCGCTGTACCCGTCGCTGCACCTGAACCTGGGCGAGTGCTACCGCAAACTGGGCGACCTGGACCGCGCCCGCCACCACCTCGACCAGGCCCGAGCCGGAATTGGCGCACTGGGCGACGACGGATACGGCCGACTCGTCAAAGGCGGCCTGGACCGCCTGGCCGACCTCCTGAATTCCAACAATCCCCCCACAAAACCCTGAACCGATTTCCCAAGCACCATTTCCCTCCGAATACCCAGGCCCCCTTCGGCGAATTCCTCAACAAAGCGAAAAATCAACGCACCCTGATCCCAGACAACAATGGCGCCAGATCACTTGAGTCCATCACCGCACCCGAACGCCTCACCCCCGGGCGGCGGCCGGGGAGGCAGGGACTCGGCGGGCCCGGTGGCCCGGTGGCCCGGTACACCCGGACGCCAGGCGGGCCTGATAGCCCGGCGAGCCAGGTGGACCCGGAGGCTCGGAGGTCAGCGGGGCCAGAAGCCTGGGCGCGAGGGCCGTCAGGGAGTCTGGCGGCACAGGGAGTCCGGGCGGCCCAGGGGCGGGCAAACCGGAAGCGGGCGGGCCAGGGAGCGGGGACCAAGGGGCGGAGAATCGAGAACCGGCGAGCGGGAACCTCCGCTCCATGCGGCCGTCGGGCGAGCCGAAGGTGTGCGCGGCCAGTGCAGCAAAAACGAGTGCGCCAACGTCGGGCGCGGCGAGAGTAGGGGCAGCAAGGGCACGCCAGCCTGACACACCTGCACCAGTTCCTCGCAGGGCCATGCCACCCGCCCCCAGCTCACCCGTGCACCGCCAGATCGCACCGCCCCACTTCGACATCCCCGCCCTGCCATACCGCCGCCGCGCCGCCCAACATCCCCGCCCGCTCGGCCGCACCGCCCGATCGCGCCGCCGGGCTGCACCGCGCCGGCCGACCGCGCGCTCCGCCGCCGCCTCACACGCCGTGCCGCTTGGTCATGCCGCCCGTCCCCTCTGCCGGGGCCGCCCTTACGCCGCCACCCACCGGGACGCTCGGTCGCAGGTTTTCTTCGCCGGATGTCTGGCCTCGACCGCTCCGACCCCACGGGGCCGGTCGTTCCTCAGCAGCCATGAACCCCTCGACGCCCGCAGCCCTCAGAACCTTGCCTGAGAAGGCTCGGCATCCCACGGCCTCATCGGCGCGACACCTGCCACCTCGCCGGTACGCCCCTACCGACGCACGCCGGAGGCCATCGGCAGGCCCAAAGGGCGGACGCAACCCCATGGCTCAGGCTTTCTCCTGCGAGCCCAGATCACGAATTCGCCACCCGGAGATCACCCACTACCCAGAGTCACAGAATCCCCCGAACTTTGACCGGAAACCCTTACCTGACGTCATTCATGCTGACGGACAAACTGCGCCCCTGAAAGCTCTCGACAAAGCGATCATGCGGATTATGCTTCATCGCGCAATTTGTACGTATTTGCCGCCAATCGCGGTGGGTTTTACGGGGAGACACCATGACCGACGACGTGAAAGGCCCGGGGGCCGGCACACGCGTTCACGAGGCCATATCCACCCAAGCCAGGAAAAGTCCTGACAGGATCGCCGTCATAGCCGGCACCACCCGCCTCACCTACGCCGACCTGGACCGCACGGCCAACGGCATCGCCCACACGCTGCTCGACCGCGGCATCGGACGCGGCCACCACGTCGGCGTCTGCCTGGACCAGGGCGAATGGCTGCTCCCGGCGATCCTGGGCGTGTGGAAGGCGGGCGCGGCCTACGTTCCGCTCGACCCCGCCTACCCCGCCGAACGCTTACGGTTCATGGCCGCGAACGCCGAGGTCACCGCCGTGCTCTCCGCGACCGCGCAGGCGGCGACGGCCGCACTCACGGGAGCGGAGGTCGTCCACGTGGACGACGTCGCGCCGCGCGAGGACGCGCCCGGCGTCGCGGGAGACGCCGCCGACGCCGCGTACGTGATCTACACCTCCGGCTCCACCGGGACCCCCAAGGGCGTGGTCGTGGAGCACCGCAACACCATGAACTTCCTGGCCTGGGGCGCGTCGGCGTACACCGCCGAGGAGCTGGGCGGCATGCTGGCCAGCGCGTCGATCTGCTTCGACGCCTCGGTCATGCTGCTGTTCGTCCCGCTCGTCGCCGGCGGCACGGTCATCATGGCGGAGAACCTGCTCGCGCTGCCGTCCCTGCCCGCCCGCGACGAGGTGAGGACGGTCTTCGGCGTCCCCTCCGCGCTGTCGGTGCTGCTGCGCGACCCGCTGCCGGCCGGGGTGCGTACGGTGGTGTCGGGCGGCGAGCCGCTGACCGCCGCGCTGATCCGCCAGATCTACGCCAACCCGGGCGTCCGGCGCGTACTCAACATGTACGGCCCGACGGAGTGCAGCACCGCCTGCACCTTCTTCGAGGCGGGACGCGACTTCGACGGCGAGCCGCCCCTCGGCGAGCCGCTGGCCGGGGCCGTGCTGTCGGTGCGCGACGCGCAGGGCCGGCCCGTCCAGGACGGCGAGCTGGGCGAGCTGTGGATCGGCGGGCCCGTGGTGGCCCGCGGATACCTGGGGGTGGACTCCCCCGCGTTCGGCTCCGGCCCGGACGGCGTCCGCGTCTACCGCAGCGGCGACCTGGTCCGCCGGGTGGACGGCGAGCTGCGCTACGCGGGCCGGGCCGACGACCAGGTCAAGATCCGCGGCATCCGGGTGGAACTCGGCGAGGTGGAGGCCGTCCTGGGCGGCCACCCCGCGGTGCGGCGGGCCGTTGTGGTCGCGCAGACCGGCGACGACGGGACCGCCCACCTGGTCGGCCACGTCGCCGCGACCGGGGTGAGCGAGCCCGAGCTGCGCGAGTGGCTGGGCGACCGGCTGCCCGGCCACCTGGTCCCGGCCCGGATCGGGGTCGGCGAGAGCCTGCCGCTGGCCCCCACCGGCAAGGTCGACCGCGCCGCCCTGCCCAGGCTCGGCTCCACGCGGCTGGTCGCCGCCGCGCCGGTCGCGCCGCGGACCGACGACGAGCGGCTGGTGGCCGACGTCATCGCCGAGGTGCTCGGCCTCGACGGGATCGGCGTGCTGGACCGCTTCGCCGACCTGGGCGGACACTCCCTGGCCGCGGTGCGGGTGGTGAACGAGCTGTCGCGGCGGCTGGGGCACACCGTGCCGCCGGCGGCGTTCCTGACCGAGCCCACGGCGGCCGGGCTGGCGTCCCGGCTGCGCGAGACCGTCCAGGAGCCGGTGCGGCGGGACGGCGGCCGGAGCACGTACCCGCTGACCGGCATGCAGCGCGAGTTCTGGACCCTGCGGCAGCTCCATCCGGGCAAGCCGGTCACCACCGTGTCGGTCCGGCTGCGGGTGAGCGGCCTGCGGGACGCCGCGCCGCTGCGGGCGGCGCTGGACGCCGTCGTGGCCCGGCACGAGGTGCTGCGCAGCACCGTCGCCGTGGCCGAGGACGGCGTGCCGTACGCCGTGACGCATCCGCCGGTTCCGGTGCCGTTCGGCGAGCACGGCCCCGAGGCCGACCCGGAGCGGGTGGCCAGGCGCGCGGGCGCGTACGTGTTCGACGTGGCGGCCGAGGTGCCGCTGGTCCGGGCCGAGCTGTGCTGGACCGGCGAGGCGGTTGCCGAGCTCGTGGTCGTGACCGATCACCTCGCCTTCGACGGCGGCTCGGTCGGCGTCCTGATGGACGAGCTGGCCGCCGGGCTGGCCGGACGTCCGGTGGCCGGGCCCGCGGTCCAGGTCGGCGACGTGGCCGTGCGCGAGCAGGAGGGGCATCCGGAGCTGCCGCGGCTGCGCGAGTTCTGGCAGCGGGAGCTGTCGGGCGCGCCGGTGACGCCTCCTGCGCCCGCCGACCTGGCGGCGGCGCGGGTGACCAGGCCGCTGCCGGAGGAGTTCGTGACCGGCGTGTCCGCCCTGGCCAGGCGGTGCGGCGCCACCCCGTTCGCGGTCTACCTGGCCGGGCTCGCCCTGGCCGGCGCCGAGCCGGACACGCTGATCGGCGCGGTCGCGGCGCGCCGCGCCGGCGCCGAGCTCGCCGGGGTCGTCGGCCCGCTGGTCGACACCGTGCCGGTACGGCTGCGTACCGGCGAGGCCGCGACCTTCCGCGACCTGGTGCGCCAGGCCGCGGACGCCACCACGCGGGCGCTGATCCACCAGGAGATCCCGCCCGCCGAGCTGCCCCGCGCCGCCGTGCTGCTGGCCATGCAGCACAGCGAGGTCCCCGTGCGCGTGGACGGCCTGGAACTGCTCACCGAACTCGGTTCGGGAGCCGCCGGTCACGAGCTCAGCGTGCTGGTCAACCGCACCGCGTCCGGCGGCGAGCTGCACCTGGAGTACGCCACCGCGCTGCTCGATCGAGGCCGCGCCGAGGCGTACGCGGACCGCCTGATCGCCCTGCTCCGGCACGCCATGACGGACCCCGGCCGGGAGCTGGAGCTCGTCACCCCGGACGAGCGGGCCGCGCTGCTGGCGCTGTCCGCCGGGCCGGAGCTGCCGCGGCCGCTGCCGACCGTGCCGCGGTCGATCGCGGCCCACACCACGGGAACGGCCGTGGTCGGCCCCGACGGCACGTCGCTGAGCTTCGCCGACCTGAACGACTGGGCCGACCGGGCGGCGGCGACGCTGCTGGAGCGCGGCGTGGCGCCGGGGGACGTCGTCGGCGTCTGCCTGCCGCGCGACCGGCTGATGCCCGCCGTCCTGCTGGCGGTGTGGCGGGCGGGCGCGGCCTACCTGCCGATGGATCCCGAGCACCCGGCCGAGCGGCTGCGGCTGCTGGCCGAGGACGCCGGGGCCCGCGTCGTGCTGGCCAGGGGCAGCGTGCCGGGGCTCGACGTCCTGGACCTCGACCGGCTGGAGCTGGACGGCCGCGCCGAGCTGCCCGAGGTCCGGCCAGGCGACCTGGCGTACGTGATGTACACCTCCGGCTCGACGGGCACGCCCAAGGGCGTCGAGGTCACCCACGCGAACCTGGCCGCCCTGGTGGCGGGCACGGCGGCCGCGCTGCGCATGGGCCCGGACGACGTGCAGCCGGCCGTGGCGCCGCTGACGTTCGACGCCGCAGCCTCCGAGCTGTGGACGGTCCTGACCTGCGGCGGGACCAGCGTGGTGGTGGACAGGGCCACCGCCAGGGACGGTCACGCGCTGGCCGAGGCGGCCGCCAAGGCCACGGTGCTCGACCTGGTGCCGACGGCGTACCGGATGCTGATCGAGGCCGGCTGGACCGGCGACGCGGAGCTGCGCGCGGTCACCGGCGGCGAGGCGCTGGACCCGGCCCTGGCGGCGGAGATCCTGGCGCGGGCCGGCGAGCTGTGGAACGCCTACGGCCCCACCGAGGCCACCGTCACCTCGACCATGCACCGCGTGTCCGCCGGCGAGCCCGGCCCGGTGCCGATCGGCTCGCCGATGCCCGGCGAGCGGGCCTACGTCGTCGACTCGCGGCTGCGGCTGCTGCCGCCGGGCGCGGTGGGCGAACTGCTGCTGGGCGGCGCGGGCGTGGCTCGGGGATACCGGAACCGTCCGGGGCTGTCCGGATTCGTGGAGGATCCCTTCGTCCCCGGCGGCAGGTGCTACCGGACGGGGGACCTCGCGCGCCGGCGGCCCGACGGGACGCTGGAGTTCCACGGCCGCCGCGACCACCAGGTGAAGGTCCGCGGCTACCGCATCGAGCTGGGCGAGGTCGAGGCCGTGCTGCACGAGGTGGCCCAGGGCGCGGTGACCGTGTCCGGCACGGGCGCCCAGGCCCACCTGGTCGGCTACGTCACGCCGGAGACGGCCGATCCGGCGGCGGTGGAACGACATCTGCGCGCCCGGCTGCCCGACCACATGGTGCCGCGGCGGTGGGTGGCGCTGGCCGCCCTGCCCACCCTGTCCAGCGGCAAGGTGGACCGCGACGCCCTGCCCGAGCCCGGTGACGGCCCGCGGGCCGAACGGGTCGCGCCCGCCTCCGACGCCGAGATCATGGTCGCCTCGATCTGGTCGGCGGTGCTCGGCCGTCCGGCCGTCTGGGCCGACGACGACTTCTTCGCCCTGGGCGGCAGCTCCTTCGCCGCCACCCGCGTGGCCGGGCGGCTCCGCGAGGTCCTGCAGCTCGCCGTGCCGGTGCGGCTGCTGTTCGACCGTCCGGTGCTCGCCGACTTCGCCGCCGGCCTGGAAGAGCTGCTGCTCGCCGACCTGACGGGCGGGGTGGAGGCATGACCGAGGTGCAGCGGGACCGGGTCGCCGACCTGCTCCGTTCCCGGCTCGCGGCGGCGCGGGCCGCGGCCGAGACCCTTGAGGAGGCCGCTCCGGCGGGCATTCCGGCTCTGTCGGCCGCCGACATGCCGCTGTCCCCGCTCCAGGAGCGGCTGTGGTTCCTGGCCCAGCTCGAGCCGGACTCCCCCGCCTACAACGTGCCGCAGGCGCTGCGGCTGCGCGGGCCGGTGGACCTCGACGCCCTCACCGGCGCGCTGGCCGACGTGGGCGAGCGGCACTGGGTGCTGCGCGGCGTCGTCGAGGGCCGGCGGGTGCGGCCGGCCGCCGGGGTGCCTGTCAGCGTGGTGGAGGTGACCCCCGAGTCGCTGGAGCGGGAGCTGCGGGCCGAGGCCTGGCGGCCCTTCCGGCTGGACGCCGAGCCGCCCATGCGGGCCACGGTGTTCCGGCTCGGCGCCGACGACCACGTGCTCGTGCTGGTCCTGCACCACATCGTGACCGACGCCTGGTCGGAGCAGGTGCTGCTGCGCGACCTGGCGGCGCTGTACGCGGCCCGGCTCGGCGCCGGCCCCCGGCCGGAGCCCCCGGCCCTGCAGTACGCCGACGTCGCCGCCTGGGAGGCCGGCCAGAACGCGCACGAGACGGCCGGCGAGACCGACCTGGACTGGTGGACGCGGCGGCTGGCCGGGCTGGCCCCGGTGCTCGACCTGCCCACCGACCGGCCACGGCCCGCCGTGCCGGCGTGGAGCGGGCGCACGGTCGGCTTCGAGGTGCACGGGGAGCTGGCGGCCAGGGTGCGGGCCACCGCCGGGACGACGCCGTTCATGGTCTTCCTGGCCGGGTTGCAGGCGCTGCTGGGCCGGTTGGCCGGCAGCGACGACATCGCGGTGGGCGTCCCGCACGCCGGACGGCACCATCCCGACACCGAGGGCGTGGTGGGCTGCTTCCTCAACACCCTGGTGCTGCGTACCGACGTCGGCGGCGACCCCACCGGCCGCGAGCTGCTGGCCCGCGCCCGCACGACCGCGCTGGACGCCTTCGCCCACAGCCGCACGCCGTTCGAGCGGATCGTGGAGCGGTTGCAGCCGGAGCGGAACCTGTCGGTCACCCCGCTGTTCCAGGTGATGCTGAACGTGTACGACAGCGTCACGCCGATGAGCCTGCCCGGGGTCGAGGTGGTGGCCGAACGGCTGACGTCGCCGACGGCCAAGTTCGACCTCAACCTGACGCTGGAGGATCGCGGGGACGCGTTCGACGGCGTGCTCGAATTCCGCACCGACCTGTTCGACGAGGCGACCGTCCGCAGGCTGGTGGACTGGTACCTCGCCCTGCTCGGCGGGATGCTGTCCGATCTGGACGCGCCGGTCGTGGCCGTGCCGCTGGAGCCGGTGACCGGGCCGGTCCTGGCCGGACCCCCGCCCACCGTCGCGCCCGGCCAGGCCGTGCACCACCTGATCGAACGCTGGGTGGACACCACCCCGGACGCGCCCGCCGTCGTGGGCGCGGATCGCAGCCTGTCCTACGCCGAGCTGGAGTCCGCCGCCAATGGCGTCGCGCACTGGCTGATCGAGGCCGGGGTGCGCGCGGACGAGCCGGTCGGCGTGCTGCTGGAGTCCGGGGCTTCCCTGGCGTGCGCGCTGTTCGGCATCCAGAAGTCCGGCGGCGGATATCTGCCGATGGACCCGACTTATCCGGCGGCGCGGATCGCGACCATGCTCGACGCCGCCGGAGTCCGAGCCGTGATCACGATGTCGGAGTTCACCGACCGCCTCGGCCCGGACGTGCGGGTCCTGGAACTGGACCGACTGCCCGACCTGCCCGCCGAGCGACCCCGCGTGGACGTCCGGCCCGAGCACCTGCACCACGTCATCTTCACCTCCGGCTCCACCGGCACCCCCAAGGCCGTCGCCGCCGAACACCGCAACGTCCTGAGCTACCTCAACGGGATGCTGCCCCGCATCGACGTCCCCGGTGGGTCGTTCGCCGTCGTCTCCACACCGGCGGCCGACTTCGGGCTCACCTGCGTGTTCGGGGCGCTCACCACCGGCGGAACCGTCCACCTGCTGCCGCGTGAGACCGCGATGGACCCCACCGCGTTCGCCGACTACCTCACCCACCACCAGGTGGACGTCGTCAAATGCGTCCCGAGCCACCTGGAACTCCTGGCCTCGGGCGGCGACCTGACCGCCGTCCTGCCGGGCGAACTTCTCATCCTCGCCGGCGAAGCCTGCCCCTGGGACCTCGTCGAACGAGCCCAGAGCGCCAAACCCGGCCTGCGCATCCAGAGCCACTACGGCCACACCGAATCCACCATGATCTGCCTGGTCTGCGAAACCGACCAGATCCCCGCGGAACGCCGGACCGGGATCGTCCCGCTGGGCCGTCCCCTGCCGGGTGTCCATGGCCATCTGGTGGACTCGCGGCTGCGGCCGGTCCCGCCGGGCGTCCCTGGCGAGCTGGTCGTCGGCGGTCCCGGCGTCACCCGCGGCTACATCGGGCTGCCCGAACTGACAGCCGAGCGGTTCGTCCCGGATCCGCTGACCGGCGACGAGCGCTGTTACCGCAGCGGCGACCTGCTCCGCCTCACCGCTGACGGACAGATCGAGTTCCGCGGCCGGGTCGACGACCAGGTCAAGGTGCGCGGCTACCGCGTCGAACTCGGCGAGGTCGTCACCGCCCTGCGAGCCCTCCCCCAGATCTCCGAAGCCGTCGTCCTGCCCGTCGGCGAGGGCAAGGCCAGGCAACTGGCCGCCTGGGTCACCCCCGCCACGGCGAACGTCCCGGCGGTCCGCTCGGCGCTGCGCGAACGGCTGCCCGACTACATGGTCCCCGCCCACGTCGTCGCGCTCGACCGGCTTCCCCTCAATCCGAACGGGAAGATCGACCGAGCCGCCCTCCCCGAACCGCAGCAGGAGGCGGCGGCCTTCGTGCCGCCGAGCACGGCCGCGGAGCGGCTGGTGGCCCAGGCGTGGGCCGAAGTGCTCGACGTGGAGCAGGTGGGGGCGAACGACGACTTCTTCACGCTGGGCGGGCACTCCTTCGCCGCCACCCGGGTGGCGGGCCGCCTGCGCGAGCAGCTCGGCGTCGCCGTACCGGTGCGGCTGCTCTTCGAGCACTCCGTGCTCGCCGACCTGGCCGCCGCGCTGCCCCGTCCCGCCTCGGCGGCGGTGGCGCGACGCGAGCGCGTGGACGGCCCGGCGCCACTGTCCGGCGCCCAGGCCAGGCTGTGGTTCCTCGCCCAGCTTGAGCCGGACGGCACGGCCTACAACGTCCCGATGACCTTGGGATTGCGCGGGCCGCTGCGGGCGGACGCGCTGCTGGGCGCGGTCAGGGACCTGGCCGAGCGGCACGAGGTGCTGCGCAGCGTGATCGTCGCCACCGGCGCCGAACCGGTCCTGGAGGTACGACCGGCCGCGGAGGTGCCGGTGACCACCGTGACCATCGACCGTTCCGAGGTCGAACGGGCGGTGGCCGAGCAGCTCGCCACGCCGTTCGCGCTGGACCGGGAGCCGCCGATGCGGGCGGTCCTGTTCGTGGTCGACGACGCGGAGCACGTGCTCTCCCTCACCTTCCACCACATCGCCACGGACGCCTGGACGCGCGGCCTCCTGCAGTCGGAGCTGTCGGCGCTGTACGCCGCCCGGCTGGGACTGCGCCCGCCGCCGGGCCCGCCGCCCGCCCAGTACGCGGAGGTGGCACCCGTCCCGGCCCTGGCCGATTTGGACTGGTGGGCGGAACGGCTGCGGGGGCTGCCGCCGGTGCTCGACCTGCCGACGGATCGTCCCCGGCCCGCGGTGGCCGACCCGGCGGGGGCCTCGCTGGAGGTCGAGCTGCCGGGGGAGCTGGCGGCCAAGGTGCGGTCGGCGCCGGGCATGACGCCGTTCATGGTGCTGCTGGCCGGGTTGCAGGCGCTGCTCGCGCGGCTGTCGGCGGTCCACGACATCGCGGTCGGCGTGCCGGTCAGCGGACGGGACCATCCCGACACCGAGGGCGTGGTGGGCTGCTTCATCAACACCGTCGTGGTCCGCACCGACCTGGGCGGCGACCCGACCGGCCGGGAGCTGCTGGACCGGGTCAAGGAGGCCGCGCTGGGCGCGCTCGCCCACGCGGGAGCGCCGTTCGACCGGGTGGTGGACCGGCTGCGGCCGGAACGCAACCTGGCCGCCACCCCGCTGTTCCAGGTGATGCTCAACTACATCCCCGACCAGGGACGTCCCGAGCTGCCCGGGCTGGAGGCGACCTCCATCGAGCTCCCCGAGCGGACGGCGAAGTTCGACCTGGACCTGTACGTGCTCGACAGCGGCCCCGGGTCGCCTCTGCGCGGCGGCTTCGGCTACCGCACGGACCTGTTCGACGAGGCGACCGTCCGCAGGCTGGTGGACTGGTACCTCGCCCTGCTGGACGGGATGCTGTCGGACCTGGACGCGCCGGTCGGGGCCGTGCCGCTGGAGCCGGTGACCGGGCCCGTCCTGGCCGGACCCGCGCCCGTGGACGCGCCCGGCCAGGCCGTGCACCACCTGATCGAACGCTGGGTGGACACCACCCCGGACGCGCCCGCCGTCGTGGGCGCCGACCGCAGCCTCACCTACTCCGAACTGGAAACCTCCGCCAACCGCATCGCGCACTGGCTGATCGAGGCCGGGGTGCGCGCGGACGAACCCGTCGGCGTGCTGCTGGAGCCCGGCGCCTCCTTGGCGTGCGCGCTGTTCGGCATCCAGAAGTCCGGCGGCGGATATCTGCCGATGGATCCGACCTATCCGGCGGCGCGGATCGCCGCGATGCTCGACGCCGCCGGAGTCCGAGCCGTGATCACAATGTCGGAGTTCACCGACCGTCTCGGCCCGGACGTGCGGGTCCTGGAACTGGACCGACTGCCCGACCTGCCCGCCAAGCGACCCCGCGTGGACGTCCGGCCCGAGCACCTGCACCACGTCATCTTCACCTCCGGCTCCACCGGCACCCCCAAGGCCGTGGCCGCCGAACACCGCAACGTCCTGAACTACCTGGGCGGCATGCTGCCCCGCATCGACGTCCCCGGCGGATCGTTCGCCGTGGTCTCCACACCGGCGGCCGACTTCGGCCTGACCTGCGTGTTCGGCGCGCTGACCACCGGCGGAACCGTCCACCTGGTGCCGCGCGAGACCGCGATGGACCCGGCCGCGTTCGCCGGATACCTGGCCGAGCACCGGGTGGACGTCGTCAAGTGCGTCCCGAGTCACCTGGAGCTGCTGGCCTCGGGCGGCGACCTGGCCGCCGTGCTGCCGGGCCGGCTGCTGATCCTGGCGGGCGAGGCGTGCCCGTGGGACCTGGTGGAGCGGGCCCGCGCCGCCCGTCCCGAGCTCAGGATCCAGAGCCACTACGGCCACACCGAGTCCACGATGATCTGCCTGGTGTGCGACACCGAGGAGATCCCCGCCGACCGGCGGACCGGCATCGTGCCGCTGGGCCGTCCGCTGCCCGGCGTGTACGGCCACCTGGTGGACGCCGGAATGCGGCCGGTGCCGCCCGGCGTGCCCGGCGAGCTGGTCGTCGGCGGCCCCGGGGTCACCCGCGGCTACATCGGGCTGCCCGAGCTGACCGCCGAGCGGTTCGTCCCCGACCCGCTGACCGGGCAGGGACGCTGCTACCGCAGCGGCGACCTGCTCCGCCTCACCGCCGACGGACAGATCGAGTTCCGCGGCCGGGTCGACGACCAGGTCAAGGTGCGCGGCTACCGGGTGGAGCTGGGCGAGGTCACCACCGCGCTGCGGGCGCTGCCCCAGGTCGCCGAGGCCGTCGTCCTGCCCGTCGGCGAGGGCAAGGCCAGGCAGCTCGCCGCCTGGGTGACGCCCGCGACCGTGGAGGCCGCGGCCGTGCGCTCGGCGTTGCGCGAGCGGCTGCCCGACTACATGGTCCCGGCGCACATCGTCACCCTCGACCACCTCCCCCTCAACCCCAACGGCAAGATCGACCGAGCCGCCCTCCCCGAGCCCAAGCCCGAAGTCACCGCCTTCGTGCCGCCGAGCACGGCGGCCGAGCGGCTGGTGGCCGAGGCGTGGGCGAAGGTGCTCGACGTGGCCGAGATCGGCGCCCACGACGACTTCTTCGCGCTCGGCGGCGACTCCTTCGCCGCCGTCCGCGCGGTCAAGGAGATCGGCCGCGGCCTGCGGGTGATCGACCTGTTCACCCGGCCGACCGTCGCCCAGCTGGCCGCCTTCCTCGGCCAGGACGGCGGCGCGGGGCTGCTGCACCGGCTCGGCGGGGGCCCGGCCAGCGAGTTCACCCTGCTCTGCGTGCCGTACGGCGGCGGTTCCGCGGCGGTGTACCAGCCGTTGGCGGCCGCGCTCGGGGACCGGGTGGAGGTGCTGTCGGTCGAGCTGCCCGGCCACGACCCCGCCAGGCCCGAGGAGCTGCCACTGCCCCTGGAGGACCTGGTGGAGGCGTTGTCCGCCGAAGTGGCGAAGTCCTCGACCAGCCGTCCGGTGGCCGTGTACGGCCACTGCGTCGGCTCCGCGCCGGCCGTGGCGCTGGCCCGCAGGCTGGAGGCCGACGGCGTGCCGGTACTGGGCGTGATCGCGGCGGGCAGTCTCCCGTCCGCGCGGCTGCCCGGCCTGGCCAGGAAGCTGTTCCGCGGCGACCGTCTGGTCTCCGACCGGCTGTTCCGCGACGCGCTGCGGGCGTCGGGCGGCCTGCTCGACGACATGGACGAGGCCGCCAAGGCGACCGCGGTGCGCGCCATGCGCCACGACTCCACGCAGGCGCAGGAGTGGTTCACCCGGGAGCTGGCCGCCGGCGGCCCGCGGCTGGCCGCGCCGATCCTGTGCCTGGTGGGCGAGCGGGACCGGGCCACCCAGCTGCACGAGGAGCGCTACGCCGAATGGGGCGCCTTCGCGACGAGGGTGGGACGCGCGGTGCTGCCCAGGGCCGGTCACTACTTCCTGCGCCATCAGGCCGAGCCGCTGGCCGCCCTGCTGTTCGACCAGCTACGGCGCTGGTCGGACGGCGAGCTCCCGGATCCGGTGCGCGCGCCTGACCGGACCGGCCTGCGCTCGTTCTACACCGTCGCCGGCGGTCAGTTCGCGTCGGCGGTGGGCAACGCGCTCAGCGCCTTCGCGCTGGGCATCTGGGCCTACCAGCGCAGCGGCGAGATCCTGGACCTGGCGCTGGTCACGATGCTGGCGCAGATCCCGGCCGTGCTGCTCACCCCGCTCGGCGGCGCGCTGGCCGACCGGGTGGACCGGCGGCGGATCATGCTCGCCTGCGACGCCCTGTCGGGTGTGGCGATGGGGGCGCTGGTGCTGCTGATGGCGACCGGCCGGCTGGAGTTGTGGAACGTCTGTCTCATCGTCGCCGTCACCTCGATGGTCACGGCGTTCCATCAGCCCGCCTACCTGGCCGCGATCGCGCAGCTGGTGCCCAAGCCGTACCTGCCGCAGGCCAACGCCATGGCCAACCTGGGGTTCGGCGCGGGCAACGTGGTGGCCCCGCTCGCGGGCGGGGCGCTGATCGGCCTGTTCGGGCTGTCAGCCGTGATCTCCATCGACGTGGCCACGTTCGCGATCGGCGTCGGGACGCTGCTCGCGGTCAGGTTCCCGGACCGGCTGTTCCACCGGCGGGAGGAGAGCTTCCGGGCGGCGCTGAGCGGCGGATGGCGCTTCATCCGGCGGCGACGGCCGCTGCTGGTGATGGCGGTCTTCTTCGCGGTGGTCAACTTCTGCACCGCGCTGATGTGGGTGCTCATCACCCCGATCGTGCTGTCCATCGGCAGCTCGGCCGACCTGGGCGTGGTGACGGCCGCCGGCGGTCTCGGCGTGGCGGCGGGCACGGGCGTGATCCTGGTGTGGGGCGGCAGCCGCCGCCGGGCGACCGGCATGATCGCCTTCGTGATCGGGTCCGGGGTCGGTGTCGTCCTGATGGGCGCGTGGCCGGTCGTGGGGCTGGTCGCGGTCGGCCTGTTCGTCCGGCTGGCCTGCATGAGCATCGGCAACGCGCACTGGCTGTCGGTCATCCAGACCAAGGTGGGGCCGGACCTGCAGGGCCGGGTGCTGGCGGTGAACGTCATGCTGGCCACGGCCATGCAGCCGCTGGGCTTCCTGTCGGCCGGTCCGCTGGCCGAGTGGGCGCAGCCGCTGACCTCCCGGCCGGGCGGCGGCGCCGCGGCGGTGCTGCTGGCCAGCGGCGTCCTGCTGGTGGTCTGGGGCCTGCTCGGGCTGCGTCACCGGCAGCTCCACCACATCGAGGACCTCATCCCCGACGCGGCGCCGCCCTCGGAGGCCGCCGCCGACCTGAACGCGATCCAGGAGAAGGTGCTGAACGGATGATCTTGGTATCCGCGTCCGACGTGCGGGCCGCCGCGGACCGCATCGCCCCGTTCGTCCGGCGCACGCCGCTGCTGCGGCTGCCCGGCGAACGCCTGTGGCTCAAGCCGGAGAACCGGCAGCCCACCGCCTCGTTCAAGGTGCGCGGCGCCGCGAACGCGGTGGCCCGGCTGGCCGGGCGGGGCATCACGCACGTCGTGGCCCAGTCCTCGGGCAACCACGCCCAGGCCATCGCCTACGCCGCCGCCCGGCACGGCCTGCGGGCCACCGTCGTCCTGCCCGACACCGCGCCGGAGCTCAAGGTGGAGGCCGCCCGCGGGCTCGGCGCCGAGGTGGTCATCGTGCCGCCGGCGCTGCGCGAGATCACCTGCCTGGCGCTGGCCGACCATCTCGGGGCGACCGTCGTGCGGTCCGACGACTTCGACGTGATCGCCGGGCACGGCAGCGCCGGGGCGGAGATCGTCCTCGACCTTCCTGAGGCGGGCACGATCCTGGTGCCGGTCTGCAACGGCGGCCTGCTGGCCGGCGTCGCGGTGGCGGCCAAGGCCGCCGATCCGGCGATCACCGTGATCGGGGTCGAGCCCGAGCTCGCCGCCGACGGCGCGGCCAGCTTCCGCAGCGGCAGCCGTACGGCCTGGCCGGTGGAGCTGACCTACCGCACCAGGGCCGACGGGTTGCGCGGCCCCGTCCTGGGCGAGCTGGCCTGGGAGCACATCCACCGGTACGTGGACGACATGCTGACCGTCGGCGAGGACGACATCGACGCCGCCGCCGGCCTGCTGTGGGACCGGCTGGGCGAGCGGGCCGAGCCCAGCGGGGCCGTGACCACCGCCGCCTACCTGGCCCATCAGGCGCTGCTGCCGGACGGGCCGGTCGTGGCGATCGTCTCCGGCGGCAACGTGGCGCCCGCCCTCCAGCCGGCGGCCCGGCAGGCGGAGTGACCCCCGCCCTCGCGTCCCATGGTCGCGGGACCACCATGGGACGCGAGGGGCGGGGACGGCCGCTACGCCTCCTCGGAGACCCCCAGGTACATCACGCTCGGGTGCGCGGGGTTGAAGGCGATGGAGGTGACCCGGTCGTAGGCGTTGTGGTTGACGGTGACGCGGTCCTTGCGGGACTCGTACTTGTAGATGTCCGTGCCGATCGCCGACCACCCGGTGCCGAAGTCGAAGTAGAGGACGTCGGCGTCCTTCGGGTGCGGGGCGAGCAGCGGCCCGTTGGGGATCGTCACCACCGCGTCCTGGTCCACGGCGGGGGTGAAGGTGCGGCCGCCGTCGTCGGAGCGGTAGATGTGCCGCCCGCCGGACGGCACGCCGGCGTCCAGCTCCGCCAGGTTGAGCCCCATCGCCCACACGACGTTCCCGGCGGCCGGGGAGATCGCGGCGCTGAACACGTTGACCCGCTCGCCGTTCCCGGCCAGCCCCTCGGCCGAGGCCCAGGTGCGGCCGCCGTCGAAGGTGACGCGGGCGCCGGTGTCGGAGGCGCCGAGCACCACGTGGTCCAGGTTCTGCGGGTCGAACACCGCCGTGTAGGACATGCGGGTGTCGCTCGGTGACCAGGCCGGCACGCCGGCGGGCTGCCAGGTGCGCCCGCCGTCCCGCGACTCGTGCAGCTGGCCCTGCAGGTCGGACGCCCGCAGGCGGTCGCCGTCGCCCCGGTCCACGCCGATCCCGATCAGGTCGCCGCCCGGCCCGGTGAGCGGCGTGACGCCCTCGGGCGTGGCGAGCGCAAGGTTGCCGTCGCGGTCCCAGGCGTAGGCCCGGCCGCCCTGGGCGGCGACCAGCTCGACGAAGGAACCCTTGACCTCGCCGGCCGCGTTCCAGGTGCAGCCGGCGTCCTTGGAGGCCAGCAACTGCCTGTTGGACATGGCCAGCAACTGGTTCGGACGGTCGAGCGCGACCAGCCCGGTGGTGTAGACAACGGGGCCGAGCACCTTGCTGGTGGACGCGATCTTCTTGCCGTCGTTCCACGCGTAGGTCACAGAGCCGTCACCGGCGACCGTCTGGCAGACCGGCCGGCTCCAGCCCGTGCCGTCGAAACCCTCGCCGGTGCTCCTCGCCATGGCCGGCGCGGCGGCCGACAGGACCGTCAACGCGGTCGCGAGCCCGATGGTGAACGCCTTCTTCAACACTGCCTCCCCGACAGGAATCTGGTACGCGTTCGTTCCTATCGGTGAATGCGATGCTCAGGCTAGGTCTGCCCGCGGCTGGTTCACGCCATGGCAGGTATCTGACAAACTGTTCGATCATGAACGCGGACGACAACGCCCTCGCCGCCGTCGGCGTGGACGCCGAGGACGAGCAGATCTACCGCACGCTGCTGCGCCGGCCGCGCACCACGCTGCCCGAGCTGGCCGCGCACACCGGCCGCACCACCGTGGCCCTGCGCCGGGCGTGCTCCCGGCTGGAGGCGCTCGGCCTGGTCAGCCGCATGGCCGGCCGCCCGGTCCGGTACGTCCCGACCAGGCCGGACGTGGCGGTGGCCGCCCTCATCTCCCGCCGCGAGGAGGGGCTGGCCCAGGCCAGGCTGGCCGCGCTCGCGCTGCTGGCCGAGACGCCGCGGACGGAGAACCTGGCCCCCGAGGAGCTGGTCGAGGTCGTCCAGGGGCAGGCGGCCGTGGTGCAGCGGTTCACCCAGTTGCAGCAGACCGCGACCGAGGAGCTCCTGGTGCTCGACCGGCCCCCGTACGCCCAGGACCCCTCCCAGCAGAACGCCCCCGAGATGGAACGCCTCGCGCACGGCCTCGTGGTGCGCGGCATCTACGACGCCTCGGCCCTGGAGATCCCCGGCAAGCTCCGTCTCGCCCAGGAGTCGGCGGCGGCCGGGGAGCAGGCCAGGGTGAGCCCCGAGGTGCCCATGAAGCTGGCCATCGCCGACCGCAGGACCGCCATCCTGCCGCTGAACGCCGACGCCTCGGCCCACTCCGGCAGCGCGGTCATCGTGCACTCCTCGTCGCTGCTCGACGCGCTGGTCGCGCTGTTCGAGGTCCTGTGGCGGGCGGCGCTGCCGCTCCCGCTCTACGACGCGAGCTCCCGCCCGGCCGACATGCCGGACCCCGAGCTGTTCACGCTGCTCGCGGCCGGGCTCAAGGACGAGGCGGTCGCCCGCCAGCTCGGGGTGAGCCTGCGCACGGTGCACCGCAGGGTCAGCGAGCTGATGGACCGGCTCGGCGCCCGCACCCGCTTCCAGGCCGGCCTGCTGGCGGCCCGCCGCGGCTGGTACGACCTGGACGCCTGACCGCCGTCCCGCCCGCGCGAAATCGTTTGCGCCCGCCCGGCCCGGACGGATAGGAAGCTCAGATGCTGAAGGGCGGCAAGGTCGGGCTGCGGGCCCGCCACGAGGACGACATCCCGATCCTGCGGGCCGAGCTCCACGACGACCCGGCCTACTCCTCGCGGGCCGGGAACCGTCCGTGGCGGCCGGTCACGCCCGGCACGCAGGACTCTCGGCTGGTGGTGGACGACACCGTGGCGGCGGTCGTCCCGTTCTCCGTGGTGGAGCTCGACGGCGGCGGGCTCGTCGGCACGGCGACGCTGTGGGGCATCGACACCCACCACCGGTCCGCGCACATCGGGCTGGGGCTGCTGCCGTCCTGCCGGGGCAAGGGCTACGGCACCGACGTGGTGGCGGTGCTGTGCCACTACGGCTTCGTGCTGCGCGGCCTGCATCGGCTGCAGATCGAGACGCTGGCCGACAACGTGGCGATGTTGCGTGCGGCCGAGCGCAACGGCTTCGTCCGCGAGGGCGTGTTGCGCTCCTCCGCCTGGGTGCTGGGCGAGTTCCTGGACCAGGTGCTGCTCGGGCTCCTGGCCCAGGAGTGGGAGCCGGCCTCGCGGGACTAGCCGGTCGGCCCCCCGGAACGGCACGGTCCGCGCCGGACGCCGCCTTGTAGCATCGGGGGCATGATCTTCACAGCGAGCGCGTCCGACGTCGCCGTCGTGCTGGGGCCGGGCGGTCCGGTGGGCACGGCCTGGCTGCTCGGCCTGGCGGCGGGCCTGCGCGCGGCGGGCGTGGAGCTGCCGGACGCCGAGCTGCTCGTCGGCACCTCGGCGGGCGCGATCGCCGCCGCCGCCCTGGCCACCGGACGAGACCTGGACGAGCTCGCCGACCTGCCGCCCGCGCCCCCTGGCCGGCGGGCCGGGGACCCGACCGTGATGCCGCGCGTCCTGCAGATGCTCAACGCGCCCGGCGCCGACCCGCGGGAGGCGCTGCGCCAGGCCGGCGTGCTCGCCCTGGAGGCCGACGCGCTGCCGGAGGAGGAGCACCTGACCGCCATGCGGCGGCTCGTCGGCACCGGCTCCTGGCCCGGCCGCCCGCTGCTGATCACCGCCGTGGACGCCGTCAGCGGCGAGCCGGTGGTCTGGAGCGGCGACAGCGGCGTCCCGCTCCACGCCGCGGTCGCCGCCAGCAGCGCCGCGCCCGGCCACGCCGTCCCGATCACCGTCGGCGCCCGCCGGTACATGGACGGTGCGCTCGGCGGCGGGTCCAACGCGCACCTCGCCGCGGGCGCGGGCGCGATCGTCCTGGTCGAGCCGCTCGGGCACCTGTTCCCGGGCCCGGAGGTCGAGCGGGGCGTGCGGATCGTGCCCGACCGGGCGGCGCTGGAGGCGTTCGGCCCGGACCTCGGCGACCGGAGCCGGTGGGGGCGGGTCTACCTGGAGGGACGCCGCCAGTCCGCCGGGGTCGCCGACCTGGTCGGGCCGTACCTGCCGGGCCGCTCCGCCCCGGCCTGAACCGGGGCGTGCCCGTCGCGCAGCGGATCGGGGCGGGCGCGCGTTCCCTATGCATGAATGTTGAGATCGTCGCCCGCGCGTCCCCGCCGCCGGCCGGCGCCGCCGACGCGGTGGTGGCCGGTTTGTACCGGGAGCATCGGCTCGCCCTCGTCCGCCTGGCCCTGCTGCTCGTGGGCGATCGGGAGAGCGCGGAGGACGTCGTCCAGGACGTCTTCTCCAGGTTGCACGGCAAGAGCCCGGCCACGCTCACCCTGTCGTACGTGCGGGTCTGCGTGCTGAACGCCGCGCGCTCGCTGCTGCGCAGGCGGAGTGTCGCCGCCCGGGCGTTCCTGCGGCGGCGGGAGGACCCGGTGGACTCGGCCGAGACGACCGCGCTCCTGGGCGAGACGCGGCAGGAGATGCTGGCGGCGCTCAGCCGCCTGCCCGCACGGCAGCGCGAGGTTCTCGTCCTGCGTTACTACCTCGACCTGTCCGACGCCGACATCGCCGAGGCGACGCGCCTGCGGCAGAGCACGGTACGGTCCACCGCCTCCAGAGCCCTGGAGCGGCTTGAGCGCGAGCTGGGAGGCCGAGCATGACCACGATCGAGGACCGGCTCAGGGACGCGATGGCGGCCAGGGCCGAGACGGTGCAGGACGACGGGCTGCCGAGGGCCGCGCCGTCGCCGCGCCGGGCGCGGGTGGCGGCCCGCTGGTGGTGGGCGCCGGTGGCGGTGGCGACCGCGACCGCCGCCGTGGTGGGCGTCACCGTCCTGGGGACCCGGACGATCGGCTCCGCGCCGCCGTCCGCCGCGGCCCCGCCGGCGGCCGCCGCGGGGCGCCTGTCGCCGCCGGTCCGGCAGGTGTGGCCGGGCGCGGTGCACGAGATCCCGGTGACGGGCCCCGGCGGCCGGGTCTTCAAGCCGGACGTGTTCGTCGCCGACCGGGTGGTGGCCGGCCGGGGGCTCACCGGCAACCGGCTCGACGGCATCTGGTCGTACGACCTCGACAAGCGCGCGTTCACCCAGGTCGCGCAGTTGCAGGACGTCAAGGTCGCGAACGAGCCGCTGGTCTTCGGCGACGGCTACCTGGTGTGGTCGGCCGTCCGGGACGACCGGTCGGAGATCTGGGCGGTGCCCGTCGCCGGGGGCGTGCCGCAGCGGATCGCGGCGCTGAGGGCCGTGCTGTCCAGCGACAACTCCTACAGCGGGATCAGGAAGCTGGCCGTCGCGGGCGGCATGGCCGTGTGGTCGCCCCCCGACGGGGGCGTCTACCGGGCCCCGCTCAAGGGCGGGAACATGTCCCTGATCACCGGGACGAAGGGCTACTACCTGGTCGAGTGGCCGTGGGCCGGATGGCCGGTGCGCGACCCGGGGGTCGACCATCCCGTCGCCCGGCCGCTGGAGCACCTGAAGAACGTGCTCACCGGCCGGTCCAGGAACGCGGTCGCGGCCAGGAAGCGCTCGTCGTGGAATGACTGCGGCCCGGTGTGGTGCATCAATGTGACGACGGCCTGGCGGCGCGACGGGACGGACCGCCGCGACCTGCCGGGGAACGCCTCGACAACGCTCATCTCCGGCCGCTTCGTCCTGCTCAACCAGGGGGACGCGGGCGGCGGCCGCGCCCTGGCCCTGCACGACGTCGCCGCCGGGCGCACCGGCCTGCTCTTCCCCGTGCCGACGCGCCGGGGCGAGAAGGCCCCGCCCACGCTGCACACCCAGGAGGACGTGGTCTGGTTCCGGACGGCGCAGGACACCCAGGTGGTGATCGACCTGAAGGCGGCCGGCCGCTGAGGGTGGGCGGCGGCCCGGGAATCGTCCGGCCGGACAGGCATAGCGGGAGTGCCCCGCGCGCGTCTCAGGGGTGTCATTCACACGTTTGGAGGTGGTCGTGGACCCTGCGGACGAGCAAGGCTTCCGCGAGTTCGTCTCCGCGCGCTCGCCTGCCCTGATGCGGCTCGGGTTCATGCTCAGCGGCGGCGACCAGCACGCGGCCGAGGATCTCGTGCAGGCCGCGCTGGCCAAGCTGGCGGCGCGGTGGCGGCAGGTGGACGCGCCGGAGGCGTACGTCCGGCAGATCATGTACCGGCAGCAGGTGAGCTGGTGGCGCGCGATCGGGCGGCGCGGCGAGGTGGTCCAGGCCGAGCCGCCCGACCGGCCGGGGGCCGACGGCACGCACCAGAGCGACCTGCGCATGGTGCTGCGCGCCGCCCTGGCCCGGCTCACCCCGAGGCAGCGTGCCGTGCTGGTGCTGCGCTACTTCGAGGACCTGCCCGAGGACCGGATCGCCGCCCTGTTGTCCTGCTCGGTCGGCACGGTGCGGAGCACCACGTTCCGGTCGCTCGCCCGGCTGCGGCAGATCGCCCCGGAACTGGCTGCGGAACTGGAGGTCACCACATGAACCGGCTGCTGCGCGACACCATGGAGGAGTGGGCCGGCGAGGTGCGGGTGCCGCACGACCTGGCCGACCGGGCGCTACGGCGGCGTGCCCGGCCGCCGGTCATGGCGGTGGCGCTGGCCGCCGGTCTGGCCGTCGTCGTGGCGGTGCTGGCCGCCGGGCTGCACGGCCGGAGCACGACCGTGCGCCCGGCGAACGGGGTGACCGTGCCCGTTCATCCCTCGGTGACGTCCACGGACGTGCGGGCCGACGTCGAGAACGCGCCGCCGAAGAAGTTCGTGGCGGCCGGGAACGTGGCCGTGTCCGCCTACTTCACCACCTGGCTGGAGAAGGCGGACGACGGCGGCGAGCGCATGCGGCGCACCTGGTACCTGTACGACCCCCGCTCCGACGGCTACGAGCGGACGCCGTGGGCCTGGCTGGACGTGGCGCCGGGGCTCCAGCTCGCGGCGGTGCTCCAGGGCGAGCGGATCGGCAGGCGGGTGGGGATCGTCGACATGAACACCCGGCAGGCCCTGGCCTGGATCGACCTGGAGCACGACGTCGGCTCGCTGGTCTGGTCGCCGGACGGCACCAGGGTGCTGGCCACGGCGTACTCGAAGTATCCGGAGCAGAGCCGGAAGCGGGTGGGCAAGGACGCCTACACCGTCGAGGAGCTCGTCCAGCCCCGGATCGGCTTCTACGTCATCGACGTCGCCACCGGCCAGGCCGCCTACCACCCGCTGCCGTCGCTGGACCGCGTCGGCAACCCCGGGAACATGAACGCGCGCCAGGACCTCGGCTGGAGCCTGGACGGGTCCATGCTCTGGGAGCCCACCGACACCATGCCCGACAGGTTGTGGCTCGGTCTCGACGGCGCCCGCCGGGACGGCCCGCCCGGCGACCGGTACATCGACTACTCGGGCTGGTCGAAGGTCTCGCCCGACGGCAGGCTGACGCTGGACCGCGACCTGCCGCCGTCGGTGCCCGGCCGGCAGCTCGTGCTTCAGCACCTGGCCTGGGCCGACGACGACAACGTGGTGGTGCTGGGCTGCGCGGGCGCGTGCAAGAACGAGTTCGACAACGGCCTGGCGCTGGCGAGCGCCGACGGCGAGCGGATGATCCAGCTCACCGGCAGCCGCGACCGCGGCGGCGAGGAGACCTGGCAGTGGGTGCTCACCCGCCGCAACTAGGTCCGCCGCCCGCCCCGAGCCCCGTGCCGTCTCCGGCACGGGGCTCTCCCGTGCCGCTTGCCAGACGCTGAACATCTGTTTAGTCTACTGAACATGTGTTCAGACCTGACCGCTCAGGCCAAGATCCGCAACGCGGCCATCGCGCACTTCGCCCGCGACGGCTTCGGCAGGACGAACCTGCGCGCCGTGGCGGCGACCGCCGGGGTGAGCCCCGCCCTGGTCATCCACCACTTCGGCAGCAAGGAGAAGCTCCGGAGCGCCTGCGACGAGCACGTCCTGGCCATCCTGGTCCGGCGGGCCGGCGGCGCCCGCCCGAGCGGCATGCAGGACCTCTTCCGCGAGTACCTGTCCAACCCGGAGGAGTACCGCCTCCAGGTGCGCTACATGCTGCGCGCGATCGAGGAGGACACGCCCGCCGCGGCCACGTTCGTCGAGACGCTGGTGGCGGAGTCGGAGCAGGTCCTGCGGGCCGGGATCGCCGACGGCTCGATGCGGCCGTCCTGCGACGTGCGGGCGCTGGCGGTGCTGACCGTGCTCAACAGCGTGGCCACGCTCACCATGCCGCCGTCCCTGGCGCGCGCGCTGGGTCACGAGCAGTTCGGCCCCGACGTGCTGCGCCGCCTGGCGCTGCCCACGCTGGAGCTCTACACCCACGGGCTGTTCACCGACGACGCCGCCCTCAACGCGGCCAGGGCCGCCCTCGACGACTCACCTCAGGAAGAGGACTGACACGATGACCACGCCCCTCCCCGGCCTCACCCCGCTGGAGAACACGCTCTGGCTCACCCTGGCCGGCAAGGCGCTCGATTACCGGGCCGAGCACCCGATCCTGCGCGACCGGACGGCCTATGACCTGGCCAGAAAGCTCGACCTCGACACCGCCCGGTTCAAGCTCTCGGCCAGCCCCGTCGTGGGCATCGCCCACCGCTCCCTGGTCATGGACGACATCGTGCGGCGGTTCGTCGCCGGCCGTCCCCATGCGGTCGGGCTCGACCTGGGCGCCGGGCTCGACACCCGCGTCCACCGCGTCGACCCGCCCCCCACCGTCGACTGGTACGACGTCGACCTGCCCGGCGTGGCCGAGGCCCGGCGCCGTCTGCTGCCGGAGCGTCCGCACGCCCACGTCATCGGCCGCGACCTCAACGACCCCCGCTGGCTGGACGAGGTGCCCCGCGACCGGCCGGCCGTGATCGTCGCCGACGGCCTGATCGGGTTCCTGTCGCAGGAGGAGCTGGCCACCCTGCTCGACCGGCTCATCCGCCACTTTCCCGCCGGCGAGATCTGCTTCAACGGCTACACGAGGTTCCACGTGTGGGCGGCCAGGAAGTACCCCGGCACCCGGTCCGTCGCCCCCTTCCTGAAGTCGCCCGGATACGACACGCCGCAGGACATCGTGCGCCTGGAGCCCCGGCTGAGGCTGGTGCGCGAGATCTTCCTGACCCGCGAGCCCGAGGTCGCCGGCTACCCGTGGACGACCCGGCTGGCGAGCCGGCTGACCGCCTGGAGCACGTCCCTGTCCCGCAAGGGCACCGCCGTCCAGCACTACCGCTTCTGAGGGGCGGCCCCGGCCCGGCGGATCAGGCGCTCATGAAGCAGATGCCCACGTTGTCCGCGGCGGACATCACCTCGGAACGGCTGCTGCTGCGCCGCGCGCTGCGCGAGGCCGACCGCGAGGGCTTCGTCGAGCTCTCCACCGATCCCGAGGTGCAGGCTCACATCGGCGGCCCGCGGCCGAGGAGCGAGGTCGAGCGGCGCTTCGACACGGTGCTCGCCGGCGGCGCGGCGTCCGGCCCCGGCAACTACGTCATCGCCGACAACACGACGGACCGGCTCATCGGCACGCTGATGCTCGCCCGCCGCTCCCCCGAGGACGGCGGGGAACTGGAGCTCGGTGCCTGACCGCGCCCGCCGGGGGGCACAGCCCCGAGCAGTGCATCGGCCGGATCGTCCCTGACTGCTCGGAGACGGCCGCCACGTGCCGGGTGGGGAAGAAGGCGAGGTAGACCATCGTGTCCTTGGGCGGCACCGCCAGGATCGTCGCGTCGCCGCATTCGTCGCGGATCGAGGCCAGCACCGGGTCGATGATCTGGCTTCAGTCGGTCTCCGGCGCCTGGATGAGCCCGTAGAACTTGGCCGGGACGATGGTGTAGCGCTTGGTCGCCTCGTTGCGGGCCACGTACCCGGTGGCGACCAGCTCGGCGAGCAGCCGCAGGGCGGTGCTGCGGTTGACGTCGAGCGACGTCGACCCCAAGGCGGCGTCGGCCTTCACCGCCGAGTTCGGCGCCAAGACCTACACCGGCCTCCAGGACCTGATCGACGACCCGCGGGGCGACGTGGTGGACCTGATCCTCCCCCACCACCTGCACTACGACGCCGCGATGGCGGTGCTGGACGCCGGCAAGCACCTGATCCTGGAGAAGCCCGTCGCGCCGACGTACGAGCAGTCGGCGGCCATCCAGCGCCGGGCGGCCGAGGCCGGCGTGCACTTCATGGTCGCGGAGAACAGCCGGTACATCGCGGCCTACCAGGCCGTGCACCGGCTGCCGAACGAGGGCGCCGCCGAGGTGTACGGCCGCATGCGCAGCGGCGCGCACTTCTCGTGCGGCTTCACCTCCGTGTCGGAGGTCCCCCACAGCGAGCGCCTGGAGCTCTACGGCACCGAAGGGGGCGTCCTGATGGACCAGATGTCCGACCCGGTGGTCAAGATCTTCCGCGGCCAGCACGACTACCGGGGCGAGGCGGTCGCCGGCGTGCCCTTCGGCCCCGACGCCTGGCACCCCGGCGGCTGGCACTACGAGTCCGTGATCACCGAGGTGACCGACTACGTGCGCGCCCTGGTGGAGGGACGCCCGCCGCTGATCGACTCCGGCGACGCCGTGTACGCCATGCGCGTCGTCGAGGCCGCCTACGAGTCGATCCAGTCGGGGAAGACCGTCACCCTCCCGGCCGGCGCGCAGCTTTGATCCGCCCTCCCAGCAGAATCTGGACCTCCCCATGAGACTCATGCGCATCGGCGCCGCCGGCGCCGAACGTCCGGTCGACGTGTCCGACGTGGTCGCCGACTTCGACGGCTTCAACCCCTGCGGCCCCTGGCTGGTCACGCCGGACGAGCTGGGCGAGGTGACCGGCCTGAACATGTGGCTCGACGTCAACGGGCGGCGCCGCCAGACCGGCTCGACGGTCCACATGCTGTTCGACCCGGTCTTCGTCGTGCGCTACCTGAGCCGGTTCATGGCGCTCGAACCCGGCGACCTGATCAACACCGGGACGCCCGCGGGCGTCGGCATGGGCTTCGACCCGCCCGTCTACCTGCGGCCGGGCGACCGGATGGAGCTCGGCATCGACGGCCTGGGCCGCCAGAGGCAGTCGGTCGTGGCCGCCCCCTGACCGGCCGGCACACCGCCTACGCCGTCAGGACCGGCAGCCGCGCGGGCCGGTAGGCCAGGTTCCCCTCCGTCCAGGGCAGGCCGCCCGGGTCCTCGGCCGGCCGCAGGCCCGGCACGCGTTCGGCCAGTGCCCGCACCGCCTCCTGGAGCTGCACGCGGGCCAGGTGGTTGCCCAGGCAGAAGTGCGGCCCGTGGCTGAAGGCCAGGTGCGGGCGGGCCGTGCCGCCCGGCGCGTGGCGGCGGATGTCGAACCGTCCGGGGTCGGGGAAGGCCGCCGGGTCGTGGTTGGCCGCGTGCGAGTTCGGCAGCACCACGGTGCCGGCGGGCAGCACCGCTCCGGAGGGCAGCTCGACGTCGGCGGTCAGGCGCCGCAGCAGGCCGTTGGTGCCCGGCCCGTCGAAGCGGAGGATCTCCTCCACGGCGGGCTCGGTCAGCGCGGGGTCGGCGACGAGCGCCCGGTACTGGCCGGGGTGGCGGAGCAACGTGTACAGGCCGCGGGCGATCATCATCGCGGGCGTCTCGTGTCCGGCCACGGCCAGCATGAGCAGCACGTTGACGAGTTCCTCGTCGGAGAGCCGGTCGCCCCGGCTGGTGGCCTGCATGAGCACGTCCACCAGGGCGTCGCCCGGCTCGGCCCGGCGCCGGGCGACCAGGTCGCCCATGTACCGCGCCAGCTCGGCGAAGGCGCTCATGCGCGCCTCGGCGCCGGACGGGGAAGCCCTCAGGAACGCCTCCGACCACTGCTTGAACCGGTCGTAGTCGGTGCCGGGCATGCCGATCACCGTGCAGATGAGACGGGCCGACAGCGGTGCGGCGTAGTCGGCGACCAGGTCGGGCCGCTCGGAGAAGGAGTCGATGAGCTCGTGGGCGATCGCCCGGCACCGGCCGCGCCACCGCTCGGCCTGGGCGAGGGTGAAGGCGCCGGCGAGGATGCGGCGCTGGCGGGCGTGCTCGGGGTCGTCCATGTTGAGCAGCACGCCGGGCACGTCGTCCACGCTCAGCCCGCGTAACAGCCGGGGCCGTCCCGGCTCGCTCAGCCCGGTGCGGCTGCTGTGCGGGCAGGACAGGATGGCCCGCACGTCGTCGTACCGGACGGCCATCGGCACGGTGTCGCCGCTGGGCAGGACCACCGTGCCGACCGGGTCGGAGGCCAGCCGGCGGGCCAGGTCCGGCGAGGGCGTGCCGTGCGGTCCCGGGGAGTAGTCCTTCCACATGACGCCGTCGTCCACGAGAGCCTCCTGCGGGGGTGGGATCGGGCCGGATGCGCACGATCACCCTGTCCGCCGCGATCCCCCAGGGTCAAGAGCCGTCCGCCCACCGCGCCGCGGCCGGGCTGGAGCCGGGCCGGGAAGGCCCTCTCGCCCGAGCCGCGCGCCAGGCGCGTAGGGCTTGTGAAACTCGCATTGTTCTATCAGGATTAGAACATGCTCTATCGCGTCGACCCGAGCAGCAGCACGCCGTTGAGCGAGCAGATCGCCGGATGCGTCCGCCGCGGCATCGCCGACGGGCTGCTGACCCCCGGCGACCGGCTGCCCTCCGGCCGCGACCTGGCCTCCTCGCTGGAGGTCAACATGCACACCGTGCTGCGCGCCTACGCCGACCTGCGCGACGAGGGACTGATCGAGCTGCGTCCCGGCCGCGGCGCCACCGTCACCCGGACGAACCCGCGCGAGCGGGCACAGCTCGTCCAGACCGTCCGGCACCTGGTCACCGTGGCCCGCCGCGCGGGTCTGAACCGCGACGAGCTGATGTCGCTGGTGGGGAAGGAGTTCACATGATCGGTAAGGTCCGATGGCTGACGGGCGCGGTCGCCCTGCCCGCGACGGTTCTGGGCGGCGCCGCGCTGACCGTGCTGGCCTGGCGTCAGCGGCTGCCCGCCGCGTTACCCGGCCGGAGCGGCGCGGCCCACGGCTCCGCCGTCACGGTCGAGCAGGTGTCCATCCTGTTGCTCGGCGTCCCGGCGGCGCTCTGGCTGGCCGGGCTGGCCGCGTTCGCGCTGGCCGGTCGCGCGCCCGCCTCGCGCGCCCATGCGATCCGGACGGCGATCCTTGTCGCGGTCGTCACGGTCGCCGTCGCGCCGGCCACGTCCCTGCTGGTCATCCTGCACGCGGCGCTGGACGCCCCCGCCGCGGCCCAGGCCGGCGCGCCCTCGCCCGCGGCGATGGGCGTGCTCGTCCCCGCGGCCACGCTGGCCGGGGCGCTCGCCGCCTTCCTGCTGGCCGGCCACCGCACCCCCGCCGGCCGGGCCACCGGCGTCCCCGCCCCCGACGCGCCCCGGCTGCCCCTGCGCGGCCAGGAGAAGGTCTCCTGGCAGGAACGGCGCGTCCTCCGGGCCGTCGACCTGGGCGTGGCCGCTCTCGCGCTGGCCGGGGCGGCCATGACGGCGGCGCTGGTCCTCACCGTCGGCCCCGCGGGCTGGGCCGGGGCCGCCGTCGTGGTCGTCGCCGTCGTGCTGCTGCCGATGCGCTCCTACCGGCTGGCCATCGACGAGCGCGCGGTGACCGTCGCGCTCGGCCCGATCAGCCGGCAGGTCGCGGTCGGCAGTGTGCGCCGCGCCGACGCGGTCGACGTCCCGGCCGACCGGTGGCTGCTGAGCGGCGCCCTGCACGGCGCCGGGGCGGGCATGTTGCTGCTGCCCGGCCCCGCACTGGCCCTGCGCCTGGCCGACGGCACCGACTTCCTGGTGTCCTGCCGCGACGCCCCCACCGCCGCCGGCCTGATCAACAGCCTGCGCGACCAGGCCGCCTGAGCGCCCGGGGCCGTCGCGCCGGTGACATTGGTCAATGTGATCACGCTGATCCCATTGATCACTCGGCCCCCGGCGCGCCGGGACCCGGCCTATACACTGCCGCTGTTCCTGGTTTTCGTGACGCCCGGCCGACGCGGCCGTGCGGCACCGTTCTCCTGGGGGGCGCACCTGCGCCGCCTGCGTGTACACCCGATTCACGGATGGCATGGGGCAGGTGGGATGACGACGGTCGGGAAACCGGATCGGGTCGTGCCGGAACAGGGGCGGCCGTGGCCGCCGGGCGCGGCGCGGCACTACCGCCGCGATCCGCTGGGGTTCGTGGAGCGGGCGGCGGCCGAGCGCGGGCCGGTGTTCCGCCTGCCGGACGACGGGTCGCTGTGCGTGGCCGACCCGGCGCAGGCCCTGCGGATCCTGCACGACGAGGCGGGCGACTACGCCGACGTGTCCGGGTTCTTCCATGTCGGCGGCGGGCTGCTCGGGCCGCGGGCGACGCAGGTGGCGATCGGCCGGGCGGCCCGCACGACGCTGCGCGCCCACGTGGCCGCCCGGCGCGAGCTGCTGCCCGCCGTCGTGGCGGAGCTGGGCGAGGTCAGCGAGTGGCCGTCGGCCGGGCGGGCCGCCGTGCACCGGTTCCTGGCCGACGCCCTGCTGCGGCCGGACAGCCCGCCCGCCCTGCGCGAGCTGATGGCGTACGTCGTGCGGCGCGAGGTGCTGATCCGTCCGGCCGGCCGGCTCGCGCGGTTGTCGCGGCGCGCCCTGTGGGCCCGCGTGGTGCGGACGATCGCCGCCGAGGCGCGCGCCCGGCGGAGCGCGCCGGCGGACGAGACGCGGCCCGGCGACCTGCTGGACGCCGTGCTGGGCGCCACCCCGCCCGAGACGCCCGCCGAGCACGTCGCGCAGGTGTACCTGCTGCTCTTCCGCACCTCGATCGCGCCGGTGGGCCACGCGGTGGCCTGGGCGCTGCTGTCGGCGGCGGCCCACGGCGTCGACCTGGCCGCCGTGACGCCCGAGTCGGCCGTACGCGAGTCGCTGCGGCTGTGGCCGGTCGCCTGGCTGCTCGGCCGCCCGGTGCGCAGGGCCCACCAGGTCGGCGGCGTGGCGCTGGAGCCGGGCGACAGCGTGTCCGTCTGCCCCTACCTGCTCCACCGCGACGAGCGGCACTGGCCGCAGGCCACCGCGTTCCGGCCCGGCCGCTGGGACGGCCCCGAGCCGCGCGGCCCCTACCTGCCCTTCGGCGGCGGCCCGTTCACCTGCGCCGGAGCGGGCGTCGCGCAGGCGCTGGCCACCGACCTGCTCGCCGCGCTGACCGACGCCGCCCGCCTGGAGGTGCGCGGCGGCGCCGGGCGGCCGCACGTCGAGGGCATCATCACGCCCCCGCCCTTCCAGTTGCGCCGCACGGCACGCCAGACCTGACCACCAGCGGTTCGTCGAGGAAGGAGGTGATCTCCCATGAGGAAGCTGCTGCGCCGCGTCACCGGCCGCCGGGTCAACCGGCAGGCCTGGTACATCTGGTAACCGAGTCCGAGCGGCCGCGCCGGGCCGAGGGCCCGGCGCGGTCACCCGGCCCGACGGCCGTTCAGGAGGCACCCATGTCGCAGGTCGAGGAGACCCTGGCGGCCTACGAAGGCGTCGCCGCCCGCTACGACGAGCTGAACGCGCAGATGGACACCGAGGCGCTGGTGGACCGCTTCGCCGAGGCGGTGGAGCGGCACGGCAACGGGGGGCGGCGGCTGCTGGACGCCGGTTGCGGCACCGGCCGCAGCAGCACGGCCTTCAGCAAGCGGGGATTCGAGGTGACCGGCTACGACCTGTCCCCGGCGATGGTGGCGACCGCGCGGCGGCGGCCCGGCGCCGACGGCATCCCGTTCCTGGTCGGCTCACTCCTGAGCCCGCCGCCCGAGCTGTCCGGCTTCGACGTGGTCGCCTGCGTGGACGTGCCCCTGACGTACCTGACGAGCGGCGACCAGCTCCGGCAGGCCCTGGCGGCGGCCCGCGACCGGCTCGCCCCGGGCGGGCTGGTGGCCTTCGACCTGAACACCATCGGCTACTACCGGCGCACGTTCGGCGTCCCGGTGGTCGCCGACCGCGGTGACCGGTACGTGGCCTGGTTCGCGCACTCGCCGCGGATCGAGGCCGACGAGATCGTGATCACCCAGTTCGACCTGTTCGAACGGGCCGGCGGGGGCTGGGAGCGGCTGTCGATGCGGCACGTGCAGCGCCACCACTCCGACCGAACGGTACGCCGGGCCGCCGAGCTGGCCGGGCTGCGCGTGGTGGCCGCGCACGGCCTGGTGGGCACGTCGGTGCGCGACCCGGCCGACGAGGAGGCCCACGACCGCATCCTGTACGTCGCCCGGCCCGCCTGAGGTTCGCTATATTCAGAATATGGTGAATCTATCGTCCGTCCTCACCCTGCGGGGTTGCGACCTGCGTTACGCCGACAGCGGGGGCGGCGGTGTGCCGGTGGTGTTCTCGCACGGCGCCGGGGCCGACCACGTGATGTTCGACGCCCAGGCCCGCCACCTGCGGGCTCAGGGGTACCGCGTCGTCACCTGGGACCTGCGCGGGCACGGCCTGTCCCGCCCGGCCGGCGTGCGCTTCACCGCCGAGCAGGCGGTCGCCGACCTGTGCGCGCTGGCCGAGCACCTGGGCCTGGACCGGCCGGTGCTGGTGGGCCAGTCCCTCGGCGGCAACCTCAGCCAGGCCGTCGTGCGGCGGCATCCCGGGCTCGCCCGCGCCCTGGTCGTCATCGGCGCCACGCCGAACACCGCGCCGCTGTCCTGGCGGGACCGCCTGCTGCTCAGGGCGGCCGCGCCGATGCTGACGACGATCCCCGCCAAGAGGCTGCCGCGGCTGATGGCCGACGCCTCCGCGACCACCCGCGCCGCCCGGGACGACGCCCGGCGGGCCTTCGGCCAGGTGCCGAAGAAGGAGTTCGTGCAGGTGTGGCGGGCCACCGTCGACTTCCTCTCCCCCGACCCCGGCTACCGCACGCCGGTGCCCCTGTGCCTGATCCGCGGCGAGCGGGACACCACCGGCAACATCGCCTCGGCCATGCCCGGCTGGGCCCGCGCCGAAGGCGTCGAGGAGATCGTCGTCCCCGGGGCCGGCCACATCGCCAACCAGGACGACCCGCAGGCGGTCAACGAGGCGATCGACGCGTTCCTGTGCACGCTCCCCGCGCCGGGACGGGCGCGGCGATGAGCGCGCGGCACACGTTCGTCACCTCGGTGGGCGACCTGCTGGCGTCGTGGAACCTGCCGCACGCGACCGGGCGCGTCTACGGGCTGCTGCTCCTCACCGAGGAGCCGATCTCGCTGGACGCCATCGCCGCCGAGCTGGAACTGAGCAAGGGGGCGGTGAGCACCGCGGTACGGCAGCTCGACTCCTGGGGCCTGGCCAGGGTGATCCCGCAGCCCGGCAGCCGGCGGCTCCTGGTGGAGGCCACCGGGGGGATCGAGTCGCTGCTGGAGGCCAGCCAGGCGCGGGCCAGGACCCTGATCGCCGCGCTGCGCGAGGGCGAGTCCCTGGTGCGCTCCGGTCCCGCGCAGGAGCGGCTGCAGGACGTGATCGGGTTGTTCGCCGGTTATGTCGACGTCGGCGGGCAGATGCTGGCCAGGCACCGGGAGCGACGCCCCGGACCGCACACCGCGCGGCCCTCCTCCGCCGGGTAGGGTCGGCCCCACGAAGCCGATCAAGGGGGCCCGGCGGTGGAACTGCCTGACACGCGTTCGGACATGTCCTGGAGCGCGCGGGCCGGACGGTACGGCGACGTCGCGAGCGCGCTGGCGCTGCACAGCGACCGGCAGCTCGCCCAGGCGCTGGAGCAGGCGCGGGTGCTGGGCACGGGCATCGGCGGCACGTCGGTGCTGCTGGACGTCGAGGGCGTGCCGGTCTTCGCCAAGCGCATCCCGCTGACCGACCTGGAACGCCGTCCGGCCAACGTGATGTCCACCGCGAACCTGTTCGGCCTGCCGCCGTTCTGCCAGTACGGGATCGCCGCCATCGGCACGCCCGGCTTCGGCGCATGGCGGGAACTCGCCGCCGCCGCCATGACGACCGGCTGGGTGCTGGCCGGGCACAGCGCCGCCTTCCCGCTGCTCTACCACTGGCGGGTGCTGCCGGGCGCGCCGCCGCCCACCGCCGAGCACGCCGACGTCGAGGCGGCCGTGGAGTACTGGGAGGGGTCGCCCGCGGTACGGGAGCGCCTGCACGCCCTCGCCCGCGCCTCTGCCGGCATCGTGCTGTTCCAGGAGTACATCCCCCACGACCTGAACCACTGGCTCGCCGCCCAGGTCGCCGCCGGTCAGGAGGCGGCGACGGCGGCGGCCGTCCTGCTGGAGTCGTGCCTGACGCGCGACGTGGCGTTCATGAACGGCCGGCACCTGATGCACTTCGACGGCCACTTCGGCAACATCCTCACCGACGGCGAACGCCTCTACCTCGCCGACCTGGGGCTGGCGACCTCCTCCCGGTTCGACCTGGCCGAGCCGGAGATCGAGTTCCTGGCGCGCAACCGCACCCACGACACCGCGTACGCGCTGGCGCGGCTGGTCAACTGGCTGGTCTCCGACGTCTGCGGGGTGCGGGCGCCGAACGGCGTCCCGGAGGAGCGCAACGCGTACATCCGGGCGTGCGCCGAGGGCGCGGACCCCGCCGGCGCGCCGCCGGCCGTGGCCGCGATGATCCGCCGGTACGCTCCCGTGGCGGCGGCCGTGAACGACTTCTACTGGCACCTGTACGGCACCAGCAGGACGACGCCGTATCCGAGCGAGAGGATCGAACGCGCCCTGAGCGCGATGCGCTGACGGCCGGGGCCGCTGTTCGCTGGTGACGACCCGGCCGCCGGTGTCATACCGTCACATCATGGACGAGCACCGCCAGACCATCCCCGACGTTCTCCGCCCCGTACGGGACGCCGCCGCGGCCCTGGGCGAGGACCTCACCGACCTGGGCGACGCGCTGCGGGCGTTGCGGCGGGTCGAGGTGGAGGTGGAGCTGGCGACCGACCTGCTCATGCGGCAGTCGAACGCGAAGGCGAACAACCAGGCCGCGCAAGAGACGTCCTGACCGGCCCGGCGGAGAAGCGCGACTCCGAGCCCCCGGTCCGACGCGAACAATCACGTGACAGGCCCTGCCGTGCTCGCGTTTCGCGCCGGCGGCGGTGTCGCGGGGAATGACGGCCCGCCGATCGGCCCGCCCGCCTGAATGATCCTGTCCCGCCACGAGCCGTTTGCGGGCAGGCGTCCGCGCGGCCCGGCTCGATCAGCACAGTTGCGAACGCGGGGTCGAGCCCGGCGAGGCGATGCGGCCTCCGCTCACCCCCGGCCGGACGCCTGCTTGGCGGCGTACGCCTGCCGCCACTCCTCGGCCGCCCGCAGCATGGCCTGGCCGACGTGGTCGAAGAAGCCGGCGATGTCCTGCAGCCGGATCCCGGCGGGCGAGGTGGCTCCGACCGTCGCCGCGCCCTGGCGGGCGACGTCGGCCAGCAGCGCGTTCTGGCGGGCGCTGGCCGTCCAGCCGCGGAACCAGGCGTCGGCGTCGATGACGTAGCGGTCGCGCCGCCGGCGCGGGTCGCGTTCGCGCCGGATCAGCTCCTGCCGTTCGAGCTCGCCGATCGCCTTGGAGACCGAGGCGGGGCTGACCTGGAGCCTGCGGGTGAGCTCGGCCGCGGTGAGACTGCCGCTGTCGGTGAGGTAGAGAGTGGCCAGGACGCGGGCGGTCATCCGGGTCAGCCCGGTGCCGATCATGACCGCGGTGAACTCCTCCTCCAGATCGGTGACCGACCGGCGGTCGCGCGCCCCGGAGGCCGCCGGACGTCTGCGGGCGCGGTCGCGGGTGGCCTGGTGCGCCTGGTCGGCCTGGTAGCCGTCGGGGCCGCCGTTGCGGGCCACCTCTCGCGTGACGGTGGACAGCGGCCGGTTCAGGCGGGCGGCGATCTCGGTCTGGGTCAGCCCTTCGGCCAGCCCCTCGGCGATCTGCCGGCGGTCCTGCTGGGTCAGCCTGCCTCCGGGCATCGGCGGCACCTTCCTGGTCGTACGCGCGACGGACGGCTGCAGTCTTGCATTCGCCTCCATCTCATTGCAACTCAACCGGCTTGCATTCATCATCATGCCATTGCAAGTGGCGCTTAATGCCTGATGAACAGGCGCTTTTTGATTGACAGGTTTGCGAACGCAAGTTAGCTTTTCCATTGTCGCGAATGTCAAGCAGCGCGACATCCCCCGGAAAGGAACCGACATGACCGCATCCAAGTCCGTGAAAGCGGCGGCGCTCACCGCCGCGACCCTGGCCGCCACGGCCCTGCCCGCCGCCGCCTCCCCCGCTCCCGGGCACGCCGCGGTGCAGCAGGTGCTCGACCGGACGGTGGCCGCCGGGCTCGCGCCCGGCATGGTCGCCGACGTCCGCGACGGCCGCCGCTCCTGGTTCGGCTCGGCGGGCGCGTCCGACACCGAGACCGGACGCGAGCGCCGGCAGAACGAGCGGTTCCGCATCGGCAGCACCTCCAAGGCGTTCACCGCCACCGTGGTGCTCAAGCTCGTGGCCGAGGGGAGGCTGAGCCTCGACGACACCCTGGACAGGCGCCTGCCCGGCCTGTTCGACGGCAGCGCCTACGAACCCGGCAAGATCACCGTCAGGCAGCTGCTCAACCAGACCAGCGGCATCTTCGCCTACACCGACGACGAGAAGTTCTCCGGCACGGGCGGCAGCGAGGAGTGGTTCAAGCACCGCTTCGACACCTACACCCCCGAGCAGCTGGTGAAGATCGCTCTGGCCCACCCGCCCACCGGCGAGCCGGGCCGGCGTTTCAAGTACTCCAACACCAACTACATCCTGGCCGCGATGATCGTCGAGAAGGCGACGGGCCGGACGTTCGAGCAGGAACTCGACCGGACCGTCATCCGCCCCCTGAGGCTGAACGGCACCTCCCTGCCCGGCGCCGACCCCGGGATCCGGGGCCCGCACCCCGTGCACTACTCCATCCTGTTCTCCCGCGACCCGCAGCCCACCGTCTACGACGCCACCCGGATGAACCAGTCCTTCGCCTGGGCCGCCGGCGGCCTCATCTCCACCACCGCCGACCTCAACCGCTTCTTCGCCGCCCTGTTCGGCGGGCGCGTCCTGCCTGGCGCGCAGTTGCGGGAGATGCTCACGACCGTCCCCACCGAGGGGGCGGGCTGGATCCCCGACACCCGGTACGGCCTGGGCGTCTTCGAACAGAAGCTGCCTTGCGGCGCCAGCGTGTGGGGCAACGGCGGCGCCACGTACGGATCGTGGAACTACAGCATGGGCACCCGCGACGGCAGGCACCGCCTCACCACGCAGGTCAACGGCGACTGGGCGCCCCTGACCGTCTTCAACGACGCCCTGGCCGCCGAGTTCTGCCCCTCCCCCGAGGCTTAGAGATCTTGAGACATTCGAACATATGGTAAAAAAATGGAGTTAGATCATGACCGAAATGCCAGCAGATTGAAGGATGCCTGTGCTCAGGAAGACCCTCACGGCCGCCGCGTTCACCCTCGTCGCCGCCACCTCCCTCATGGCGGTCCCGACGGCCGCCAGCGCGGACGTCTACTGCGGCGACGGGTACAAGGTCGTCCACCAGAGCGAGATGCACAACTACACCAAGGTCTGGGGGACGGTGTACCTGACCTACAACAGCAGCACCGGCAAGAACTGCGTGACGGTCGTCAAGAGCAACTACGTCGGCACCAGCACCTGGACCAACGTCACGCTCACCGTCCAGGGCGGTAGCAGCTACGGCGTGAGCGAGACCGTCAAGTACTACGGCGGCCCGGTCTATGCCAGCGCCAAGGGCGCCTGCGTGAAGTACTCGGCCATCATCGAGGCCCCCAGCGGCGCCCGCGCCATCGGCGGACGCTCCACGTGGGGCAACTGCGGCTGACCCGAACGGAACCGATCCGTCCACGCGGACCACGGCCGCCCGGAGCCCCGACACCGGCCGGCCGTACCGCCACAACCCAAGCCCGCGGCACTCCCCGCACCCGCCACACCCCAAGGGCCGGGCCCCCTGCGACTCGCACGCCGGCAACAGCTCCGCGCACCTCCGCAAGGCCCTTCAGTCGCCCCACCTCCGCCGCCCGCAACGCTTCGACGCACCCACGGCGACACTTCTCCGAACCCGCGCCACCACAGCCGCCCCCACAACCGGGGCCGCCACACCGCGACCCCCGCCCCACAAGCGCCGCCTCCGCACGGCCCGCCCAGCCGCGCACCGACGCCTGAACGCGCAGCGCCATCCGGACACCCGGCCACCCGGACACCCAGCGCCGCCCGGACACCCAGCCGCCGGGACGCCCCGACGCCCCGACGCCCCGACGCCCCGACGCCCCGACGCCCCGACGCCCCGACGCAGGGTCGCACCGCCCAACGCCCCTTGCCGCCGACACCCGGGAGCCCTCCCCCTCCCCCAGGCGCCCGCGACGCCCGCGACGCCCCCGAGATCAACGCGCCCCAGCCGAATGCCAGCGTTTGCCTTTATAGCGCGTGTGCAACTATTGTCGGAGCCTGCAAGAAGCAGTGGCAATAGTAAGAAGGGTCGCGCGATGCCTCTCGCACTCCTCGCCCTGGCCATCGGGGCCTTCGGGATCGGCACCACCGAGTTCGTGATCATGGGCCTGCTGCCCGAGATCGCCGCCGACTACGGTGTCACCATCCCCACCGCCGGCCTGCTGGTCACCGGCTACGCGATCGGCGTGGTCATCGGCGCGCCGCTGATGACGGTCCTCGGCACCCGGATCAGCCGCAAGACGATGCTGCTCGTGCTGATGGGCCTGTTCGTGATCGGCAACCTGCTGTCCGCGCTGGCGCCCGGGTTCGGCGTGATGCTCGGCGGCCGGATCGTGGCCTCGATGGCCCACGGCGCGTTCTTCGGCATCGGCTCGGTGGCCGCCGCCGGCCTGGTCGCCCCGCACAAGAAGGCCGGCGCCATCGCCACCATGTTCACCGGCCTGACCGTCGCCAACGTCGTGGGCGTGCCGCTGGGCACCTTCATCGGGCAGGCGGTGGGCTGGCGCACCACCTTCGCGATCGTCGCGGGGCTGGGCGTGGTCGGCCTGCTCGGCATCGCCGCGCTGGTGCCCGCCATGCCCCGGCCCGAAGGCACCCGCCTGCGCCCGGAGCTGACGGCGTTCCGCAACCCGCAGGTGCTGCTCGCGATGGCGATGACCGTGCTCGGCTTCGGCGGCGTCTTCGCCGCGATCACCTACATCGCGCCGATGATGACGCAGGTGGCCGGCTACTCCGCCGACGCGGTCACCTGGCTGCTGGTGCTGTTCGGCGTCGGCATGTTCCTCGGCAACCTGCTCGGCGGCCGGTTCGCCGACCGCGCCCTGATGCCCCTGCTCTACACGACCCTCGGCGGCCTCGCGGTCGTGCTGGCGCTGTTCACCCTGACCGCGCACGACAAGGTCGCCGCCGCGGTGAGCATCTTCCTGGTGGGGGCGCTGGGCTTCGCCACCGTGCCGCCGCTGCAGAAGCGCGTCCTGGACCAGGCGCACGGCGCGCCGACGCTGGCCTCCGCGGTCAACATCGGCGCGTTCAACCTCGGCAACGCGCTCGCGGCCTGGCTGGGCGGGCTCGTCATCGCCGCGGGCCTGGGCTACACCGCGCCGAACTGGGTGGGCGCGCTGCTCGCCGCCGCGGCGCTCGCCCTGGCGTTCTGGTCCGCCGCCCTGGAGCGCCGTGCGCCCGCGGGTGAGCCGGCCGCCGTCCCGGCTGCCGCGCTCGTCCGCGACTGACAGTCCCCCTCGTCAGGCCCGGACGGCGGCCATCTCCGTCAGGACGTCGTCCACCGGCGTCGCCGCGACGCCCAGGATCTCGACCGTCGAGGACGCGTCGAGCACGTTGGGCCGGTCGTACAGGTACGACATCTCGGGAAACTCGGCCATGATCGAGTCGGTGCGCCCGATCTCCTCCAGCTCCCGCAGGGACATGCGCCCCAGCCGCGGCGCGGGCGCCTGGGCCGCTTCGGCCAGCCGCCGGGCCAGCTCGCGCACCGGAAGCTCGCTGGTAGAGGGCACGTGCCAGGCCCGTCCCCAGGACGCCTCGTGCCCCGCGGCGGCGATGAGCGTGCGGGCCGTGTCGCCGGTGTAGGACCAGCTGTGCGGCGCGTCCAGATCACCGGGATAGGAGACGGGCGCGCCGGCCAGCACCTGCGCCCCGACCATGAGCGTGAACGGCGAGTACGCGCCGGCGCCGAGGAAGTCGGCGGCCCTGACCTCGGTCACCCGCACCCGGCCCGCCTCGTGGGCGGCGAGGGCGTCCTGCCACATCCGCGCCCGGACCTGGCCCTTCCGGCTGGTCGGCGCCATCGGCGTCCCGTCGGCGACGGGCCCCTCGACCGGCCCGTACCCGTAGGTGTTGCCCAGCATGACGTAATCGGCCCCGCTGCGCCCGGCGGCGGCCAGCAACGCGGCGGCCAGCGGCGGCCACTCGGCCGGCCAGCGATCGTAGGGCGGCATCGCGCAGTTGTACAGGACGGCGGCCCCCTCGGCCAGCTCCGCCAGCCGGTCGGCGTCGCAGGCGTCGGCGGGCACGCGTTCGATCCGGGGATGGGCCGGGCCGCTGCCGCTCCGGGTGACCAGGCGCACCCGCTGCCCGGATTCGGCCAGCAGCCGGGCGGTGGCCGATCCGGTGGCTCCGGCGCCGACGACGACATGAAAGGACACGATCTTCTCCAAACACAGGGGGACAGTGACACCGGTTGTCCACCCTGTACCGCCGGCGATCAGTACGATAGTGGCCCGAATGCCAAGTATCTGGAGGTTCGGGCCATGCATCGGGTGGCCGTGATCGCCGTCCCGCCGGCCACGACGTTCGACCTGTCCATACCGGAGCTGGTGCTCGGCGAGATGACCGTGGACGGCCGGCCCGGCTACGACGTCCGGATCTGCACGGCCGAACCCGGTCCCGTCGCCACCGGCGGCAGCCTGCACGTCACCGTCACGCACGGGCTGGAGATCGTCGAGGACGCCGACACCGTCATCGTCACCGGAACGGGCGCCCGCGACGACGTCGACCCCCGGGTCCTGCGGGCCCTGCGGCGAGCGGCGGAGAGCGGCAGACGCGTCGCCTCGATCTGCACCGGGGCCTTCGTCCTGGCGCGGGCGGGGCTGCTGGAGGGCCGCAGCGCCACCACGTACTGGGCCAGGTCGGAGGAGTTCCGCCGCCGCTACCCGTCCGTCGACCTGCGCCCCGACGTGCTCTACGTCGAGGACGGCAACATCTGGACCTCCGCCGGCCTGTCCGCCGGCATCGACCTGTGCCTGCACATGGTGCGCGGCGACTACGGCGCCGCCGCGGCCAACGCCGTGGCCCGGCTGGTCGTGGCCGCGCCGGTGCGTCCGGGCGGCCAGGCCCAGTTCATCGCCTCCCCGCTGCCGCCCGAGACCGGGCTCTCGCTGGCCGCCACCCGGGCATGGGCGCTGGAGCGGCTGCACGAACCCCTCACCCGCGCCGACCTCGCCGCCCACGCCCGCACCAGCGTGCGCACGCTGACCCGCCGCTTCCACGCCGAGACCGGCCACAGCCCGCTGCAATGGCTCCTCCACCAGCGGGTGGAGCAGGCCAGGGAACTGCTGGAGAGCACGGACCTGCCCATGGGCCAGGTGGCCCAGCTCAGTGGCCTGGTCACCACGGACTCGCTGCGACAGCACATCTCCCACCGGACCGGCCTGACGCCCACCGCCTACCGCGCGGCCTTCACCCGGGGGACCGCGTCCGGCACGCCCGACGTTCTGCACCAATCGATGCAAAACCGGTAGCGAGGCCGAGATCGTTCGACGAGGACCGCGCGCTGGACACCGCGATGCGCACGTTCTGGGCGAACGGCTACGAGTCCACCTCCACCAGAGACCTGTGCGAGGCGCTCGGCCTCGACCGCAGCGGCGTCTACAACGCCTTCACCAACAAGCGCGAGCTGTTCAAGCGCGCCCTGACCCGCTACATGGACGCCATCCGCGTCCTGCTGCCGGGGCTGGTCCTGAACGCGATCTTCCTGGCCGGGTCCGCGCTGTTCGCCCACCTGAGCGTCCCCGCGGTGATCGCCATGCTGGGCGCCGGGCTGGCCGTGCTCGGCGTGGTGTCCCTGCTGCCCGAGCTCGGCCGCCGTACCGGGGCGCGGTCGGCGGCGCCGGGCCCCGTCGACCTCTGCCTGGCCGCGCCCGCGGGGCAGGAGCGTCCCTAGGAGAACCAGCTTCCGCCGAGCTCCTGGACGGCCTTGCCGCCCTTGGGCACCAGCACCGCCTCGCTCAGCACGTTGTTGACGCTCTTGGCGTCGTTGAGCAGGGCGAACAGGAAGAACATGCCGCCACTCGCGGTACGGAAGCCGAAGACGGAGCCGCGGCCGGCGAACCCGACGTACAGCCCCTTGTTGACCCGGGGGAACGCCTTGCGGCTGTAGCTGTCCTTGGCCAGGCGGTAGCCTGAGTCGCCCTCCTTGTTCCTGTCCCCGTTCCAGAAGTTGCGGTACTCCTCGGCGACGGCGGCCGCCATCTCGTCGTCCATGTCGGCGATGTAGCCGTCGGCGTCGAGCAGCGGCTCGGGCATCCGCTGTCCCCAGTGCACCGGGGTCGCGACGGCCAGCCGGAAGGACTGCCCGGGGGAGCGCAGGAACGCCAGCACGTGCGGGCGGCTGTGGCCCTTGGTGTCGCGGTAGGTCGCCTTCGCGATGAACCAGTCCCCGGCCGGCGGCTGCCGCTCCGGCCGGGGCACATAGACCGCCGGGGTGCCGGTCGGGTTGATCGGCTTGTGCGCCGGCTTCCATCCGAAGCCCTCGCGGTTGCGTTCGAGCACGCCCTCGTGCAGGGCGCCTTCGACGAACAGCGCGTCGAGCCGGGCGTTCGACCGCCACCACTTGCGCTTCTTGATCGCCGCGTTGTACTGGGCCACCCACGTGCGCATGGCCGTCCTGGCCTGGGGGACGGTCAGGGCCTGCGCGGTCGCCGAGGGAGCGGGCGTGGCGCTCGCGGACGGCGTGGCGTCCGGCGACTGGGACGGAGACTGCGACTGCGACTGCGACTGGGACGGCGAGGCCGCGGGCGAGGCGGCCCGGCTCGGCGTCGGCGGGTCGGCGGGCCGATAGGGCAGTCCCGGGATCGCGCCGCAGCCGGTCAGGCTCAGCACGAGAGCCACGATCAGCGGTTGTGCGCGCACCAACAACTCCCCCAAGACAGCGCAAAGACCTGACAAACAAGAACATATCGGATACGTCCCGCCGCGCCGGACTCCCCGCAGCGACCCGGCACGCGCGGACCGGCACGCGCGGACCGCCGCCCGTGGACCGCCGCCCGTGGACCGCCGCCCGTGGACCGCCGCCCGTGGACCGCCGCCCGTGGACCGGCGGACAATACACTGCCGGTCATGCCACCCAGACGCAGGCGCAGCCCTGCGGAATCGCGTGCCGAGCTGCTGGCCGCCGCGGCCGAGCTGATCAGGGAACGAGGTCCGGACAACGTCAGCCTGCGGCAGATCGCCGAGGCCGCCGGGGTCGCCCACGGGCTCGTGTCCCACTATTTCGGCACCTACGCCGTTCTGGTCAGGGAGGTGCTGCGGGCCGAGAACGACCGGATCGAAGCCCGCGTACGCGAGCGCATCCAGGCCGAGGACGGCGTGCCCACCGCGGCGGGCATGATGGACGTGCTCTTCGACACCCTGGCCGACGAACGCTATCTGCGCCTGTTCGTCTGGACCGAGATGCACGCCGACTACCGGGGCGCCGCGCGGCCGGAGCTGGTGGAGCTGATCGACACGATGGAGGCCGGGATCCGCGCCGCGCTCGCCGGACGCCCCGCGCCCAGCCGGTCGCGCATCGAGGCGGTGGTCCTGGTGGGCCTGTCGGCCGCGTACGGCTTCGCGATCGGCGGCCGGTCGTGGCTGTCGGGCCTGGGCCACGATCCCGACAACCCGGCCCGCGCGGCGGAGTTCCGCGTCCAGCTCACGCGGATGATGGGCGCCCACATGGTGGAGGAGTCCGGGCTGGAGCCGGCCGGCTGACTTGTTCTCCATTTGGAGAATAGGATGGTCCCGTCACTTCGGCCACACGGACAGGACCGCCCATGCCCGAGCACCCCGACCTCATCCCCGCCCGGCCGGTACGCCCCTCCGACGAGGAGCGCGAGCGGGCGGCCCGGCGACTCCAGGAGGCCGCCGCCGCGGGCCGGATCGAACTGGCCGAGCTGGACCAGCGGCTCGGCGAGATCTACACGGCCCGCACCCAGGGCGAGCTCGCGCACGCCGGCCGCGACCTCCCCGAACCGGCCCGGACGGACTCGCTGGTGGTCCGGGACGAGCCCCACTCGCGCTTCGCCTTCAGCGTGTTCGGCTGGTTCAGCCGCAAGGGCCGCTGGGTCGCCCCGCGCGTGTTCACCTCCCTGTCGGTCTTCGGCGGCGGCGAGATCGACCTGCGCGACGCCCGCTTCGCCGGCCAGGAGATCCGGGTGCGCGCCTTCGCCCTGTGGGGGTACACCGAGGTCGTCGTCCCCGACGACGTCGAGGTGGAGGTCAAGGGCCTCGGGCTGTTCGGCGCGTTCGACCGCGGCGCCGTCAACAGCAGGCAGGGGGCGCCGCGGGTCGTGGTCAGCGGCCTGGCCCTGTTCGGCGGCGTCGGAACGAAGACCAAGCCGCCCGCCGCCAGGTGAACCGCCCTTCGCCGGTCAGAGGCGGGGGATCTCCACCTCGCGCACGGCCGCCAGCGCGGCCGGCGGGAAGTCCGGCCACTGCGGCCCGTGGTGCGCCGGACCCTGGAGGTGCCTGTCGGCGAACGCCTGGGCGGCGGCCAGCACGTCCGCGACCTGCCGCGCGGTGAGCCTCCCGGACGTCAGCGCCTCCCCCAGCTCGTCCAGGTCCAGCACCCGGTACGGCATGCCGGGCGGTCCGACGACGAAGTCGACGTAGTGGTCGGCCACCCGGACCGTGTCGCCGCTCTCCCGGATCCCGACCACGTCGATGTACCACCAGCCGGCGCGCTCCGGCCTGAACACCACGGGCTGGTGGAGTTGCACCGACTCGTCCAGCAGCAGGAACGCCCGTTGCCGACGGTCCGCGCCGGGGCGGACGTACCTGCCCTCCGGGATGTCGAACTCGTAGGCCGCCACCCGGCCCACCCGGACCCCCGGGCACGGCAGCTCGCCGCGCAACACGGTGACCCGCTCCGGGGTCGTCCCCACCTGAAGGTTCCGGCCCGCATTCACACGGCCGGATCGTACCGGGAGGGCGCCTGGGCGCCGAGCAGACCACCCTCATGGGACCGCACCGGCCTCGGCCGCGAGTTCGGCGCCGCCGACGTCGTGGCCACCCGCGGCGGTGACGGCATCGAGCGGCACGTGACCTCACCGGCGGTGACGGCGCCCACGTCGTCCTGGAAGCCGTCGGCGACATGCCCGCCTACCGGCGGGCACTCCGGCCGGGCGGCGTCATCAGCCGCGCCGGCGTCCCGACGACGACGCGCCGATCGGCACGGGCGGCCCGTTCCGCCACCACCTGCGCCTGGCCGGCGGCCCGGCCCCGGTCCGCGCCCACATCGACTCCGGGACACCACCTGCGGGCGTCGCCGCTTACAAGCGGGAGGAAGGAAACAACCCCGCGAGGAACGATCCTCAGCCCGCCACGCCACCCCGCCCGCGCCTCCCCCGCGCACGGTCGCCATACTGCAGAAGGCGCACGGTGAAGAGCCCCCTGGTGGCCTGAGCACAGACCACCACGGCACCTTCCGCCGACCCGGTGCTCCGGAGCCGCCATCGGCCCGGAGCACCCGCGCCCACGACATCCACGACGTCGGAAGGCCCTGATGACAGCCGACCAGCCCATCTGCTGCCCCACCTGCAAGGGAGTCCTCCCCGGCCGGCAGCGCAGCGACTACACGGCCGCCCGCGGACGCCTCGTCGTCGTCAACGGCTACTGCCAGGGCCACTGCCCGGCCCCCGAACAGCCGCGCCGCCTCCAGGCCCCCGCGGAACACCCCGTCCCCGCCGACCTCGGCACCCGGCAGCCGCTGAACGTCCCGGCGCCGGCACTCTGATCCCGGCACCCGAGACCACCGGGCCGTCGCGGCTCAGTCGAGGAGCTCCACGTACCCGTCGGTCCCGTGGACGCGGATCCGCTGCCCGTCGCGGATCAGCCGGGTGGCCCCCTCCACCCCCACCACCGCCGGCAGCCCGTACTCCCGCGCGATCACCGCTCCGTGCGTCATCAGGCCGCCCACCTCCGTCACCAGCCCGGCGATGCCCACGAACAACGGGGTCCAGCTCGGGTCGGTGAAGGCCGTGACCAGGATGTCCCCCGCCGCCAGGTCGGCCCGCGCCATGTCCGGCACGACCCGGGCACGGCCCTCGACGGTCCCCGCCGAGACCGCCAGGCCGGCCAGCGCCCCCGGCGGCACGTCCTCGCGCTGGTACCGGCCGGCGAGCACCTCGCCGTCCGACGTGAGCACCCGCGGCGGGCGCAGCGTCTCGTGCCACCGGAAGTCCTCCCGGCGCCGCAGGACGAGCTCGCCGTCCGCCCGGCCCGTGCGCACGACCTCCTGCAGTTCCTGGAACCGCAGGAAGAAGACGTCCTCCCGGTCGCGCAGCACGCCCGCCCGGACGAGACGGTCGGCCTCCCGCCACAACGCCTGCTTGTAGGCCAGGTAGCGGCAGACCATGCCGTACTTGGGGAACTCCCGATAGCCCGCGAACGTGCGCACCCTGGCGATCATCCGCTCGGTCTCCGCCGCCTTCCGCTCCCCGTCGGGCAGGGCCCGCAGGCGCGCCAGCACGTCCCGCTCCTTGCGCAGGGCCTCCTGACGTCCCTGCTCGAAACGCCGCACACCGGCACCCGCCTCGAAATTCCGGACATTTCCGAGGATCACCGGGACGAGCATGGCGGGCCGCTCACTCCAGCGCGTCCGGGTGATGTCGATCTCCCCCGCGCAACGCATGCCGTACTGCTCCAGGAAGCCCCGGACGGCCTCGGCCGCCTCCCGGCCGCCGGGCAGCTCGCCCAGCTCGTCCAGGAAACCGTCGCCCTCCCGCTCCTCGGCCGCCACCCGTTGCAGGAACGCCACCACCTCGGCGTGCGGACGGATCACGTCCGCCACGTCCAGCAGCGCCAGCCCCATCTCCGACGTGACGTTGTGCGGGACGGACTGCGTCAGCACATCGGCCGCGTTCCGCTCCCCCAGCCACTCCTCCAGGTGATCGTTCAGCCACCAGGCCGCCTCCATGCCCGCCATGATCGCCTGGAAGCTCCGCGGGCCGAACAGCAGACGCCTCAGCTCCGCGATGTCAGCCAGGATGAACTCGAACAGCTCCGGCCCGGACAGCTCCTCGATGCGGCGCCGCAACGCCGCCACGGACTCGCGACCGTCCCGGACGAGCTCGGCGACCAGCTCCGGATCGGTCTCGATCGGCGCGGGCGGAGCAGCCGCGGGCGCGACACCCGACTCCTCCTCCGGCACCGCCCGGATGAAGTCGCCGCGATCCACCACCGTCTGCAACGCGTCCCGGATGAGCGGGTCGGACTTGCCCAGCGTCCCGATGAGGTTCGCCCGGCCCGCCGCCGTCGCCAGGACCGGGGCCACGTCCACGAACAGCCGCCCGCCCGCCTCAGCCATCGGCCGCGACGTCGTCAGCTGCCAGAAGGACAACCCCAGCGGCTTCATCGCGTCGGTCATCATCTGCTGATGCCCCACGGAGACATAGACGTGGTTGTCCTGGTCGTCGGCGACCGGAACCGGGAACAACGTCGTGATCGGCCGGCTCTGCACGACGTGGAACTCCCCGTCGGCCAGACACCACTCGATGTCCTGCGGCCGGCCGAACCACGCCTCGATCCGCCGTCCCAGGCCCACCAGGCCAACCGCCTGCTCATCGGTCAGAGCCCGCCGGGCCGACCGCTCGTCCTCGACCGGCGCCTCCTCGGTGCCGCCCGCCGGGGACGCCCGCACCACCCGCGCCTTGGCCCCGACGGACACGTCCACGACCCGGTCGTCCCGCACCGTGTAGACGTCTCCAGCGACCACGCCCGAGACCAGCGCCTCACCCAGCCCCCACACCGCCTCCACGACGGCGGCCTTCCGGTCCGACGTCACCGGATCCGCCGTGAACAGGACCCCGGCCGCCTCCGGGAACACCATCCGCTGCACGACCACCGCCATCCGCACCCCGCGGTGATCGAACCCGTTACGCCGCCGGTAGACCACCGCCCGCTCCGTGAACAGCGAGGCCCAGCACCGCCGCACATGCCGGAGCACCTCCGCCGGCCCCACGACGTTCAGGTACGAATCCTGCTGCCCGGCGAAGGACGCCGTCGGCAGGTCCTCGGCCGTCGCGCTCGACCGCACCGCACAGGCGGCCCCCTCCCCGAGCCGGGCCAGCGACTCCCCGATCGCCGCCGCCAGCTCGTCGGGCACAGGCGCGCCCTCGATGAGGGCGCGGATCTCCGCGCTCAGCGCGCGGACCGCCGCACGGTCGTCCGGGTCCACCTTCGACAGCAGGTCGAGCTGGGCGTCGAACGACGGCACCGCGGACACGACCCGCTGGAAGGCGTCGGTCGTGACGCAGAAGCCGTCCGGCACGCGGACGCCGTCGATCCGCGAGAGCTCGCCGAGGGCGACGCCCTTCCCGCCGACGTCGGCGATGTTCGCCGCGTTGATCTGCCCGAACTCCAGCACGTAACCCAATTCCGTCGCTCCATCCATCGTCGGGGTTGGTTCGCAACGGGCAGTATGAACGACTTTTCGAGGTCTCATGAGGGACGGGGATCCGCTATAAAGTGAAAGTGAGGGGACGTTCCCCTCAGCATCGCGCCTGCCCGCCGATCCCGGCCCGAAGATCCCCGCCGGGACGAGACGGTGACGACAACGCCCCACCGCGCGCAATCACCAGAAAGCCGCTAAGGCTACCCCCATCCGGGACGCTCCTCCCCCATCATCACCCGGAGACATGAAAAACTAGCGCCTGGGATAGGGAAACACAGCCCCCTCGAACCGTGAGTCGCAAATCCCCATATAACCGGAAATATCACCAGGTTCCCGGCGCTTCCCGCTCGTCACCGGCGTGGAAATGACATGAGTTCTCCACCTTTGTCACCCGGCGAGGCTTTCTGGCGAATTATTCCAAATGCGGGATTTTACGTTTCCCTCGCCGCCAAAGACCTGGTCACCCACGTGCCAGGTTCCGTTATAGAGTCTGCACCCGGAACCCCGCCGAGAAAGGTGACAGGCATGCAGGACGCGGCCATCGACCGAGTAAAGCTCATCTTCACCCTGTTCGACGCCGACGGCACCGGTTACCTTGAGGCCGGAGACTTCGACCGTATGGCCAACCGCGTATTGGCGGCTTCCCCGCGTTCCACAGAAGCCGCCAAGAGTGCGATCAGTGACGCTTTTCGTCGTTACTGGACAACTCTTGTCGAGGAACTCGACTTGGACAAAGACGGCCGCATCAGCTTCGAGGAGTACAGCGCCTGCGTCCTGTCCCCCGAACGCTTCGACGACGCCCTGACCGACTTCGCCGAGGCGCTGGCCGAGCTGGGCGACCCCGACGGCGACGGCCTCATCCACCGCACCGATTTCATGGCGCTCATGACCGCCATCGGCTTCAAGCGGCGCAACGTCAACACCCTCTTCGACGCGTTCGGCCCCTCCCAGGACGACCAGGTCAAGGTCCCGGTCTGGGCCGAGGGCATCAAGGAGTACTACAGCCCCGAGAAGGCGGACATCGCGGGCGACCTCCTGCTCGGAGAGTCCAGCTGACGACCGCCACAGCCGGCGCGTCCGGCCTTCGACGACGAGAAGGGGAGCAGTAGTGGAACCAGTCATCGGACTTGCCATCGGCCGGGGAACGGGCCCCGAGCTCGCGGCCGTCTTCGAGCGGGTGCTGGCCGGGATCGCCGACGCCTGCGGCACGAAGGTGGCCCTCACCCGCTCTGAGCGGATCTATCACTCCTACGTGTCCTTGAAGGCCGGCGCGGAGGCCGAGGAGATCCGCGAGAGCACGCGGCAGGACGCCGACCACTACACGCGCTTCTGCCGCTCGCTGGCGGCCGCCGGCGTCCCTGCCGTCTTCCGTACGGCGATCAACGCCCAGTCGCTCTACCTGGTCCGCCAGCGCCTCCAGGCGGTGAAGATCGACGCCATCACCACGGCGGGGGCGTCGCTGCTGCTGGTCAGAGACCAGGCCCAGGGCTTCTACACCGGCGAGAACGTGCACCTTCCCGGCGCGCTCGTCCGCACGATGACCTTCAGCAGGGAGATCACCGAGAAGGTCATCGCGCTGGCCGTGCGCCGGGCGCGCGAGGAGTGGCCCGACGGCCGCATCGACGAGATCGTCATGGCCTACAAGTTCCACCTGCTCGACGGGGCGCTCGACGAGTGGGTGGCCGAGAGCGCCGCCCGCCACGGCGTGCAGATCGGCCTGTTCCAGCCCGACACCGTCAACCGCAACCTCATCGAACGCGGCCCCCGCCCCCGCACGGTGATCATCGCGGGCAACGAGTGGGCCGACATCATGCACGTGGTGCTGCTCGACCGCTTCGGCTCCGAGCGGCAGGAGAACCGCTGCACCGAGAACGTCTACCTCCATCCCGACGCGTGCGGCCTGGTCGAGTACCAGACCGTGCACGGCTCCGCCGACGACCTGGCGGGCACCGGGAGGGTCAACCCGGTGGCCACCGTACGGGCCGCGGCGGCCATCGCCGAGCGGCACGCGGGGTGCGCCGGAGCGGTGCGGATGGTCGAACGCGCCCTGATGGCGCTCGACCGTCACGGCGTCGCCACCCCTGACGCCGGCGGACACCACTCCACCACCGGCGTGGTCGACGCCCTCCTCGACGCCCTGGAGCCCGTGGCCCGGCCGGTACTGATGGCGGACTCATGACCGACGAGCAACCACCGCCTCACAAGGAACGTTCCATAAACGGGGAACCCCAGGAACGCGCCGTCGTCCCGGCCGCTGGGGAGCACCGGCCGGTGCAGGAACGTGCTGGCCTGGGCGGCGAGGAGCGCCCGCCCGTCGAGGATCACGGCGGCCTGGCCGCCGAGGAGCGGCCGCCCGTGCAGCAGCGTGCCGGTCTGGGCGACGACGGCCAGGACTTCGCCGAGCGTGCGGCTCTGGTCGTCGTTGACCTGCAGAACGACTTCTGTACCGGCGCGACCGCCCGTGCCCGTTATGCCGGTGACCCGGCGGCTCTGGAAACGGCCGCGGCCAACACGGCCAGAGCCCTGGCGTCGGCGCGAGCCCGCGGCATGGACGTGGTGTTCGTCCGTTTCGTCGGTGACGCCGAGCATCAGGGGCCGAGCTGGCGGCGGCGCGACCTTGCTCAAGGCAAGCCCCTCAAATGCCTCGAAGGCACCTGGGGCGCGCAGTTCCACAAGGTCGAGCCCGCGCCCGGGGAGCCGGTCTTCACCAAGTGGGCCTGCTTCGACGCCTTCCTCAGCGAGGGCTTCGAGCGGCACCTGCGCGGGCGTGGCATCGTCCGCCTGGTGTTCGCCGGTTTGTACACCGACGTCTGCGTGGACAGCACCGCCCGCACCGCGTTCCAGAAGGGCTTCCACATCACGGTGCTGACCGACTGCACCGCCAGCCGCTACCTGCCCGACTCGGAGATCCTGCGCTTCATGGCCGCCCTCTACGGCGCCCATCTCACCTCCCACGACGACCCCGGCTCGTGGATCCCGGAACAGGAGACCGCCGCGGTGTCAGCGGCCGGTCGAGCGGCCCGAGAGGAGAGCACGTGCCGGACAACCGACAGCTCGAGATCGACAGCGGCGTCGGCCTGACCGCGCTCATGGTCGCCGCCGCGCGGGCGATCGAGACCCACCGTCCCGACTCCCTGGCCGCCGACCCCTACGCCGAGCACTTCGTCCGCGCCTCCGCCGCCTCGGCCGCCTGGCCGACCCGCCCGCAGGACGTGCCCGGCGGCGACGCCAACCCTCTGTGGGGCAGGCTCGGGCGCTACTTCGGTCTGCGCACCCGGGTGCTCGACGACTTCCTGCTGCGCGCGGCCAGGGCGGGCATCTGGCAGACGGTCCTGCTCGGTGCGGGGCTCGACAGCCGGGCGCTGCGGCTCGGCTGGCCCCGAGGGCAGGTCGTGTACGAGATCGACCGGCCGGGCGTGCTGGCGTTCAAGGAGCACGTGCTCGCCTCGCTGGCCGACGAGCCGGCTGCGCCGGTCCGGGTCGTCCCGGCGGCACGGCGGCGGGTGGTCGCGGCCGACGTGGGCGACGACTGGGCCGGCGCGCTGCTGGCCGAGGGCTTCGACGCGAACGCGCCGACCGCTTGGCTGGCCGAGGGGCTTCTGCTCTACCTGGACCCGGAGGTCGAACGGCGGCTCCAGCGGACCATCGACGTGCTGAGCGGCGAGGGGAGCGTCCTGGCGTTCGAGGCGAAGCTCGGGCTGGGGTCGTCGGCGGTTCGCGCCAATCCGGTCTACGCGGCGACCAAGACACAGATCGGCGTGGATCTGCTCGCGTTGTTCGACAGGAAGCCGCGTCCCGACTCCATCGGGCTGCTGAGGGGGCGGGGCTGGTCGACCACCGTCCGTACGCCCTTCGACTTCACCCGCGAGCACGGTCGAGGCCCCCTCCCCGAACCGGACGACGCCTTGGCCACCAACCGCTGGGTGTTCGCCGACAAACCGCGACAAAGCCACGTGTTGGGCGTCTCCGTGCCCACGTTCCGCGACTGCTGACGACCGCCGGCTCCCGGGCCGGTCACGCGCAGACGGCGACGCCCGGGATCCCGCCCAACCAGACGGCGAGACCCCACTTGGCGGGCGTCCCGACAACCAAACGGCGACGCCCCCATCCCGCGGGCGTCCCAACCAACCAAGCGGTGGCCCCCTCCGCCGTGGATGTCCCGGCCAACCAAACGGTGGTACCCCCTCCCCCACGGGAGTCCCGGCCAATCAGACGCCGAGGCCCCCACTCCGCGGGGGTTCCGGACCAGTGACGACTGCGAACGGTCGGGAGCCGGGCGGTCCGGGCGCGGTTGAGGATGGCGCCATGTGTGGCCGTCGAGTGCGGGGTCGGTGCGTGGGGAGGGCTTGGTGGCCGGTGTCCGGGGGCGGGTGATGGGGGTGGTGGTTTTCAGGTGGTGGGGGCGTGTTCTCGTGCCGAGATCAGGATGTCCAGGGTTGCGAGGGTTTCGGACCAGGGCACCGGGTTGGGGGCGCCGTTCACCATGCTGAGGAAGGCCTCCATCGTCCGGACAAAGCCCAGGTTGCGTACCGGGTCGGGGCCGCTTTCGATCACGATCGACTCGCTGCCGTGCCGGCCGTGGAGGGTCAGCGTGTAGGCGTTTTCGTCAGAGACGCCCAGGATTTCGACCGTTCCGACTATCCCGTTCGCCCACTGCAGTGCCAGGACGCCGGTGTCCTCGGACCTGAGTGTCCGGTAGTGGCGTCTGGTTCCGGCTGCCCCTACCAGGCGCACGTCCGGGCCCAGCAGGGCGACCAGCGGCTCGACGCCGTGGATGCCCATGGTCACCATCGTCCCGCCGCCCTCGCCGGGCGTGTCCTGCCAGGCGTTGTAGCCGTCGGCCCACTGGCCCACGTCGTGCCGGACCGTCGCCCGTACCGACAGCACGTCCTGCACGTCGGCGAGGACCTGGGCGAAGGCGGGCGCGAAACGCAGCACCGAGCCCGACATCACCCGATCGTGCACCGGTAGCCGGCGCAGGGCGTCGAGCTGCTCCCTGGTCGCGGCGGCGGGCTTGTTCACGAAACACGCCGCGCCGGTCTCCAGGACCCGGCCGAGGGCGGCGGGCACGTGCGGGTTGGGGAGCGTCAGCACGACGCCGTCCGGGGTTCCGGCCAGCAGTTCGTCGAGGTCGCCCGCCACCTTCGCCTCGGGATGCTCGTCGGTGAAGCGCCGCAGCCGCTCGGCGTCAGGCTCCCAGACGGCCAGCTCGGCATGGTGGGCCAGGGTACGGGCGTCGGTGTACGGATGGCTGGTGGCGAGCCCGGCGAGCGCGATGCGCACAGTTCCTCCAAAGGGGCAATATTTCCGCAAATGATCCACATCATGTCAGGACCACGGGAACCACTCCGGGCCCCTCAGGGGCGAACCCATTCCTGGGACACAAGGACAACCACTGCCCTGGTCCCAGGAGCTGAGCCGGGCCGGCCGCTGGGGCTGAGCCGGGCCGGCCGCTGCGGCTGGACGCGGTGACGCAGCACTGCTTCCCGTGTTCTCGGGAAGACTGCGTGGCCCTGGTCGACACTGACCTCGGTCTCCGCTGCGGGAGGACGGCCGGCCGGGGGCGTGCGGCGGGGCCCGTAGTTTGTGGTTGCCGGTCGCAGTCCACGCAGGGCCATGGAAACAGCTCCGTGCCCATCACGGGTCAACCCAGTCCTGAGACGCAAGGGCAACCCACTCGCGGCTTCCCGAAACTGAGCCACGGCTCGGTCTCCGGTTCAGTGGTGACGGCGGGCCGGGGGCGTGCGTGTCGGTCGTGAGGGCCGTGGTCGCCGGAAACTCGGTGGACCGTACGGCTGGTCGCTGCGAGTATGGCCGGTGATGTACCGAGCGTAGGAACACGTCGATCACCGGCAGGGGGACGGCCCAGGAGCCGTCGCTCCCTTGTCGGCAGCTCTCTGACTCTTCCCTCAGACGATCGACGAACGGGCGCCCGAGCGCGCCCGGAGAAGGACATTCCATGGACATCCATGAGTACGCCAGGTACGACGCCACCGGCCTCCGCGACCTGATCAGGACGGGCAAGGCCGACGCCGGAGAGGTCGAGGCGGCAGCCCGCCAGGCGCTGGCGCAGGTCGACGAGCACGTGAACGGGCTGGCGCTGCCGGTGTTCTCGCCGGCGCTCGACCACGCCGCCGACGGACCCTTCGCGGGGGTGCCGTTCCTCATCAAGGATCACGGGCCGGTGGCCGAGGGGGTGCCGTTCACGCTGGGCAGCCGGGCCTATCCCGGCGTCCTCGCCCGGCGCGACACCGACCTGATGGCCCGGTTCCGTGCCGCCGGACTGGTCACGCTGGGCCTGACCACGGTGCCCGAGCTCTGTGTCAGTTTCACCACCGAGCCCGTGCGCTACGGGCCCGTACGCAACCCCTGGGACCTCGGCCGCACCGCGGGCGGGTCGAGCGGCGGCGCCGCGGCGCTGGTGGCGGCCGGGGCCGTGCCGGTCGCGCACGCCAGCGACGGCGCCGGCTCTACCCGGATCCCGGCCGCCTGCTGCGGGCTGGTCGGGCTCAAGCTGAGCCGTGGGCGCGGCCCCTGCGGCCCGGACGCCGGCGAGCTGGTCCTCGGCATGGCGGACGAGTTCGTCCTCACGCGTACGGTCCGCGACGCCGCGGGCCTGCTGGACGCGGTCCACGGGCCGGGGATCGGCGACAAGTACACCGCGCCTCCGCCGCGCGGGTCGTACGCGCGGGAGCTCGCGACGGATCCGGGCCGGTTGCGGGTCGCGCTGACCACCACCTCCTGGATGGGCACGGACGTGGACCCGGAGGTCGCCGCGGCGGCGGTGGCGACGGCCCGCGTGCTGGAGCAGGCGGGGCACGTCGTGGAGGAGGCGAGCCCGGCGATCGACCGGGAGGACGCCATGAGGGCCTGGATCATCGAGGCCGTCGGGGTCGCCTCCCCGTGCCTGCTCGCGCCGCGGCAGCCCGACGAGGCCAGGATGGAGGCGGTCTCGCGGGAGTTCCTGAAGGCGGCCAGGCAGGCCACCGCGCTGGACATGCTGGCCGCCTTCGACGCCCAGAACCGGATCACCCGTTCGGCGGCGGCCTTCTTCGCCGGGTACGACCTGCTCGTCACGCCCACCCTCGGCCGTCTGCCGGTGCCGCACGGCACGTTGCGGTACGACGACCCCGGCCAGACGCTGCGGGGATGGCTGGAGACGTTGTCCGGGTTCGGGCCGTTCACGCAGGTGTTCAACACCACCGGGCAGCCGGCGATCAGCCTGCCGCTGGGTCAGAGCGCGGGCGGGCTGCCCGTCGGCGTGCAGCTCGCCGCCGCGTACGGGCGCGAGGACCTGCTGATCCAGGTCGCCGCGTACCTGGAACGGGCGATGCCGTGGCGGGACCGGATTCCGCCGCTCTTCGCGGGCGACCTCTCCGGGTGATGGGCAGGCCGCCGCTCTTGGCGGGCGACCTCTCAGGGTGATGGGCAGGCCGCCGCTCTTCGCGGGCGGCCTGTCAGGGTGACGGGGAGGCCGCCGCTCTGATGCGGTGGGTGAGGGCGGCTCGGCTTCGAGCGGGGGCATGTCATCCCCGGTCGAGGCCGTGGCCGCCCTTGCGGCTGGTTCAAGGCCCGTTGCGCCGACGCTCTGCCGTGGGCCGGCACTGCGGGGTCCTGTGCTGCGTCGCGTGAACCCGATCGCCGGCTCGTGTGAAAGACGGGCGACACTACTTCCTTGCAAAGGCTCAACCACATGCCGCCCAGCACAACCCTGTCCGACGCCGCCCTGATCGAACGGTCGTGGCGAGATCCCGAGGACTTCGCCCTGCTGTTCGACCGGCACGCAGGACACATCCACCGTTACGTGGCCCGCCGGCTCGGCGACGACACGGCCGACGACGTCGTCTCCGAGACGTTCCTGGCGGCGTTCCGGCAGCGCCGGGACTACGACACGGCGCGCCCGGAGGCTCTTCCCTGGCTGTACGGCTTCGCGACCAACTTCATCCGCCGGCACCAGCGCGCCGAGATCAACCGCTACAAGGCGTACGCGAAGGTGGGCGCGCTGCCCGACGCGGACGACGCCGCCGAACAGGCGCTTGAGCGGGCGAGCGCGCAGGCCGCACGCCGGCCGCTCGCCCGGGCGCTGGCCTCGCTGAAGGCCCGCGACCGTGACGTCCTCTTACTCGTGGCCTGGGCCGACCTCACCTACGAGGAGGTGGCCGACGCCCTGTCCGTGCCGATCGGAACGGTTCGTTCCCGGCTCAATCGCGCGCGGGCCATCGTCCGCGACGTCCTCGGCAGCATCGACCCCACGATGGAGCAGACCTCATGAACGACCTGTCCGACCTGACCGAGTTGCGTGACCTGTTCGCCGGCAAGCCGTACCCGACGGCGGATCGCCTCGCCCCCGCCCGTGCCGCGCTCCTGGCCGAAGCCCGTGCCAAGCGCCGGTTCCGGCTCCGGGCGGCCGGGCTGTGGCGGCTGGCGCCGGCGGGGGGCCTGGTCGCGGCGATGGCCGCGGGGGTCATCGTCGTCCAGACGGTCAACTCCTCCGCGCCCGCGAACGCCGCCGAGGTCCTGCGGCTGGCGGCCGAGGCCGCGGCCGCCGCGCCCTGGCCGCAACCCCGCGACGACCAGTACCTCCACTACGAGCGCATCGCGGAGTCGCACAGCGAGAAGGGGGTCCGCAACGTCGTTCCGCGGCACAACACGGGCGAGGTCTGGGAGTCCGTGGACGGCTCCCGCACAGGGCTCCACTGGCACAAGCCGGCGAGGACCGTCCCCCGGGGCGGCGAGTACAAGGAGCTCCTGGTCCGGTGCCCCGAACGCGGCGCCGGGCGTCCCACCTACGCCGACCTCCGGAAGTGGCCGGTCGAGCGGGAGCAGCTCCGGCGCAAGCTGGCCGAGCTCGGCAACGAGACGGTCTCCGGCCAGGACACGGCGACCCGGACCTGGTACGGCGTCCGCAGCGTCCTCGGCAGCCCGGTCCCGCCCAGGCAGCAGGCGGCCATCTTCGAGATCGCCGCGACCCTGCCGGGCATCGAGATGGAGGAGCTCAAGGACGCCACCGGCAAGGCGGGCATCGCGGTGACCCGGGTGGACAATCTGGGGCCCGGGGGTACCGTCTCCCGGGAATCGCTCATCTTCGACAAGACCTCCTACGTGCTTCTGGGCGGGCAGGACCTCGTGCCGGGGCAGGGGCGTGAGGTGTGGTCCGTCACCCGTCCGCAGCTCATCGACGCGCTCCCGGCCTGGTCCACGTCGGTGAAGCGGAAGGGCTGCGCCTGAGCCGAGCGGACCGGTCCCGGACTACTCCCGGGGGCGTAGCCGGCCGCGCACCGGTCCCCCGGCGGTAGCGGCAGGTCACTCCGCCGGCAGGACGCCACCGGACGGCGGCGCGACCATCATGGCGGGCATGAGATCAGCAGTGAATGACCGGAACAGGTCGGAGGTCCTGAGTTCCGCCCTGGACGGCGTGCGGCGCGCCGGCGTGCCGGGCGTGTACGCCGAGGTGCGCGACGCCGGCCAGGTGTGGCGGGGCGCCGCCGGGGTCGCCGACGTGGAGACCGGCCGTCCCGTCGAGCCCGGGATGGTGCAGCGTGTGGGCAGCATCACCAAGACCTTCGTCGCGGCCGCCGTCCTGCAGCGGGCCGAGCGGGGCGACCTCCAGCTCGACGCGCCGATCGGCCGCTACCTGCCCCGGCTGGTGCCGGGCGGGCGCGGGCAGCGGATCACCGTCCGGATGCTGCTCAACCACACCAGCGGCATCGCCGAGTATCTTCCCGCCGCGTTCCCGTCGCTGCGCGGGTTCCCCTCCCTGCCGGACGTCTCGCCGGAGAGCCTGGACGGCAACCGGTTCACGTACTTCCCCCCGGCCGAGCTGATCAGGATGGGGCTCGCGGCGCCCCCGACCGGCGAGCCCGGCGCCACTCCCGGCGTCTACTCCAACACCAACTACATGATCCTCGGCCGGCTGCTGGAGCACGTGACCGGCGCCACGGCCGAGGGGTACGTCACCCGCCACGTCATCGAACGCGCCGGGCTGCGCAACACCGCCTTCCCCGGCGGGCCGCGGATCGAGGAACCGCACCCGCGGATCTACGAGTCGTTCTTCGGCATGATCGACCCGCCCCGCGACTACAGCGTGTACGACATGTCCTGGGTGCGGACGGCGGCCTCCCTGGTGTCCACCATGGAGGACCTCAACACCTTCTACGGCCTGCTGCTCTGCGGCGAGATCGTCGGCCTGTCCGTGCTGGCGGAGATGCACCGCACGGTCCCGGTCCGCGCCCACACCGGGGAGATGATCGACTACGGCCTCGGCCTGCAGAGGGTCGAGATCCCGGGCGGCGGCACCTGCTGGGGCCACGGCGGCACGGTGTGGGGAGCCACGACGATGTCGCTGACCCGCGACGACGGCAGGCGGCAACTGTCCATCACGACGAACCTCGCGCGATGGAACAGGCCGGACGCCTCGGGCAGGCCCCGCCCCCATCCGATCGACACCGCCCTGGCCGCCTTCAGCCGGCACGTCATGGGTCCTCGCGCCAGGGCACGCGGCTGACGCCTTTACAATGTAGATTCGTTACCGGCCCGGCAACTCACCGGGACTGATCGCGGCTTGCGATCAGGTCACGGGCAGGGACCCGCGAGCCGTTCGTCGGCTAGCGTCACCGGCATGCCCCTCGCCTCGATTCCCAGCCCTTCCCAAGGGGTCTGGCATCTCGGGTTCGTCCCGATCCGGGCCTACGCGTTGTGCTTCATCGTCGCCATCGGGTTCGGCATCTGGCTGAGCGAGCGCCGCTGGCGCGCCCGTGGCGGCGAGCCGGGCACGATCGGCGACATCGCGATGCCCGCGGTGATCTTCGGGCTGGTCGGCGGCCGGCTCTACCACGTCATCACCGACTGGCAGACCTACTTCGGCCCGCGCGCGATCAAGGAGCCGTACCGGGCGCTGTTCGTCTGGGAGGGCGGGCTCGGGATCTGGGGCGCGGTCGCCCTGGGCGGCGTGGGCGTGTGGCTGGCCTGCCGCCGCCGGGGGCTGCTGCTCGGGCCGGTGGCCGACACGATCGCGCCCGGCATCGCGTTCGGGCAGGCCATCGCCCGCTGGGGCAACTGGTTCAACCAGGAGCTGTACGGCAGCCCGACCACGCTGCCGTGGGGCCTGGAGATCGACCAGGCGCACGGCGGCCTGCCGGGCACGCTCTACCACCCGGCGTTCCTGTACGAGTCCCTGTGGGACGCGGCCCTCGGCTTCGCGCTGATCCTGGCCGGCCGGCGGCTGAGGCCGGACCGCGGCCGGCTGTTCGCCCTCTACGTCGCCGGTTACACCGCCGGACGGTTCTGGATCGAGGGGCTGCGGATCGACCCGGTCGGCGGCGTGGACCACGCGGTGACGCTCCTGGGCCTGCGGATCAACCAGTGGACCTCGATCGTGCTGTTCGCCGGAGCGCTGATCTTCCTGTGGGCGACTCGCCGCAAGGAGGACGAACCGGCCCTCGATCACAGTCGCTGACCGGCCGGGACGGCCTCAGCCGGTCGGGGCCCCGAGCAGCCGTCGCAGGTCGGCGACTGGCTGGACCCCGGAGACCGGCGGGCGGCCGTCGATCACCAGGCTGGGCACGCCGGTGACGCCGTGCCCGGCCGCGCGACGCCGGTCGGCGCGCACCTGCTCGGCGTACTCGTCGCCGGCCAGGACGGCGCGCGCCTCCGCGCCGTCCAGCCCGGCCTGTGCGGCCAGGTCCCGCAGGACCTCGGCGTCGGCCACGTTGAGCCCTTCGGTGTGGTACGCGTACAGCAGCGCCTCCATCATCTCCTCGGCCCGGCCGCGGACGGCGGCCAGCTTGACCAGCCGGTGGGCGTCGAAGGTGTTCACCGGCCTGGCCAGGTGCAGGTTCAGCGCCAGGCCCTCGGCCGCGCCCACCTCCCGGATGTGGGCGACGCGGGCGGGAGCCTGCTCCCCCCACCAGCCCGCCATGGCCTCGGCGGCGGTCGGGCCTGGGGTCCGGCCCTCGTCGGGCGCGAGCTCGTGGCTGCGCCAGACGACCTCGACGGCGTCGCGGGCGGGGTGCCCGGCCAGCGCGCGGGACAGGCGCCGCTTGCCGATGTAGCACCAGGGGCACAGCACGTCGGCGTAGATCTCCAGCTTCATGAACGTCCTGTCCTGATCGGGAATGCGGTCAAGGGGGCCAGGACATCGTGCAATCTCAACCGCGCTTGAGGTCAACCCGGCGGCGGGGAGGCCGCGCCGGGAGTCCCGGCGCGGCCTTGAGGGGGGACGGGCTCAGCGGGTCGTGATCTCGCTGACGGACAGGTTGCCCCAGGTGTGGTTGGCGGCCTTGACGACCAGGCGCACCTGGGTGGTCGTGACCGGCGCGGGCAGCGGCACCGACCGGCGCTCGACCGTGGCGGTGTTGCTCGCCCAGCTGATCGCCGCGCCGGCCGTCTGGGTCACCCAGGCCGAGCCGTTCCAGGTCTGGACGTCGAGGGAGGTGATGCCCTGGCCCTGGCCGAAGTGGGTGGCCAGCACGACCTCGCCGACCGTCCTGGGGCTGGGGAAGGTGAGGGTGACGGTGCCCGGATAGGTGACGCCGGAGGACGGGCTGGCCCAGGTCGTGTAGTCCCAGCCGTCGGTGAGGGCGGCGGGGGTGGTGCTCTGGCCGTTGCCGAAGGAGGTGGTCACGGTCGCGGCGGGCTCGGACAGGCCGGCGCCCGCCGTCCGCTGGAGGGCGCCGAGGTCGGGCATGCCCGAGGGCAGGGCCGTGCCGGAGACGTCGCGGCCGCCGTCGGAGGCGATCTCCAGCCCCTGCCGCAGGACGGGGGACGACGCCGTCGGGAGGTATCCGGACAGGTCGCCGAGGGTGGTGGCGCTTCCGGGCGCGGTCAGCAGCGGGTTGCCGGACAGGGCCGCCCTGTCGCCGCCGGGGATCGGGCCGGAGTGGTAGAGGTTGCGGTCGTACTGGACGGCGCCGCCGTCGTTGTAGGGCAGGTTGGCGCCGTTGTGGATGACGTTGTTGCGCAGCCGGATGTTGCTCACCGAGCTGCTCCACACCTTGACCAGGCTGAAGGCGGCCCGGTCCGGATGGTTCTGGATGAACGGCGTCAGCGGGACCCAGACGGTGTTGTTGTAGGCGTCGATGTTCCTGGAGTTGGTGGAGAAGGCGAAGACCTGGTTGGCGTCGTTCTGGCTGACGTTGTAGCGGATGGTCGCCTCGGCCGGTCCGGTGCCGGTCGAGACGGCGATGAAGAACCCGCCCTCGTTGTCGTGGCTGAAGTTGTACTGGACCAGGCTGCGGTGGACGGAGGCGTCGGCGTCGAAGGCGTTGCCGTCGCTGGCCAGGCCCCAGTACTTCGTCCCGGACACCTCGTTGAACTGGACCACGGTGTCGTCGGCCCCGGCCCACCAGATGCCGACGTTGCCGTGGTTCTGGGCGGTCCTGGCGACCCGGTTGCGTTCGATGAGCGCGCCCTGGGCCTGCATGACGGTGATGCCGCCCGCCGAGATGTCGTGCACGTCGTTGCCGCGGACGACCACGCCCGTGCTCGGCGTCCAGGGCCGGTAGTCGGCGGCGGGGATGCCCATGAGGTCGCTCCACAGGGACGTCCAGCCTTCGCGCTGCATCCACTGCGACCAGGTGACGATCCCGTACGAACGGGAGTCGGCGACCTCGTTGTCCTCGATGAGCAGGTCCTGGTAGTAGGTGGCGGTGTTCTTGCCCAGCGCGCTGACGATGATCCCGCCCGCCGACGGGTTGGACGACTGCGATCCGGAGGCTGCGCCCTGGATGGCGTGCACGTGGTTGCCGCGCACGGTGACCCGGGGGACGGCGCCGAGGTCGGTGGCGGTGACCGCGATGCCGATGCGCGGCGTGCTGCCCGACCCGGTGTTGGTCACCTCGAACCCGTCCAGGACGACGTCGTGCAGGTCGGCGAGCTTGACGGCCGCGTCCACGACGCCGCCGCCGGCGATGGACGGCCGGGCGCCGGCGCCGTAGGAGGTGAAGGTGACCGGGCTGCCGGCCGAGCCCGAGCCGCGCGGCGCGAGCCGCCCGGTCCACTGCCCGCCGGCCTTGAAGCGGACGGTGTCGCCGGGCTGGAACGTCTGGGCGTTGACCTTGTCGAGGGTCCGCCACGCGGTGGACGGGGAGTGCCCGTCGGCCGCGTCGTTGCCCGCGGGGTCGACGTAGTAGGAGGTGGCGGCATAGGCCGGGGCGGGCGCGGCCACGAAGGTCAGGACCAGCGCGGCGCACGGTAAGAGAACTCGGAACACGGCAACTCCTTGGGAGGTGACGGTCGGGCGCCCGAGTTACTAATTAATCAAGCTTTAATATCTTGCCTGAAGAGGGTCAGGTCAAGAGGGAGATCCACGTCGTAGAGAAGCTCGTCCACGTGGTTGAGCGCGTGCCGGACGGCGCCGAGCACGACGGCCTGGTCGGCGAGGGTGGAGATCTCCAGCGCGGGCGGTTCGAGGCAGAGCGGGTCCAGGTGCCGGCGCAGCGGCTCCATGAGCACGTCGCCCGAGCGCGAGACGCCGCCGCCGACCACCACCAGGTCGGGGTCCACGGTGAGCACGATGGCGGCGATGCCCTCGGCCAGGTCGTGCGCGTACTGCTCGACCGCCCACCGGGCGGCGGGGTCGCCCTCCCTGGCCGCGGCGAAGACCAGCCCGGCCACCTCCTCCGGCGCGGCGCCGGGGGCGAAGCGCGCCAGGTGGTCGGGGGCGCGGTGCCAGCCGACCAGGTGCAGCGCGCCGATCTCGCCCGCCATGCCGCGCCCGCCGCGGTGCAGCTCGCCGCGTACGAGGATGCCGGCGCCGGTGCGCACGCCCGACAGCACGAACACCACGTCGTCCACCTCGCGGGCCACTCCGGCCCACCGTTCGGCCAGGGCGGCCAGGTTGCAGTCGTTCTCCACCAGGACCCGGCAGGGGTAGTCGCGGCCCACCTCGGCCGCCAGGTCCAGGCCCGTCCACTCGGGCAGCCCCACGCACAGGCGGACCGTCCCGGACGGGCTCACCACGCCGGTGGTGCCCACGGCCACCGACAGCACCTGGTCGGCGGTGACGCCGGCCTCCGCCAGCGCGGCCGCCATCGTCGCGCGGACGGCCGCCAGCCGCTCGGCCCGGCCGTAGTCGGCCTGCACGCGGGTGAAGCCGAGGCCGACGGGGTCGCCCTCCAGGTCGGTCACCTGGGCGCGGACGCTGGATGAGCCGATGTCGACGCCGACGACGTAGCCGGTGGTGGCCCGGAACCGGTAGAGGCGGGCCGGCCTGCCCATCTGGCCGGCCTCGGGGGCGACCTCCTCCAGCCATCCGTGCCCGTGCAGCTCCTCGACCAGGCCCTCCACGGTCGGCCTGGACAGCCCGGCACGGCGGGCCAGGTCGGTGAGCGGGACGACGCCCGCCGCGCGGATCGCCCGCAGCGTCGCGATCATGTTGATCCGCCGCAAGCGATGTGCGTCGCTTCCTTGGAGCGCGACCTTCCGCATGGACCCCCCTTGACAGTGCTGCCTGGCGACCAATACAAACAGGGACTAATAAAAACAGCTTTAATTACTAAGTGGCAAACCGGAAGGACATCGATGTCGGAACCCGTCGTCACGCTCGCCGTCGCGGGCGCGGGGCTGCGGAGCACGCTGTACGCCCGCCGGGCCCTGACGACCGGCCGCGCGAGGGTCGTGGCGGTCGCCGAGCCTGATCCGCGACGCCGCGCCGCCTTCGCCGCCGAGCACGGCATCGCGCCGGGCAACGTCTTCGCCGACTGGGCCGACCTCGTCGCGGCCGGCAGGCTGGCCGACGCCATGATCATCGGCACCCAGGACCGGATGCACGCCGAGCCCGCGGTCGCCGCGGCCGACCTCGGCTACCACATCCTGCTGGAGAAGCCGATGGCCCCGACCGAGGAGGAGGCCGCGCGCATCGCCGAGGCCGCCGAGCGCAACGGGGTCATGCTGGCCGTCTGCCACGTCATGCGGTACACCGACTACACGCGGGCCCTCAAGTCGCTCCTCGACCGGGGCGCCGTCGGCCAGATCATGAACATCCAGCACCTGGAGCAGGTCGGCTGGTGGCACCAGGCGCACTCCTTCGTCCGCGGGAACTGGCGCAACGAGGCGGAGTCGGCTCCGCTGCTGCTGGCCAAGGCCTGCCACGACCTCGACTGGATGGCCTACGTCAAGGGCAGTCTGCCGCACCGGGTGTCCTCCTTCGGCGATCTCGTCTATTTCCGCGAGGAGCAGGCCCCGGCCGGCGCCACGGCCAACTGCCTCGACTGCCCGGTGGAGGCCACCTGCCCGTACTCGGCCAAGCGGCTCTACCTCGGCTGCCTGGGCGACCCGGACAAGGAGTGGTGGCCGCTGTCGGCGGTCACCGCCGACCACACGGAGCAGGGCGTGCTGACCGCGCTGCGCGAGGGCCCGTACGGCAGGTGCGTGTTCGCCTGCGACAACGACGTGGTCGACAGCCAGGTGGTGAACCTGGAGTTCGCCGACGGCGCCACCGCCTCGCTCACCGTCACCGCCTTCGCCGCCCTGGAGCACCGCAAGACCCGGATCTTCGGCACGCACGGCTCCATCGACGGCGACGGCGTGCGCCTGCGCCTGCACGACTTCCTCACCGACCGGATCACCGAGATCGACACCAGGACCGGCGCCGGGGCCTCGATGGCCGGCGGCCACGGAGGCGGCGACGACGGCCTGATGGACGCCTTCCTCGACGCCGTGACCAGCGGCGACCCGGCGCTGATCCGGTCCAGCGGCCACGAGAGCCTGGCCACGCACCGCGTGGTCTGGGCGGCCGAGCGCGCCCGCCTGTCCGGCACGGTGATCACTCTCGCCGAGCCCTCCCCCCTTGAAAGGTGACAACCATGACCAACGTCCTCTCCCGGACGGCCGCACTGGTGGCGGTCGGCGCGCTCGCGTTCGGTGTGACCGCGTGCGGCAACAAGAACAGCGGCGCCCCGGCCGGGCAGGCCGAGCAGAAGTCCCTCGTCTACCGCTCCTCCTGGGGCGAGCAGGAGCCGCAGGCCAAGATCTTCAAGGCGATTCTGGACGACTTCGCCAAGCAGAACAACGTCAAGGTGGACGCGAAGTTCGTCGGCCGCAAGGGCACCGAGAACCTGCCCACCGAGATGGCCGCCGGCCAGGGCCCCGACCTGTTCGACGCCGCGACCGACAACCTGCCCGGCTGGCGGGCCCAGAACCTGGCCGCCCCGCTGGACGACCTGCTCACCAAGCAGGTGCCCGGCGAGGGCAAGACCGTCGGCGACGTGCTGCCCGACTCGGTCAGGCAGGCCGCCTCCGACGACAAGGGGATGGGCCTCCTCCCGCACACCGTGATCTCCACCGCCGTCTGGTACGACGCCGCCAAGCGCCCCGAGCTGGCCGCCAACCCGCCGCGCAGCTGGGCGGACCTGATCGCCTTCCTCGACAAGGAGAAGGCCGCCGGCCGGACCGGCATCGGCCAGGACGGCACGATCCCCTTCTACAACGTCTACTGGTTCTACTCGGCCCTGGTCCGCGCCAACGGCGCCGGCAGCCTGCTGGCGCTGTCGAAGGACGCCGCCGCCTGGGACAGGCCCGAGGTGCTGGCCGCCGCCAAGCAGGTCGAGCAGCTCACCAAGGGCGGCTACTTCCAGAAGGACCACATGGCCACGAAGTACCCGGCCGCGCAGGACGACTGGGCGCAGGGCAACTCCGCCCTCAACATCAACGGCACCTGGCTGGCCAGCGAGGTCAAGGCGAAGACCCCGCCCGGCGCCAAGATCCGCTCCTTCCAGCTCCCGGTCGGCGGCAAGGACTCCGTCGAGGTCGGCGCGCTCGGCTGGGGCGTCAACGCCAAGGGCAAGAACGTCGAGACGGCCAAGGAGTTCCTGGCCTTCGCGCTGCAGAGCAAGTACCTGAGCCGCATCTCCACCGAGGCGCTCAACATCCCCTCGCGGCCCGACATCCCCGCCCCCGACTTCCTCGCCGACGTGCAGAAGGCGATCGCCGAGGCGCCCGCCGTGCACAAGACCTACGACACCCTGGCCGCCGACAAGGCGTACTGGGTCGACCTCCTGCTGCCCCTGGACGACCAGCTCCTGGCGGGCAAGATCGACGCCGCCGAGTTCGTCGCGCAGGGCAAGAAGAAGACCGCCGACCACCTCGCGAACAAGGGCTGACATGGCATACGGCTCCCTCGTTGCGGAGACGGCGCTCCCGTCGCGGGATCCGTACCGCGGCAAGATCCTGCGGCCGGCGCGGGAACGGGCCTTCTGGCCCTTCCTGCTGCCCGCGCTCGCGCTCTACACGCTGCTGTTCGTGCTGCCCTCCTTCTACGGCGTGTGGGTCAGCCTGTACCGCTGGGCCGGGCCGGGCGCCGAGATGGAGTGGCGCGGCCTGCGCAACTACCAGGCGCTGCTGCGCAACGACGCGTTCCTGCAGTCGTTCGGCAACACGTTCCTCCTGGCGATCGCGGGCGGCGCGCTGGTCTTCGGGATCACGTTCCTGTCGATGATGGCGCTGCGCCACCTGAAGGGACGGGCCTTCATCCGGTCCGTCGTCTTCCTCCCGATGATCATCTCGGCGATCGCGGTGGGCGCCGCGGTCGGGTTCCTGCTCAACCCCGGCGGCGTCGTCAACCAGGTGCTGGGCTGGGCGGGCATCGACGGGCTGCCCTGGCTCGGCCCCGACCTGGTCTTCCGGTGCGTCATCGGCGGGCTGGTCTGGTCCTCCACCGGCTTCTACATCGCCCTGATGATGTCGGCCGTGGACGGCATCCCGCCCCACCTGTACGAGGACGCGGTGCTCGGCGGCGCGACCAAGTGGGAGCAGTTCCGCCACATCACGCTGCCGCTCACCTGGGACGTGTTCGCGGTCGCCGCCGTGTTGTGGGTGGTCAACAGCCTCAAGGTGTTCGAGATCGTGATCGCCTTCACCACCGGCGGCACGCCCGGCGCCCCGCCGTTGCAGGCCAGGACCGTGGCCGTGCAGCAGTACACGGTGATCACCGGGGGCGGCGTGCCCGAGCTGGGGTCGGGCGCCGCGATGGGCGTCGTGGTGACCCTGATCACCATCGTGCTGATCGTCCTGGTGCGCCGCATCACCCGCCGAGAGAGCGTGGAGCTGTCATGACGACCGTCCCGGTGAGGCGTCCGCTGGCCCGGCTGCTGGGCGATCTGCTGCTGCCCCGGCTGACCGCCGTCGCCCTGTGGGCGTGGGTGGCCTTCAACCTGGCCCTGGTCGCCTGGGTCGGCCTGCAGTCGCTGAAGTCCTCCGGCGAGGTGTGGCTGCACCCGTTCGCGCTGCCCGACTCCCCCGCCTGGGAGAACTACGACTCGGCCTGGCAGGCCGGCCAGTTCTCGATCGCCGCGCTCAACAGCGTCGTGCTGACCGCGCTCGGCTCGTTCCTCATCGTCGCGATCGCGGCGCCCGCCGCCTACGCGCTGTCGCGGTCGTCGCGGCGGATCGCCGGGCCGATCACCGGGTTCTTCGCCGTCGGGCTGAGCATCCCGCTGCAGACCATGGCGATCCCGATCGTGGTGGCCAAGCTGTCGGTCTACACGTTCATGGAGGACTGGGTCACCGGCTGGTGGGACAACCGCATCACGCTGCTGGTGTTCGAGGTCGTCCTGTCGCTGCCGTTCGCGGTGTTCGTCCTGACCGGCTACTTCCGGTCGCTGCCCAGGGAGGTCGAGGAGGCCGCCGAGCTCGACGGCGCCGGGCCGCTGACGGCGTTCGTCCGCGTGATCGCGCCGCTGGCCCGGCCGGGCCTGACCACCGTGCTCGTGCTCAACGTGATCGGCCTGTGGAACTCCACCCTGCTGGTCCTGATCATCACCCCGCTGCCCGAGGAGCGCACGCTGCCGGCGGCCCTGCTCAACCTGTACTCGACCATGCAGTACAGCTCCGACTGGGGCGGCCTGTTCGCCGGGATCGTGATCCTCATCTATCCGATGGTCATCCTCTACATCTGGCTCGGCCGGCGGGTCGTCGAAGGCATGACGGCCGGTATCGGCAAATGACCTGGAAAGGACGCCCGCTCTTGCGCGTCATCGTCACCGCTTTAACGCTGTTCGCCGGACTTCTGGCCGCCACCCCCGCGCAGGCCGCGACCGGCACCACCTACTACGTCGACGCCTCGGCCGGCGACGACGCCGCCGACGGCTCGACCCCGGCCACCGCCTGGCGCAGCCTGGACAAGGCCGGCGAGCTGAGGCTCGGCCCCGGCGACCGGCTGCTGTTCCGGGCCGGGCAGCGCTGGACCGGCAGGCTCACCCTGAGGGGCGCCGGCGCGCCCGGCGCCCCGGCGACGGTCGGCTCCTACGGCCAGGGCGCCAAGCCGCTGATCGAGGGCGGCGGGCTGGACGGCGCCGCCGTCACGATCGCCGACGTGCACGACTTCGTCGTGGACGGCCTCCAGGTGACCAACGGCGACGGCCGGGCCGTCTACCGCACCGGCGTCAACCTGTACGCCAAGGACTCCGGCAGGCTGGCGAACGTCACCCTGCGCAACCTCGACATCCACGACGTGGACGGCGCCGGCGGCCACAGCGTCGCCACCGCCGGGCTGCTGATCTCGATCAGGGGCAACCGGACGCCGACCTGGTTCGACCGGCTGGTCATCGAGGACAACGAGATCTCGAAGATCGGCTCCTACGGGATCATCATGTGGTCCACCTGGTCCCGCCGCAACGGCATGACCAGCCTCTACCCGGTCGAGACCGGCATCCCCGACAGCGAGGTGGTCGCCTGGACGCCCAGCACGGGCGTCGCCATCCGCGGCAACCACGTCCATGACGTGACCGGCGGCGGCATCACCCCGATGCACACCAAGGGCGCGCTGGTCGAGGGCAACAAGGTCGAGCGGGCGGTGACCGGCCGGACCAAGCCGACCGGCGGCAACGTCGGCATCTGGTGGCAGGGCAACGACGACCTCGTCGTCCAGCGCAACGAGGTCAGCGGCACCGGGTTCAACGGGCCGGGCTCCGACGGGCACGGCTTCGACTCCGACGCCGACAACAACCGCAGCATCGTGCAGTACAACTACAGCCACCACAACGACGGCGGGTTCTTCATCGCGGTGTCCTTCGCCGGCGCGCCCACCCGCGACACCGTGGTCCGCTACAACGTCAGCGAGAGCGACGGCTATGAGGTGTTCGGGCTGTCCACCGCCACCCACGGCACCGACATCCACAACAACACCGTCTACGCCGACGGCCGGGTGGTGGAGGTCAAGCCGCCGCTGGCCGGGGCCGGCAGGTACCCGCTGGGCAAGGTCGTGCGGATCTACAACGACGCCGCGGGCGTCACGGTGCGCGACAACGTGTTCCTCAACGCGGCCGGCGCCGGGTTCGACGGCAAGAACGGCGCGATCTACGACCACAACCTGTACTGGGGCACGCCGCAGCCGCCGACGGGGCCCGACCACGAGGCGATCGTGGCCGACCCCCGGCTGGCCTCGCCCGGCTCCGGCGGCCTGGACGGCTACCGCCCGCTCGACGGCTCGCCGGTGTTCGACGCGGGCGTGACCCTGCCCGCCCACGGACAGGTGACCGACCTGGCCGGCACGCCCGTCCCGGACGCGGCGCCCGACCTCGGGGCCTACCAGCGGGCCGTCCCGCTCCCCCGGGTGAGCAGCACGTTCACGCCCAAGGGCCATCTGGAGCGGCTGGCCGACCGTGACCCGGACACCTTCTGGCAGAGCGTGCCCAGGCCGCGCTTCCCCGGCGCCGTCGACCTGACCTACGCCGTGCCCCGCACCTTCGGCCGGGTCGAGGTGAGCGGGTCGCCGGACTTCGCGTTCGACGTCCAGACCTCCGAGGACGGCCGCACCTGGCGGACCAGGGCGAGCGGCGCGAAGCAGGCGGTGACGCTGCCCGAGCAGGTCACCACACGCCGGATGCGGCTGGTCGTCACCGGCGAGGGCCGCTTCCGGATCGGCGAGGTGCGGCTGAGCGTGCCCGCCGCCGCGGAGCCGTACCTGCCGCCCGGCGGCGTGCCGGTGGCCACCTCGTCGTTCGTGTCGGCGTCCGCGCTGGAGAACCTGATCGACGGCGACCCCGGCACGCCGTGGGCCTCGGCCTCGACCGGGGTGACCTTCCCCGGCGACATCACCGTCGACTACCGCGCGCCGCGGACCGTCGCCGAGGTCACCCTGCACACCGCCTGGGCCAAGGGCCAGGGCGTCACGGACGTCTCGCTCCAGACCTGGGACGGCGACTCCTGGGTCACCCGGGTCGACCACCACCTCATCGACTGGCCCTCCAGCAGCGCCACCGTCGAGACCAGCACGATGCGGCTGCCCGCGCCGGTGTCCACCCAGAAGATCCGGCTGATCGTCCACAAGGCGAACCTCGACTGGGGCAACCTCGCCCTCTACGAGATCGTCACCCGCTGACCAGATCAGGAGAATGAAGGCATGACTCAGGTGCTGTCGGGAGCGATGCATTACTTCCGGGTCCTTCCGGAGCAGTGGCGGCAGCGCCTGGCCATGCTGCGGGCCATGGGCCTGGACACCGTCGAGACGTACGTGGCCTGGAACCTGCACGAGCCGCGGCCCGGCCGCTTCGACTTCACCGGCCGGGCCGACCTGGGCCGCTTCCTGGACCTGGCGGCCGAGGAGGGGCTGCGGGCGATCGTGCGGCCCGGGCCCTACATCTGCGCGGAGTGGGACAACGGCGGCCTGCCCTGGTGGCTGCTGGCCGACCGGGACGCCCGGCTGCGCTGCCACGACGAGACCTTCCTCGGCCACGTCGGTCGCTTCTTCGACGAGGTGATCCCGATCGTCGCCGCCCGGCAGGTCACCCGCGGCGGCAACGTGAGCATGGTCCAGGTCGAGAACGAGTACGGCTCCTACGGCTCCGACCGGCGCTACCTGGCCTGGCTGGCCGACGGGCTGCGGGAGCGCGGCCTGGACGTCCCGCTGTTCACCTCCGACGGCGCGATCGACCACATGCTCTCCGGCGGCACCCTGCCGGGCGTGCGGGCGACGGTGAACTTCGGCTCCGACCCCGAAGGCTCCTTCGCCGAGCTGGCCCGCTTCCGGCCCGAGGACCCGCCGGCGTGCATGGAGTTCTGGAACGGCTGGTTCGACCACTGGGGCGACACCCACACCACCCGGGACGCCGCCGAGGTGGCCGGCATCCTGGAACGCATGCTCGCCGCGGGCGCGTCGGTCAACCTCTACATGGCCCACGGCGGCACCAACTTCGGCACCTGGGCCGGCGCCAACCTGGGCGGCGACCTGCAGGACGGGGAGTACCAGCCGACCGTCACCTCCTACGACTACGACGCCCCGATCGACGAGCGGGGCGCCCCGACCGAGAAGTTCTGGGCCTTCAGGAAGGTGCTGGCCGCCCACCGGGAGGGCCAGGTGCCCGAGCCGGAGCCGCTGCCGCCGACGCTGCCGCCCGGCGCCGTCGAGCTGACGCAGTCGTTGCGGCTGTTCGACGCGCTGCCGCCGGTCGCGGGCCGCTCGGCGCGCCCGCCGACGTTCGAGGAGCTCGGGCTGGCCCACGGCCTGGTGCTGTACCGGGCCACCGTGCACGGGCCGCGGGGTCCGTACGAGCTGCACGTCGACGGCCTGGCCGACCGGGCCCACCTGTTCGTGGACGGAGAGCCGGTGGCGGTGCTCGAACGCGACCGGCTGACCGGCGTGCCCGTCGCGGTGCCCGGCCCGTCGGCGGTGGTGGAGCTGCTGGTCGAGTCGATGGGCCGGGTCAACTACGGCCCCCGGCTGGGCGACCGCAAGGGCATCGTCGGCGGCGTGCGGCACGAGCGGCAGTACGTGCACGACTGGGAGGCCGTGCCCATCCCGCTGGACGACGTGTCCGGGCTGCCGTGGGGCCGTACGGGCGCGACGACCGGGCCGGTCTTCCACCGCGGCACGCTCACCGTGGCCGAGCCGCGCGACGCCTACCTGGCCCTGCCCGGCTGGACCAAGGGGTACGTCTGGGTCAACGGGTTCTGCCTGGGCCGCTACTGGGACCGGGGCCCCCAGCGCACCCTCTACCTGCCCTGGCCGCTGCTGCGCGCGGGCGGCAACGAGCTCGTCGTCCTCGAACTGGACGGCTGCCATGAGCCGGTCGTGGAGATCCGGGAGGAGGCCGGCCTTGGGTAACCCGTGCCCGGTCGTCGTGCCGCGCCTGCAGCAGTGGGACGGCGGCGCCGGCGTGCTCCCCCGGGCCGCGCTGGCCAGGGTCGTGAGCGACGAGGCCGCCCTGCGTGACCGGCTCGTCCGGGAGATCGGGCAGGTCGCCGGCCTGACCCTGACCGCGGCCCGCGGGCCGGCGGGCGCCGGTGACGTCGTCCTGACCCTCGACCCGGCGCTCACGTGCGAGGCGGGCGGCGCCCGCTTCGCCGAGGAGGGCTACCTGCTCGCCGTCACCGGCGAGCAGGTGCGGATCTCCGCGCCCACGCCCACCGGCCTGTTCTACGGCACGCGCAGCCTGCTGCAGATCCTGCGCACCACCGCCGGCCTGCCGGTGGGCGCCGCCGCCGACTGGCCCGACTACCCGGTGCGCGGCTTCATGCTGGACGTGGGCCGCCGCTTCTTCACGCCGGGCTTCATCCGCGAGCAGCTGGCCGTCATGGGCTGGTTCAAGCTCAACGAGCTGCAGCTGCACCTCAACGACAACGGCTTCCTGGCCCCGGACGGAACCTGGTCGCAGGTGCAGGCGGGCTTCCGCCTGGTGCCGGAGGATCCCGCGCTGGCCGGGCTGGCCTCGGCCGACGGCGCCTACGACCGGGCCGACTGGGACTCCTTCGAGGAGGCGGCGGCGGCCGAAGGCGTCACCCTCGTGCCCGAGATCGACGCGCCCGCCCACTCGCTGGCGTTCGTCCGGTTCCGTCCCTCGCTGGGGCTGGGGGACGACCATCTGGACCTGTCGAAGCCGGAGTCCACGCAGTTCGTCAAGGACGTGTTCACCGAGTTCGTCCCCTGGTTCCGCGGCCCGCACGCGCACTTCGGGGCCGACGAGTACCTGGCCGACGAGCCGCGCTACCGGGAGTTCTTCAACGCGATGGCGGCCCACCTGCGGGCGCTGGGCAAACGTCCGCGCGCGTGGGGCAGCCTGACCAGGATGGCGGGCGGCGTCCCCGAGGGCTACGACCGGGACGTGGTGATCAACTGCTGGGCCACCGTCTGGTACGGCCCGCACGAGGCCGCGCGGGACGGCTACTCCTTCGTCAACACCAGCGACTCCCTGCTCTACATCGTCCCGGCCGCCACCTACTACCACCCCGACGGCCTGGACGGCGAGTACCTGTACGACCACTGGGCGCCGCACGTCTTCCCCGACGGCCAGAGCGTGGCCCCCGGCGATCCGCAGCTGCTGGGCGCCATGTCGGCGGTGTGGAACGACATCACCGCGGCTCCCTACACCGAGGACGACGTGCGCGACCTGGTCGAGCCCACCTTCGCCGTGCTGGCCCAGAAGATGTGGAGCGGCGCGGGCGGCCTGCCGTACCGCGCCTTCATGGACGCCGTGCGGGAGGCCGGCGGGCCGGTGGGCGCGTAGTTCCGTCATTGGCGGAGGGCGGGCACGATGCGCCAGTCGCGCTGGAAGACCAGGTTGTGCAGGTCGGCGGCGGCGATGGCGCGCAGGACGGGGACGAGCTCCGCGGCCTGCTCGGCGTCCGTGACGTTGAGCGGCCACTCCCCCACGGTGGCGCCCCGCAGGTGCGGATGGTGGAACCCGGCGCCGTAGTGGGCGGTCAGGGCGATCGGCGCGAGGCCCGCCGCCCGCTGCGCCGGCCACGACAGCGTCCAGGCGGCGAAGCTGCCGCCAGCGGCGTCGGCCCGCGTGCCGGTGGCCTCGACGGCGCCGGTGCCCAGCAGGAGGTGCCGGTCGAACTCGGCCAGCACCCGGCGGGCCGGCGCGTCGAGGAGTTCGACGGCCCGCCGGAAGGCGTCCTGCTTGCCCCGGCGGGTGACGTGCCCGGCGTGGGTGCCGTCGCGCAGGTCGGCGAAGTGGCGGACGAGCGCCTCAAGGGGGGCGGGGGGAACGTTCATCGGTGGTCCTCTCGATGGTGGGACGGGCCCGGCCCGCGCAGGGCCCGCGCGAGCAGCCGGAGAAGGGGACGGCCGGGACGCAGCACGTCGCCGTGCACGGCGCCCGGGGGGCGCAGCAGCCGTGCCGGGACGCCGTCGGCGCGCAGCCGTCGCGCGTAGGACTCGACGTCGTCGTGCACGGGGTCGTCGCGGCCGACGGCGAGGACGGCGGGGGCCACCCCGGCCAGGGTGGGCGCCTCCCAGTGCGTGGTGTACAGGCGGGTGCCGTCGGCGTCGCGGACGGCGGCCGGCCGGTCGCCGCGCCAGGCACGCCAGGCCCGGCGCAGCGGCTCGGCCTGCGGGAACGCCGGCGGCGAGCGGTGGTAGGACGCGCCGGCGCAGGCGGGGTCGAACGGCGGGTAGGCCAGCACCTGGGCGGCCAGCGGCAGTCCGCGGTCCCGGGCGGCCAGGGCGGCGACGGCGGCGAGCGTGCCGCCCGCGCTGTCGCCGCCCACCGCGAGCGGGATCCCGGCCGCCCGGCCGTGGGCCCAGCCGAGGGCGGCGAGGACGTCCTGCACGGCGGCGGGGTGGCGGTGGCGCGGCGCGAGCCGGTAGTCGACGCTGATCACCGTCCAGCCGGACCAGTCGGCCAGGGCCGCGGTGGCGTCGTGCCAGCCGGCGGCCGAGCCGCGCTGCCAGCTCCCGCCGTGCGCCCAGACCAGCAGCCCGGCGGGCGGCGGGCCGTGCGGCCGGTGGATGCGGACCGGCACGGGAGGCGAGCCGGGAAGGACGAGAGGTGACCACGACGGCTCCCGGCGTCCGCCGGTCACGGCGATCACCGCGCCACTGGGCTGAGGATCCATGATGTGCTCCGCGACGAGAGAGGGCGGGCGGGTCAGGCGGGCGGGTCAGGCGTGCGCGCGGTCGCGCCGGCCGCGCAGGAAGATCGCCGCGACCAGGACGCCGAGCAGGACGAGTGCCGCGTTGACCGCGATCGCGACGGTGACGCCGTGCAGGACGGCCGCGCCGGTCACGGCCCCGGCCGTGGCGGCGGTGACGATGGCGGACATGATGGGCGTGCCCATGGTGATGCCGATCTGCTGGGACATCGAGGCCAGCCCGGTGGCCAGGCCCTGCTCACGGTCGGGCAGGCCGGTGGTGGCGGTGACCATGAAGCCGACGATGACCAGCATGTTCCCCACGCCGCCCAGGAAGGTGGCGGGCAGCAGCAGCCCCATCGAGCCCGAGGTGCCGCCGAGGAGCAGCAGCGCGCCGGTGCTGACCGCCTGCAGCAGCCCGCCGCCGACCAGGACGGCCACGGTCGAGGTGCGGGCGATCGCCTTCGGGGCGAGCAGGCCGCCGGCCACGGTGCCGAGGCCCAGCACGCCGAACGACAGCCCGGCGGCCAGGGCGGTGAAGCCGAGGGTCTTCTGCAGGTAGAGGGTGAGCAGGTACACCAGGGACGTCTCGGTGACGAAGGCCAGCAGGCCGAGCAGGTTGCCCCAGGCCACGGTCGGCTTGCGCAGGACGTGCAGCGGCACGAGCGGCGCGGCGGCCCGCCGTTCGACCAGGAAGAACAGGCCGAGCAGGACGACGCCGGCCAGCAGCCCGGCCAGGGCGAGCGGGTGGGTCCAGCCGTGCTCGCCGGCCTGCGTCAGGCCGTAGACGACGCCGAGCAGCCCGAGGGTCACGCTGAGCGCGCCGGGCAGGTCGAGCTGGGGACGGCCGGCGGGCCGCGACTCGGCGATGACGGCGGGCGCGACGAGGAGCACGGCGAGGGCGACGGGCACGTTGACGAAGAACGCCCAGCGCCAGGAGAGCAGGTCGGTCAGGACGCCGCCGAGCACGGCCCCCGCGGTGAACCCGGCGGACATGAGGGCTCCGTTGAGGCCGAGCGCCTTCTGCCGCAGCGGCCCTTCGGGGAAGGACGTGGTGAGCAGCGCGAGCCCGGCCGGGGTGGCGGCGGCCGTCGCCAGCCCCTGGGCGATGCGGGCCACGATGAGGACGTCGGGGGTGGGGGCGAGCCCGCCGGCGAGCGAGGCCGCGCCGAGCAGCGCCAGGCTGCCGAGGAAGATGCGCTTGCGGCCGACCAGGTCGCCGATGCGGCCGAAGAAGAGGGTGAAGCCGGCCGCGCACAGGGCGAAGGCGGTGGCGATCCATTGGAGGCCGGACAGGGAGAAGCCGAGGTCGTCGCCGATGGCGGGCAGGGCCACGTTCAGGATCGAGAAGTCGACGGCCAGCATGAACTGGGCGACCAGGAGCACCGCGAGGACGAGGCGCAGGCGGCCGGTCAGGCGCCGGGGCGGAGCCTGGGCGGCGGAGGCGGGCAGGGGTGTGGTGGTGGTCATGGCAGGGCTTTCTCTCGGGCGTGCCGGTCGGCATGCCGCCGCAAACGGGTCTTTAGTTCCGTTAAGATGAGAGAACAGTAGCACCAGGATCGACGTTAAGGGAACTAAGGTTCCGATAAGGGTTCGAACGAGGAGGAGTCCGTATGGCCGCCGTCCCACCGCCGGGTGCCGTCCGTCCTGGTGGGCGTACCGCCCGCGTTCGCGAGGCCGTGCTGCGGGCCGCCGGCGACACCCTGGCCGAGAAGGGCTTCGCCGGGCTCGACCTGGCTGACATCGCCCGCCTCGCGGAGGTCGGCAAGACCACCGTCTACCGCCGCTGGGGCACGCCCGGCGCGCTCGCCGCCGACCTCCTCAAGGACATGGCGGAGACCTCGCTGCCCCGCGCCCGCAACGGCGACGTGCAGGCGGACCTGCGCGACAACGCCCGCCTGGTGGTGAGGACCCTCACCGACCCCCGCCAGGGACGCCTGTTCAAGGCGCTGATCGCCGCCTCGCTCTGCGACGGGGAGGCCGCCCGGGCGCTGCACCGCTTCTACGCCGTCCGCATCGAGGAGTGGGCCGGCTGCGTCACCGACGCGATCGGGCGCGGCGAGCTGCCGCCCGGCACCGACCCGCGCCGGGTGATCGCCGCCGTGTCCGCGCCCCTGTACTACGCCCTGCTCAACACCGGGGAGCCCCTCGACGAGGCCGCCGCCGACCGGGCCGCCGCGGCGGCGCTGGCCGCGGCCCGCGCCGGAGCCCTGTGACGGCGTCCCGGGGGCCCCTCAGATCTTGAGCTCGGCGTAGACGGTGTCGAGGTAGCCGGCGAAGTCCGCGGTGTACTCCCGATACCGCCGCCGCCAGCGCTCCAGGTCGGCGGCCGACACCGAGGAGCCGAGCACGTCCGTCAGGTGGGCGATGAGGAAGGCGTCGTCCTGGCCCGCCTCGAACCGCACCCGGCTCTCGACGATCTCGAACCTGCGCATGAGGTCGAGGCGGAGCAACTGGTAGAGGAAGGACTCGGCGGCGAACCTGAGTGACTCCGGCATCTCCTTGGAGATCGACTGCGGGCCGTGGTACCAGGAGAGGTAGATGGCGTCGTCGAAGATCTCGAACCGGTAGGTCGCGGTGTCCTCGATGTAGGCCAGGTCCACCGGGCAGATGTGGCGGTAGTCGAACAGCGCGACCGTGCTCATGATGAGCTCCTCGCGCAGCTCCTCCGACAGGGTGGAGTTGTCCTTGCCCGCCAGCCTGGTCCAGTTGGTCCGGTCGGTGGCGCGGCGCGAGATGGCCAGCTTGTCGCCGGGGTTGAGCATCGCGACCCGGACCTGCTGGGGGAAGTGGCGGGACCGGGTCAGCCGGGCCGAGACGTAGCGGGCGCTCGGGCCGCAGAAGGCGTAGAACCCGGTGGCCTCCAGGCTCGCCGTCATGTCCTTGTTGAAGGCGTCCCCGTACGTGCCGTCCACCGGGTCGAAGGACGGGTAGACGGCCGTCGGCATGAAGCCCTTGTGCATCGAGGCCACCTCGGTGCGCAGGCCCGTGGCCAGGTCGTCCAGGTGCTGGCCGATGTTCTCCTCCATGCTGCGCTGCTGCACCTGCGAGCTCAGGACGGAGAACACCACGGCGAAGGCCACGGACGCGATCAGGTTGAGACCGATCGAGGAGAGCACCGCCGCCGTGGTGAGTTTCGGGTCGAACCACACCATGAGCACCGCGACCAGCAGCGTCACCGCGCAGGAGAGGCCGAACGCGTACCAGGTCAGGGTGTTGCGAAGCTTGCGCGGGGGCGTAGGCATGCAGAGATCTCGCTTCGTCGCCGAGTGTCGCCACGATCCCCGATCGCCTCCCATGCTAACCGCGCCGACAGCGCGGCGCGGGGCACCCGGAAGGCGCGACGGCCGAATATGATCATCCGCATCGGCCGCGTGCAGAACCCTCGGGGCCGAATGTGCAGATCGTGCTCCTGACGCAGGGGGCGGGCGCCTGTGCGATCCGGGAGTCAGCACGCCGGTTCGCGGTAGCGGGAGCAGTGCAGTTCGAAGCGGCGCCCGTGAGCCCGGCGGACCCACGGGCGGAGGGGGTCAGGCGGCGTACGTCTCGAACTCGGCGACCTTCGGGACGCCGGTCGCGCCGGTGATCCTGAAGGTGATCTTGCTCAGCGAGACCGGGGAGAACGTGATCGCGCCCGCCCCGGTGCCGGACTTCAGCACCGCGCCGGTGCCGCCGTTGACGACCTGCCAGGACCCGATGGTCCCCGCCGAGCCGGACGCCTCGCGGATGACGATCGCGGACACCGTCCTGGCGGAGCTCCACTTGATCGAGATGTCACCGGTCGTGCCGTTCGGCGACCAGTACGTGCTCAGGTCGCCGTCGCGGACGTTGCCGTAGCTCGTGCCGTCGGCCTTGCTGGAGCCGTCGGAGCCGGCGCCGATGCTGAGGTTCGTCCCGCCGGGGGTGGGGCCGGTCGTCGGGGTGGTCGTCGGCGTCGCGGACGGCGTGGGGCCGGTGGGGGTGGCCGTGGGGGTCGTCGGCGTGCAGCTGCCGTCCGACACTTGCAGGCCCTTGCCCGCGCCCGCGGTCCGGCGGACGACGTCCGGCACGCAGTTCGCCGGATCGAGGCTGTAGGAGTAGGGGATGGAGACGGTGGTGGTGGAGCGCGGGTCGGGGCCTGCCGGGTGGTTCTCGGCGCCGGGCGCGGACCAGGTCACGTTGTCGAAGACGTTGCCGGCGACCTGCCAGTAGCCCATCTCGTCGGTGTAGAAGGTGCCGAGGACGTCCTTGGAGTCCTCGAAGTAGTTGTTCTCCACCTTGGCGCGCGCCCCGGCCCGGGAGTTGATGCCGGACTTGTTCAGGCTCGCGTAGTGGTTGTCGAACATGTGCGCGACGCCGCCACGCAGCAGTGGCGCACGGGAGTCGATGTTCTCGTACAGGTTGTGGTGGAAGGTGATGTAGCTGTTCGACAGGTCGCTCTCGCTCGACCCGATCAGCCCGCCGCGCCCCGAGTTGCGCAGGACGCTGTAGGACAGGGTGACGTACTGGGTGTTGTCCTTCATGTCGAACAGGCCGTCGAAGCCCTCGTCCTCGCCGCCCGAGGCCTCCAGGGTGACGTGGTCGACCCAGACGTTGCGCACGTCGCTCTCCATGGAGATGGCGTCGCCGCCGTTGGAGGTGGGGGAGCCCGACTTCTTGACGTTCCGGACGGTCACGTTCTGGACGATGATGTTGCTGGACTCGCGGATGTGGATGCCGAGCTGGTCGAAGACGGCGCCGCCGCCGACCCCGACGATCGTGACGTTGCTGATCTGCTTGAGCTCGATCAGGCCGCTGTTGGTGTTGCAGCTCGGGCCCGACACCTTGGTCGTGTTCCCGTGGTTGATGGTGCCCTCGACCTGGATGACGATCGGGGTGGAGCTGCTGGCCCTGCTGCACAGGGCCTGGTGGATCGCGGTGCCCGTGGTGGCGCGTACCGTGGACCCGCCGGCGCCGCCGGTGGTGCCGCCGTTGCCGGTCGCGAAGCCGGTGGCGCCGCCCGCGGCCGCCGACGCCTGGAACGCCGGTAGCGCCACGCCGACCAGGCCCAGGCCCACGACGGCCGCTGTGGCCAGCGCCGTGTTGAGCCGCCATGCGATCGCTCGTCTCATCGTCATCTCTCCTTCAGGTGCTCGAAGCGGTTGAACGGGCGGGCAAGCGCTTTCCGGAGAGTTGGGCCGAGTCAAGCACGCGCCGCCATGCCTGTAAAGAGGCGACCGCGCGAGCCCGCAGCCGTGAAAGTTACATCAGACAAATCCGACATCCTGGCAAGGGCCTGAAGCCCGGGAAAACGTCCGGACCTGCGCCTCATGTCCGCGCGCCACGTCACACTGCATGCTCTTCTGCGAGATCGCTGCATGCGTTTGCAGCCTTCGAGGTCTCGCGCCTTTTCTCCCCGTCGAAGCGTGTGCTTGACTCGCGGCAAACGGACGGAAAGCGCTTACCGGAGAATTCGCGCCAACCTCCCGAACGGAATTCGACGTGCCCAACGACAACAACCATCTCGGCCGCAGACGGCGGTCGTCCTGGCCGTGCTGACCGTCGGCGGCCTGATGGCCGGGTTCAACACCCCCGGCCGTGGCGGCCCCGTCCACGGGCGACGGCCGCTGGCCCTCCCGCTCCTGAGCGCCTCGCCTCGGAGCCGGCGAAGGTGGCCCCGCTCAAGCACCGTCAGGCTCCCTGCGGCCCGTGCCCCTTCCGGCGCGACGCACCGCCCGGAGCCTTCACAACGGAGCAGTTCGACACCATGCCATGCGTGCCATCTGCCATGGACACGCTGAACTGGACGACCCGCTGCGAGCCGTGGCCCGGGCAGGCATGTCCGCCTGGCGAGCGCCCGCCTCCCCGCCGGCCTGCACCCCTGCACGGGGCGGCCCTGGTACCCGAGGTGCCGGGGGCGGGGATCTCCGACGACGTCGACCGGGCACCCCACCGGGATCGCGGCCAGTGGTGATCGGCTCTCCGAGAGTTTCGGGAGTCGCCCACGCGGCTGCCCGCGGGTGCGTACCTTCAGGGCCGTGACCAGCCTGCCCGCACCCCAGCACGCCCCCGTCAACTCACCGGTCGACCCGGTCGACCCGGTCGCTGACGTCGGTGACGACGTCGACCGGATCGAGCGGCGGTCGACGTCAGCGACCGGGAGAGCGGGCAGGCTGGTCACGGCCAGGATGGCGGTCGGCGCGGTTCAGCACTTGGTAGGCGGGTAACGCTGCGGTCCGTGCGCCGCACCCCGCCCAACTCCTTGCGGGTGACCTGCTCGTCCTTGGGCACCGTTCTCACGGACGGGCAGGCGCAACGATCAGATGCCGAGCTCGGCCGAGGCCAGCTCTGTGCCCTCAAGCCGGGCCCGGATCTTGGCGAACGCCGTCTCCCGGGAGGTGGAGGTGTCGTCGGCGAACGGCGCGAACCCGCAGTCATCACAGGTGCCCAGCCGGTCGGCGGGCAGGTGGCGGGCGGCCCTCAGGACGCGGTCGCGGACCTCCTCGGCGGTCTCGACACGCGGGTCCACCGGGTCGATCACCCCAACGAAGATCCGCGCACCGGCGGGCAGGTGTTCGGCGGCGACCGCCAGGACCTTGTCCGGGTCGGCCTCGCTGGCCAGTTGGAGGTAGAAGTTACCCGCCTTGAGCCGGAACAGCTTGGGCAGCAGGGCCGCGTAGTCGACGTCGAGGCTGTGGGTGGAGTCCTGGTCGCCGCCGGGGCAGGTGTGCACCCCGATGCGCGCGCGTTCTGCGTCGGTGAAGCGCTCCAGCACGCTGTTGTTGAACGCGACGAACTCGTCCAGCACCCCGCCGCTCGGGTCGAGCTTGAGCGAGAGCCGGCCTTCGGTGAAGTCGAGTTGCACCACGTGCGCCCCGGCCTCCAGGCAGCCGCGGATGTCGGCCTCGGCCTGGTCGGCCAGGTCGGCCAGGAACGCCTCGCGCGGGTAGCCGTCGATGCCCTCGGCCGGGTAGAGCAGGCTCAGCGCCGACGGCGCGATGACGGCCTGCTTGACCGGCACGCTCGCGTGGCGCTGGGCGGCGCGCAGGTAGCGCTCGGCGTGGACCTGGTAGCGGAACGGTCCGGCCGTCAGCCGGGGCAACTGCCGCTGGTGCCCGTCGGCGAAGGGGATCACCACGCCGTCCGGGACGAGCCCGTCGAGCCCGGCGATCGGGTAGGTGGCGAAGCTGGGCTTGGCCTGCTCGCCGTCGGTGACCACCGGCGAACCCAGCTCCTGGAGACGGTGGACGGTATCACGGACGGCCTGGTCCTGGGCCTCGGCCAGCGCGGACGCTCCCTCGGCCGGTTGGGAGGCTGCGATGGCCAGCAGGGCAGGCGGGCGGGGGATGCTGCCGATAGGCTCGGTGGGGAGTGACATGACGACAGCGTAGATAACGATGCGTATCTGATCAATCGCTTCCCGTGCGCGTGGTCGCCCGCTCCGCGGCCCGCGGGTTGAGACTGGTAGGAGTCGTTGATCAAGTGGTCTGTATTCGGACCCGTCGGGCTGAGGGTGCCGGATCCAGTTACGACGAACCAGCCCCTCTCTTCCCCGGCTTGGGCTGGGGGGCCAGTTCGGCACGCTGGGTGCTCGCCCGTCGACGACCGGCGCCGCTACGTCGAAGTGCAGGCAGGGCCGGCACAACGACGGTCCACCTGGCCCCGGTCACGACCGTCGACGGCTGGCGACTGGAGCACACCACTTGGCGGCAGGGTCGGCGCCGACTGCCTCACCAGCAGGTCAGAGCAGGGTTGGGAGTGGGTCCGCAGGGTCCTTGGTTGCCGCCGCCGTCGGCGACCGTGCCCGGGGGCGCCCAGATCAGATAACCGGCGTTGCCGGTGCCGACGTTGTTCTTCAAGGTGACCGGCGGGGTGACGGCCAGGCGCGACGTCAGGTGGATGCCGCCCTGGACCACCTGCCCCTGCCGGTCGACGAGACCACTGGGGTTGTGGCCGTTGCCGACGAACACGTTGTCGGAGACGGGATCAGGACCGGCCTTGTTGCTCCCGTACGAGTTCTCCGCGAGGAGGCCGATGGTTTTGTTGCCGTTGAACACGTTCTTGCGAACGATGAGGTGCTTCAGCATGGAGCTGGAGTACAGGCCGATGTCGTTGCCCATGAACACGTTGTACTCGATGGTGTTCGCGTTCTGCGGCAGGAAGGTCTCGTCCGTGCTGAGGCCGGCGGTGGGCGAGTTCTTGAGGACGTTCCCCTGCACGAGGTTGCGGCGGCTGTCGTTGGACAGGCCCATGGGGAAGGCGTCGAAGACGTTGCCGGTGAAGACGCCCCGGTCGGTGGCGCTGACGGTGAGGCTTCCGCCGGTCAGGGCGCTGTTGCGGATCGTCGAGCCGGAGCTGCGCACCAGGACGGTCTGCCCGGTCAACGTGCACCGGTCGACCGTGAGCAGCCCGTCGACCAGCCGCAGACCGGACATCAGGCAGGCGTCCTTGCGGGTGCCGGTGAAGGTGACCGTGCCCGGCCAGGCGTCGACGGGGGCGAGCAGCCGTACGTCGGTGGCGGTGAGGGCGGAGCCGCCGTAGTCGGCGTAGATCCCGTAGGTGAAGCCGGTGATCGTGCCGTTGCGGACGGTGGTACCCCGCCGGCCGGTGACCGACAGCCCCTTGCCGGTGCCCGAGCCGGTGATCGTGTGGCCGTCGAGGTCGAGGTCGACGTTGTCGGCCCCGATGGTCAGGGCGCCGCCCGGACAGGTCAGGTCGGCGGTGAGCGTGGCGTTGGTGGTCAGGACGTCACCGCAGGCCACCGCAGAGGTGGTCGCCTCCGCGGGGTTCGCCGACAGCAGGGTGGCCGATAAGAGGAGCAGGCACGCGGCCGCCCCGCGCGCGATCGCCACCTTGGGTGCTCCGGGCATGATGATCTCCTGTCAGTCCATGGAACAGGGAGTCGTGATCAGAAGCATGCGCGAGATGATCCATGCGGAGGAGTCACTCGATCGCGACCGGCGAGTGGGAAAAGTGTGACCGCCGCAGATGTAACGAAGGGGCGCTGTGCGCCGTGAGCCGTCGCAAGACAACAGTTCCGTCGCCCTCAGCTGACGGCCGCCCAGTCCGTTGACCGCGACCTGGCGTCCCCGAGCTCTCCAGGCCTGGAGCTGCCCGAGCCGCCGGCCCCGACGCCCTCGCCGCACCTGCTCGGGCACCTGGTGGCCCAGGCCGCCCACCAGGCCCAGCAGCTCCTGGCCGAGGACATTCCGCTTGAGCTGGACCCGGTCGCCGACACCATACGCCTGGCCGCTTCCCTGCCAACCGCCGACCGCGCCGAAATCGTTGCCCACCGGCTCGACATGGAACCACAAGCCTTCCGCCGCCTGCTGAACACCTACACGCTGGCCGGCGCCGAGGGGGTGGACGTCACCCTGCATCCGCACCCCGGCGCCCCGAGGTCCTCCAGCAGGCCACCGCAGCGATCACGTCGCTGCGCCCCGACTCGGGCGCTGCGCTGACCGTCGCCGACAACCGCGTCACCGACCCCGCGGCCGACATCGAGATCCGCCGCGGGAGCAACGGCCGCTGGTACCCCTTCGCTTCGTCCGGGCACGAACGACAGCTCACCGCTCTCCACGCCCGCGCCCGTCCACGACGATGACGGCCCCGGCCGGCCGGGCCTGCACATCCAGCCTGCCGGCCATCGTGTACCTCAGCCACTCCGGACTCGGTCCCGACCTGGAGCAAGGCATCGCCGCGTACATGTTGTTCGAGGGCGGCGGCTACGCCGTCTTCGACGACCGCGACGAGAGCGCGAGCGAGGAGGCCGACGTCCTCGGCGCCGTCGAGGACGGGTTCATCGACGCCGCGGGCAGCGGCGCCGCCATCGTGACCGCCGAGAAGAACGCGCCGATGTGCCTGACGGTCAAGGCGTTCGACCGTGCCCCGCCGCTGCGGCTCGCCGGCTGGGACCGGGTGGTCGAGGTGGGCATCGTCAGCCGCAGCGGCCGCCTGGTGGTGCCGGCCTGTCCCAAGGGCGGCGACAGCGGGGCGACCGGGCCGCTGCCGAACCTGGCCGTCGCCGGTCCTGGCCGCTACCGCCTGCGCGTCCACGCCCGCACGGCGTCCTGGGACGAGGACGATCCCGACACGTCGCTGGAGGAGCACCTGATCGTGGTCTGTCCCGGCCGCTCGACGGAGAAGGTCGTCCACCGCCCGCGCGGCTGAACCCGGGACGTCTACGCCCCCGTCACTGTGTCGCAATCGCGACATGGCAGACAAACGGCACGGGTGACACCTGGCGCGCCGTGTGTCCGATCACCCACTCTCGTACGCACTAGTTGTTGCTACGAGAGGTTTCACCCCCATGCACTGGTCCGCCCATGTGACGGTGGCAGGAGTCACCACCGCCGCCCTGTTGAGCTCCCCGTTATCGTCGGCCTCGGCCGCGGCCGAGCCCGCCGGCGGGAGCGTCCACCGCGTCACGCTGATCACCGGGGACGTGGTGACCGTCAGGCAGGCCGAGCCGGGCAGGCAGGCGGTGGAGGTGAAGCCGGGGCCGGGCCGGGCGCGGATGGCGTTCAGCACCACCGAGGAGAACGGCGAGCTGCGCGTCCTGCCCAAGGACGTCGTGCCCCTCCTGGCGGCCAAGCGGCTGGACCCGGCCCTGTTCTCGGTCACCCGGCTGATCGCCCAGGGGTACGACGACGCCAGGACGGACAAGCTGCCGCTGCTGTTCCTCTACGACGGCGCCGCGCCGAAGAGCGCGTCCGCGCCCGAGCTGGAGAGCGTCAACGGCCGGGTGGTCGCCGCCGACAAACGCACGATCGGCGGGTTGTGGAAGTCGCTCGACGGGCAGCGGGCCACGCTGTCGCAGGGCGTGTCGAAGATCTGGCTGGACGCCAAGGTCAAGGCCACCCTCGACCACAGCGTGCCGCAGGTGGGCGCGCCGGAGGCGTGGCAGGCCGGGTTCGACGGCAAGGGCGTCAAGGTCGCCGTGCTGGACACCGGCGTCGACGCCACCCACCCCGACCTGGCCGGACGCGTCAAGCAGAGCAAGGTGTTCACCGGCGAGCCGAGCGTCCGGGACGGCAACGGGCACGGCACCCACGTCGCCGCCACCATCGCCGGCGGCGACGGCAGGAAGGGCGTGGCCCCCGGCGCCGAGCTGCTGGTCGGCAAGGTGCTCGGCGACGACGGCTCGGGCACCCTGTCCGGCGTCATCGAGGGCATGGAGTGGGCCGCCGCCGAAGGCGCGTCGGTGATCAGCATGAGCCTCGGCGGCGGCGCGACCGACGGCACCGACCCGCTCAGCGAGGCCGTGAACACCCTCACCGAGCGCACCGGCGCCCTGTTCGTGGTCGCGGCGGGCAACGACGGCGGGACGTACTCGATCAACACGCCCGGCGCGGCGACCTCGGCGCTGACCGTCGGCGCGGTCGACGGCAAGGACGCGCTCGCGGAGTTCTCCAGCCGCGGCCCGCGCCTGGACGACGCCCCCAAGCCCGACCTGACCGCCCCCGGCGTGGCCATCGTCGCGGCCCGCGCGGCGGGCACCAGCATGGGCGAGCCGGTGGACGAGCGCTACACGGCCGCGTCCGGCACCTCGATGGCCACGCCGCACGTGGCCGGGGCCGCCGCGATCGTCAAGCAGCGCCACCCCTCCTGGACGGCCAGGCAGATCAAGGACGCGCTGATCGGCTCGGCCAAGCCCATCCCCGGCCAGCAGATCGACGACGCCGGCGCCGGCCGCCTGGACGTGGCCCGCGCGGTGCGCCAGGGCGTGACCGCGACCGGCGTGGTCGACCTCGGCAAGCACCAGCAGGACCAGGGCCAGACCACGGCCGAGGGGACCATCACCTACGCCAACGGCACGGCCGCCCCCGTCACGCTGGAGCTGGCCGCCACCCTCGACAAGGCCGAGCTCAGCGCCCGGTCCGTGACGGTCCCGGCGGGCGGCACCGCCGACGTCAAGGTCACGGTGGACCTGGCGGGGCTCTCCTTCGGCCGGTACGGCGGGCTGGTCACCGCCACCGCGGGCACGGAGCAGGTGCACACCACGCTGGCGCTGACCTGGAAGGGACCGCAGCACAAGGTCCACTTCACCGCCGTGGACGCCGCGGGCCGGCCGACCGGCGCCGACACGCTGTCGATGTTCGGCGCGTCGCAGCAGGACGACCTGTTCACCTGGCTGCCCCCGGAAGGGCTGACCGTGGAGGTGTCCGAGGGCACCTACATGACGCAGTCGCTCAACCTGGGCGGCGGCTGGGGCCGCATGCACCCGCGGGACGGCATGGTCGTCATCCCCGAGCTCAAGGTCGACCGCGACCTGGACGTGGTGCTCGACTTCCGCAGGACCACCCCGGTGACCATCAGGACCAGGGAACCCGCCGAGCAGGTGGGCATCTACACCTACTTCACCCATCGCGCGTTCGGCTCGCGCAAGATCTCCCAGGGCGTCATGAACTTCGACGTCATCGAGGGGCTCAACGTCTCGCCGACCGAGCCCGTGCGGGACGGCTCGTTCGAGTTCGCCTCGCGCTGGCAGCTCGTCGCGCCGAAGCTCACCGTCCGCGTGCCGGGCTCGGGCGAGCCGTACCGGATGGGGTTCCTGGGCGGGTCGCCGGGCGTGGACGGGCGGCACCTGTGGCGGCTCGCCGAAGGCGCGGCCGGGGCCAAGGGCAAGGCCGCGGTCATCCGCAGCGAGGACGTCGACTGGTCCGACCCGTCCGGGGCGGCGATCAAGGCGGGCGCGGTCGCCGTGATCCTGGTGCTGGCCCCCGACGAGGCGTTCGACCACGGCTGGCGGCCGGTCGGCGCCAACCTGCCGATCCCGGCGCTGGTGGTCGCCGGCGACGACGGGCAGCGGATGCTGGAGCGCATGCGGAAGGGCAACGCCAAACTGGAGGTCACGGGCCAGATGGACTCGCCCTACCTCTACGACGTCATGCAGGTCTCCGACGGCCGGGTGCCGGACAAGATCGTGCACGAGGTGACCGACGGCAACACCGCCCGGGTCACCACGTCCTATGCCGACAACGGCGGCTTCGGCTGGGCCAAGGAGCAGCGCTTCGGCTGGCGTCCCTGGCAGTCGTACGCGCTGGGCCAGCAGATGGAGACCCAGCGGATCGTCAGGACCCCGCTGCGCCGCACCGAGTACGTCAGCGCCAACGGCTCCTACTGGCAGCACCTCGTCAACCACCAGTACGTCTGGGACGAGATGGGCCGGCTGCTCGACGGTATGACCGAGCTGCCGCGCACCTACCAGCCCGGCACGCGGATCAGCGAGAGCTGGCACGCCCCGGTGGTCCGTCCGGCGATCCCCGGCTGGCTCAAGCCGTCCACCCGGGAGGGCGACACGATGGAGATCCGCGTCCCGGAGTTCGTGGACTCCTCCGGGCACGTCTCCCGCGCGGGCGTCGACAACGACGCCGTTTCGGCCCGGTTCTTCCGCGACGGCACGCTGGTGGCCGAGCGCGACGCCGCCTGGGGCGCGTTCCCCGCGGCGCCGCAGGAGGCCGCCTACCGGCTGGAGCTGTCCACCAGGCGCACCTCGGAGGAGTGGACCACGGCCACCGCGACCGAGACGGCCTGGACGTTCCGCTCCAAGCCGGGCGACCGGGTGCTGCCGCTGTTGCAGGTCGACTATGACGTACGCCCGGAGCGTCCCGGTCTGGTGGGCTTCGCCGTACGGCATCAGGAGGGCGTGACCGGGGCCCGCGCGAAGGACCTGAAGCTGGAGCTGTCCTACGACGACGGCGCGACGTGGCGGCGGCAGCCGGTGATCCCGCTCGGCGGCGGCCGCTACGACGCGATCGTCCTGCGCCCGCACCCGTCGCTGCGGGTCACCGCCACCGACTCGGCCGGCAACGCCGTCCAGCAGACGGTGATCAGGGCCTACTGACCGGTCAGAGCCAGTTCTCGCGGGCGGCGTGCCAGGCCAGCTGCATCCGGGTCTGCGCACCCGCCCGCTCCATCAGGTAGGCGATCCTGCGCTGCACCGTCCGCTGGGAGATCCTGAGCTGGGTGGCGATCGACTTGTCCGGGACGCCGGCGACCAGCAGCGACAGCAGGTAGAGGTGGTCGGCGTCGAGCGGGCTGCCCGGGTTGGTGAGGCTGACCGGGGTGGCCCGCTCCCACAGGCTCTCGAACAGGGCCTTGAGGGCGTCGAGCAGGCTGCTGGGGCGGATCAGCGCGGCGGTGAGCTGGGTCAGGCCGTCGGTGTGCTGGATGAGCGGGAGCACCCCGAGCTCGCCGTCCGCGATGATCATCCGTACCGGCAGGACGGGCAGCGCGCGGGCCTGCTCCCCCAGCGTGATGCCGTCGGCGAGGTTGACCAGCATGCCGGGTTCCTCCAGCAACGCCCCTTCGTAGATGACGCGGTAGCCGACGCCGCGCCGCAGCGCCGCGAGCTCCTCGCTGTTCTCCTGCGAGCTCATCGCCACGTGCCCGGCCCGGCACAGGCTGAGCACCTCGTGCCGGGCGCCGTCCTGGAGCAGCCGGAGCTGCTCGCGCAGCGCCGCCCGGCTGGTGATCACCTCGATGAGCTGCGCGGCCTCGCGCCGCCTGGCGTGCGCCAGGTACTCCCCCGTGAGCTGCTCCATGGCATGCCGCGCCCGGTCGACCTCGGCCTGCCGCCGGTGCAGCCGGGCCGCGAGCGCGACGTCGGGGGCGACCGCCGTGAACCGGCCGGGCTCGCCCGGGACGGCTCGCGCCAGGCCCTTGGCCAGCAGCGAGCCGAGCGCCTGCCGCGCCACCTCGGCCGGCACGCCCAGCTCCTCGGCCAGCGCGCCGGGCTCCACCTCGGTGGTCCTGACCAGCAGCCGGTAGGCGGCCTCCTCCTCCGCGCCCAGCCCCGCCGCGCTCAGCACGTGCCGCACACGGCCCGATCCAGATTCACCCGGCCATTGTAGAGAGCGGCCGCCGGGGCGACGGCCGGGCCAGCAACGGGGCCGGCCCTGTCACGTCACCAGTTCCGTGCGCAGTTCGTGGCTGTCGTCGGGGAGCCGGGCCTCGTAGAAGATCCGGTGGGTGCCGTCGGGGAGCGGGAGCACGTCGAGGTAGCGGACGTCGGCCACCGGCGGCCCGTCCACCGGCGCCAGCAGCGGCGCGCCGCCGGACCCGGTCGCGCCGGTCTCGCCGGCCGGCGTGGCGAGGCCGGTGCGTTCACGCCAGTTCTCCGCCGCCGAGGCCCGGCCGTCATAGCTGGCCCGGCCGTCGGGCAGGACGCTGGTCAGCCGGGCGCCGCGGGCGTCCCACGAGCCGGGGCGGCCGGTGAGGACGGTGCCGTGCCACCGCCAGCTCAGTCCGTCGCGGCTGGTGGCGTACGCGGTGCTCATCCGGTCCTCCGCGCCGGGCGTCTCCAGCGGGTGGCAGCAGATCCAGGCCCGCCATCCGGCCTCGTCGTGGCGGATGACCGGGTCCTTGACGCCGGTCCGGGCGTCGCCGGTGAGCACCGGCCGGACCTCCGCCTCGGCCAGCCCTTCGGGGGACGCGGCCTCCGCGACGCCGATCCACCAGTGCCTGGTCCCCGGCGTGGCGCAGCTGACGTACAACCGCCACAGTCCGGAGGGCAGGCGTACCAGGGCGGGGCGCTCCACCATCGCGGCGCCGCCGCGCGGCAGGACGGCGACCGTGGTGAACCGCTCGCCGTCCGTGGAGCGGGCCACCGCGTTGTGGTCCTCGCCGCCGGCGCGTACGCGGTAGGCCAGGACGTACGTGCCGTCGGCGTCGAGCGCGGCGCTCGGCGCGCCGGCCCACTGCTGCGGCCCGCGGCCGGGCGCCGCGACGGCGACGGCGTGACGCTCCTTCCCCGGGTCGGGCAGCGGGAAGGAGGGGACGAGCGGGGAACGGGGGTACGCGCTTGCGGTCATGGCCCGAGTCTGCGCGGGAGCGGGACCGCGAGGCAGTGGCAGAACTGCTCATATACGGGAATTTCCTGCCATACTCGATGACCGGGCTCCGGCCCCACGACGAAAGGGCGACATGACGGCACGATCGGCGCGACAGCCCGCCCCCGCCCGCGCGGGCGCAGCGGCGGAGAGGCCGGTCCCGCCCGGCCGCCCCATCCCTGCGGCGGGCGCGTCCGCCGGGCGTGGACGGTCGTGGTGACCGCGGGCCTCGACGTGCCCGACCGGCGCGGCCGTACTGGCCTGGACCAGGCGGGACGCGACCTGACCGGCAACCCGCGGGTGCGCGTGCGCGACGTGCGGCTGCTGGCCTGCAACTGGTACGTGCTGCGCACCACCACCTTCGACTACCAGCACGCCGACGGCCGCTGGAGCACCCAGCAGCGGGAGACCTACGACCGCGGCAACGGCGCCACCGTGCTGCTGTACGACCCCGCCCGCCGCACCGTCCTGCTGACCCGGCAGTTCCGCTACCCCGCCTACGTCAACGGGCACCCCGACGGGATGCTCCTGGAGACCGCTGCCGGGCTGCTGGACGACGACGCGCCGGAGGAGGCGATCCGGCGCGAGGCCGCCGAGGAGACCGGCCACACCGTCGGCGAGGTCGAGCGGGTCTTCTCCGTCTACATGAGCCCGGGGTCGGTGACCGAACGCCTGCACTTCTACGCCGCGCCGTACAGCGCCGCGACCCGCACCTCGGCGGGCGGCGGCGTCGCGGAGGAGGGCGAGGACATCGAGGTCGTGGAGCTCGGCTTCGACCACGCACTCGACCTGATCGAGCAGGGTGAGATCGCCGACGCCAAAACGATCATGCTGCTCCAGTGGGCGGCGTTGAGCGGCCCCTTCTCCCCCGCCCGCACGCCGGACCGGCCCGCGACGCGGCCGTAGGGGCCGTCGCCGAGGCGCGCGGCCCGGCCATCACGGAAGACGGCGGAAGGCTCGCGGCCCGGCCATCACGGAAGGCGGCGGAAGGCGCGGCGGTAGGCGGCCGGGGCCACGCCGCGCCGGGCGGCGAAGTGGTGGCGCAGGGTGTCGGCGCCGCCGAACCCGGCCCGGACGGCCACGGCGTCCACGCTCAGCTCGGTGGTCTCCAGCAGCTCCTCGGCGAGCTGAAGGCGGCGTTCGAGCAGCCAGCGGTGCGGGGTGGTGCCCGTCAGGTCCTTGAACCGGCGGGCGAACGTGCGCGGCGACATGGCCGCGCGCGCCGCGAGCGCCGCCACCGTCAGTGGCCGGTCGAGGTGCTGCTGGATCCAGTCGAGCAGCTCCGCCAGCTCGTACGGGGTGCGCTGCGGCGGCATGGGCGCCTCGACGTACTGGGCTTGCCCGCCGGCGCGGTGGGCCGGTACGACCAGCCGCCGGGCCAGGGCGTTGGCCGTGGCGGCCCCGTACTCCAGCCGGATGAGGTGCAGGCAGGCGTCGATCCCGGCCGCGGCCCCGGCGCTGCTGAGCACGGGGCCGTCCTCGACGTACAGGACGCCGGGCTCGACCGTGATCCTGGGATGACGGCGGGCCAGCAGGCCGGCGAACTGCCAGTGGGTGGTGGCGCGCCGGCCGTCGAGCAGCCCGGCGGCGGCCGGCAGGAACGCGCCGGTGCAGACGGTCAGCACCCGGGCGCCGCGCCCGACCGCGTCCCGCAGCGCCGCCAGCAGCGCGGCGGGGACGGGCGCGTCGAGCCGCGGCCAGGCCGGGACGGCCACCAGATCCGCCTCGGCGAGCCGGTCGAGCCCGTGCTCGACGTGGACGGCGAACCCCGAGGTCGTGGGGATGGCGCCGGGCTCGGCCGCGCAGACCGCGAAGTCGTGGACGGGCAGCCCGTCGTCGGTGCGGTCCAGCCCGAACACCTGGCAGACGATCCCGAGCTCGAACGCGGCGACCAGGTCCCCGACCACGGCCGCGACCCTGCGCATCACGCCCGCCAGTATGGCAGGAACTTCCCGTACCGGGGCGTTCCCGCCGCAGCCGGTACATCCTCCAGGCATCGACCCGCGGGGGCGGCGGCGGGAAACCGCTGACCGGCGTTTGCGGCGCGCCTGTCCGGGCATGGCGTGCTGACCCAGGAGAACGTGAGTTCGAGGAGAGTCAGCATGAGTCACGGACCGGTGGAGAAGGACCCCGAGGAGTGGACGACCGGCGACGAGCCCATGACCGGCCCGCAGGAGTCCTACCTGCACACCCTGGCCAGGGAGGCGGGCAGGGAGGTGCCCGGCGGGCTGAGCAAGGCCGAGGCGTCCCGGTTGATCGACGAGCTCCAGGAGGACAGCGAGCGCCTGCGCGCCTCCGGCCCCCCGCCGGAGGGCACCGGCTGATCCACCGGGCGCCGCCCCGCGAGGGGGAGGCGTCTCCCCCTCGGGAGGGACCTCGCGGGCGGGCCGCCCGGAATACCGTGGGCGGCCATGAGATCACTCACCCGGCCCGCGCTGCTGGCCGCAGGCTGGGCGGCGGCGGCCGTCCTCGTTCTGGTGGCGCCGGGCAACCTGGTCATGCGGCTGGCGTTCGGCAAGCTCGACGACCCCGCGCTGGCCCGGCAGTCGCTGCTCGCCGCGCTCGGGGTGCTGCTGGCGCTGGCGGCCGTCCGCTTCGGGACGCGTACCGCCGCGCGGCCGCACCGGCGGCGGGCCGACGGGACGGTCCGGCCCGCCCGCTGGGCCAGGGCGGCGACCTGGACGGCGGCCGTCCTGCCGGTGCTGGGCTTCTCGGCGCCGCACCTGCTGTGGGGGCTGGGCCTGCCGCTGGGCGTGGCGGAGGGCTCCCGCGCGGGCCTGGCCGAGCTGGGCGGCTCGGCGGTGTTCTGGGTGCTGCTCGTCGCCGGGCCGGTGGGCGGGGGCCTGCTCACCCTGGGGCTGATCGCCCGATGGGGACAGGTCGTCCCGCGGTGGGTGCCCCTGGCGGGGGGACGGCGGGTGCCGCGCGCGCTCGCGGCGGTCCCGGCGGCGGCCGTGGGCATGCTGGTCGGCCAGTACGGCGCGATGATGACGAGCTGCCTCGCGTTCGGCGTCACCCGCAGGTGCGCGCCCGGCGGCGGCGCCGGCGTCCTGGACGGGAGCTGGGGCTTCGCCGGGACCTACCCGGTCTTCCTGCTCTGGGGGACGTCGCTGCTGGCCGCCGCCGGTTACCTGGACACGACCGCGCGGGCGCAGGTCAGTGGGTCATGACGTGCCGGCGCTTCGGGGGCTTGCCGTAGCCGAGCAGGCCCATCATGCCCTGCTCCTGGTGGTAGAGGTTGTGGCAGTGGAACATCCACTCGCCGGGGTTGTCGGCGTGCACGTCGATGCTGATCCGCTTGTACGGCATGACGTTCACGGTGTCCTTCCTCGGCCCGCCGCGCTCGGTCGTCCGGACCTGGAAGGTGTGGCCGTGCAGGTGCATCGGGTGCCACATGTGCGTGTCGTTGTGCATGACGATCCTGATCGTCTCGCCCCGGTCGACCCGCAGGCGCAGCGGGTCGTCGGCGAGGTGCCCGTTGAGCGGCCACTCGCTGCCTGAGGTGCCCTGGCGCCAGCCGAGCGTGACGGTGACGGTCCTGGACGGCGGGCGCAACTGGTCGCGGCGGCGCGCCTGGAGGTCCTGGTAGGCGAGCTGCCGCCGCTGGAGCTCCGGCACCGCGCCGTCCGGTGACGGCGTGCGGGCGCCGGGCGTGGTGCGCACCACCGCGAACGCCCGCCCGGCCTTGCCCTCCGCCATCGCGATCAGCGGGAACGCCCCCGCGTCGAGCGTGACGACGAAGTCGTAGCGCTCCCCCATGCCGATCACGACCGTGTCCACGGTGACCGGCTTGCACGGGAAACCGTCGGTGTGGGTGATGGTCAGGCGGTGGCCGCCGAGCGCCATCCGGAAGGCGGTGTCGGCGGCCGCGTTGATCACCCGGAACCTGGCGCGCACCCGGGGACGGCTCATGAAGATGGTGGGCTCGTCGGCGGTGCGGCCGTTGACCAGGTAGTACGGGTAGCGCGCGTGCCCGGACGTGCCGCCGAGGACGTGGCTGCTCAGGGTGTCGTCGTGCGGGGTGGTGCTCAGGGCGCGCAGCGTGTCGTCGGGCGTGCCGTTGACGCCGTCCTGCCAGTCGTCGAGGACGACCGTGAACTCCTGGTCGTACCCGAGCGGCTCGTACGGGTCCTCCACGATCAGCGGGCCGTACAGGCCGCGGTCGCTCTGCATCCCCACGTGGGAGTGGTAGAAGTAGGTGCCCGGGTCGGGGACGGTGAACACGTAGTCGAACGTCCCGCCGGGCCTGGTCGGCCGCTGCGAGAGGCCGGGCGCGCCGTCCATGTCGGCGGCGATCCTGATGCCGTGCCAGTGCACGGTGGTCGGCGCGGGCAGGTCGTTGACGAGCCTGGCCCGTACCGTGCCGCCGGCGGTGGCCCGGATGGTCGGGCCGGGCAGCAGGCCGTCGTAGGCCCAGGTGGACACGGTCCGCCCGCCGAGGGACACGGTGGCGGGCGCGGCCCGCAGCACCCTCCTACCGGCCGTCTCGGCGGCCCTCCCCGCCGACGCTCCGGCGAACGGCCCGGCGAACGGCCCGGCGGACGCTCCGGCGGCTGCCGACGGAACGGCGCCCAGGGCGGCGAACATGCCGCTGACGAACAACCTGCGGGACACGGTCCCACGCGAATCAGTCACTACGGATCCCCCTCATCCATCTCGCAAAATAACGGAGAGTCACCGCGGGACGACGACGCCACGCGCGTCGGGCGGTTCAAGATCGCCGTACTCCGGCGGGGGACGGCTAGCGCCCCGGCCCCGGCGCCGTCGCGACGCCGCGATCCCGGCATACTGGGCCACCGGATCATCGTCTGAGGGAGATCATGCGCATGAGCACGCCGTCGTCGCAGCCGGGGGCCGAGCGGGGCGGCGGGCCGTCCGTCCGGATCGGCGCGCTCGTCCCGCTCACCCCGCCCGGCTGGGTCGAGGCGGGCCGCCACCTGCTCGCCGGGCTGGAGCTGGCCGTGCGGGACGTCAACGACGCCGGCGGCATCGGCGGGCGGCCGCTGGAGCTGGTGGTCCGCGACACCGCGGCCGACCCGCGCCAGGCCGAGGCGGCCGTGGACGAGCTGGCCGGGCTCGGGGTGACCGCGCTGGCCGGCGAGTACCACAGCGTGGTCGCCCGCGCCGCCGCCGCCCGCGCCGAGGCCGCCGGCCTGCCGTTCCTGTGCTCCTCGGCGGTCCTCGACGCGCTCACCGACGAGCCCGCGAAGTGGGTCGCGCGCCTGGCCCCTGCACAGTCGCGCGGCTGGCGGATCTTCGCGGACTTCCTGCTCGGCGCGGGCCACGACCGCGTCGCGGTGGCCACGCAGCCGAGCCTCTACTGGGCGTCGGGGCTCGGCGTCCTGCGCGGCCACCTCGCCGCCCGCGGCGGCACGGTCACCGAGCTCGACATGACCGCGCTCACCCCCGCGGCCGTGTGCGACGAACTCGCCCGCGGCGGCGCGACGGCGCTGCTGCTCCTGGTCGGCCAGCCGGAGCCGGCGGTGCCGATCGTGCGGGCCGTGCGCCGCGACCGGCGCCTGGCCGGAACCCTGATCGGCGCGCCGGCCGGCCAGCCGGAGCTCCCCGGCTGGGCCGAGGCTCTGGGCGACGACGGCGCCGCGATCCCGTTCCTGCGCTACCTGCCCGAGAGCCTGAGCCCGCTCGGCGTCCGGGTGGCGACGGCTCTTCGCGAGCGGCTGGCCGCGACGCCGTCGTTCGTCGCCTTCGAGGGCTACGACACGGTCACCGTGGTGGCCGAGGCGCTGCGTTCGCACGGCGTGGACCGGGCGGCCGTCGCCGGGGCCTGGCCGCACGTCGCGGTCGAGGGCACCCGGGGGCCGATCCGGTTCTCCCGCGCGCCGGGCATCGGTGTCTGGCAGTGGGCCTGGCCTCCGATCCAGGTCGCCGACCGCGACCCGGCGGACCCGGAGCGCTTCCGCACCCTGCGCACCGGCTGACCGCCGTCCGGCGCGCGGGACGCCTCAGGCGGGATGGCGGGACACGTCGTGTCTTTCCGTCAGCCGTTCGAGGCCGGCCGACCGGTAGGTGGCCACGCCGCCGGTGTTGGCGCTCGGGCAGCACACGAGCACGCTGGACGAGCCGGCCTCCCGCAGCGCGCGGGCCGCGGCGACCGTGATCGCCCGGCCGTGCCCGCGCCCCCGGTGGGCCCGGTGCACCCCCATCGGCTCGATCAGCCCCGGCCTGCCCGCGCCGGCCGACCACACCGCCACGGCCGCCACCGCCGTGCCCCGGTCGTCGCGGGCCAGCAGGCACCGCGCGCCGGTGTACGGGACGCCCGCCGCCATCGCGTGCCAGCGCTCCTCGGTGAAGGTCGAGCCGTCGAACGACGCCCGGACGACGGCGGCCCACTCGTGCGCCTGCTCCGGCCCGACCGTCTCGACGGGCACGCCGGGATCGGGGACGGGCGCGCCGAGGTCGCGCGCGAGCACCGTCCACGGCTCGCCGGTCGCCCAGCCGTCCTTGAGCAGCAGCTCCCGGACCAGCGCGCCCGGCGGGGCCTCGACGTGCGCCTGGCCCTCGGGCAGCACGCCGCGTGCGGGCGCCGACACGTCGCGGGCCACCCGGCCGGCCAGCTCCTCGTCCTGCGACGCCCCCGGCGCGAACGCCAGCCGCAGCAGGTCGGCGCCGTCGAGCAGCCCGGCCGCGACGATCTCCCCGGACCGGCTCCAGGTCAGGGTGGCCGCCGCGGTGCGCCGCGCGCCGAACCGCCAGAACCATCCCACGTCGCCCGGATGCAGTTGCACGGGCTCCCCGTCGCGCTGCCACTCCCCCAGCAGCCGCACCACGTCGCCGAGCCCGTCGATCCCCGGCCTGCCCGTCTCGATCGTCATCCCCCGATCACACACCACCCCGCCCGCCGCCCGCACCTGGATTTCCCGCGGGCCGGGAGGGCGGTCAGGGCACCCGCGGGGGCGCGAGCCGGTCGTCGGTCCAGGCGGCCGTGATCGTCGTGACGCCGGACCTGCCGAGCGCGGGCTTGCCGCCGTCCTCCAGGTCGGTGTACTCGGCCAGGACCGTCATGGCCGTGGTGTCCACGACGTACTGCTGCCGCAGCACCGCGCCCTTGCGCGCGAAGACCGGCAGCGCCAGCTTCCGGCCGGGGCGGCCGAGCGGGTCCTTGGCGTCGCCGAGGTCGTTCACCCCCTTGGTGGTCCTGAGCACCTGGTAGGCGGCGGCCCTGACCTTGTCCGGCGCGGGGACCGCGTACAGCAGGGTGACGGCCTCGGCGGCGACGTACCGGTCGCGGTGGTCCAGCCAGTCCTGCTTGCGCGCCTTGGGGTCGGTGGTCTCGGCCTCCTGCGACGCCTTGTCGATCCAGGCGTCGACGTCGGCGGTGAGGTACGTCCGCAGCCCTTCGGCGTCCGCGGGCAGGGACCGGAGCTGCTGGGGGGTCAGGTACTTCTCGTCACCCAGCCGGAAGCCGGGCGGACGCTTCTCGGCCCTCAGCGTGCCCTTGCCGGGGCGGGTGGACAGGCGGATCTTCATGCCCTCCGTCCGGTACGCCCAGCTCGACGGCGAGCCGTCGGCGCGCCAGGCCGCCTCGTCCTTCGCGGTGGCGGGCCTGGCCCCCAGGTCGCGGGAGCCGTTCCAGCTCTTGCCCTCGGGCGACGTCCACTGGGTGGTGACGTTGCGCTGGGTCACGTGATAGCCGCTGCCGACCGGGCGCGGATGGACGCTGGTGCGGATCGCCTCGACCCGCCAGTACGCCCCCTCGGGCGCGTCCGCCGAGGCGGGGACGGCGGCGACGGCGGCGACGGCGACGCCGCCGGCGGCCAGCGCCAGAGCGGCGGCGGCGAGGGCATGGGTGGATCTCATCGGTTCTCCTCCAAGGGGTTGACGTCCGCCCAGCGGCTGTCCTTGATCGCGACGTACGTCAGGAGCAGGCCGTCGGCGGCGGAACGGGTTTCGACGGAAAGCGGGCTGCCGGAGACCGGGTCGATCACCAGCCGGGTTCTGGCAGCGCCCGGGAGGGCGTTCGGGGCGAACTCGCCGGCGTCGTACTCGACCGCCTGACCGGCGCGGCCCAGCACGTCGGTCACCGGCCCGACGGCGGCGACGCCGGGCAGGGAGGCCAGCAGCCGGTACGCCGCGGCCCTGGTCCGGCTCGTCACCGGCGCGAACACCAGCAGCCGCGCCGCCGCGTCGACGGTCGCGCGGTCGTCGGAGCCGAGGTACGCCCTCAGCCCCTCCGGCGTGTCGGGCACCTCGCCGGCCTTGGTCAGCGGCTTGCCCGCGGTCAGCACGCGGAAGTCCCAGTCCTCGGTGGACCAGGTGCGCGGCGGGCCGGGCCGGGCCCGCACGACCCCGGTCCGGCCGTCGGCCGCCGGCTGGTCGAAGGTCCAGGACGTGGGCGAGCCGTCGGCGGCCCAGGCGGCCCGGTCCTGCGGTGTCGCCGGCACGATCCCCTGCGGGACCGTCCGGTGCCAGGTCAGGCCCTCGGGGTCGGCCGGGATCCAGGTCTCGACCGACTCGCTCTCGCGCAGGACGTACCGGCCGCCGGGCTCGCGGAACTGCCGGCCGCGCACCTCCGTGCCGCCCCACCAGGCGCCCGCGTCCGGCAGCGCGGCCACCGAGTCCGCCGCGACCAGCAGGAACCGTTTGGCGTCCGCCTGGGCGAGCGCTGCCGGGCGGGCGGCCCCGTCCGGCGGGGGCATGAGCCGCGGGACGGCGATCGCGGCGGCGGCGGCCGCGGCCAGGAGCACCGCCCACGCGCGCCGCCTCGCGGTCCGGCCGGCCGGCCGGCGGCGTTCCCGGGCGACGGCGGCCTCCAGCCGGGCGCGGCCGGCCCGCTCGATCTCGGGTCGCAGCGGCGGTGCGGGCAGCAGGTCCCGGACCGCCTTGTAGTCATCCATCCGAGCCTCCGTGCAAGGGGTTGACGCCGCCGAGGGCGGTCCGAAGTCTCTTGCGGACCCGCGACAGGCGCGAGCCGACGGTTCCGTACGGGATGTCGAGGGCCTGGGCGACCTCCTCATGGCTCAGCTCGGCCAGCGCGCTGAGCAGCAGCACGTCCCGGTCGCCGTCGGGCAGCGCGCGCAGCTCGGCGGCGAGCCGCCCCTGCTCGCTCTGGGCGTCCACGCGGATGACGACGCGCTCCTCGTGGCCGTGCTCGGGCTGCTCGTGCCCGCCGGCGCTGCGTTGCAACGCGGCCAGCCGCCGGGCCTCGCTGCGCCGGTGCAGGGCGATCAGGTTGCCGGCGAAGCCGTACAGCCAGGGGCGGACCGTGCCGCGCCGGGGGTCGAACGTCGCGCGTTTGCTGAAGGCGGCCAGGAAGACCTCGGCGGTCAGGTCGTCGGCGGCCTGCTGGTCGAGCCGGCGGCCCAGGTAGGCGTGGATCTCGCCGGCGTACCGGTCGTAGAGCTCGCCGAACCGCTCGGGGCGGCGGCGCGAGAGCTCCAGCAGAGCCTCGTCGCTGATCGCCGCCGGCGGGCCGGTGCGGTTCCGGACCGTCGGACGGGCCGTCGAATGGGCAGTCACACCCCTTACTCCACCGGTGGGGTGATCTCCTTTCACGGCCGGGGTGGGGGCAGCCGCGCCCGGAGAGGGCCGGGACACGCGTCGCGCGCCGCGACAGGGCGTCGCGGCGCGCGGAGGAAGGGCGTGCTTCTCGGCTCAGGCCACGTCGGGGTGGACGCGGAAGCGGTCCCAGACCCGGTGCAGGGGCAGCAGGGCGAGCACGTCGCGCAGCACCCCCTCGCCGTCCTGGCCGGTGACGACGCCGGGCGCCTGCGCGGGGATCCCGGCGGCCTGCAGCGCCTGCGCGGCCGTGCCCCAGCCGCCCACCGCCTTGGCGTGCCGGTACGCCTCGCCGACCAGGAGCAGCACGCGCGGATCGACCGGGGTGCCGCCGTCGCCGGCCTTGGCGTCGCGGGCGCCGTACGCGTCGTCGCCCGGGGCCGGCGCCCCGGCCAGCAGCACCGCGTCGAACTCGACGGAGCGGGCCGTGGCGAAGGTGCGCTGGACGGCCAGCGTGCCGCCCAGCATGCCGCCCTTGGGCGCGACGACGAGCGGCGTCATCCCGCCGTCGAGCACGGCCTGGCGGACGGCGCCCACGACGCCGAGGTCGCTGGTCTCGTCCGCGACGATGCCGATGATCCGGCCGTCCAGCGGCCACTCCCGGCCGACCTGCGACAGCGCCGGGCTCGGCGCCGGGTCGGCGAGCGCCACGGTGGGCTCGGGGACGGGCAGCCCGAGGCCGTCGGCGACCTCCCTGCACAGGACCGGGTCGATGTTGGCCAGCACCCGGAGCTGGCGTTCCTTGACCGCCTGCTCGTAGCACTTGCCCAGCTCGAAGGTGTAGGCGCTGATGAGGTGCTCGCGCTCGACCGGCGACAGGCTCAGCCAGAACAGCCGCGGCTGGCTGTAGTGGTCGGAGAAGGTCGCGGGCGCCTCGCGCACCTTGCGCCCGGCGACCTCCAGCGGCACCTCGACGTAGGCGCCCTGCTCGGCGCCGGCCTGGAAGGGGCAGCCGCCGTCCAGGGAGTTCGGCCGGTACGGGGCCACCCCGCGGTGGACGGCCGTCTGGTGGAAGCCGTCGCGCAGCATGTCGTTGACCGGCGCGTGCGGCCGGTTGATGGGGATCTGCGCGAAGTTGGGGCCGCCCAGGCGGGTGATCTGCGTGTCGAGGTAGGAGAACAGCCGCGCCGCCAGCAGCGGGTCGTCGGTGATGTCGATGCCCGGCACGAGGTGCCCGACGTGGAAGGCGACCTGCTCGGTCTCGGCGAAGAAGTTCGACGGGTTGGCGTTGAGCGTCATCAGGCCGACCGGGTGGACGGGGGCCAGCTCCTCGGGCACGATCTTCGTCGGGTCCAGCAGGTCGATGCCCTCGAACATCTGCTCGGGCGTGTCCGGGAAGACCTGGATGCCCAGCTCCCACTGCGGGTGCGCGCCGGCCTCGATGGCGTCGGCGAGGTCGCGCCGGTGGAAGTCGGGGTCGACGCCGCCGGCGATCTGGGCCTCCTCCCAGGTCAGGGAGTGCACGCCGAGCTTGGGCTTCCAGTGCCACTTGACCAGCGTCGTCTCCCCCGCCGCGTTGACCAGGCGGAAGGTGTGCACGCCGAAGCCCTCCATCATGCGGAACGAGCGCGGGATGCCGCGGTCGGACATGTTCCACATCGTGTGGAAGGTGGCCTCGGTGTGCAGGGAGACGAAGTCCCAGAACGTGTCGTGCGCGCTCTGGGCCTGCGGGATCTCCCGGTCGGGATGCGGCTTGCCGGCGTGGATGACGTCGGGGAACTTGATGCCGTCCTGGATGAAGAAGACCGGGATGTTGTTGCCGACCAGGTCGAACACGCCCTCGGCGGTGTAGAACTTGGTGGCGAAGCCGCGGGTGTCGCGGACGGTGTCGGCCGAGCCGCGCGAGCCCAGCACGGTGGAGAAGCGGACGAAGACCGGGGTCTCGGCGCCCTCGGCCAGGAAGGCCGCCTTGGTGATGTTCGAGGCGGTGCCGTACGCCTGGAACACGCCGTGGGCGGCGGCGCCGCGGGCGTGCACCACCCGCTCGGGGATGCGCTCGTGGTCGAAGTGCATGACCTTCTCGCGCAGGTGGTGGTCCTGCAGCAGCACCGGGCCGCGCGGGCCGGCCTTCAGCGAGTGGTCGGTGTCGCGCAGCCGCACCCCCTGGGCGGTGGTCAGGTACTCGCCGCCCTGCGCCATCTGGTCCTGCGAGGCGCCGGTGGGCTGCCCGGTGGGCGAGACGGTGTCGGGCCCGGTCTGGTCCGGCTTGGGCGGCAGCGGTTCCCGCGGCTCGGTCGGCTCCTCAAGCTCGGGCGGCAGGCTGTTGGGCACGCCGGGGATCTCGGCCGGTTTCACCGCGTCGTGATCGGTGACGGCGCCGACGACCTTGTCCACGGCGGACTTGAGCGGGTGCGACTCGTTCATGCTTGTTTCCTTAGGAAGGGCCACAACGGTTTGACCAGGTCTGGCGCCTCCCTACCCATGCTCAGCCGTATAACGCGAATAGTCGCACTTCAGGGCGGTTGGCGACCTCGCACGGCCTCGCACGACCACGCTCGGAGCGCTTCCGGAGCAGCGCGTGAAACCGAACCCCTTTTCGCGTTCTTTGCCCTGCGTTGGGGTGTTTTTGGTTTGGCGGGGGCCGTCCGGGTAGCCACAGGCGGCATCAATCCCACGAGGAGGGCACCCATGAGTGAATACCCGACCGGGACCGGACAGCCGGCCCCCGGCCAGGAGGGAACGCTCCATCAGGGCAAGGCCGCCGCGCAGCAGGTCGCCGGGACCGCCAAGGAGGCCGGCGTCCAGGTGGCCGGCGAGGCCAGGGCCCAGGCCAGGAACGCCGTCGACGAGCTGCGCGACCGGGTGCGCGCCCAGTCCGAGCAGCAGAGCCGGCGGGCCGCGCAGAGCCTGCGCGAGTGGTCGGAGGACCTGTCGGCCATGCACGAGCAGGCCAAGCCCGACTCGCCGGTGACCAACGTCGTACGCCAGGCCGCCGACCAGGGCCGGCGCGCGGCCGACTACCTCGACAGGCACGGCCTGGCCGGGGTGGTCGGCGAGGTGCAGAGCTTCGCCCGCCGCCGCCCGGCCGCGTTCCTGGCCGGCGCCCTGGCCGCGGGCTTCCTGGTGGGCCGCGTCATCAAGGCCTCCGGCGACAGCTCCGGGACGGCGTCCCAGCCCGCGACCCCGCCGCCGCCCGCCGACCCCACCCTGCCCAGCGCCGCCCGGCCCGGCACGGCGCCGCCGCAGCCGCTCCACCGGCCGCTCGGCGACCCCCTCGGGCAGGACGACACCCGCCCGGTGCCGCCGCTCACCACGCCGCCGGCCGCCCCCGCCGCTCCCGCGGCGCCCGGCTACGGCGCCGGGAGTGACCTGCCGTGACCGCGCAGCCCGAGGAACCGACGCTCGGCCAGCTGGTCGGCGAGATCGGCGAGGACATCTCCAAACTGTTCCGCCAGGAGGTGGAGCTGGCCAAGATCGAGCTCCGCCAGGAGGCCGTCAAGGCGGGCAAGGCGGCCGGGATGCTCGGCGGCGCCGGCTTCGCCGGCTACATGATCGCGCTGCTGGTGACGCTGGCCGTCATGTTCGGCCTGGGCGAGGTGATGGGCCTCGGCTGGGCCGCGCTCGTCCTCGCGGTCGTCTGGGCGGTCATCGGCGGAGTGCTGTACGTCAACGGCCGCAACCGGCTGCGCGAGATCAACCCCAGACCCGAGCAGACCATCGAGACGCTCAAGGAGGACGCGCAATGGGCACGCGACCTGAGGAAGTGAGACACGAGATCGCCGTCACGAGGGCCGAACTCGCGGCCGACGTGGACCGGCTGGCCGACCGGACGAGCCCGGCGCGGATCGCGCGCCGCCGTACCGAACGGGTGCGGGAGGCGGCGCGGTCGTTGCGGGAGCGGGTGATGGGAACCCCCTCCCATGGCGTCCCCCATGCCGCCGGCCGGGCGCGGCACGGCGTCGCCGCCACCGCCGGCTCAGTGGGCGAGGGGGCGCACCAGGCCGGCCAGGCCGTGCGGGAGGGCGCCCACCAGGCGGCCGACAGCGTGCGGCACGGCGCCCACGTGGCGGCCGAGACCGTACGGGCCGCGCCGGAGCAGGCCAGGCGGGGCACCCAGGGCAACCCGCTGGCGGCCGGTCTGATCGCCTTCGGCGCCGGTCTGCTGGCCGCCACGCTCATCCCCGCCACCGAGGCGGAGGAGCAGGCCGTCGGGCAGCTCCGCGAGCAGGTCGGCGACGTGCTGGAGCCGGTCGTGGAAGCCGGCCGCGAGTCGGTGCAGCAGCTCGGCCAGGACGCCAGGGAGCTGGCGGGGCAGGCCGTCCAGCAGGTCAAGGACAGCGCGTCGGAGGCGGCCGCCGCCACCGCCGACCAGGCCCGCGAGCAGGCCCGCCAGGTGGGCGGTCACCGCTCCGGCTGACGCCCGCCCGCACGTGCGCAGGCCCGCACGGCCGCATCGGGCCGTGCGGGCCTGCGCACGTCGTCCGGCGAGTCACCCGGCGACCCCGGCGGCCCCCGTGTGCCCGGGGTCCGGGGGCTCGAAGGACAGGGGCAGGCACAGGCCGATCTGCGCGTAGATCTCCAGCTGGTCGTAGTAGAGGCGCTGGCTGGCGACGAGCCCGTCGCGCAGGTCCCAGAACCAGCAGGCCCGCACGGTGATCTGGCGGCCGGTCGCGGCCAGCACCTCGCCCCCGACCGTCAGGTAGGGGCCGGAGTGCGTCCCGGTCGCCGTCAGCTCGGTGGCGAGCGTGCCCCCCAGCATGACGGTCTCCCACAGCGTGAAGTGCAGGTCAGGAAAACCGTCCCAGATCTGGGTGAAATAGGAGGCGATCTCCCCGGGACCGCCCGCCTCCATCTCGGGGCTCACCACGACGGCGTCCGGCGCGTAGCACCGCAACATCGCCTCGACGTCGTGCGCGTTGGCCGCGCCGAGCAGCCGGCGCACGATGTCGTTCGTGGGCGGCGGCACCTGTTCCATGCCGGGGACCGTACCCGGAGCAGGGCAGGGCACCGCCAAACGGTCGTCAGCAGCGGCTCATGGATGGGCAGCGCCCGCCGTGGGCGCGCGGAGGGTGCGCAGCTCGCCGAGCAGGTCGCGGATCAGCGCGGAGCCGGCCAGTTCGCGGGTGGTGACGTAGCCGACCCGGCGGCGGGGGGCGCCCTCGCCGAGTTCGGCCGTGGCGACCTTGGCCGGGGCGTCCACCGTGGACAGGCGGGGCACGATCGCCGCGCCGAGCCCGTGCCCGACCATCGACATGACGACGCCGTCGTCCTCGACCGTGATGTCGCCGGGCGGGATCCACTCCTGCGCGGCCAGCCAGCGCCGGGTCTCGCCCGAGCAGTTCTCGTGCCAGTCGATCATGGGGAGCGACCGCGGCTCCGGATGCCCCAGCGGATGGGCCAGCACGTACGGCTCCTCGTACAGCTCCTCGCAGACCAGGCCGTCCACGTGCATCGGCAGGGTCAGGACGCCCACGTCGGCCCGGCCGTCGGCCACCTCGCCGGCGATGCCCCTGCCCAGGTCCGGCACGATGCGCACGTCCACGGTGACCTTGGGATGGCGCCGGCCGAACCGGACCAGCACGCGCGGCAGCAGGTGGAAGGCGGCGCTGCGGAAGGCGGCCAGCCGGATGGTCCCGGTGGCCTCGCCGCGCGCGGCGGCGCGCGTGTCGGCCCGCATGACCTCCAAGAGCCGCAGGATGTGCCGGGCGTGCCCGACCGCGGCCCGCCCCGCCGCGGTGGCCCGCGCGCCGGCGCGGCCCCGCTGGAACAGCACGGCTCCCGTCTTCCGCTCGGCCGCGCGCAGGGCGTGGGAGACGGCCGACTGGGTCAGCCCCAGCCGTACGCCGGCCGCCGTGACGCTGCCCTCGCCGTCGACGGCGACCAGGACGCGGAGTTCCGCGGGGGTGAGATCGTCCACGCGGCGACAACGCATGAAGACCTCTCATGCATTCCGTGCCGGCCTGCCGCCGCCCCGGGCTACGCGATCAGCAGGCGGAGGCCGAGCTCGGCCTCGTCCAGGTCGAGCAGGTCCCGGTTGCACGCGGCCCACCGGCCGGAGGCGAGGTCGTCACGCAGGTCGCGCACCGCGCGCCGCTCGACGTCCGGCCCGAGCCTGGCCCAGACCGACATCCCGCGGCGGACGTCCTCCTCCAGATACGCCTCCGGCCGCCGCCAGAAGGCCTCGAAGAGGCCGTCGGCGCAGTCCCACGGGATGGGCACGGGTTCCAGCCGGGCCCCGATCGCCTCCGCCAGCTCGGTCACCGAGGGCCGGCCGGCCACGAGCCCGGCGACCTCGGGCAGGTAGTCGCGGGACAGCCAGAACCGGTCGCGCCAGCCGGCCGCGCCGGTGTCATGGGTGAACACCACCACGCGCCGGGCGACCCGCCGCAGCTCGCGCAGGCCGCCGAGCACGTCCGGCCAGTGGTGGACGGACGAGACGGCCATCGCGGCGTCGAAGGACCCGTCGTCGAACGGCAGCCGCTCGGCGGACCCCGCCAGGCACGGCGCCGCCCCCGCCGGGCGCTGCGAGCGCATGAGCGCCGACGGCTCCACCGCCAGGACGTAGCGGCCGGGCGGCTCGTAGGACCCGGTGCCCGCGCCGACATTCAGCACGGTCCCGGCGTCGCCGAGCGCGGCCCAGATGCGCGCGGCGAGGCGCGGATCGGTGCGCCGCGTCGTGGTGTAGGCCGCTCCGATGGTGTCGTACAACGGCGCTCCGGACATTCGGCACCGCCTTCCCGGCCGTCACCGTCCGACGGGAGGCCGCTTGATCGTTGTTTTCGGATCGATCGCCAGGTGAAACCCCTTCACGGCCCGGCGCGACCGTGCCCTCACAGCCGCCGGGCATGACCGGCATGCCCGCCCTGTCGCGAGCGTCTCGGCGAGTGAGTCGCCGCCGCGGCTCCGAATGACGAGCTGTGACGCAGCCGTTCGTCCCGCTCCACGCGATCTCCCCTCCCGCCCCGGCCGCCCGGCGGAGCCCGGGTCACCCGCATCCTAAGATCACCGGTCCCGGGACGCGCGGCGGCGTCTAGGACCGGGCGGGATCGGTGCTGCCGGTGTAGGCGGGGACGGGCAGCGGACGGTCGAGGAGGAAGGCGCGGATCAGGTCGCGGTAGAGGTCGGGACGGCCGTTGGCGATCGAGTGGCCGGCGCCCGGGACGTACACCAGGGTCGAGTCCGGCAGGGTGCGCCGGTAGTCGTAGGTGACCTCCCACTTCAGGTAGTCGCACTGCCCGCGCATGATGAGCACCGGCACCCGTACCCCGCGCAACCTGGGCCGCGGGTCGGGGACGGCGGCGGCGTCCTCGGCGGTGACCTGGTTGCTGTAGAAGCCGGGCAGGTTCCCGTGCACGGGGGCGGGTTTCGCGTCCGCGCAGCCCGTGGCGTCCTTGGCCACCAGCAGCAGCGCGCGCATCCGGGCGTCGGCCTCGGCGTCGGGCACCAGCGCCCGTGCCGCGGCCGGGTTCACGCCCAGGAGCAACGACTGGACCAGCATGCGCGGGGAGCTCGTCAGCGCGTCGGCCCTGGCCTGGAGGGGGGCGGGCAGGCCGTCCCACGGGCTGCCGACGCCGCCGGGGAAGGCGGGCTCCCAGATCGCGCCCGGCGAGGTGAGCACGGCCTTGGCCACCCGGTCGGGGTGGGCGGCGAGGTAGGCCGCCGACAGGGTGCCGCCCCACGACCGGCCCACCAGGACGATCTTCGGGGCGCCGATGGCCCGGCGGACGGCCTCCAGGTCGGCGACGTGCCGGGCCACCGTGTACCCGGCCGGGTCGGCCAGCCGGGTCGAGCGGCCTGCGCCGACCTGGTCGTAGGCGTAGACGTCGAACCCGGCGGCGGCCAGCTCCTGGCTGCCCTCCGGCAGCCCCTCCCCCGGCGTGCCCGGCCCGCCGTGCAGGAAGATCACGGGTGGACGGCCGGCCGTGCCGGATCCGGCGAGCTTGACGTAGGCCAGCCGGGAGCCCGTCGGGAGCTGCCAGTACGCGACCCCGGCGGGCGTGGCGGCCGGCGGCGGGACGGGGAAGGGCCGGAAGGCCGCCAGCCCGGCGAGGGCGGCGACCGCCACGGTGTTCACCACCACGTAGGGCGGCACCAGCCGGGGCAGCCCCAGCAGCCGCAGCGCGGGACGCCCGAGCAGCCAGGTGACGGCCGCCACGGCGAGCACCCCCGCCCCCGCGAACAGCGGCACGGCGGCCGTCACGGCCGCCACGAGCAGGAAGACCACAGCCCCGGCGGCGACCGCGGCGATCTCGGCGCCCGCCAGCAGCAGCGCGCCTGACACACGTTTCATGTGCCACAACGTTAGGAACGCGCGCGCCGCGTCTCCTCCTGCCGGCGACCGAACCGGGACCCCGCCACGCGGCGGGGGTCAGCCGGCCCCGGGACGGATCAGGCCGGACTCGTAGGCGTGGATGGTCGCGTGCAGCCGGTCGCGCACGCCCAGCTTGGCCAGGATCGCCGCCACGTGATCCTTGACCGTGGCGGGGCTGAGCGCCAGGACGGCGGCGATCTCGGCGTTGGACAGCCCGCGGGCGACGTGCCCGAGCACCTGGCGCTCGCGGGCGGTGAGCCCGTCGGGCCGGGCGGGCGGGCCGGGGTCGGCGGCGGCGGCGAAGCGTTCGAGCAGCCGCCGGGTGATCACCGGGTCGAGCAGCGCGTCGCCGCGCGCGATCACCCGTACCGCGTCCACGACCCGCGCCGGCTCGGCGTCCTTGAGCAGGAACCCGGACGCGCCCGCGCGCAGCGCGCCGAACACGTACTCCTCCAGGCCGAACGTGGTCAGCACGACGATCCGCGTGCCCGGCGTGCCGGCGGTGATCCGGGCGGTGGCGGCGAGCCCGTCCAGGCCGGGCATCCGGACGTCCATGAGCGCCACGTCCGGGCGCAGCCCGGCGGCCAGCGCCACGGCGGACTCCCCGTCGGCGGCCTGCCCGACCACCTCGAGGTCGGGTTCGGCGGCCAGCACCGCGGCGATCCCGGCCCGGACCACCGCCTGGTCGTCGACGACGATCACCCTGATCATCCGGGCAACCATACCCGCACGTCGTCCGGGCCGCCGGTGCCGAGCGTCCCGCCGTACCCGTCGGCCAGGGCGTGCAGCCGGCGGCGGGCGCGCCGGGCCGCCGTGCCCTCGACGAGCACGCCGTCGGGCAGGTAGGACACGGTGATCCGGTCTCCGGCCAGCTCCTCGACGGCCCTGAACAGGCCCACCTCCAGCTCGGGGGGCAGGCCGTCCGGGTCGCCGACGTGACGCACGCCCGCCTGCCGCCGCGCGGCCAGCAGCTCCAGCCCGGCTAGCGTCGGCGGCGGGCCGTCGGCTCCGGCGGGGCGGCGCAGCTCGTCCAGCAGCCGCCGGAGCGTGTCGATCGCGGCGCGGGCGGCGTCGCGCACCGCCGCCAGGTCGCCCTGCCCGGCCGCCGCGACGACCTCGTCCGCGTGCCGGGCCGCCGTGCCGCGCAGGCCCTCGACGATCCGCTCGCGTTCGCCGCGCGCGACGTCCGCCAGCCGGCCGGCCAGCAGGTCGCGTTCGGCCGTCGCGGCCGCCCGCCGCCGTGCCCGCGCCCGGGCGACCAGGACGCCCGCCGCCCACGCCGGGGCCGACAGCAGCGCCACGGCCGTGGCGAGCACCGCCCAGGCGGCCGTCCGGTCGCCGGTGATGCCCGGTCCGAGGGCCAGCGCGAGGCCGCCCGCCAGGCCGACGGCGAGGATCGCCGGCACGCCCCGGCGCCTGGGGTGGTGGGCGCCGAAGGCGTAGAGCTGGGCCAGCTCCACCCACCAGCCCCAGAGGAACAGGTCGCCCGCGGGGGTCGGGGTCAGGCCCGCCATCGCCACCGGGTGGATCGACAACATCGCGGCGAGGCTCCACGCGGGCCGCCGCGCCCGCCACCACAGAGGCAGGGCGTGCAGGACGAAGAGGGGGCCGAGCACGAGGAACTCGCGCGGCGCCGGAGCGCCTCCGGGCAGCAGGCTCGCCCCCATCGTCCACGCGATGGCGAGCCCGGCCAGCGCCGCGTCCCACGCCCGCCGCCCGCGCCACCACGCCCGTCGGAACGGGGGCGGCCCGGCGGGGGCGGGGAAGGCGGCCCGGACCGTCCAGCCGCCGGCGTCCGGGCCCGCCGTGAACGTGCCGCCGCAGGCCGCCACGGTCGTGGCCAGCCCGGACAGGCCGTGGCCGGTGCCCAGGTCGTCGTGCTCGCGCGCGCCTCCGGTGTCGCGCACCTCGACGGTCAGCCGGCCGGGCTCGCCGAGGACGGCGACGTCCAGCCGGGCTCCGCCCGCGTACCGCGCGGCGTTGGTGAGGCCCTCCCTGACCACCCGGTAGGCGGCCGCCGCGACCTCGGGCGGGGCGGCGGCGGCCGTCCTGCGGTAACCGATCAGGCCGGGGTCGGCGCCGGGCGCGGGCCAGCCGGCGACCAGGGCGTCGATCGCCCGCAGGTCACGGCCGGCGACCAGGGCGTCTGTCGTCGGCAGGTCACGCGCGGCGTCCCGGACGCCTGCGAGTTCGGCGCGGGCCAGCCGGGCGGCGTCCCCGGCGTGGCGCAGGGCGGACTCCCGCATCGCCGGGTCGGCCACGTGCAGCGCGGACGCCGCGGCCACCGCGATGCCGGTGAGCCGGTGGGCGGCGGTGTCGTGCAGCTCGGCGGCCATCCGCAGGCGCACGGCGTCCGCCACGGCCGCGGCCGCCCTCGATCGCGCCGCCCGGTGCGCGGCCAGGGCCGCCCGCCGCGTCCGGCGCCGCCGGTGCGCCCGCCCGAACGCCCAGACGACCGCGCCCACGCCGCCCGCCACCAGCGCCACGCCCGCCAGCGCCTGCGGCGGCCAGCCACGGGCCGCCGCGACGGCCGTCGCCGCCGCCGCCAGGGCCGCCGCGACCGCGATCGTGGTCCCGGCCGTGCCGCGGACGGCCGCGCCGTACAGGAGGACGACGCCGGCGAGCGCGCACCACGGCAGAACGGAGCTCACGGCGTCAGGCTAGCTCCCGCGGATCGGCCGCGCCCATGCCCGCCTTCGTCGACCACCGTCAGGACCTCCCGCGCATCGGCCGCGCCCATGCCCGCGTTCGTCGACCACCGTCGGGTCCTCCCGCGGATCATCGGCCGCGACTAGCGGCGCACCTCGTACCGCAGGTGCAGCACCCCCTCGCCCTGGACGACCACGTGGGGGCCCGCCAGGAGGTGCTGCGCGGCGACGCGGCCGAAGAAGGGCTTGCCCGCGCCGAACACCACCGGCACGACGTCCATCGCCACCTCGTCCACCAGGCCGGCCGCGAGCGCCTGGCCGCCGACGTCGCCGGCGTTCACGCTGACGACCCGGTCCCCGGCCAGCTCCTGGGCCCGGGCGACGGCGGACGGCACGTCGGCGGCGAAATGGTAGGACGCCTCGGGGTGCCAGCCCTCGGGCTTGGGCCGGTGGGACACCACGACCACGTGCTCCCCGGCGGGCGGCCGCCCTTCCCACCCGTTCACCAGGTCGAACAGGGTACGGCCCATGATGATCACGCCGACCGACTCCCAGATCGGCCGGACGTACTCCGCCGACGCCTTGGACAGCTTGAAGCCGCCGCCGGCGCCGGAGTGGTCGTAGTCCTGCTCGTCGCCCGGCGTGAGCGGGGTGTCGCCGTTCCGGTACCAGTCGTGCAGGGGGCCGACGTCGTCGTTGCCGTCGGCGATGAAGCCGTCCACCGACATCGAGCTGTTCATGATCACTGCGCCCACGGGGTCTCCTCGGTCCTCGTCAGAAGTTCGCCTGCGATCCTGCCGTCCCGGAGGGGCGCCGGGCTTGTAGAAAATCAATCGGCGGGCATCGGGCCGTCGAAGTTCGGCTCGGCGGGGAACCGGCGTCGCAGGGCCAGGTACCCGGTCGGGGTATGGCCGGTGAAGTCCTTGAACTCCCTGCTGAAGTGGGCCTGGTCGAAATATCCGGCCGTGTGGGCGAGCGCCGGCCAGTCGACCGGGCGCGACGGGTCCACGGACAGGATCAGCCGGGCGAAGCGGTAGATCCGGGCCACCCGCTTCGGGGTGACGCCGACATGGGACTTGAACTGCGCGGCCAGGTGGTTGCCGCTCACCCCGGCGTCGTCGGCCAGCGCGCCGACCGGGACCGCGCCGTACGTGGCCGCCAGGCGGCCGCCCGCGTGCCGGACCAGGTCGAGGTTGCGCGACGCCGTCCCCGCGAACCGCGCCAGCAGTTCCTCCTCCACCACCCGCAGGACGGCGGCGGCCGAGGCGAGGTCGCCGGCCCGGTCGCGGATCCGGTCCAGGGACCGCTGCCAGAGGGCGTCGGCCGGCACCCACCGGTCGCGCAGCTCGCCCGCCGGAACGCCGACGAACGGCGACATCCCCCACGGCTTGAAGTGCACCCCGACCAGCCGCACCCGCGCGGGGTACTCGTAGCGGAACCGTCTGGTCCACATCCCCATGAACCAGCCGTCGGCGAACACCGCCGGCGGCACGGAAGGGTCGGAGTCCCACAGGCGGGCGGGGTCGCCCAGGTTGACGAACAGGTGTCCCGACGGCATCGGCGGGACGGTCATCAGCCGGTGCCGCGGCGCCCCGGTCAGGCAGTAGATGTCGTCGATGAACCGGTCGAGCGGCGGCGCGGGCGCCCGTCCGACGTATTCCATGGGACCAGTGTGGCCGAGATGATCGCGTCCCTGCACCGAATCTTCACTTCGGGTGCGCATCGGCCGCAAACCGGTCTGCTTCGATGTCGGCGTGATCGATCGGAGCAGACCCGCGGCCGGGGCCGGGGACGTTCGCTGGGCCTTCGGCTGCGCGTTCCCGGCCGTCTCCGCGACGGGATGCGCGACCGCGGGCACCTGGTACGAGATCACCTTGGTGGCGCACGCGCACGTCCACTGCGCGGGCGACCTGAGCGCGGGTGAGGGCTTCGCCGGGGCCGTCTGGGCGTTGAGCAGGTTCGTCCTCTTCCCGGTCGTGTCGGCCGGGTCGGCGCTGATCTCCCTGCCGGTCCAGTTGCTCGCCCGGCTGCCGTGGGCGGCCGGGCGGCTGTGGCCGCAGCTTTTCCTGATGGTGCTCGCCCTCGCCGTCACCCTCGCCGGGCCGGTCGCGCTGACCCTGTACGACCTGGCCACCCAGGGCACCCCCGGCGACTGCGTCCTGCCCTGGTGGCCGGCGTGGCTGCCCTCGTAGGGGCGGTCTCCCCGGGGCTCGGCGGGCCGGGCCGCGCGCCTACAGTAGGGGCTTGTGCTCTACGGCAGATCTGCGGAAATCAGCGTTCTCGACGAGGTGATCGCGCGCGCCCGCGGCGGCGCCGGCGGCGCGGTGGTGCTGCGCGGCGAGGCGGGGGCGGGCAAGACGGCCCTGCTCGACGCGGCGGCCGCGCGCGGCGGCGCGATGCGGGTGTTGCGGCTCACCGGCGTCGAGTCGGAGTCCGACCTGGCGTTCGCGGCGCTGCACCAGCTTCTGTGGCCGGTGGCCGGTTCGCCCGGCGCGCTCGACGCGCTGCCCGAGCCGCAGCGTCTCGCCGTCCGCGCGGCCCTGGGGCTGGCGGCGGGGGGCGCCGGTGACCGGTTCCTGCTGGCGGCCGGCGTGCTCTCGCTGCTGGTGGAGGCCGCCGCGCCGGACGGGCTGGTCTGCGTGGTGGACGACTTCCAGTGGATCGACCGGTCCTCGGCCGACGCGCTGCTGTTCGCCGCCAGGCGGCTGGCGACCGAACGCATCGCGATGCTGCTCGCGGTGCGCGGGGACGCCGCGGTCAAGGGCGTGCCGCTGACGGTGGAGGTGCGCGGCCTGGCCGAGACCGCCGCGGACGAGCTGCTGGCCTCCCGTCACGGGGCGCTGCCCGTCCAGGTGCGGCGCGAGCTCGTCACGCTGACCGGGGCGAACCCGCTCGCCCTGCGCGAGATCGCCGCCCGGCTGACGCCCGCCCAGCTCGCCGGACGCGAGCCGCTGCCCGACCCGCTGCCCGGCGGCGCCCGGCTGTTCGGCGACCGGGTGGCCGCGCTGTCCGCCGCCGCCCGGCTGGCCGCCCTGGTCGCCGCCGTGGAGGGCGACCTCGGCGCGGTCCTGCGCGCCACCGGCCGGCTCCTCACCGACCACGCGGACCAGCCCGGCACGCGAAACGCCCCCTCGACGCCGGCCCCCATGGAGGCGGAGGCCGGGCGGGGGGCGCTGGCCGAGCTGGAGGAGGGCGGGCTGGTGGAGGTGTCGGGCACCGGCGTGCGGTTCCGCCATCCGCTGATCCGTTCGGCGGTGCACGAGGCGGCCTCCGCGGCCGAGGTGCGCCGGGTGCACGCCGTCCTGGCGGAGCTGACCGAAGGCGACCGCCGCGCCTGGCACCTGGCCGGAGCCGCCCTGGGCCAGGACGAGGAGGTGGCCGCCGCGCTGGTGACCGCCGCCGGCCGGGCCCGCGACCGCGGCGGGTACGGCGCCGCCGCCACCGCCCTGGCCAGGGCCGCCGAGCTGACCCCCGAGCCGCGCGAGCGGGCCGTCCGGCTGAAGGACGCCGCCGTCGCGTCCTGGCTCGGCGGCCGTCCGGGCCAGGCGGAGTCGCTGCTGGCCGAGGCGCGCGAACGGGCCGGCGGCGACGTCGCCGTGACCATGGAGATCGCCCAGCTCCGGGGCCGGTTCGAGCTGAACTCCGGCAACGCCGCGGAGGCCGTGCGGATCCTGGCGGCGGGCGACAGCCTGGACATGCTGGCCGACGCCTCGGAGGCGGCCGCGTACGTCGGCGACACCGCGATGATCGTCGAGCTCGGCCGGCGGGCCGCCGCGCACCCGGAGGGTTTCCTGCGCGACACGGTGGCCGGCATCGGCCTGACCATGGGCGGCGACCCCGCCGGGCCCGGCCTGCTGCGCCGGGCGCTGGCGCGGGCCGGCGAGCTGGAGGACCCGGCGGGTCACCTGTGGGCGGCGGCCGCGGCCAGCCAGCTCGGCGAGACGGACCTGGCCGCCGAGCTGAGCGACCGGGCCGGGCAGGTGGCCAGGGTGTCGGGCATGGCGGGGCAGTTGCCGGTCGTGCTGGAGTTCGCGGCGACCGCCGAACGGCTGGCCGGGCGGCTGGCGCGCAGCCAGGCCCTCTCGGAGGAGGGCCTGGAGCTGGCCCGCGAGGCCGGTTACGAGAACACGGTGGCCGCGCACCTGGCCAACCTGGCGGTGGTGGCGGCGCTGCGCGGCGAGGAGGAGGACTGCGAGCGGCTGGCCCGCGCGGCGCTGGCCATCGCCGTCCCCCATCGGGTGGGGCTGCGGGCCGGGGTGGCGGCGTACGCGCGGGCGATGCTCGACCTGTGCCTGGGCCGGCACGCGGCGGCGCGCGACCGGTTCGCGGCCATCGCCGCGGCCGGTCCGGGCACCGGGCATCCGGCGGTCGTCTGGCGGACGATTCCCGACCGCGTCGAGGCCGCCGTCGGGGCGGGCGACGAGGAGGGCGCGCGGGCGGCGCTGGAGGCGTACGAGCGGGGGGCGCGGCACGCGGCGACGCCGGAGTCCCGCGCGCTGCTGGCGCGCTGCCGGGGCCTGGCCGAATCGCGCGAGGACGCCTTCGACGAGGCGCTGCGGCTGCACACCAACCCCTTCGAGGCGGCCAGGACGGCCCTGCTGCTGGGCGAGCGGTTGCGCCGCGGGCAACGTCCGGGCGAGGCGCGGGCGCATCTGCGGATGGCGTGGGAGACGTTCGAGCGGGCGGGCGCGCGGCCGTGGGCGCGGCGGGCGCAGGAGGAGCTGCGGGCGGCGGGCGAGAGCGGGCAGGCGCCGGCCGCGGCCGTGCTCGACGCGCTGACCCCGCAGGAGCTGCGCATCGCGGGCCTGGTCGCCGACGGGTTGTCGAGCAAGCAGATCGCCGCCCGGCTCTTCCTGAGCCCGCGGACGGTCGAGTACCACCTGTACAAGATCTATCCGAAGCTGGGCATCGGCTCCCGTACTGATCTGGCGCGGCTAGTAGTTCTACAGAAGGCGCCCGTAGCGGAGCCGGGCAGGCTGTGAGGCATGCAAAACGTGAACATCTGGAGTGAAGAGTTCGGCGCCGCCACCGACGAGCCGATCCTGCTGATCATGGGTTCGATGTCGCAGGGCGTCCTGTGGCCGGACGAGTTCGTCGGGCTGCTGACCGCGGGCGGCCGCCGGGTGATCCGCTACGACCACCGTGACACCGGCATGTCGGACACGGTCGACTTCGCGGCGCACCCGTACACGTGGGACGACATCAAGGACGACGTCTACCGGGTGATGGACGCGCACGGCCTGGACAGCGCGCACCTGGTCTGCCACTCGGCGGGCGGGCTGCTGGGGCAGTACGTCGCGGTGGAGCGGCCGGAGCGGGTGCGGTCGCTGACGGTCATCGGCTCCTCGCCGCTGGGCGGCGGCGAGGGGAAGGTCATCATGCGGGCGCTGCTGGGGCAGCCGCAGCAGGAGGGCTGCCTGCCGGTGCCGCTGCCGGAGTTCGTGTCCTTCTACCAGGCCGTGATCGCGGCGCCGCCGCCGCAGGACCGGCGGGCGGCGATCGAGGGCATGATCGCCGAGCAGCGGCTGCTGCACGGGACCGGGCTGCCGTTCGACGAGGACGCGGCGCGCCGGTTGCAGGAGCGCATCTACGACCGGGCGCGCGACCTGTCGGCGACGGTCAACCATCGGCTGGCGGCCGGCGCCAACCCCGATTTCGAGCCGGTGGGCGTGCTGCACCAGGTCAAGGCGCCGACGCTGGTCATCGAGGGCACGCACGAGCCGGCCAAGCCGGGTCATGGCGCGCTCATCGCCGAGCAGGTGCCGGGGGCGCGGTTGATGATGGTGGAGGGCCTGGGGCACACGCTGCCGCCGGAGGTGCACGACGAGCTGGCCGCCGCCGTCCTCGCGCACACGGCTCCCCGCGATCGCTGATTGGCCGGCTCGCCGATCATGCCCGATGCTGGGTCGATGATCAGCATCCCGCCGCGTACGGCCACCGACGCCTACTTCGCCGAGAGGAACGGGTCGAGGCGTCTCGACATCGTCTTCGACATCGACCTCGGGGAGCTGCTGGAGGGCCACCACGTGGTGGCCCGCGGGCTGGAGCTGTCGGAGACCGGCGGGGTGCTGCACTACGAGTTCGTCCCGGGGGTCCGGGACGAGGAGACGGACAGCAAGGGGTCGTTCTTCTGGTACTGGATGCTGTCCGCCGAGGACGACCTCGGCACCGACTACTCCAACGAGAACAACGGCGGCTTCGACGGGAAGGGCGGCAGGGCCGCGCACGGGAGCCGCATGCTCGGCGGGGTGGTCCCGGGCTCGGCCCGCCGGCTGAGGATCGGTTTCCAACCCGCCTGGGAGTGGACGCCGCCGGGTCCGTGGTGCCGGCGGCTGGACGTCGAGCTGCCGGACGGCCCGGTCACCGAGGTGTGGACGGGCCCGCGCGAGACCGGCTGACGCCGAGGCTCGTCGAGAGGAAGGCGGAGTCGCGTTGCACGGTACCCGGCAGCTCCTCGATGGGCGGCACGTCTACGGCTGGGTGCTGCCGCCGGAGGCCGACGGCTGATGGGAAGGACGAACAGGTGTCGCTGAAGGACCAGCCCGAGTTCCGGACCGTCTACGCCCCGGACGCCTACCCCCGCACGACGGCGTCCGCGGTCCGCTACGTCCCGGTGCTCAAGGACGGCGCCGTGGCCTGGACCGGGCGGCTGCGCTGGGCCAAGGCCAACGGCGTCACCCCGCTGCGGGCGCTGCGGCACTGGGCGGGCGAGGCCGAGGACGCCCGCGCCGGGCAGGTTCCGGTGCGGCAGCCGTTCGAGCTGCCTTCCCTGAGCGCGCTGGAGGAGCTGGCCGCGGCCGCGTGACGTCCCGCCGCACGGCCCGTCCGCGGGCCGGGCCTCACCGGGCGGGCGCCGCCCCGGGGGCGCCGGCGGCCAGGACGCGGCGCGCCAGCGTGACGTAGAAGTCCGTCCCCGTCCGCAGGACGGCGTCGTTGAAGTCGTACTCCCTGCTGTGCAGCGGGTCGCCGCCCCGGCCGGGTTCGGTGCCGTTGCCGAGGAAGGCGAAGCAGGCCGGCACGGCCCCGGCCAGGACGCCGAAGTCCTCGCTCGGCATGACGGGCGCGCAGCCGGGGTCGACGCGGTCCTCGCCGGCGACCGCGACGGCCGCCTCGACCGCCGCTGCGACGCAGGCGGGGTCGTTGACGGTGGGCGCGAACTCGTGGGTGTAGGTGACGGCGCACGTCGCGCCGTGGGCGGCGGCGATGCCCTCGCAGAGCCGCCGGACGCGGTCCTCCAGGAGCGCGGCGACGGCGGGGTCGAAGCTGCGGGTGTCGCCTCTGATGACGACCTCGCCGGGGATGGCGTTGCGCGCGCCGTCGGTGCTGATGTCGGTGCAGGACACCACGGCGGGCTGCGCGGGGTCGACGTTGCGGGCGACGACCGTCTGCAGGGCCAGGACGATCTCCGCGGCCACCACGACGGGGTCGACGACCATGTGCGGGCGGGCGGCGTGCCCGCCGCGGCCCCGGATGCGGATCTCGAAGTTGTCCTCGCCGGCCATGATGCTCCCGGCCCGGGTCAGGAAGTGGCCGGCGGGGGCGCCGGGCCAGTTGTGCAGGCCGTACATGGCCTGGACGGGGAAGCGGGCGAGCAGGCCGTCGTCGAGCATGGCCCGCGCCACGGCCGGGCTCCTCGGCGGGCTGGAAGACGAACCGGACGGTCCCGTCGAAGCCGCCCTCGGCTGCCAGGACGGCGGCGGCCCCGAGCAGCATCGCCATGTGCCCGTCGTGGCCGCAGGCGTGCATGAAGCCGGGGTTGCGGGAGACGTGGGCGTGCGTGCCCGGCTCGTCGAGCGGCAGGCAGTCCATGTCGGCCCGCAGCCCGACGGCCCGGCCGCTGCCGCCCCTGGTCAGGGAGGCGACGACGCCGGTGCCGCCGACGCCGGTCACGACGTCGAGGCCCGCCGCCTCCAGCGCCTCGGCCAGGTAGGCGCTCGTCGCGTGCTCGGCGAAGGCCGGCTCGGGCCGCCGGTGCAGGTCGTGCCGCCAGGCGCGCAGCCGGGAGTCGAGGTCGGTCACGAGCGGGTCCCTTCCGTGCCGGTGGGAGGCACCATGATGGACGCGTCCGGCCGCCGGATCAATGGGGAGAGCCCCGCAGGTGCTCGTCGAGCCAGTTCAGGACCTTGGAGACGAGGCTGATGCGGTTGGCGCGGTTGCGGATCTCGTGGCCTTCGTCCTCGAAGAGCAGCAGGTCGCAGGGCACCCCGCGGGCGCGGGCCGCCCCGAACGCCTGCCGGGCCTCGTGCACCGGCACGTTGGTGTCCTGCGTCCCGTGCACGACCAGGAGCGGGGCGGCCAGCCGGTCGAAGGAGCGCAGCGGGGACAGGGCGTGCAGCAGGTCGCGGTCCGTCTCCGGGTGCCCGTACTCGGAGACCGCCGCGGCGGCGATCCAGGGTTCGGTACGGGCGTAGAAGGTGGCGAAATCGGCGATGCCGCTCATGTTCACCCCCGCGCGGAACAGGTGCGGATGGGTGACGAGGGCGGCCAGGGTCAGGTAGCCGCCGTACGACCAGCCCATGCAGGCGAGCCTGGACGGGTCCGCCGCGCCGGTCCGCACCAGCGCGGCGGCGCAGTCGGCGACGTCCTCGACCGCGCGGAAGCGCAGCGCCAGGTCGTCGGCCTGGCGGAAGGCCCGCCCGTACCCGCCCGAACCGCGCACGTTGGGCGCCAGCACCCCGATCCCGGCGGCCAGGAGGTTCTGGTAGAGCGGGTTGAAGGTGGGGCGTTCCTGGTCCTCCGGCCCGCCGTGCAGCGACACCACGAACGGCGCGGGCCCGTGGACGTGCGCGGGACGGTAGAGCCAGGCGGCCAGCTCCAGCCCGTCGCGGGCCGGGAAGCGCAGCAGCTCGGCGCCGGTCGCGACGGGGAGCCGCCCGGCCCCGGCGGCGTACCGGTACGTCCCGGAGGTCAGGTCGCACAGCAGCACGTGCGAGGGCTCCTCGGGGCTCTCGGCGGCGAGCACCGCCGTGCCGCCGTCCCAGGCGACGCGGACCGAGGTGATCACGTCGGCCGGTGGCGGCGGAAGCGTCCGGACGTGCGCGGCGGGGAGCTCCACGACGTCCAGGGCCGAGCGGCCGTGCTCGTTCCACAGCAGGACGCCGCGGCGGCCGTCGGCGCTGAGCGCGAACCGGTCCAGCTCGGCGTCCGGCCGCTCGGCCAGCACGACGGGATAGGCGTTGCGCCGCACCGCCAGCAGCGCGGCCCGGTCGCGGCCCGCGTCCGACACCAGGTAGGCGATCTCGCCGTCGGGCGACAGTGCCCCTTGGTCGGTCGAGCCGGGCAGGCCGGGCAGCAGGTCGCGCTCGCCGCCCGGCGGATGGCCGGGGACGGCGTCGGCCGCGTACATCCGGCGCAGGCCGCGCGGCCCGCGGCGGAGCAGCATGCGCGCGTGGTCGCGGCTGACCGCGGCCGGCCACAGCAGCTCGCCCACGGCGATGACCTGGCGCGCGCCGGTGACGGCGTCGGCCAGCTCGGCCCGGGTCAGGCCGGCGGCGGAGGTCTCGGCCACCAGGACCGACTCGCCCCGGCCGGTCCAGCGGACGAGCGCGGCCGACCCGTGCGGCGGGACGGCGAGCGGCCGCAGCTCGCCGCCGTGCGGGCCCACGGTCCACACCTGCGTGTGCTCGCCGCCGCCCGGCGCCACCAGGACCGCCAGATGCTCCCCCGTGGGGCCCCAGCTCACGTCCACGACCGGGTGGTGGCCGGTGTCGACCGGCCACGCGTCCAGATCCTCGCCGAGCGGCTGGACCCACACCCGGGGCACGCCGTCCTGGTCGCTGACGAACGCCACGGCGCTGTTGTCGGGCGCCAGCGCGGGCCGGCGGCAGCTCCAGGCGCGCAGGGCGGCCGCCGACGGCAGGTGCGACAGGTCGCCGAGGATGTCCGGCATCACATCTGGTGGGCCTGGAGCCACAGTTCGAGCAGGCCGATCTGCCAGAGCGTGTTGACGCCGGTCGTCGCCCTGTCGGACTCGGGGTCGGCCAGCAGCCGCCGGACGAACTCCGGCCGGAACAGGCCGCGCGCGCGGGCGGCCCCGCTGGTGAGGGCGTCCCGGACGAGGTCGAGCAGGGCCCCTTCGACGTGCCGGACGGCGGGCACCGGGAAGTAGCCCTTCGGCCGGTCGACGATCTGCGCGGGCAGCAGCCGGCGGGCGGCGTCCTTGAGCACGCCCTTGCCGCCGTGGGCCAGTTTGAGCCCGTCGGGGCAGGCGGCGGCCAGCTCGACCAGGTCGTGGTCGAGGAACGGCGTGCGGGCCTCCAGCCCGTGGGCCATGGTCATGTTGTCGACGCGCTTGACCGGGTCGTCGATCAGCATGGCCGTGGTCTCCAGGCGCAGCACGGCGTCGAGCGCGGTGTCGGCGCCCGGCCGCGCCACGTGCTCCCGGACGAAGTCGCCGCTGACGTCCCGCTCCAGCAGGTAGCCGGGCGACAGGACGCCGGCCAGCTCCTGGTGCGGGCGGTCGGCGAACTCCCTGCGGTAGACCTCGGCCGCCCGCTCGCGCGGCACGCCCGCCAGCGGCGGGAACCAGCTGTAACCGGCGAACACCTCGTCGGCGCCCTGGCCCGACTGAACGACCTTCACGTGCCGGGCGACCTCCTGCGACAGCAGGTAGAAGGCGACGCAGTCGTGGCTGGCCATCGGCTCGCTCATGGCGCCCACCGCCCGTTCCAGCCCGTCGAGCAGGCGCTCGTCGGGGATGCGGATGCGGTGGTGGTCGGTGCCGAAGCGGCCGGCGACCAGGTCGGAGTAGGCGAACTCGTCCCCCTGCTCGCCGCCGGCCGGCTCGAAGCCGATGCTGAACGTGGTCAGGCCGCTCTGCCCCTCCTCGGCCAGCAGCGCCACGATGAGGCTGGAGTCCAGGCCGCCGGACAGCAGCACGCCGACCGGCACGTCGGCGACCATCCGGCGGCGCACCGCCGTGCGCAGGGCGTCCAGGGTGGCCCGGCGCCACTCCTCCTCGCTCAGCCCGGCGTGCTCGGGCAGGGCGGAGCGGGTGTAGGGCGGGTCCCAGTAGCGGTGGTCGGTGCTCGTGCCGTCCGCCTCGACGACCCGGACGGTGGCCGCCGGGAGCTTGCGCACGCCCGCGAGGATCGTGCGCTCGCCGGGCACGAGCGAGTGGAAGGTCATGTAGTGGTGCAGCGCCACCCGGTCGATGCCGGTGTCCAGGCCGCCGCCCGCGGCCAGCGCGGGCAGCGTCGAGGCGAAGCGCAGGCGGCGGGCGTCGTGGCTGACGTACATCGGTTTGACGCCGAGCCGGTCGCGGCCGAGCACCAGCCGGCCGCTGTCCCGCTCGTGGATCACGAAGGCGAACATGCCCTTGAAGTGGCCGACGCAGCCGGCGCCCCACCGGTGGTACGCCTTGAGCAGCACCTCGGTGTCGCTGGTGGAGTAGAACCGGTATCCCGCGCCGCGCAGCTCCTCGCGCAGCTCGCGGTAGTTGTACAGGCAGCCGTTGAACACCACCGCCAGGCCGAGCCCGGCGTCCACCATCGGCTGGGCCGCCTTCTCCGACAGGTCGATGATCTTGAGCCGCCGGTGGCCCATCGCGACGGGCCCCTGCGCCCACAGGCCGGAGCCGTCCGGCCCGCGGTCGTGCATCGCGTCGGTCATCCGGCCCACCGCGCCGATGTCGGCCTCCGCGCCGTCGAACCTGAACTCGCCGCTCAGCCCGCACATGCCGCCACCCCCGTCGCGCAACCGCCGGCCATCAGGCCGCCGGCCGGTACGAAGGGAGGTCGTGGTCCCCCGTCGGCCGGTCCCACTCGCACGTGCGGGTCTCGCTGAGCACCAGGTCGGCCACGTCCGCCAGGCTGCCGCGCTCGGCGTACGCCGCCCGCTGGCGGGCCGCCGACGTGCCCGTCTGCAGGACCTGCCGGGTCAGCCTGGTCACCAGCTCCCAGTCGCCGGCCGCCTCAAGTTGCGGGCGCAGGCCCGCCACCAGGTCCTCGACCACCTCCTTGGCCGGGCGCGGCACGCCCTCCACCGGATCGACCAGGTCGCCCTCCAGCCCCCACCGGGCCGCCTGCCAGGTCGCCGCGCGCGCGGCCTCCACCTGCACGTCCGGCCCAGGGCCGCGGCGCGCCGCCGCCACCTCCCTGGCCACCAGCGCCCGGAACAGCCCGGCGATCAGCACGACGTCCTCCACCCGGGGGCAGGCGTCGCAGATGCGCAGCTCCACCGTCGGCACATGTTGCGAGGGCCGGACGTCGAAATAGAGCATCCCCGCGTCGCTGATCACCCCGGACCTGATCAATCCCTGCACCATCTCCTGGTACTCGGCCGCCGAGCCGAACTTGCCGATCGGGCCCGTGGTCGGCCACCGCTGCCACACCAGCGTGCGATAGCTGGCGTAGCCGGTGTCGGCGCCGTCCCAGAACGGCGAGCTGGCGCTGAGTGCCAGCAGCGGCGCCAGCCAGGGCGTCAGCCGGTGCGCCACCGCGACCGCCAGGTCGGGGTCGGGCACCTCCGCGTGCACGTGCGTGCCGCAGATGAGCTGCTCGCGGGTCAGCACCTGGAAGTCGCTGAGCATCTTCTCGTATCGCTGGTCGGGGAAGACCTTCACCTCGTCGAGGTCGGCCAGCTGCGGCGTGCCGACCGCCGCGATCCCCAGGCCCAGCTCGTCGGCGGCGGCGATCAGCTTGCGCCGCAGGCGGCACACGTCGCGGGCCAGGTCGTCCAGGGCCAGGAACGGCGCGCTGTTGGCCTCGACCATCGACCGCTGCAGCTCGTGCGTGAAGCTCTCCTCGGGCAGCGCGCTCAGCAGCGCCCCCGCCCGCGCGGTCACCCGGCGTGTGGTCGCGTCGAGGATGTGGTACTCCTCCTCCACACCGACCCGGATCGCTCCCCCGGACCCCTCCACGGTCACCACTCCCATCACTAGGCACTCGAAGCCACCCCCTTCTCCCCCGAAAACGGGCTTCAGCACCTCTTGACCTCCACAAATGAAGGTCAGGCCGCAAAAACGGCCCGTCGGATGCTCAGTGAGAGTGCCGGTGGGGGTCGGCGTGGATGTGGGTGCGCATGCCCTGGGGGTCGAACAGGATGAGCAGCTCGACCGTGCCGCCGTCGGCGCTGCCCAGCCAGTGGGGCATGGACGTGTCGAACTCGGCCGCCTCGCCGACCGGCAGGGTCAGGTCGCGGTCGCCGAGGACGAGCCGCAGGCGCCCGGTGAGGACGTAGAGCCATTCGAAGCCGTCGTGGGTCTGCGGGGCCGGTTCGAGCGGTTCCGGTCGCGCGGGAATGATCATCTTGAACGCGTGGACCCCGCCCGGCCGCCGGGACAGCGGCACGAACGTCATCCCGAACCGGTTGATCGGCTTGAGGTGGATCCGGGGGTCGCCGGTGCGCGGGGCGCCGACCAGGTCGTCGAGCGGGACGTCGTAGACGCGGGCCAGCGGCAGCAGCAGCTCCAGCGTGGCCCGGCGCTGCCCGCTCTCCAGCCGCGACAGCGTGCTCTCCGAGACGCCGGTCGTGGTGGCGAGCTCGGCGAGGGTGATGCCGCGGTGACGACGCAGGGCTCGAAGACGCGGCCCGACCGCGCCCAGCACCTCGTCGATGTCGTCCTGCATGAGGGCCATCTTGCCATAACCGCAAGTTTTCGTGCCAGATCGGCGAGCTGCTGGTCGGATTGATCCCACACCCACGGAAGGAGACGCCCGTGCGCCGCCGCGACACCCCGCCGCCCCGCACCGGAGGCAGCGAGATCGAGACCCTGCGCGGCTTCCTCGACTACCTGCGCTCCTCGATCGCCGCGAAGGTCGAGGACGCCCCCGAACCGCAGGTGCGGACCGCCGCCGTGCCCTCGGGCACGAACCTGCTGGGCCTGCTGAACCACGTCACCCACGTCGAGCGCGCGACCTTCCTCGGCGCGCAGGTCGCCGCCTGGCCCGCGACCTTCCACGCGGACCCGGCGGACGGCGTGGCCGAGGTCGTCGCCCGCTACCGGGACGCCGTCGAGCAGGCGAACGCCGTGCTCGACACCTGCTCCGACCCCGGCGCGCCGCTCCCCCGCCGGCGGCCGGGACGGCCCGCCCCCAGCGTGCGCTGGGCGCTCACCCACATGATCGAGGAGACCGGCCGGCACGCGGGCCACGCCGACATCCTCCGCGAACTGATCGACGGCAGCACCGGCCGTTGACCCCGTCACTCTTCTCAGGACAGGACCACATGACCACCGCTCCACGGCCGTCGTCCGGCCGCCGCCTGGCCCGATCCGCGCGCACGGCGGCGTCCGTCGCGCTCGCCCTCCTGCTCGCGCTCGGCGTCACGGCCTGTTCGACGCCGGCCGCCGCTCCCCCGCCCGCCTCCCACACCACCGCCACCCGGGACGACCCGCGCTTCGGCAGGACGTTCCGGCACGAGTTCGCCGACGTGGACGGCGTGCGCATGCACTACGTGAAGGGCGGGACCGGCACGCCGGTGGTGCTGATCCACGGCTGGCCCCAGACCTGGTACGGCTGGTGGCCGATCATGCCGGACCTGGCCCGGCACCACACCGTCTACGCCGTGGACCTGCCGGGGCTGGGCGACAGCGAAGGCTCGCCCACCGGCTACGACAAGGCCACGCTGGCGGGGTACGTGCACAAGCTGATCGCCGGACGGCTCGGCGTCCGGGACGCCGCCGTCGTCGGGCACGACTTCGGCGCCGCGGTGGCGTTCCAGTACGCGAGCCGGTTCCCCGCCGACACCGCCCGCCTGGGCTACCTGGACCTGCCGCTGCCCGGCCCGGCGGTCGACGCGGCCACGTACCGGTCGCTGAGCTGGCACATCGCCTTCCACTCCCAGCGCCGGGTGCCCGAGGCGGTGGTGGGCGACGACGTCCGCGAGTACCTGGCGCTGTTCTACCCCCAGGTCTCCTACGGCGGGCCGGCGTTCGGCGGCACCTCGGAGCGGTCCCCGTTCACCGACGCCGAGATCACCGAGTACGCCCGGACCTACCGCCGGCCGCAGGCCCTGTCGGGCGGCTTCGAGCTCTACCGCGCCCTGGACCAGGACGTGCGCGACGCGACGGCGGCGGCGCCGGTCCGCGTCCCGGCGCTGCTCATGACCGCCCAGGGGCAGCTCGACGCGATCCGGGCCACGGTGTCACCGCGCCTGACCAGGATCGTGCGCGCGGTGGACGTCCCGCGCGCCGGGCACTGGCTCGTCGAGGAGAACCCGGGGTTCGTCACCGCGGAGCTGGAGCGGTTCCTCGACGGCTGACCCGGCCCAGGACGGCGGGTCCACGCGCTCCAGCTTGCTCCAGCCGCTCCAGCCCCGCCGGCGCAGCAGCTCGATCAGGCGGCGGGCGGGCGGGACGGCGTCGAAGGCCAGGGCGTCCATCAACCGGACGAACTGCGGCTCCACGTCGAGGTCGTCGACGTAGCCCGCGGCCCGCTCGCCGGTCAGCCGGGTCAGGCAGGCGGCCAGCTCACCGGCCAGCTCCGCCAGCCGGGGGTCGTCGGCGGACCGCGTGAGGGCCTGGCCCAGGATGCGGAAGAAGCCGACGAAGTCCGGGTCGTCGAGCTGCGCCCGCTTGCGGGCCATCCACTCCGGCACGCGTCCGGGCGAGTGGGCGGCCAGCAGGATCCAGCCGTCGCGTTCGGCCTGGACGATCCGCTCGTCCACGCCGAGGGCCCGCAGCCGGTCGAGGTAGCCGACCACCTCCGGCGGCAGCGCCAGGCCGTCCCCGGCGGCCAGCCGGGCGATCCGCTCCCGGTGGCGCTGCCGCCGCCGGATCTCCTCGCGCAGCCGCCGGTCGACGTCGGCGAGCGCGGCGGCGAACTCCTCCCCGCCGGCCCGCAGCAGCTCCCGCACCCGCGCGAGCGGCACCCCGGCCTCGGCGAGGGTCCGGATCCTGATCAGCTCGACCGCGGCGGCGGCGTCGTACCTGCGGTAGCCGTGGCGGTCGCGCTCGGGCTCGGGCAGCAGGCCCTTGGCGTGGTAGTGCCGCACCGCCCGCACGGTCACCCCCGCGTACGAGGCCAGTTCGCCGATGGTCAGCATGGGACCACCCTTCCAGAGGTCGTCAAGAAGCCGCCTTCCGGATGATCCGGGCGATCTCGGCGGCGTGCGTGAAGACCAGCCCGTGGTCGGCGTCGAGCCAGGTCGTGGCGATGCGCGGCTGTCGCCGGACGAGCCGGTCGATCCCGGCCCGCCAGTTCCGGTTGAACCGCTCGGCGGGCCCGCCGCCCGCTCCCGCCATCGAGGTCGACATGATCATGCTGATCGGCCGGTCGATCAGCGGGTATCGGGACAGGATCCCGGAGCGGACCACGTCGATCTCGACGTTCAGGTCGAGGATCTGCCGGGCGGTGAGCAGCACCTGGCGCGGGGTGCCGCGCCGGCTCCGCTGCTGCGCGGCCAGCTCCTCCCACATCGCGCGGAACTGCGGCAGGACGTCCTCGGTGAGGAACGGCTCGGGCACCGGGTTCGCCCCGTCGATCAGGACGAGCCCGGCGACGCTGCCGGGATGCCGGGCGGCGTGGTGCACGGCCAGGTCGGCCCCCAGCGAGTAGCCGACGAGCACGGGGGCCTCGCCGAGACCGAGGCGGCCCACCCGGTCCATCACGGCGTCCAGGTCGCCGAGGAACGCCTCGAACGAGTACCGGTCGGCGGCCGGGGTGCGGCCGTGGCCGCGCAGGTCGAAGGTCACCACGTCGTGGTCGCGCCGCAGCAGCTCGATCAGCTCGCCGAGGTCGGCCTGGGTCGCGTTCAGCCCGGGGCACAGCACCAGCGGGCGGCCCCGTCCGCCGCGGGACAGCGGGATGGCGAGGCCGTCGTGGTGGGCCGTCAGGTCACCGGACGGCGGGGGGTTCGTACTGGTCGTAGCGGTCATGCCACCATGCTTCGGCATTGACCCTGCGTCAGGGGAAGAGCGCCGGACGCGGCCCGGGGGCGTGCGTTCTCCCGGTTCGGCATGATCCTGCTAGCCTGATCGCCGTTTCTGCCGGAGGGCGGGAGCCGAGACGATCGTGTGCCCCGGCGGCCCCGAGCCGCTCGGCCCGCGCCGCCACGACGTCTGGGGCCGAGTGACGATGAGCGCGGAAGAGGATTTCCTGCAGGTCGGCGCCGAGCTGGCCGACCTGGGGGTGCGGATCTCCAGGATGATGGGCCGCCCGGCGCTGAAGGATCAGGCGGGCAAGGTGTTCGCCAGCCTGCAGCGTGACGGCGCGATGGTGTTCCGGCTGGTCAGGGACACCCCTGAGCACGCGGCCGCGCTGGAGCTGGCCGGGGCGCGCCTGTTCGATCCCTCGGGCGAGGGCAGGGTGGTCAAGGACTGGGTGGTCGTCCCGCACTCCTCGGCCGGGCAGTGGACGGATCTGGCCGAGGCCGCCCTCAGCCGCCCCCGCTGACCGGCCGGCGGGGGCCGCTCGACGGAAGTGATCACGATCAACGGGATCACCTAGTCCGGTCGCCCCGCTCGACGTCGGCCATGGCAGCGCAGGACGGCGACACCGTCGAAGGCGAGCACCACGACGCCGATCCCGGAGAGGAACCCGGTAGCGCCCCCGGCGACCGCGACGGTCGTACCGGTGACCGGCGTCAGAAATCGGGCGCCCCGGCCGCGCAGCAAGGTGGCTCCGCCTGTAGGACGGCGGTCAGCGTCGCCTGCTGGGTGTCGCGGCGGAGCGGCGAGACGCCCTCGACGGCCTGGTAGAGGGTCGCGCCCAGGGAGAACAGGTCACTGGCCGGGAGCCTGAGGGTTCCGCGCAGTCGTTCGGCGGCCATGTACTCGGGTGAGCCGCGGCCCCCCGCGTATCGAGGCGCTCCTTCAGGAACCGGCCGCCGGCCAGCGTCATCACGATCCAGGGCAGGCCGCCGGGGACGACGTCGTGGACCGCGACGACGTTCTCATGCGCCCGCAGCCGGACGGCGTTGCGCGCCTCGCGTGCGCCGCGCTCCAGTTGCTCGGCTGCGGCAGACCGACCGGCAGCCGCAGTTCCTTGCTCGCCACATCGACGTCCAGCAGCTGCTCGTGAGCGCGCCCGCCCTGCCCGAACCCGCCGTCGCCCAGCCCGGCGTCCCGTGGCGCGCGACGCTTCCCGTATGCTGTACGGTACGTTGTACGCCTTGAGGAGGAGCAGCATGTACCAGCCGAGCGCCGAGGAACTGAAGAACATCGATGATTGGTTCGCCGCCTACGACGCCCTGGCCGAGGAGGGCGCGATCGAGCAGCTCGCCGACCTGGCGGTCTTCCCGATGAACGTGGCCACCGACGTGCCCGGCGGCCACGCGAGCGTGCGCCAGTGGACGCGGGCCGAGTACGTCGAGGCCATGAAGCAGTCCATGGGCGGCGGCACCGCCGGGCTCGACCTGCGCTCGACGCGCACCCCGCGCTTCGTCAGCCCGAACCTGGTGGTCGTGGAGACCGAGGCGACGATGACGATCGAGGGCGAGGAGCACCGCATGCACTACGCCGACCTGCTGGTGCGCACCGAGGACGGGTGGGCGTTCCAGACCATGGTCCAGGGCGGCTGGGGGCACGGCTGGCCGGCCGCCAGGCGCGGCTGACCGACGTCGCAGGTCAGGGTGCGCCGCTGGCAGCCCTGCCCTGGCGCTACCGGGCGCCGCCGCGGGCCATCCTCGCGGCGGCGTCCCGGAGCAGCCCGGGAGCCAGCCGGCGATGGATCGCCGACAGCGGCGGCCACACGACGCGCCCGAGCCCTCGGTCATAGCGCAGGAGGGTGGTCAGCGACACCCGCCCGTCCGCCACACGTACGACGAGGTTGGCGGTCAGGAACCAGGACGCGGTCTCCAGCCGGATCCAGCCGTCGCCACGTGCGGTGATCCGCCATCCGGCCACGGTGGCGGGCGATCGGCCGCGGGCCAGCCGGAGCCCCAGGAGACCCCGCCAGATCAGCCGTTCCGCCGCGCTGGGCACGTCGCCGAACATCGCCCGCGCCCACTCCTCCGCCGTCCCCCCGTCGTGGTCGTTCGTGGTGAGGGCGAAGTGGTCGGCGTAGTCGATGACGGGCAAGGAGCTCAGCGCGCGGACGGACGGCGGGATGCCGTCCGTCCCGACGGCCGACTCCAGGGCGCCCGCCTCGCGCTCCAGCCAGGCGCGCTCCAGCCGCCGGACGAAGCCCGGCAGGACGAGGGTCCGGCGGAACGGCGTGATGGCGGCCATGTAGCAACGTCCCAGCAGGCCGTCGGGGCGTACGAGGACGGCCATGCGGAGCTCGTGCCCGCCGCCGGCGGCCGGCGCCCACGCCAGGTGCATCACCGCGTGGACGGTGCGGTTCGCCAGCTCCAGCGCGCATTCGTCGTCCAGCGCGTAGACCGGGGAGAAGGGCGCCAGGCCGGCGTCGGAGCCGCGCGGGGCGCGGCGCAGGTCGGCGGGCAGGCGGTCGCACAACGACGGGACGCGCCTTCCGACGCCCGCCGACGCCCTGTCCCAGCCGAACAGGGCGCCCAGCTTCCAGCGCGCCGCGAGCAGCACCCGCAGCGGCAGGGGGCCGCCGCTGGAGTCGCGCATCGCGGCGAGCGCGGCGGGGAAGTCGTGCGGTCCGGCGCCGGGGGTGCGGATCGCCCAGACGTCCTCCAGCTCGAAACCTTCGGCGATGTCATGGATGCGCCAGGGGCGGCCGGTATGGGCGGCGTTCGCCAGCCTCATGATCCCTCCCTATCTATACGCTGCCGTATATACTGAGGTTAACCACGGTTATACGGTGGCGTATACATATCGTCGGAGTGAGGTGGCACACACTGTGGGCGCGGTCCGTACGACCCGGGAGGGGTGGATCGAGGAGGGGTTGCGGGCGCTGGCCGCCGGCGGCCCGGACGCGGTGCGCGTGGAAGCGCTGGCCAAGCGGCTCGGCGTCACCAAGGGCGGCTTCTACGGCTACTTCGCCGACCGGGAGGCGCTGCTGGAGGCGATGCTGGACACCTGGGAGCGGGAGAGCACCGACGAGGTGATCGAGCGCGTCGAGCGCGAGGGCGGCGACCCGCGGACCAAGATCAGGCGCGCCGGCGTGCTCACCTTCTCCGGTGACCGCCTGCTGCCCATCGACCTCGCCGTCCGCGACTGGGCCAGGCGCGACGAGGCGGTCGCCGAACGCCTGCGGCGGGTGGACAACCGGCGCATGGCGCTGCTGCGCGAGATGATCGGCAGCTTCTGCGCCGACCCCGAGGAGGTCGAGGCCCGCAGCCTCCTCGCCTTCTGCGTGGCGATCGGCGAACACTTCCTGGCCGCCGACCACGGCGGCCGCACCCGGGCGCAGGTGCTCACCCGGGCGGCCGCCCTGCTGCTCGACCTCGACAAGGCGGAGGGCTGACCGGGCCTGGGCGCGCCCGGCCGCCTCTCGGCGCACCTCGTGACGCGGGGGCCAGAATGACCCCTATGACGACGATGCCCGGGAGCAACGCCTACGACGCGATCGCCGAAGGTTACGCGGCCGAGAACGAGACCAGCCTCATGAACGCGTACTACGAGCGGCCCGCGATGCTGGAGCTCGCCGGTGACGTGACCGGCCGGCGCGTCCTCGACGCCGGCTGCGGATCGGGCCCGCTGTTCGCCGAGCTGCGCGCTCGGGGCGCCGTCGTGACCGGGGTCGACGCGAGCGCCGGGATGCTGGAGGTGGCCCGGCGGAGGCTGGGCACCGACGCCGACCTGCGGGTCGCCGACCTGGCCGGCCCGCTGCCCTTCCCCGACGACACCTTCGACGACGTCATCGCGTCGCTGGTGCTGCACTACCTGGAGGACTGGGGGCCGGCGCTGGCCGAGCTGCGACGCGTGCTGCGGCCCGGCGGCCGGCTGCTCGTCTCGGTCGAGCACCCCTTGGCCATCACCCTCATGCAGCACAAGGCCGGGGAGAGGCCCGCCTACTTCGGGACGCGCAACCGGGTCGAGGAGTGGACCATGGGCGGGCAGACCAGCCGGCTCAGTTTCTGGGACCGGCCGCTGCACGCGATGACCGAAGCCTTCACCACGGCGGGCTTCCGCATCGGCGTCATCAGCGAACCGCCGTACGCGCCGGAGGCCCGCGAGCTGTTCCCCGAGGAGCTCCGCGAGATCTCCGGGCCGAGGTTCCTGGGCCTCCTGTTCTTCGTCCTGGAGGCCGGCTGAAGCGCCGGACGCCAGGACGTCACGCGGACGGCGACCAGGTGGGTGGCGCGCGCCGGCTCCACGACCGAGTCGGCGGCGCAGGTCCTGCGGCCCCTCGGGGCCGTCAAAGCAGGCGCTTGACTTAATGGGGTGCGCGGCGGTTACTGGACATGACAAAGGAGCGTGCTGGTGCGTCAGGCGGGGAGTCGATGAGCGCCGTCCGGGGCCGACGAGCGGAAGGAAGACCGTCATGACGGCGATCCCAGATCAGGACATGTCCGGCACGTTGCCCGAGTTTCCCGGTGTCAGGGCCGCGGCGTGCCCGTTCGACCCGCCGCCGGCCCTGCAGGCGCTCCGGCAGGACGCGCCGCTCACCCGGGCACGGCTGCGCGACGGCGGCACCGTATGGCTGGTCACCGGCTACGCCGAGCAGAAGGCGGTGCTGAGCCATCCGCAGGTCAGCTCCGACGTCACCCGGCCCGGCTACCCGCTGCCGATCCTGGCGCCCAACCGGCCCGACAGCGCGATCAGCTTCATCCTCATGGACGACCCCGAGCACCACCGGCTGCGCCGCATGGTGCAAGGGGCGTTCACCGTCAAGCGGGTCGAGACCATGCGCCCGGCCGTCCAGCGCATCGTCGACCGCCTCATCGACGACCTGCTGGCCGGGCCGAGGCCGGTGGACCTGGTGGAGGCGTTCGCGCTGCCGGTGCCGTCGCTGGTGATCTGCGAGCTGCTCGGCGTCCCGTACGCCGACCACGGCTTCTTCCAGGAGAACAGCCAGATCATCGTCAAGCGGGACGTGTCGGTCGAGGACCGGACGGCCGCGGGCGGGCGTCTGCGGCAGTACCTGGACGAGCTCGTCGGCGACAAGCTCGTCCACCCCGGCGACGACCTGCTGTCCCAGGTGGCCGCCCGCGTCACGGCGGGTGAGCTGACCAGGCAGGAGGCCGCCCAGATGGGCGTGCTGCTGCTCGTGGCCGGCCACGAGACCACCGCCAACATGATCGCCCTCGGCACCCTCGCGCTGCTGCGCCATCCCGGCCAGCTCGCCCTGCTGCGCGAGAGCGACGACCCCGCGCTGATCGCGGGCGCGGTGGAGGAGCTGCTGCGCTACCTGAACATCACCCACGGCGGACGCCGCCGGGTGGCCAAGGAGGACATCGAGATCGGCGGCCAGGTCATCCGCGCGGGCGAGGGCATCATCGTGGCCAACGACATCGGCAACCGCGACCCCGCGATCTTCCCCGCCCCGGACGAACTGGACGTGCGCCGCGACGCCCGCCGGCACGTGGCCTTCGGCTTCGGCGTCCACCAGTGCCTGGGCCAGCCCCTGGCCCGGCTGGAGCTGCAGGTCGCCTACGGCACCCTCTACAGGCGCGTCCCCACCCTGGCCCTGGCCACCGAGTTCGAGAAGATCCCCTTCAAGCACGACGGCCAGGTGTACGGGGTGTACGAACTCCCCGTGACCTGGTGACCGCACCGGCCGCTGCACGCCCGCGGCCGCCGGAGGGCCGATGAGGGCGAAGGTCGCGATCAGTTCGGCTGGTCCTCATCGAGTCGGTGCTCGGCTGGTGACGGCCTCCTCGATCCGCTCCACCGCGGTGATGCCGCCGAAGCCGGGCAGGTGCACCAGATCGGTGGCGGAGGTCGTGGTGCGCCATGCGGTGACGTCCGTTTCGGTGATGTCGTGTGGGCTGCGGGCGGCCAGCAGCGCGAGTCCGGCGGCGGGCCGATCGGCTTCGGGAAGCCGGGCCAGCCGTTGCGTCAGCCACGCGCCCTGCGGGAAAGGGCCGGATTCGGCGACCGCGGCCCGGAGAACGTTCCGGCTCGGCTCGCTCAGGAGCGAGGCCAGCACTGCACGACGTGCGGCTACCACCGGGATGAAGCCCCCTTGGACGCGCCGCCCACCGACCACGCCGCCGACGCCCACGAGCGCCAGGCCGACGAAGCAGGGTGCCCTGATGGCCGTTCCTGACGCCCCGGCCGATGCCCTTGAAGTGGCGCGGGCCTGGCTGGAGAACATGGCCCAGCGGCACGCCACCGGCGGAGCCGCCGACCTGGCGCCGCCCCGCGTCCGTGCACTGGGTGAGTATCCGGGGTCGGGGCCCCGGCCAGACACCCCCCAACCGCACACTGCCCCGGCAACGGACTGGTCGCAGCGGGCATTCTCCCGATTGCGAATTCTTCGATCACGCTACGATGACCCCATGGCATTGCTCTACCAGGCAACGCTTTCGCCTACGAAGCTTGAGCTGCTGACCGACTGGTTGCCGGGACGCCCCTGGTACACCGGGCCGGTCGGCGAGATGCGGCAGATGGCCTCCTACCGGTTCGACGACCCGGCCGGCGCGGTCGGGATGGAGACGATACTGGTCCGGGTCGGCGACGGCCCGGTTCATCAGATGCCGCTCACCTACCGCGAGGCGCCATTGCCCGGTGGCGAAGCGTGGCTGCTGGGCACTGCCGAGCACTCGGTGCTGGGTATGCGCTGGGTTTATGACGCGGTCGGCGATCCTGTCTATGCCGCGGCACTGGCGGCTGCGATCATCGGCGGCACGGGCCAGGCCGAGAAGCTGGTGCAGGTCAATGGCCGTTTGGTGCGTCGCGAGCCTGATATGAGCGTCGTCGGCGGTGGAGATGAGGCAGTGGTGCTGCCAGCGGTGGGAGGCATCGAGCGCGTCACCGAGGACGACCCGACGGTGATCGTGACAGACACGATCGAGCTGGTCGTCGCCCGCCGACTCGACGGCGGCGTCGAGCTCGCGGACGTGGTGCTACGCGGTGCCTGGCCAGGTCAAGAGACGCTGGTGCCACTGGCGTCCGCGAGACTTCGCTGACGCCTACGAGACCGCGGCTCGGGTCGCGATGCGAGCTCCGCTGAGCGGACAGGACGTTGAGAAGCTGATTCGGAATGCTGCAACGGGGACACCGCCCCTGGCGTCCGGACACGACGCCTACCATGACCGCATACGCCACGCCTTCGACGAGCCCTATGCGCTCGTTCATGCCTTTACCGGCACGTCGTCATTACAGGAAGCGGCCCCGGTCAGCTTCATGATGTTCGGGTAGGTGCGCACCAGGCGGGGACAGCGGATCCGCCCAGGTGGCCAGCCGTCCGGCGTAGCCGTGGTCGGCCCGGACCAGGCCGATGGTGGAGAGCTTCTCGCGCAGCAGCGCCAGGAGCGGGTGCGCGCCATCGCGGTCCCGCACCGACGCGGCGTTGACGATCGCGCGCAGCGGCAGCCCGAGGGTGTCCACCACGAAGTGCCGCTTCTGCGCCTTGAGCTTCTTGCCCGCGTCGTTCCCGCAGGCCGCCGCGCCAACGGGCTCGGCCGCAAGGGCCGTCTGGGAGTCGTGCACCCCGCCGCCGGCAACTCCGCCCGGCCGGCCGGCAGGCGCAACCGACCACGCAGCCTTCCGGCCGGCCGTTCGGGCGGACCACACCACTATCCACGTCATCCAAGCCGACGCCGCCGTAGATCGGGTAGTTGCTTGGACGTCACCCGGGCAGGTGAAGGCGTGCTGCCACGGTCTCCAGAAACCAGGCTGAACGTTCGTCGGTTGGGTCGAGGTCTGCGCGTGCTGCGGCCGACCAAGCGTCGCAGGATGGTCAGGTACTGGTCGAGCAGGTGTGCTTGGTGGTCGGGTGGCAGGTTCGGGAGGTCGGGGTCGGCTTTGAGGAGGCGGTCGGCGATGTAGGCCGCGGTGTAGTAGCGGCGGGCGGTCGGCTGCTGGTGGGCCAGGTGGGTGACGTGGGCGTCCAGGACCCGGCGGATCGCGTGATAGCCCTTCCAGGTCTGGCCCATACCGTTGTTGTCCGCCATGAGGCTGAGCAGGCGGCCGGTGTGGTCGATGAGGTCATCGTCCGGGTCAGGTGCGGTGATGGCCTCATGGACGTCGGCGGCTTTGGCGACGGCGCCAACGTAGTAGCCGTTGAGGATGTCGCCGTCGATGGCCTCGCGCAACAGCCAGGGCCGGGCGGCGAGTCCGCCGACCTCGCACAGAGCCTCGACGATGTAGACCCGGCCCCACCTCGCGGTGCGCCGGGCGAGCCACAGGAGCGCTCCGGCGCCGCCCATCCGCCGTTTCAGGGCGTGTGCCGCCAGGGGGCCGAAAGTCCCTGACAGCAGGCCGATGTGCTTGATCAGGTCGATGTCCTGCTCGTCCCAGTCGGACGCGAGCACGGCGAGGCCGATGACCGTCGAGCATTCGTCAGCGCTGTTGCGGACCAGCCGGCGACCGGTCTCCTGGACTCGTTCGAGGTCGGCGCGCAGCGCGGCTGCGGTGATGTGCTCGTTGAAATGGATGGGCACGTCGACGTCGTGAAAGGCCCAGGTCAAGTCCCGTGGGGCGGCGCCGGGGCGGGTGAAGAACGCATCCAGGATCGCGGCCGCTCCGGCGCCCTGGCGTCGTCTGTCGTCTTGTGACTCACGGATCCGCCTGCGAGGGGCATCGCTGACCGGGTACGGCCTACCGTCATTCGGGAGCGCGGCATCGGGATACAAGCGGTGGAGCCGTAGAGCGTGGTCGTACAGGCTCGTCTGGTTGCCGAGCGGTCCAGGCTCGGGCGTCTCGCTCACAGGCGGACGGAGGACTCGATTCTCTTGATCATGCGCCCAGCATAGGCCCACGCGACGAGAGAATGTTCAGGAGCCGATCCCCAGGGGGCGGGGACGTCATGCGGTGAGATCAAGAAGGGCAGCCCCGCGCACGCGGGCCTTGCGATGCGCCTCGCCGAAGATCACGTCCAAGGCCAACCAGCATCGGCTCGCCGCACTGTTGGCTACCGACGAGGAACCCCGTGTAGTCCTTCTACGCCGACGCCCTGGACGGCGTCCTCAAGCGGCCCGGCGGCTTAACCCCACGGCCAGCCGGCGGACGTCCGCACGGATCGAGCGCCGCAGCAACCACCTGAGCACCGGCTCCAGGGCCCGCTCGGAGCCGGTGCGCGGCGTGACGCGCACGTGGAAGGTGAACCGGCACCGTTCCTCGCCGAGCGGTTCGACGAACCTGCCGCCCTCGGCGACGATTCCCGAGGTGGTCCGCCAGGCGAACGACCGGCCCGACTCCACGGCCACGACCTCACCGCCGTTGCGATAGGTCCTGCCCGCGAACCGCATGATCTCGGCGGTGGTCGTCCCCACCCGCACGAGTCCCTCGGACGACGGCGCCATCGTCTCGACGCCCTTCCGCCACCGCGGGTCCTGCCCGTAGTCGGCGACCACCGCCCACACCCGCGCGGCGGAGCAGTCGATCACGCCGCCCTCTCGAAGCTCGATCATCCCGCCACGATACTGCCGGCGGTTCTGTCACGGTTCGCGGCGTTCCAGCAGGTCGGCGGAGTGGGCGGGTGGCGCGATCCGGGATGTCGGCAAGACGTGTGTCATCACGTACACGCATTCGCGTTTCGCCTGGTGAGAGTGCACCGGAGTACGGCCGGAACGGACCCGCGTGTGACGATCCGGGCTCGGACATCGTGGGACACTCGTGGACGTCGCGACGGTCGTCCAGGCGGGCCGCCTACGGCGCGTGCCGGTCGTCAGGCCGTCCCGGCTGGTCAGGGTTCTCGCGCCGCGCGTGCAACTCCGCCCGCCGGTGGTGGGGCACGCCGCCCACGTCCACCGCGTAAGGACGACCTCGGGCCCGCCCAGGAGGCTGTTGGGGGCTGACGAACTGCCACGTCGGCCTCTCGCTCTGCTCGCCGATCTTGCGACTGGTTCGCGCAGGGGCCCTTCCACAGAACGAAACGCTTGCGTTCACTTCGCGAATGTGAACGGTACCGTTTCGATGAGGATCGGCCATGCCGACGGGGTGAGATCAGAGAAGAAGCCATCCTGCTCGCAGCCATGAGCCTGCTGAGCGAAGTCGGCTATGACCAGCTGACCATAGAGGCCATCGCGGAACGGGCCCGCGCCAGCAAGGCCACGATCTATCGGCGATGGCCGGGCAAGGCCGACCTGGTGGCGACGGCCATACGGAGGTATGCGGGGACACCGGTGACCGCTCCCCCCGACACGGAAAGCCTGCGTGACGACCTGGTGGCAGTCCTGCTGAGCCTGCGTGCCAGCCTCACCGGTCAAGACAGCGCGCTCATTCTTGGGCTGCTCGTCGCGATGCGCCGTGACCCCGATCTCGCGCAGACCGTACGCCGACACGTTCTCGACCACAAACGCGATGTGTTCGCAGTCGTCATGGGCCGGGCCATCGAACGAGGCGAGATCCCCGCGACGACGGACCACGCGCTCCTCGCCGAGATCAGCTCGGCCGGGCTGCTGTCTCGTCTCCTGGTCACCGGCGAGCCCCTCGACGACCTGTTCCTGCACACGCTCGTAGACGCGGTGCTGCTCCCCATGCTCAGCCATCAACTCGGACGACGATAAGGACCTCTTGCAATGTGGCAGACGATTCTTCTCAGCTTCTCCGGCAGCCTTGTCGCCGGCAATGGACTGCCCCATTTCATCCGCGGCATCACCAGAAGGCGCTACCCGTCTGCCCTGGGTAATGGGCCCGTTCCTAACCTCGTCGCAGGATGGGCCGGGCTCGTGGTGCGATACCCTGCGCTGTCCTTTGCCTCCATCGGTGTGGGCGTCCTGCTCATCGGTCTGTTTCATGCGGGCCCGGGCGCCTTCGGACGCGAGGAGACATCGCAATGAGCGCCCCCATGCTGTGCCCTGCCAAGCGCTCCATACGACGGGTTGCCGTCGCAGACGGGACCGCCGGGCAGGCGAGTTCCGTCAGCCCGCAGCGCGGCATCGCGCCTGAGGCGCGGTCCTCCGCTCCGCCGCCCAGCCGCCGGCGCCGCTCTCGCGCGAAAAGTGTGCCCGCGAGGTTCCGTCACCATCGCCTTCCGCCTGTGGCGCGTGCGTGCTGAGGTGATCGCATGACCCCCATCCACCGGACAGCCGTCGCAGGAATGATCATGCTGACGCTGGCCCTGCCCTGGACCAGCATCGACATGCAGCGCATCGCGACAGACGGGGCCGCACCGCGGACCCGCGAGTGGATCACCGGCCGGCTGACCGGACTCGCGGTATCACTGCTCGTCCTGGCCGTGCTCGGCACCCGCGTCCACCTGTTCGCGCGTGGTCGGCCGACCGGCTCGCCGAAGATCGTCTGGGTCGAGCGGGGATTCCTCGCCGCCATGGTCGTGGTGTGCGGCTGGCCCTACCTCCCCGTTGCCGCCGCCTCTTTCAGCTTCGGGGACCTGGGCTCAACGAAAGCGGCGCGGCCTGACGTACGGCCATGACGCTCTTGGGGGCTGTTCCGGGCCCGCCCGAATGCGCATCTGCCCGCCGGCCCTCGGCCATGAGCCAGCGAACGCGTCTCTCTGCGAGATCCTCCAGCAGCCGGGTCCAGGACAACGGTTGCCCGCGTCAAAGGTCCTGCTCACGATCACGTCACCACGTCGCCACCCGGGCGAGAGAGGACGCCGACGGCAAGCGGAAGAAGCACCCCCAGAGAGAACGGAGCCCTATCCGTGACGGTAAGGACCGAACCTGACCCACCACCTGCCGACCCCCCAGGGCAGGCCGCCGCGCAAGAGCCCATCACGGATCCGATCTTCGGAGCAGGCTTCCAATACAGCATGGGATGGGCGCGGCACGAGACCGACATGGCGGTCGGCTTCGGCGTGATCATGCGCAGGCTGCCCTCGCTGATCGGCATCTGCCTGCGGCTGTCCTGGCGGGCCGACCCCGCCGCGCTCCTGATCGTCGTGGTGTGCCAGCTCATCGTCGGCGCCGCGACCGCGTTCGGCCTGCTGGCCACCAACCGGGTCCTGCAGCAGATCCTCACGGCGGGCCCCACCCCCGACCGCGTCGAGGCCGCCGTGCCGGCCCTGGCCCTGGTGGCGGCCGCCGGCATCAGCGTCGCCGTGTTGACCGCCTGGTCCGGCGCCGCCTCCGGCCGGCTCCAGCCGAAGGTCGAGCACCTCGCCTACGACGAGCTTCTCAGCCGCGCCGCGAACGTCGAACTGCTGCACTTCCAGGGCGCCCAGTTCCATGATCTTCTGGAGGCCGCGCAGTACGGAGCCGGGTGGATCGACATCGTCATCGACCAGGTCATCCGCATGCTGAAGGCGCTGATGGGCATGACCGCCGCCGCCGGCGTCCTGGGGGTCTTGCACCCCCTGCTGCTTCCGCTGCTGCCGCTCATCATCCTGCCGCGCGCCTGGGCTCTGGTGCGCTCCACCCTGCGCCGCAAAGCCTCCCGCCTGCGATGGCTGACTCCCCTACGGCAGCAGCGCAGCCTCGCCCAACTCCTGATCGGAGCCGACCCCGCCGAGGAGATCCGCGCACACGCCGCCGGGGACTTCCTGCTGCGCCACCACGACCGGATGGCCCTGCGCTCGGCGCGGGAGCAAGCCCGCCTGGCCCGCGCCGACGCCGGGGGCGAACTACTGGCCGGGGCGCTGAGCGGCCTGACGACGGGCGCCACCTACGTGCTGCTCGGCTGGCTCCTGATCACCGGGCGCATGCAGCTGGCCGCCGCCGGCACCGCCGTCCTGGCCATCCAGACCGGCACCAGCCAACTGAGCAACCTGATCTACTCGATCAACAACGTGTTCGAACACGGCCTCTACACCGAGGACTGGGCCGCCGCCTGCCGCCAGGCCGAGCACCTGGCCATCCCCCGCGACGGCACCGCCCTGCGACGGGCCGACGGTCCCGACCTGATCGAGGCACGCGACCTGCGCTTCAGCTACCCCAACGCCGACGAGCCCGCCATCGACGGCGTCGACCTGACCATCGGACGCGGCCAGATCGTGGCCCTGGTCGGGCACAACGGATCCGGGAAGACGACCCTCGCGAAGCTGCTCACCGGCCTCTACCTCCCCGAATCCGGATCGGTCGCCTGGGATGGCACACCCACCGCCGACCTGGACCGTGCCCGGCTCTTCGACCAGGTGGCCCTGCTGTCCCAGGGCTACGAACGATGGCCCTTCACCGTCTCCGCCAATGTCGCCATCGGCCGTCACACCACTGCCCCCACCCCTGAAACGCTCGCCTGTGCTGCCGCGGCCTCCGGCGCCACCGATCTCATCGCCTCCCTGCGGGACGGCTGGAACACACTGCTCGCCCCCGAGTACCAAGGCGGGGTCGACCTGTCGGGCGGGCAGTGGCAGCGCATCGCGGTCACCCGCGCGTACTTCCGGGACGCACCCGTGCTGGTCCTGGACGAGCCGACCGCCGCCCTCGACCCCCGCGCCGAAGCAGAGACGTTCGCCGGGGTACGTTCACTCGCCGGCGGGCGCACGGTCATCCTCATCACTCATCGCCTGCACTCCGTCCAGCACGCCGACCGCATCTTCGTCCTGCAGGACGGCCGGATCACCGAGAGCGGAAGCCACCAGGAACTGCTGGCTCTCGGCGGCGAGTACGCGGAGCTGTGGTCGTTGCAGGCGGCTCAGTACGGCATGGGCGCCACCCCGTGAACAATGATCACCCGCGTGAAGCACGCACGGCGCGCCCTGTCCTCTGCCGACGCCCGCCGGGCGGCACGATGATCATGTCGACCGTGGCCGACGACCTGCCGCTCTGCATGGCGCCGGGCGGCCGCTGGCGGCTGCTCGGTCCGGAGCCCGGATGGAAGGGTTGAGGGCCCGCCGGGGTTCGTCAGGGGTTGCGGGCAACGGCAGGTCACACTGGCCCCGTGACGTACCCGGACCTGCCCTTCTCCCACGTCAAGATCCGAGTCGGTGGCCTGGTGTTCTGCGGGCGCGAGATCGCGCTGATCCACCGTGACCGGCCGTCCGGGGCGCTGTACCCCCCACCGGGCGGCAACGTGCATCCCGGAGAGGACCTGGCGAAGGCCTTGAGCCCGGAACTCGCCGAGGAACCGCGACTCGACCCCGGCGATGCGCCGGTGCCACAGCTGTACGCCGAGCTCGCCACGGTCGAGTAGGCATGGTCACGTTCCGTTCAGCGCCGTGACGGGAGATGTCGTGTCGCGGGCACAAGGGGTGAACCGGTGGGGCGGCGGTCACGTCCATACAGGTATGAACCGGCGAACGATGGCCTTGGCGCTCGGAACTGCTCTGGCGATCGTCTCCTGTGGCGCTGAACAGGCGAGCCCGGCCACCCGCTACGCCGCGAGCCTTACCGTGCTGGAAGGCGGCGGTCACGGCCCGCAGCTGTGCTCCATGGTGGCCGAGTCGATGCCGCCACAGTGCGGAGGCCCGGACGTGATCGGCTGGGACTGGTCCCGGGTAGCGCACGAGTCAGCGAACGGCGTGCGCTGGGGCCGCTACCGGGTGGTCGGCACCTGGGACGGCAGCCGGCTCACCCTCACCGCCCCGCCCGGCGCACCCGAGCAGTCGAGCCGGCCGGATCGAACCCCACCGTCCACACCATGCTCCGCCCCCGCGGGCGGCTGGAGCCCGGTGGAGCCGGCCAAGGCGACACGTCAGGCCTTGGAGAACGCACTGCGACGGGCGCGGGAGGCGGAGGATTTCGCCGGGGCATGGATCGACCAGAACTACAGCGGCCCGCCGCCGACCACAGTCGCCGACTTCGAGGCGCGGGGCGACGATCCACGGCGGCTGATCCTCGATGTCACCTTCACCGGCGATCCGGCAAGGCGCGAGAGATGGCTGCGCGAGGTGTGGGGCGGCGCGCTGTGCGTGGGCCGTGCCCGGCACACCTACGACCAACTGCGATCGATTCAGGGAGAACTAGAGCGCGAGGCAGGGTTCGTCTCGGTGGCGGTGGACGAGAGCGCAAACCGCGTCACCGCCGGCGTCTGGGTGGCCGGTGATGACCTGCGTGACCGGCTCGACGAGCGCTACGGCGAGCAGACGGTCGCGGCCGAGGCCATCTTGCGGCCCGTCGATTGATGCGGCAGGCCACAACCAAGGCATCGATCCGGACACCCCTCGATTCGCCAAGAAGAGCAGCGTGCGCTTCATCAGCCGATGATCTCCTTCTCAGCACGACAGTCCCTCCCCGCAAGCCCGACCAACGTGCTGCAACGCTCCCCCTTGCTCGCCGGTGCGTCACCGCGCTCGCATGCCTGCCACCCGTCAGTCGGGCCTTCAACCTCACAGCGACGAACAACGCGGCGCCAGTCGCGTACCGCCAAGGCTGCAACGGTTGTCTCGGCCGCGGCGAAGAAGACGTACTCTCCGACGCTTATCGACATTGCCGGGGAGATCATCGCGAGCAGAATTCGCGCCACGATGCAGGCCGTTCCGAAAAGAGCCAGGCCTTTGTAGGACCACGTCTTTCGGTTGTGTTCACCTTGTGCCACGTGCAACTTCCCAGCGATCCTCGTTCCGCTGCTGCACAGCACAGCCAGCCGACCGGTCAGGTAGGAGATCAGAGCGGTCGCTCTTCCCGCTTGCGAGCCGATCGCCGCACAGTACCTCACCGAACACGCACCGCTTCGCCGACGCCCCCCTCAGCCACGGACGCGCAACTACCCACAGCCACCACGTTCCTGAACCGCAACGCCGGCTGGCTCGACACTGAACACGAATCCAGAGGGTGGCGGCCTGTTGAGGCGGGCAGTTGTGATCGCGTCCAGGCTGGGGAGCTCCCGCACCTGTTCGGCGTCGCGTTCGGCGCCGGCCTGGAGCAGCTCGTCCTCGGTCACCATGGCCGGGACTGGCCTCCAAGGCACAGCCCTGCCACGCCGAGGACGTCCCGGCCAGGGGTCACCCTCGTGGCGCGAGCAGATCTCGGCCGGGACGACCCCAGTGCCCTGGCGTCCTCAGGAACGGGACCTCATGGCCGACAGGCCACCTCGCAGGGCCACGGCCAGGAGCGCGGTGGCGGCGACGGACAGGCAGAGCTCCACGGTCGGACGGATGCCGGCGGCCGTTCCCATGACTCCACCGGCTGCGGCTCCGATCGCCGTGCCGAGCTCAAGAACGAGAGCGCCGACGGCCATGGATCGCGCGACCGCGTCCGACGGGACGGATGCGGGTATCGACGACATCATGAGGACGACGAAGACGCTGCCGCCGGCGCTGCCGACCAGTTCGTAGGCGCCGCAGCCCAGCGCCCCTGACAGGCCCTTGTCCACGAACACGAGGAATCCCGTCGCCCCGGTGGCCACAGCGCCCGCCACGAACGCCGCCCGGTTCCTGCCGAGCCTGGTCTCCCAGAAGGAGGCGGTGGCGGATCCGATGAGGCCGCCCGCCGCGCCGGTGACCAGGATGACCGCGTACGCGTCGGCCGACAGGCCGAGATCATGTGTCGCGTACAAGGGGAGCAGGGCGATGACAGCACCGTTGATCAGGCAGATGAGCGCGGCACCCGCCATGTAGATCCGGATGTCCCCACGGAACGCGTGCCGGAAGCCGCGAAGGCCCCGGTCCGGCACTCTCGCCTGTGCGCGTGGCAGGGCCCGCCGGCGGAGCGGCAGGATCAGAAGGGCCGACGCGAAATAGCTGATCGCGTCCACGACCAGCACCATGGGCATCGCCAGGAACTGGAGGAGCAGCCCGAAGATCCCGGGCCCGGCGATGGTGGAGAGGTGCGCGGCCCCGGCCATCGCCCCGTTGGCCTTGGTCAGCCGGCCCGGATCGACGAGATCCAGGACAACAGGCGCGGAGAAGGATCCGAACGCCCCGGTCAGCCCGGCGATGATCGAGACCAGGGCGATGAGCCCCGGAATCGACAGGTCGTGGGAGACGGCCAGGAGAGTGACGGCGACGACGCACAGGCCGGACGTCACCTCAATGGCCGCCAGGGCAGTGACACGCGAGCGTGAGCGCTCGACCAGGACGGCCGCCACGAGCCGTCCCGCGACCCGCGAGACGAACGGGACGGCGACCAGCAGCCCCATCTGCGCGGCGCTCGCACCCAGCCACGTCGCGGCGATGAGCGGGATGGCCGTCGCCGTGATGGACGAACCGATCTGCGATTGCGCCCGGGCGGCGAGATAACCGAGGAATGGCAGGTTCCTGGTAAGTGGTGCGGAGCCTTGGGACCTTTCGCCTTGAGCTGTGTCATCGGGGAGGGTCATGCCGGCTTCGATTCTCTTTCACGGCTCGTGGTCACGGCCAGGCGGATTACCGGCTCTGGACCGGCAGGCTGAGAACTCTGCATTGATCGAAGCTCAGCACGCAGCAGTCACCGTCGATGTCCTCGTCGTTGACACCGTCGGGATGCGGTGTCCCGTCATCCGCCGGTTTCGACAGATCGATCTCACTTCCGTCGTCCAGAGTGATGATGCCGCCCGTCGCGATGAGATCGAAATGAACGTCGCAGCGGTAGTCGACGATCTGGAACGGCTGATTGTGTTCTCCGAAGCCGACATGAACGCCAGGAAAACGTTCGTTGATGTGGGAGTTGAGCGGAACGAGCCGGTCGATGCCGGCGTTGGTGCCGAAGCCCAGCTCCCCCACGCGACGCGCGTGCGGAACGGCCCAGCACATCTCGATCAGTTCGGCGACCTGGGCATCGTCGCACGAAAAGTCCACGGCCTGCCCTTCCACGATGTCGACGGTCACGGGACGGGCACCGAGGCGGGCATCCAGCGTCGTGTAAATGTTGGCGTTGAAGGCGGCGTCGGCGACCAGACGTCCATTGATGCGGGCCGGATAGGTCGCGAGCTCGCCGGCGGGCAGCACCAGAAAGGCGCCCTTCCTGAGGGTGCCCCGATTACTGGTCCAGGTGAAACGCTCCTGATCGAGTTCGATTTCCAGGTGCGTGCCACGCGAGGTCCGGATGGTGACCTTTCTCGACTTCCGCAGCCGCCCGTACAGCGAGGCGTTGTACGCGCTCAGCTCCGCGGGCGTGGCGTTGAAGGCATGGGAGAAGAGCTCGGGACCGGCGTTGGTGACGCGTACGACATCGCAACGGTCATCGCCGAGCAGGTTCTGGGCTTCCTGCAGAACGGCGAAGTGGGACACGCTGTTCTGCTCCAGCGTGAGAATCACCACCCGGTTGGACCGGCGCATCGAGGGAAGCAGCACCTCGCGCAGGCGGGTGGCCAGAGAAGTGTCCTCCATGGGCCGCATGGCGAGCGCGACAGGCGACAGCCCCCGTTCCTCCGCCGCGACCAGGATCCAGGCCGCGGGCGGTCGGCATTCGGCCGTGTAGAGAATCACCAGCTGATCGGCAGCCGAGATTCGCAGATAGGAATCCAGCAGGGCCGACACGCCGGCCCATGCCTCCGCAGTGACTACCGCAGCCACCGATGCCACCTCCGTAATCAGTGAATTGCACTTGTTGACGGTCGGCCGAGCAGGCAGGGCACCTCTCGGGCCGGTCGGTGGACCGGCCCGAGAGAGCTACCTCGGCTAGAGAGCGGAAACTCCTGCCTCACTCACTGGTTACGCGGCGGAATGGCGATGTTGTACGTGGCGACGGGGAAGCCGGCGCCACCCGAGAAAACAGCGTGCTCAGAGCTCTCCGGCTCTTCGAGCCGCAGAAGAGCATCCTGGATCTGGACTGTACGGCTGGTCATCATGTGAAATCTTTCTCTTCCATGGAGAGGAGTCCGGAAGCGCCGGCACGCCGGCCCGCGCCCCCGCAGTGACTACCGCAGCCACCGATGCCACCTCCGTAGTTGATGAACTGCATTTGTTGACGTTCGGCCGAGCAGGCAGGGCACCTCTCGGGCCGGTCGATGGACCGGCCCGAGAGAGCTACCTCGACGAGAGAGCGGAAACTCCCGCCTCACTCACTGGTTACGCGGCGGAATGGCGATGTTGTACGTGGCGACGGGGAAGCCGGCGCCACCCGAGAAAACAGCGTGCTCAGAGCTCTCCGGCTCTTCGAGCCGCAGAAGAGCATCCCGGATCTGGACCGTACGGCTGGACATCATGTGGAACCTCTCTCTTCATTCGGTTGGGGTTGTTCGGTCATCGGGGAAAGGGACGCTGTCAGCGGTTCAACCGCCTGATCACCGTCGCCCTTATGCTTTCCAGTGGTATGAAGCCGAGCTGCCGCGAATCCATGCTGTGCGCGGGATTGTCGCCCAATATGAGCGTGTGCCCTTCAGGCACGATCTCGCCCGGCAGAATGACCTGGTTCTTCGGTATGACGTCACAGCGGATTCCGTCGGGCACGACGTCCCCCGCCACGGCGACGACGCGCTTGACCAGCCAGCCCGCGTCCCCCTCCGGGCGCGGATGCCGCAGGACGACGACCTGGCCCGCCTGGAGTGCGTCCTGCGGACGCCGGCGACGTGCGAGCAGCCGGTCTCCCGGCCGGTAGCTCGGCAACATGCTGACCCCGGACACGACCGCGATCATTCGATGCCGCCGTAACAGCACGTAGCCGAGAACGAGGGCCAGCCCCGCCGGGACCGCCACAGCGAGGACGATCATCCGGGTACCGTCTCTTGGTAACCCGAGGCCTGCAGGTTGAACAGGCGGGCGTAGATGCCGTCCAGGCTGATCAGCTCGCTGTGCGTCCCGCACTCGGCGATGCCGCCATCGGCCAGCACCGCGAGCATGTCCGCGTCGCGAACCGTGCTCAGGCGATGCGAGATCAGGATGCTGGTGGATCCCTTGCGGTACTCCCGGAGGCCGGCGTGGATGTCGTGTTCCGCCGCCGCGTCGAGGCCCGAGCTGGGTTCGTCGAGAATGAGCAGGTCCCGGCCCTCTCGCAGCAGCGACCGGGCGACCGCCACCCGTTGCGCCTGGCCACCGGAGAGACGTACGCCCTCCGAGTCGTCGGAGGCGAGGAAGAACCGGGTGAGCAGGTTGTCGTAACCCTTCGGCAGGGCGGCCAGCGTCTGGTGGACGCCCGCTCGCCTGGCCGACTCCTCGATCAGCGCACGGTCGTCGATCTTCTCGATGTCCCCGACGCCGATGTTCTCGGCAGCCGAGAGGTCATATTCCATGAAGTCCTGGAAGACGGCCGAGATTCTGGAACGCAGGATCTTCACGTCGATCTCGCGGGTGTCGACGCCGTTCCACAGAATCGTGCCTTCGGTGGGCTCGTAGAACCTGCACAGCAGCTTGACCAAGGTGCTCTTTCCTGAGCCGTTCTCGCCCACCAGCCCGAGGCTGCTGCCGAAGGGAATGGTCAGGTTGATGCCGCGAAGCACCCATGGATGGTCGGGGCCGTACCGGAACCACACGTCCTTGAATTCGATGCAGTCGAAGGCGGCCGGCAAGTTCCTGATTTCCGCCCGGGATTCCGCCGGAAGGGAGACGATCTCCTGGTAGTGCCCGAAGAGGGTCAACTGCTGGTACGCGGAGGCGATCAGCGACACCAGGGCGGAAAGGCCGGCCTGCACGCCGGCGATGGAGGCGACGTACATGGTGATGTCGCCGAGGGTGAGCCGTCCGTTCAGTGCTTGCGCGGCCGTCCACACCAGCCCCGCGCCGGCGATCACCGCCCCCAGGACTCCGAGCCCGAACTGGACTCGAAGGGTCGCCCTGTCCATCAGCCTTTTCTCTTCGTCGATCGCCCGCCGCTCGTCGAGCATCCTCGTGTGGAAGAAGTCACCCAGGCCGAACAGGCGGACCTCCTTCGCCGCCGCGGTGGTGGAGATCAACTGGCTGTACGCGATCTCCCGCCTCTCGGTGGGGCTCATCCGCCAGATCCGGACGGCATGCCGCTTGGCCAGCGAGATCTCCGCCAGCAACATGGGCACGGCTCCGACAATCGTCGCCGCGGCCATCATCGGGCTGATCAGCAGCAGGGACACGGCGAACCCGCCGATGGTGAGCGATCCGGCGAACAGTCCGAGCGCCGCCTGGAACACCTGGCTCGGCGTGTTCCCGCCGGCCTGCGCCGCGAGCCGGAGCTGATCGAGGAACTTGGGGTCCTCGAACTTGGCGAGCCCGGAGATGTTGTTCACCGCACGATAGATGGTGTCCTGCGCGTACAGGTTGACCCTTCTGTCGTGCTCAGCGTCGCAGTACCGGCGCAGCGCCGCGGATCCGGATATCAGCAGACCGAGGAACGCGAGGAACCCGGCGAGAAGGAGCACCGTCGACAACTGAGCCCCGTTGGTCAGCCGGTCGAGCAGCAGCTTGGTCAGCCAGGCCATCGAAATGGGGATGAGGGCTGAGAGTAGGGCGAGAACGGTGATCGAGGTCGCCCAGGGCGCTCCCGCCCGCCAGGCGAGGGAAATGGCGGGCAGGACGTTCCGTACGGGCGTTCCGCTGCTCATCTTCTTCCACATATGCCTAACCCAGAGCGCCTTCCGCGACTTGGGGAAGGCCGAAGTCGGCGATCTTCCCCTTGACCACAGTGATGAAAGTGGGCGTGCTGGTGACCCCGAAAGCGGTGGAGATCGCCCCTTGAACGGGCTCGACGGCCACGTCGCCGACGGACTCGAGCCGGCCCAAATTCTCGACGGCGCCTGCGTCCGTCGTCAGCATGACGGTCAGCGTCGGGGTCGCCGAGGAACTCGCGAACTCCATATAGGCCGGCAGAATTTCTTTACAGGGTTCACAGGTCGGCGACATGAAGGCGACCATTGTGCCGTCCTGGAGGGAGCCGGCGGTCACCACCTTGTTCCGGGTGGTCACCGCGGAGAAATCGTCGATCGTGTCGCCCACCGCGAGACGCGCCGGCTGCTGCGCGGACTCGGAAAGCTGCCGCAGGCGCCGAATCACCCCGAAGACAAGAAGGAGGTTGAAGAGACAAAGAGCACTCAGGAGGCCAATGGCCACGGTCATATAAAGCAAGTTCCAGCTCTCCTGTGAAGTACGGCCGCCGGGGCGGCCTGCGCAATCCGGGCCTGAGGTCGGATCCGCCGGGAAAGGCGGCCCCGTTGGCCCTGACGGATGTTCCGGCAGAGCCGACGGAGCTCACCGATCGTGCCGGCGGCTATCGGATCCTCAGCAGTCCCAGCCGCACTGGCGACCGCCCACGCTGATCATGCAGCAGGTCCGGTACCCGCAGTTGTTGCCTTCGCCGCAGATGGGGACCTGCTCGCAGATCCGCGGACATCCCGCCTGGACAGTGGTCCCAGGAACGAACAGCACAAGCAGCTTGTCGCTCAGCTTCTGTATGACTTTGGTCATGACATTCCTCCCAGATCGAGATGCGACTCATGCGCCGGACTTTTGTCCGGCACATATGACCGGCCGGCGATCGCCTGGTCTGTTCACCTCGCCGCATGGCAATTCATCAGCCCATACGGCTGAGGCTTCTGCCAGATGTCGGCGATCGTTTTGAGTCCGAGCGGATATGCGCTGCGGAAGCGGCCCTATGGAGTGGCTTGACGCTTATCACCATGCCGCACGCACGAAGTGCGGGTCATTGGCCGCGCCTGCAGACATCCTTGGCAAATCCTGCGGCAGCCTCGACTTTCCCAGGTCGGGCGGGATCAGTTCTCCCTGTGCGACAGCCGTCGAAAGTAGCCGGGCGGCACGCCGTAGGCGGCACGGAAGGCGCGGCTGAAGGTGGTCGGATCGGTGAAGCCCCAGCGTGCGGCGATGGCATGGACGGGATAGCCGCGCAGCCTCGGGTCGGCCAGGTCCCGGCGGCAGCGTTCCAGGCGAAGGTGCCGGATCCAGGCCGCCGGGGTCCGGTCGTACTCGGCGAACAGCTCGTACAACTGCCGTACCGAGATCTGCGCGGCGGCGGCGACGGCCTCGGCGCCGAGCGCCGGATCGGCGAGATTCCGCTGGATGAAGTCGTCGATCTGGAACCTGAGCCGCCGTCGGCGGACCTCGGAACTGTCATGCACAGCGCTGTTCAGGTGCGGGGCCAGTGCGGCGGCCAGCAGTGTGGCGGTGACCGAGGACAAGGTGGAGACGTCGTCGCGGGTGAAGTAGCCGGGATCCCGTACGAGTCCGGTCACCCAGCGGGCGAAGACCGCGCCCATGCCGTGCCGCGTGTCGAAGGGGACCGCGGTCAGCCGGTCGGCCACGTTCGACGGGAGGGGCATCATGAGGCGGGGGATCTGGAGCGTGAGCGTCGAGTGCGGTGCGCTCGCCCGATCGCACCTGCGCCAGCCCTCGTAGGGGCGTGAGGTGTCGAGCACCACGAACTGCCCGGCGGTCAGGCGGGCCTGCCGTCCCCCCTGGGACAACCCCCCGTCACCGGCGAGGAAGAGGTTGATGTTGTACGCCTCCGGATCGAACTGCCTGATCAGCGACGTCGGCCGGCGTACTTCGATGGGGCCGTGGTTCAGCATGGCCACCTGCACGCCCTGCAGTTCCAGCACCCGTCCGGGTAGAACGGGTTCACCGGGTTCGTCGCTGTGGATGAGTGAAGGCGCGAGGTCCAGGACCCCTTGCTGCTGCCAGCGCGCCTGCGCGGCATTCGCGGGGCGGTTTTCTGCGGACCTTTCCGCGCCGAAATCATCAATGTGCACGCCGTTCCCTTCCGGTTAATCGGTCATGGCATTCACGAAATCGCACACGTAGAAGCTGCTGGACCCAGCGGGCGCCAGTCAAACAAATATGTGCGCGAAAAGGCGTGGCGCTGCGTGATCGGCTACCTCCGTTTACCGTCCGAAGCACGACGCCCCCACCGGCCGCGGCCACGGACCCGATTCCATGCCGGAGCGACGAGATCCCCAGCTACCCCACCAAGTCGGACCGCCACCCCAACCGCGACCAGCTAGTCGAGATACTGCTCAAAAACAGGCGGACACGCGCAAGGAGCCGGCCGTCGCGTTCGAGGCGCAGCAGGCCGGCGCTGCTCGCACCACGGGCGACAAGATCGGGCACGGATGCGGCGGTGGCGCGTGACGCCCTCCATGTGCGGCGTGCAGCCGCGTCAGCCAGTTGACGTGACGCCCGGGGATTGCGTCCCGTCGCTTCTTGCCGTCGTGCGACTGACCGGCAGCGCCGACGACGCGGCCGACCTGGTTCAGGAGGCACTGCTCAGGCTGAACTCCTCATGGCGACGCGTACGCAGCAAAGACGACCCCGAGGGGTACGTTCGGACGATCATGGCCCGGCAGCATGTGAGCTGGTGGCGCAGACGACGGCTGGAGCACCTCACAGCGGAGGTTCCCTCCCCGGTCCACGAGGACGAACCCGAACTCGGCGAGATCTGGCAACGCCTGCGGGCCTTACCCGCCAAACAGCGCGCGGTGCTGGTCATGCGCCACTACGAGGACCTCGCTGATGAGGAGATCGCGGCGAGGCTCGGCATCTCGCAGGCGACCGTCCGCAGCCAGGCATCACGCGCGCTGGCCACACTCCGCGTCCGCGTGGACGCACGGGTGTGGCCGCAGGCCGTGTTCACCATGCCCGGGAGCGCCAGGCCGCTGGCGGCGATCAGCGCCACCGCGGTGCTGGCCTGGGATGAGCGAGGGACGCTCGAGGTCTACGACGCCGCCTTGAGGCGTTCGCGTACCGTCGCCGTTCTCCGGCAGGCGCCGCAGCAACTGGCCGTTGACCGTGAGCGGGTGGTCTGGCGCGCGGACGGGCAGGTCTGGGTCGCTTCCTTGCGCGCCGGCGGGCGGGCGAGGAAGGTCGGGCCGATTCTGGGGAAGAACATCGACCGCATGGCGCTCGCCGGTCAGGAGGTCATCTGGTCGGCACCGCTCGAGGGCCTGTGGCGGATGAGGATCGACGGTGGAGTCCCCGAACGGGTGCCTGGATCCAGGGGCCTGCAGCTGGTGGAGTGGCCGTGGGTGACGGACGAGCCTCTGGACGTGCGCACGAATCCGACCAAGGTCGTCAACGTGCAGACGGGAGTCACTCTCAAGGTTCGCCCCGCATCTGGTGTTGAGGGCCTGCGCTGCGGGCCGACCTGGTGTACGGGCACCCGTGGAGACGACACCGTCGTCCAGCGCCGCGACGGCAGTTGGAGCGGCGTCCGTCAAGGGCTGCGTGGCTACCCGTTTCAGGATCGGTTCTTCACCGGCTTCGGCGACATCTACGACGCCCGCACGGAGACGGCCGTGATCTTCAAGGGCGCCGAGCTGCCGTCGGGTGGCAGGCAGTGGTCGGCAGGTAGCGGTGTCATCTTCTGGACGCAGGGCGCGGGCGTCCGCGTGGTGAACCTGGCCGCCGTTGCTCAGCCGTAGCGCATCCGTACAAAGAGATCACTGTCACCGACGTGGGTGCGCCGCTGGATGGAGCTCTGACCCCAGCGGCGCCACTCCCGTCAGCCCTGGTGGCGGCTGGGTGGCGTACCTGGCCACCCGAGGCGTCGGCCATCTGCCCCTATGCGTCGCGCATCCGTAGGAGCAGCCCGCCGCCCAGGAGCGCCGCGGTGGCCCATGCGGTGAGTACGCACAGCCCGGCCCATGGGCTGAGGGGGAGGGTGGACAGGTGGGTGGTGGCCTGGACGGCGAGCCCGGCGTTCATCGGGGAGATCTGCCAGAGCAGCCGCTGCCAGTCATCGTCAGCGATCACCAGGATGAGGGCGGGGAAGAGATAGAGCAGGCCGAGCACAACCCCGATGGCGGTGGCGGAGTCTCGTACGGCGGCGCCGACCCCCAGGCTGAACAGCGCGATCAGCGCCAGGTAGAGGACCGAGCCGACGGCGGCGCGCAGCATGGGACCGCTGGTGAGAAGGAGCACGTCGGCGGGAAAGCCGTTGTCGAGCAGGACGCGCCGCGCGGCCAGAGCGGAGAGGAGCACGGCGACGCTCCCGACGATCAGGGTCAAGCCGACCAGAATGATCGCCTTCGCGGCCAGGACGCCTGTCCGGCCCGGCATGGCGGTCAGGGTCAGGCGGATCATGCCGGTGCCGTACTCGCCGGTGATCGCCAGGACGGCCAAGACGGCGACGACCGCCTGGCTCACCTGGACCCCGAAGAGGCCGATCTTGGCGGGGTCGTAGCCACAGCCTTCCGAGGCGCAGGACACGACGGCGGAGGCCGCGACGCTGACTGCGACGGTCAGCACCACGATCGTGAGCAGCAGCCAGCCGGTGCCGGCCAGGGTGCGCAGTTTCGTCCACTCCGCATGCAGATGCTCTTTCATGCGTCCCTCCGGCGGAGTCGGAGGACGGCCAAGCCGAGGACGAGCGCGGCATGGCCGGCCAGCACGGCCAGGCCGGCCCACGGCGGCAGCGGGTAGAACCCGGCGATGGGCGCGTAGTGGCCGAGCACGTGCGCGTATTGCGGGATGCTCTGCTGGATGGCGAAGCCGGCCGCCGGGGTGAGACGCAGCAGCCATTGCGCGGCGCCGTCGGGCAGGACCGAGGTGGTGGCGAGAACGTGCGGGACCACGATCACCGCGATGGCGGTGATGACCGCGGCGACGCTGCGCCGCAGCAGCGCGCCGAGGGCGAGGGCGAGCACGGCGGCCAGTGCGAACAGCGCCGCCATGCCGACCACGATGCGCACCTCGGTGAGCCCGGAGACCGGGAGGACGGCGTTGCCGTTGTCGAGCAGGATCCGCCGGCCGGCCGTGAACGTGATCGCGGTGGCGGGCAGCGCGGCGGCGAAGGTGACCAGGCCGAGCGCCAGCGCCTTGGCCGCCAGCGTCCGGCCGCGGCGCGGGCCGGCCAGCAGGGTGATGCGGATCAGGCCGTGGCGGTACTCGGCGGTGATGAACATGACCGCCACCACGATCACCAGGGTCAGGCCGGTCAGCGCGCTGCTGAGGGGACGTTCGGGGGTCTGGCCCTCGATGGCCGGCGCGATGTCGCCGACGCCGGTGACGGAGAAGGTGCCGCCGGCCCGGCCGGCGCGGCCCGGGTGGTGCTCGGTCCCGTCGGGCGCGACGCTGACGCCTATGTCGTCGTCGCGCCACGCGCCAGGCGCGCTGCCCTGCAGCCTGACCTGGTCGAACTCGCCGGTGGCCTCCGCGAAGCGGGCCGCCGCGACGGACCCGCCGAGATCCCCCTGCGTGACCGTCACATCGCCTGGGGAGGTCGCGAACAGCCCGACCTGGACGGTCGCCGGTAGCCCGGCCAGGGCCGCGGTGCCGATCTGGGTCCAGTTGGTGCCGTCGGCGGACTCGTACCCGGTGAGAGTGTCGCCGGCGCGGGTCAGCCGCAGCCAGCGCGGCGATTGCGGGGAGACGCCGCCCGGCCTGCCGGCCACGTCGTGGGTGAAGTCGTGCTGCATCCGGACCCCGTGCGCGCCGGTCATCATCACCGCCGCGTAGGCAGAGCCCTGCTTGGTGCTTTCCTTGATCATGACTCCGGCTTTCGCCCACGGCACGAGCCCGGCGATCTCGTTCCGCACCCCTGGGGTGACGTCGGGCTTACGGATCTTGCCGGTCATGGAGGTGAGGCGGGCGGTGATGCTGCCGTCCCCGGCCAGCGTCCGATGAACGAAAAAGAACTTGTCGTCCACCGCTTCGCCATCCGGCCCGGTCAGAGGCTGTGGACAGGCGACCTCGACCGTACCGGCGCCGCACGAGGCGTGGTTGCTGGACGCCGACAGCAACCCGAGCAGCACGGTGACCAGCGCCGCTGCCGTCAGGGCGATCACCCAGCCGCGCACCGTCCTGAACTTGGTCCACTCGGCGCGCAGCAACCGCCCGAACTCCCCGCGCCCGGCCTGCGGTTCCGAGGGGTGTGAGGAGCGGTGTGAAAGGGCGCTCATCGTGCCGCTCCCCGGTATTCGACCGCATCGGCGGTGAGGTCCATGTAGGCCTGCTCCAGCGTCACCCGGTGCGTCGCCACCTCGGAGAACGGCACTCCGCCGGCGTTGAGTACCGCCACGATGCGCTCCGACGGCAGCCCCGAGACGACGATCGTGTCGCGATCGGTCACGGCCATCGTGGCGCCGGCGTGACCCAGCACCGACATCGCCTCCGCGCGCGCCGCCGTCCGCAGGGTGACCCGGCCGCGGGAGGCGGTCGTGATGAGATCGGCCACGCTGGTGTCGGCGATGACGCGGCCCTTGCCCACCACCACGAGATGGTCGGCGGTGTCCTCCAGTTCGCTCATCAGATGGCTGGACACCAGCACGGCCCGCCCCTCGTCGGCCAGCGACCGCAGGAAGCCGCGCATCCACACGATGCCCTCGGGATCAAGACCGTTGACCGGCTCGTCCAGCATGAGCACCGGCGGGTCCCCGAGCAGCGCGGCCGCGATGCCGAGCCGCTGGCGCATGCCCAGCGAGAAGCCGCCCGCCTTGCGCCGGGCGGCGGACTGCATCCCCACCTGATGGAGCACCTCATCGACCCGCCTGCCGTCCAGGCCCTGGGAGTGGGCGAGCCACAGCAGGTGGTTGCGCGCGGTGCGGCCCGGCTGCAGCGCGCCGGCGTCCAGCAGCGCGCCGACGTGGGTGAGGGGGTTGCGCAGGCTGGTGTACGGTCGTCCGCCGATCAGCGCGTGGCCCTCCTCGGCCGCGTCCAGGCCGAGGATCACCCGCATCGTGGTGGATTTGCCCGCGCCGTTGGGGCCGACGAACCCGGTGACCCGGCCGGGCAGCACGGTGAACGACATGCCGTCCAGCGCCAGGGTCGGGCCGAACCTTTTGCGCAGCCCGCTGACGTCGATGGTTGCTTGCATGCGATCGGTTGTACGGACCTGGCCCTAACACGGGTCGAACAGAGGCCGTCACCTCGCTGTTAGGTCCGGCCCGACCTCCTGGAACCCGCGCGAAAGCGGCGAGGATCGGCGCGCGCCGTACGGCTGCGCTTCACCGTCTTGTACGGCGCCATGCTCATGCTGTCCGCCGTCGGACCGCTGGCCATCACCACCCTCGTGGGCCCTGGAGGGACGCGGGTCAGCCCCGATCCGCAGCCCCTGGGGCCCGCTGGTCGAGTCGTCCGCCCTCGCCGCTGCCATTGAGCGCATCGCATGGCTCCGGCTCAGTTGCCGGAGCACGCCTACGGCCGGCCAGAAGAGCGTGAGCGCCAGGTGGGTCACGCAGACGACCAGGACCGCTCGCATAAGTGAGCCGGTGCGGACTGCCGTTCTCCTCCAGTGTTCCTGCGCGGTCTCATGGTCGCCCGCCTCGGCGGCCAGAGCGCCGAGCCGGAGGTTCGCCACCGAGCGTGCCGATTCGGGTGGAGATCGAATCCGATCGAGATCACACGCGCCGAACAGGACAAGGTCCGCAACGATGGCAACATCGTCGTCCCTGGTCATCCCGTGCCGGACTGACAGCCAGGACATCAGCAGGAACCGTCTAGAACCCGGAGAACAGCGATCGCCGAGTACCGATGGTGGTCGCTCGCCGACCTGGTCGCCGCACAGATCACCCACCCCCTCCGGCCTCCAGGGCTGCCGTTTCTCCTCCCTGACCGTCCTGAGCGGGAAGATCCTGCCGACGAACCGCTCGCCTTGGCGGTGGGCAGCGGCCTTGGCGCGGGCTTGATCGAGCCGCCGCCACATCTGCTGGTGTCGGCCGATCTCGTCGATGCTGTGCCGCAGGGATTCCGCCTGGCGGCTCAGCGCGAGGGCGACGGCATTGTCAGCCGCGGCGGCTAGGGTCTCGGTCCATCAGTACATGATCACTTTGGACGGAGGCGGACATTGGCCGCGTTGCTTCGACGTGTCGAGGACGAGGTGCCGATCTCGTACGGGCGCTTCGACCTCTTTGACGGTTCCGGGCTCGGCCGGGAACCGGAGGAGGAGGTCGCCGCCGGATCGTTGCTGGCCGAGCCGGGCGCGATCGCCCTCGGGCAGCTCGGGATCAGCAGCCAGGCATGGGCGTTCGCGGCGCGCGTCCGTATGGAGGCCTGGGACGCCGAGCCCCCGGCGCCCGGTGCGCCCTGGGCCGAGGCCGGGCAGGTCGTCTACCTCAGCCCGGGCGGCGTGGTGCACCTGTGCGGTCTCATGCGCTCCCCTTCCGGGCAGGCCCTGCTGCTGGGCCCGCCGCTCTTCGCCTACGCCCTGCGCGCCTACACCGGACCCGTCCGCACCCAGCCGGCCGACTACGACGCGAGCGTGACCGAGGCCGTCGAGGAGGCGTGGCTGCTGAGGTTCTGGCCGCTGGCGGACGCCGCCGGACCGGTTCTGCGGGCGGAGCCGGAGGCGATCGGTTGGGACACCGACAGGATGCGTGACATCCTCCCGCTCGACCTCGGCTCCCCCGTGGCCCGGCCGGCGCAATGGCCCGCGCTGCATCCCTCCGACGTGCCCGAACCGCAGGTCCGCCCCTTGTTCCCGTACGCCCCCTCCACCGCGGACGAGCCGAGCCGCCTCCGTGGCCTCGTTCCCCAGGAGACGATCGAAGCAGGGCGGCGGATCGAGGAGACCCTGGGCACCCTGCGCATCGACATGCTCGGCAACCTGCCCGCGAACATCGGATCCTGGTCGCAGAAGGAGCTCGACCGGTACGCCAGGCAGTTGCGCGTGAGCATGCGCATCGGCAAGGAGCTGAACCCGCACGCCGTGCCCACCTACCGGCTGGCGCCCTCCGACGTCCGCACGGTCCTGCTGCGTCCAGGCCCGGGAGTCAGCGGCCGCGCCTGGACCTGGGGCAGTGACGACAACGCCCATGCCGCCGTGTTCTCCGTCGACCGGCAGGTCGTCGCCCGGGACCGCATCCGCCGGCTCACGCTGCTGACCGGGATCGTCACCATCCTGCGCCACGAGAACGATCTCGTCGAAGTGCGCGCGGCGACCGAAGCTGAGGCGGCCCGGGTGCTCACGGTAGAGGGGATGCGAAGCTGACCGTGCCGCGTAGGAGCTCCGTGGCCAGGCGGAGTTCCAGCCGCGCCACCGGCGCCTGGTGAGAGCCGCAGGCGACCATGACACCAAGGCCCCCGGGGAGCCGCAGTCGGCCGCCTGCAGGAACTGCTTGCTTACGGAACCCCGCCAGGCGAGAAGCCTAAGGGGGCTTTCCGCTTGGGCGGCCCGCTGTCGCCGGCCCGATGGTCGAGCGTCATCCTCCGGGACGACGCCGTCGCGACCTCCGGGCGAGCCGGCCGAGACCTGGTGACGAGGTGCGCGGCCTCCCCGCGGCATCCCCACGGCAGGGAGTGGGCCCGGTGAACACCTCTCCCCCGCCAAACCGTCCCACAACCGTGCCGCCCCCGCTCAACTGGCTGCACCAACTCCATCGCGTCAGTGGCTGACGGAGACCACGGTGAAGGCGCACGTCAGCCGGGTGCTGAGCAAGCCGGCCGCCCTCGCCTGAGCCGGGCCGCATCGCACCTGGATCCACCCGATCTCCGGCGCGCGGACGCTCGCCCAGCTCACCGGCAACCTCGCCGCCTGCGACCTGCGGTTGCCGCCGGAGGTGGTCGAGCGGCTCGACCGGGCCAGCGCCTTCCCGCCCGGGTTCCCGCAGGACCGCGACCGCAATCCTGGCCGGACGGCGACACCTTGAGCACCCGCCGATGGCAAATGCTGTTCGCGCGGACGCTGGGCGGACGACGCGGAGCGGTTCACTATACGTAAGCGCCCGATGGCAGCCGGTTCCCGGCAAGGTACGCCAGCCGGCCCAGCCTGCCCGTCCACCTTCACGGAAGGGACCTCCATGTCGCCGCGACGTACCGCCCGAGGCTCGGGACGATCCGCGCCCAGTGTGTTCCTGGCCCTGACCATGCTGGTCACGGTGGGGTTGAGTCTGCTGCCCGCGTCCGTCGCGCGCGCGGTGTCCCTCCAGGTCTGCACCCTCCAGGAGGACATCGTCTACCAGCCGCCGCTGACGAACACGCCCCAGACAGTGGCGTACGCCGTCCACGGCCGGCTCACCGCCTGCACGGACGGTTCCGTCCCCACCGGCTGGTACGAGGAGTCCGGGACGGCGACGGGCGCCACCTGCACCAGCCTGCTCACCTCGGCCGGCGGGACCCGGACCTACCATTGGAGCTCCGGGGAGCACAGCACGTTCGCCTACACCCGGGTCGTGAACCGGCTCGCCGGCTACATCCAGGTCATCGCCACCGGCTCGATCCAGGACGGCAGGTACGAGGGCCTGCCCGCCATCTCGCAGGGCCTCGGGCTGCAGCCCGACCCGCTCGCCTGCGCCGCCGGTGGCGTCGCGCGGCTCACCGCGCCCGGAACCCTCACGATCGGCCTCTGACCGGCCGGGGGCTGCTTCCGCGCACGTCCTTGCGCGCGTGGAAGCAGCCCCCGGGACGGTTGCGCGGAGAGGTCAGTCGGTCGGGTGGTCCGAAGCGGGGTTCTCCTTGAGCCGCATGCACTCGTCGTAGTAGAGGAGCGCCTCGTTGGCGGCCTTCTCGGGGCTCCACCCCCGAGAGACGAGGGCCTGGTAGTTGTGGTTATAGATCTGGTAGCAGTCGGTCCGGCTGTCGGCCTGGGCGGGAACGGTGGCGGGGACCACCCAGGCGGCGGCCAGGAGCGCGGCGACGACGAGGCGGCGTGCGTGACGCATGGCGTTCCTTCCTGTCACTTGGTTCCCCAGCCCGGCGAGTGGCAGGCGGGTCCGTTCGGTCCGGTGTTGCACGACTGGCCTTCGGTCGCCTGGGCCGGCAGGGACAGCGCCCCCACGGTGGCCACGGCCAGCAGCGCGACGGTGAATACGGAACGAAGACGGGTCACATGAGCTCCTGTGGTGAGGTCGCGACGTACGCGAGGTGCGTCCGTGACGGCCACCGGATGCCCCGATGATCTCCGGGGCCGCACTGCGATTGTCGGTCGGCGGCGGCGGCCGTTGCTCCTCCCCCAGGCCGGTCCCTCCGGCCACAAGAAGGACGACAGCCGCGGCCGTCCGGCGCGTCAGGAGCCGGTGTGGAGCGGGCACATGCCCTGGACCGTCCCGGAAACGCACGAAGTGCCGACACCAGTTGGGGGCGCGCCGGTGTCGCCCTCACCAAGGGCGGACGCGGCCCGTCCGGCGCCGAAGGGTGACGCGCCGTCAACTGGAGGGCAGGGGGTCTTGGCCGAGAAGGCGGGCGCCGTTGGCGGCGGACATGCGGACCGCGGCGAACCCGGAGTCGATCATCTCCTGCTCGTAGGAGCGCAGAGCGGGGATGAGCGGGCCGCCGCGGGCGAGCACCGGGGCCAGCGCCTGGGTGAGCGCCTGGGTGAGCGCCGCCGCGTCGCGCAGGGCGAGGTTGGCCCCGGCCCCGGCCGCCGGGCTCATGGCGTGGGCGGCGTCGCCGAGCAGCGTGACGCGGGTGGTCTGCCAGGGCGGGATCGGGACGCTGGTGCGCAGCTTCAGCGGGAAGACGTCGTACCACTGGCTGATCATCCGCCGGACGAGGGGATGCCAGCCGTGCGTCAGGTCCATGACGAGGGACCTGAGCTGATCCTGCGTCATCAGGTTCAGACCGGCGGGGAGGTCTTCGGCGCGGGCGCCGAAGGAGCAGGTGGCGTAGTCACGGGTCGGCGCAACGCCCACCACGCGATGGCCCGGACCGGTGATCGCAGTGAACACGTTGTCCATGCCCTCGGCCAACTCGGCTGGGATCTTGCCGTAGAGCTGGACGAGGCCGGTGCCGACGATGCGGGCATGCGGCAGGTACTGGCCGCGCACGGCGGAGTTGATGCCGTCGGCGCCGACCAGGACGTCGCCTGTGACGGTGGTGCCGTCGTCGAAGCGCGCCGTCACGTGGTCGGCCGCGACCTGGAAGCCGGTCAGCCGCGTCCCGTACGTGATCGTCTCCGCCACCTCGGGCAGCAGGGACTCGCGGAGCGTCTGCCGGTCGATCGACAGGTGGAGTCCGCTGTGTTCGAGGACCTCCACCCCTGCGAGCGTGTGATCGAAGCGGACGAACCGGGGCAAGGGTGTGTGGGCGGTGGCAAGGAAGGCCGCTCGCCGTTCCGGGGCCATCACGCTGGTCAGCGCGTCGATGCCCATGTCGCTGAGGTGCAGGCGGTAGCCCTGGCGGCGGACGTGCGGCGATGGGTCGCGCTCGTGGACGGCCACGTCGATGCCGGCCCTGAGCAGTCCGTTGGCCAGGGCCAGCCCGCCGAGGCCGGCCCCGATGACGATCACCTTCATCGCTGGTCGCCGCCGAGGTCGTCGGCGTGCTCGGCGGCCCACGCCGACAGCGTGGTTGCGGGCGCCCCGGTGATGTCGCGCACCGTGGAGGTGACCTCCGGAGGCGGGGCGGCGGCCATCTTGGTGTAGCCGTCGAGCAGCTCGTCGATGAAGTCGTCAGGGAAGCCGGGGTCGGCCAGCAGCCGGGCGCGTTCCTGCGCCGGCGTCGACTCCTGCCAGTGCAGCGGGCGGCCGATGGCTTCGCCGATCAGCCGTACCTGCTCGGCCCGGGTCAACACCTCAGGCCCGGTGAGGGTGTGGCGGCGTCTGTCGTGCCCGGGTTCGGTCAGCGCGTGTACGGCCACCGCCGCGATGTCGTCCTCGTGGATCGGCGTCATCGCCAGCGAGCCGAAGGCCCCGCGGACGCTGTCGCCCGCCTTGATCTGGTCGCTCCACCACAGGGTGTTGGTCATGAAGGTGCTGGGGCTGAGCACCGTCCACTCCATGCCGGACCGCTCGATCAGCTGTTCGACGGTGGCGTGCCGGCGGGCGACCGGGTTGGGCTGCTCCTCGGGGGCGACTCCGGGCAGTGTGCCCCCACCGGTCATGAAGACGACATGGCGGACACGGCGCTTGAGCGCGTCGACGATGGGGCGGGCGGGTTCGGCCGAGTGGAAGGGCCACATGAGGAAGGCCGCTTCGACGTCGTCCAGGGCGCCGGGCGCGGCCAGGTCCGGGGTGATCACGTCGACGCTCCGGGGAAGCTTCGCGGCCGCGGGGTTGCGGCTCGTGGCTCGTACGGCTGCGCCGCTCCAGGCCAGCCGCTCGGCGACCCGTCTGCCGACGTTGCCCGTTGCGCCGAAAACCAGGTAGGTGCTCATGCAGCAAGAATCCGGCCACCCCGGCGATCTACGCACTTCAAATGCCATCTCGCGGCGATAAATGGCATGTAGCCTCGAATTATGGCGATAACTAGCGCATTGGACGCGCTGGACTACGCTCTCGTGCACGCCCTCCAGATCGACGGCCGTGCCTCCTTCCGCACGATCGCCGAGGTGCTCGGCGCCTCCGAGCACACGGTCGCCCGCCGCTACCGGAAGCTGCGCGCGCAGGGCGTCCTGCGCGTGGTCGGCTGGCTCAACGGCCAGCGCTTCGGCCGCACCGCCTGGTCGGTGCGCCTGGTGTGCACGCCGGATGCGGCGGCACAGGTGGCCGAGGCCCTCGCCCGCCGTGACGACACCGTGTGGGTCCGCCTGCTGTCCGGCGGCACCGAGATCGCCTGCGGCGTCCAGGCAGGCGGCGACCAGGACGGCGACGCCCTGCTGCTGAAGAAGCTGCCGCGTACCCCGCGCATCGTGGCCATGTCCGCGCACGCGACCCTGCACATGTTCGCCGGCTGGCGCAGCCGGGTCGCGGTGCTCACCGACGAGCAGGCCGAGCGGATCCGGCACGTGCAGCAGCACGAGAAAGAGGTCTCGCTGACCGCGCAGGACCACGCCATGCTGCGGGTGCTGGCGAAGGACGGGCGGGCCGGGTACGGCGAGCTGGCCGGGGCCAGCGGATGGTCGCACACCACCGTGCGACGCCGCCTCGACGAACTGCGGGCCGGCGACGCGCTCAGGTTCGACGTCGAGATCCCCTCCCAGGCCCTGGGCTACCACGCCGAGGCCTGGCTGTGGATGAAGATCGAGCCGTCCGCCCTGGCCTCGGTCGGCGAAGCCATGGCCGCCCACCCCGAGGCCGACGTGGTTGCGGCCACCACCGGCCCCACCAACCTCATGGCCGGCGTGACCTGCCGCGACACCCGCGACCTCTACCGCTACCTCACCGAGCGGGTGGCGCCGCTCCACGGCGTGCGCGAGCTGGAGACCGCGCCCGTGATCCGCACGGTCAAGCGGGTCGGCACCTTCCTGTCCTGAACCCCGTCCCGCGCCTCCCTCCCAGCCTGGCCACTGTCCGGTAGCAGAACGGTGAACCGGCCGCGTACAGCACCTCCGCCCTTGCACGTCCATGGCCACCGTGGGGCACGTTCGGCTAGCCGCCGGCGGTTCCCTTGCTTGGGACGGGCTGGGATGACGGCGAGAGCGAGCAGCCGGGCACACGTCGCGGGCCATGGACTCCGGGGATCGGGGGGTGGCCATGCGCGCACCGTACAACGGCGGGCGACTCCCGGAGGCCAACGACACAGACATCATCTGACTGACCAAAGCTCGGGCCACATGTCGTTGGAGTGAGTCGATCAAGTGCAGATCCATCAGCCAGGGAAGACGCGTGAGTTGAGCACGCCGGGCTGCCAGCCGGAGTCTTCGTGGTAGGCCCACACGGCTGTCGGATACCCCTTGGCCGGCAGCGTGTGGAAGGGACCGTCGCCGGCGTCGACGATCGTCTTGCCCTTGTCCTTGCCGTCGGTCCAGTCGAGTTGCACCTGCCACGCGCAGTCACACGAGTTGGTGTGCGCGGTCAGTTCCAAAATCTCCGGCTCATCGCTTTTGACGGTATAAGGGAAAGAAGTCTTCTCCCCCTTGGCGGGCCGCCAGCTGCCGGATGCGTCATCAAGGTCGGTCCTGAACGAGCGCACATCCACATGAGCGCCACATCGTTCACCGATCTGGAACTGCACCAAGGTGCCCGCCGGCGGTTTCGGCGCTCGTGACACGAAGACCGTGCGCGCACCTTCCAGCACAACCGTCTTGCCCGGCTTGCCGCTGACGGTCAGCCGAATCTTGGTGGTGTTCGGATCCCCGGCCCGGTTGGCCAGCGCCCACGCCTCCAACACCCCCTCATTGCGTTTCCAGTCCCTGCTCCACCGGGGCGGATGGACCTCCGCACGCGGCCGGGGAACCATCGTGGTCACGATGCACCCTTCATCGATGGCGCGCCCGCTCGGCACGATCACGAAGTTCGGAGTGTCGAACGTCCAGACCCCCGCGCGCTGTCGCCCGCCGGCGCGCTTGCCACCAGCCAGCGGCGCAAGAGGCGCCACTCGCCTGCCCGCCACGGTCAGCGGATCGTCTCCGGTGACCAGCCCAAGCAATCGATCCCCGGTGGCGCCGAAGATGCCCGTGGTCCACTGAGTCAGCGCGGCCGTCACCGCGGCCAGGACCACTGCGGCCATCGCCGCCCACACCTTGCGCCAGCCCCGCTTGGCCGGCGCGTGAGGTGCCCGGATCCCTCGGGAAGATCGCGACATGCGCCGACGATACCTCCCTGCTCCACGCGGCCCCAGCGCGATCCACGGCCGCAGCCCCGGGGTGAATGCATACTCTCTCTACGGTTACCAAGGCGTCCGCTGTCTGCAGGCGGCATCTCCGATGGGCGCCGGCCCCGGCCTGCCCCGACGTTGGGCCGTCGGCCGGTAGACGTGGCCGTATGAGTAGGCACACGCCATGGGGAGCGCCCGTGACGGCCTGGACCGTGAGGCGCAGTCACGGGCCGGCGAGAACGGGGACCAGGAGGTCAGGCTGACGGTGCCGCCTGACGCCGGCACCCACGGGCGGCGATGATGCACCTTTGCATCTATGACGTACGTGGGGCCGCGGTGTCGTTGAAAGAGCCGGGCGGCCGAAGTTGACCGATCGGCAGGCTTGGTGGGTCGCCGTGGTGGGCTGGGGCCGATCGCCGCCCGATGGCCACACCGGGTGAGGTCCGGAGCATCATCGCCTCCCAGGGCGCCGGCGTGGCTCTCACCCCTGGTGTCGACGGCCGTCGTACCAGAGAGGTCCCCGCCGGCATGCACCAGCCGACGCGGGTCCCATGAGATTCGAGCTGCCGTCAGCCGTGGTGTCGATCTGAGGCTCCTGGCCATGTCCTGAACGGTGGCGTACCGTGGCGACGTGACGACCGACAGCGATGCGTGGGACTCCAGCCACCAGCACAACCTGATTGATCTGGCCGACGATCTGGCCGAGCTGGACGCGGCGATGCTGGTGCAACTGGATCCGGTCGATCGGGCCCGCCAGGTGCGTGCCCGGGAGGCGCTGTGGGTGTACGCGGACGCCATGTGGGACGCGGTCAAGGCGACCAAACCCGGCGAGGGAAGCCCCGCGACGCGCAACCCCTACAACTGCGTGGCCGCGCTGCGCGACTTCGCCGGCGAGCTCCACGCCGCAGCGGTGCAGGCGCAGCAGGCGGCCGGCGACCCGGAGCCCGACGAAGACGGTCCGGGCGATGTGGACATGTGGGCGGAGCACCGGGCTGACCCAGGCTCCGGTCACCCTCGCTACACCCTGCCGGACCGGGCGCCCGATGCTTGAATGCCCTACTCGCTGGTAACCGTACAGTGCTCCAATTCTGAGTGATCGGGACTACCTGGCGGCTGGGCCTCGCTCGGGTGGAGGACGCCCGGTCAGCACGGACGACGAAGCTCCTCACCGATCGGCGAGGGGTGGCCGCCGTGCCGCCTTGTCGAGCCAGACCCGGTCGCGCAGTTCGATGCCGTCGATGACCAACCCGGCGGGGTAGCCGGTGGCGGGGGTGAAGGCGTCCCGCTCGATCGCCCGCATGCGGAATCCCTGCCGCTGGTAGAACCGCAGATTTCCGATGTCGGCCGCGGCAGTGGCGACCACCAGCGTCGTGCCGCCCTCCCCCGCGACGAGGTCGGTCGCGGCGCGGACGAGGCGCGTGCCGATCCCCTGCCCCTGAAGGTCCTCGCGGATCGCCATGTTCTTGATCTCCACCTCGCCCGGCCGTCCGGTGTCGATCAACTGCAGGTGCCCGACGATCTCCTCCCCGGACCGCGCCACCAGCACGCGGCCCAGGTCAAGATAGGAGTCCAGCTGCACCGGGGAGTCCTCGGCCAGCGCGAACAGGGGACGTAGCGCTTCGCGGGCGCCGGTGTACAGCTCTGTCATGTCTCGAGTGTCGCAAGCCGGCACCATGATCGGCTGCCGCCGTAAGCCCTTCGTAACAGCGCTGCTTGACGGTTGGGGGCAGCTTCGGGAGCAGGACGCCTCTCTGCGCGACGGGAACATGCTGACCGTCCAGGCGGTCGATCGGCTCGGCCGCAACCTCCTGGAAGCAGCGCTCTGCGTTGCCCGCACCGGGCGGCTGCCTGGCGGATCAGATGGCCGGGCGTGCGATTCTTCGGCGGTGAGCAGCTCGCCGAGGCGGTGGCCGCCCTCGCACTCCGATCGTTGATCTGGGTTTGCGGCCATCTCCTGGAGGACCGTTTGCGGAACGTCCGATTTGGGGTGACCGCAGGGCGGGGATCGCCATGAGCAACATGTCCGGCAGGAGAGGCGAGGAAATGAGAGCATCCAAGCTGACAGTCACCGTCGTGGGGCTGGCGATCGGTGCGGCGGCTTGCTCCAGCGGTGCCCCGGCGGCGATGTTCACGGCTCAGCCCAGCCCCACGGGCACCTCCGCCGACGACGCCGGACTCGACAAGGAACTGCTGGGCCCGAACCCGCCCCGGGCTCCTCGGTTGAGCGCGCCGGTGCAGAACCTCACGGTGAAGGTCGGCGGCATGACCCGCTCCTACGTCGCCTTCGTCCCCAAGGATCTGCCGAAGAACGCCCCGCTGCTGCTGGCCTTCCACGGCACAGGCATGAACGGCGAGCTCATGCGGGCCTACACCGGATACGAGTTCGACAAGCTCGCCGACTCCAACAAGTTCGTCGTCGTCTACCCCAGCGGATACGGACGGCACTGGAACGACTGCCGCAAGCAGGCCAAGTACCCCGCCCGCACCGAGAACGTCGACGACGTGGGATTCGTCCGCGCGATCATCGACAGGTACCGCGAGTCCAACGACATCGACCCGAACCGGATCTTCGCCATGGGCTACTCCAACGGCGGCCACATGACCTACCGCCTGGCCTCGGCGATGCCCGGCCAGATCAAGGCGATCTCAGCGGTCGCGGCGAACTTCCCCGCGCCGGACAACAACGTCTGCCCGGCGATCAAGAGCCCGATGCCCATGCTCATGATCACCGGCACCAAGGATCCGCTCGACCCGTACAACGGTGGCGACGCCGTCGTGGCCGGCACCTCCTACGGCAAGGTGCTGTCCTCCCCTGACACCGCGGCCCACTTCGCCGAGCTCAACGACAACACCGCGACACCGCAGGACACCGAGCTCCCTCACCAGGCCGATTCCGGATCCACCTCGGTCTCCGTCAGAAGCTACGCACAGCCCGGCAGGCCCCCCGTCACCCAGTACACCGTCAACAACGGCGGCCACGTCGTCCCGAACCAGGTCTTCGAAGCCCCAAGCCAACTCGGCCCGACCACGCATGACCTCGACGCACCCCCGGTCATCTGGGACTTCTTCATGAAGAACAGCGGCTGACCGATCATCGACCTGGCCACTCCCACCTGGCCCCCGCCCACCGGAGCACCCCAGCCCGCATGGCGTCGGCGACGACCTGCCGGAGCGGAGCCCCGCACACAGCCGTGCCCCCCGCAGACCCGGACGGCCGGCCGAGGCACAGCAGAGCGGGAGGCGGGCTGGTTCCAGGCGGAGGATCCTCCGGCTGAGCCATCCGCTTCCCGCGGGTCCGAGGGGCTACCGCGTCGCCTGGAACTTGTAGCGGTCGCCGTGTGCCAGATAGTGGAACTTGACGGACGTCGAGGAGGCGGCGGCGGCCTCCTTGAAGTCGTCGAGCCCGGAGTGGAACACCGAGAAGTCGTTGTAGTGGATCGGGATCGCGGTTTGCGGCCTGACGATCTCCGCACAGCGGACCGCCTGGGCCCCGGTCATGGTCACCGTGGTCAGGAACAGCGTGGTCCCACCGCTGTGGAACATGCCCAGGTCGATGTCGGGGTAGTGGCGGGGGATGTCGTACAGCCGGTTGTGCAGCATGGTGTCGCCGCTGATGTAGAGCCGGAACAGCCGCTGGTCGCCGTCGTAGAAGTCCAGCAGGTGGCCGTTGACCGGCATGAGCATGTCCGCCATCTCGAAGTCGCTGGTGTGCTCGGCCGGCATGGCCGTCACCACGAGCCGGGCGTCACCTCGTTGGACCGTCTGACTCTCCCAGGTGTCGAGCGCGTGGCCGTTGGTGAAGCCCAGCGGGTGCAGTTCCTCAATGGCGTGCTTGGTGCTGACGACCGGGATGTCCTTGTCGAGATCCCGAGCCGCGACATGGTCGAAGTGGTCGGCGTGATAGTGCGACAGGACGATCAGGTCCAGCGGGGGCAGATCTGCGACCTGGCAGTCCGGCTCCATCTCGCGCCGGGCATAGATGCCGTGCCCGAGGTGGAGATGGTCACCCTTGTGCAGAAACGCAGGGTCGGTCAGGATCGTGAACCCCGCGAACCGGCGCTCATACCCCCGAAAATCAGCACAGATACGGCGCTCCCCCAGACTTTCCGGCCCGGTCTACACGCGTGCATCCGCACCCACGTGCGCGACTTCCGGCAGCGCCCTTCCCCGCTGCCGGAAGCACCCCGGACCACACCCTGAACAGGCCGGTAGCAGGTAGAAGCCAGGACGGTGGACCACCGCGGGGGCCTTTGCTGCCCTTCCACCGCAGGGCCTGATTCCACAACGGACGGCGCGACGTTCACCTGCGGCGGCGACCAGGTCGTTGATGACGTCCGTGTCCGCCTCCGTGGCCTGGAGGGGCCACAGGCGGCGGCCCGGCCGTCTGAACGGCGGTGGGCAGCGCTGGCCCGCCTGCTGACGCGTGGCCAGGAGCTGCAGGAGCTCGACCCCGAACCGGCGGTAGTCCTCGGCGACGGTGCCGGTGGTGGCGGCGATGCGCCGCTCAGGGGAAGCACAGCCTGACCCGGCCGACCCGAACGTGGCGCGCCCCAGGTTCGGGTAGCCGCGGCTGGCGCTGCTCCGGCCGCCGGTCACGTACCCGTTGATGGAGGTCGGGGAGTTCGGTCGCGAACGGCGGGCACCACGCGCCGGCCGGTCACGCCGCACCCGCCGCAGCCTGGTCGCGCCCGCGTCACGGGCGGGGCCTCATCCCGGCGAAGAGCGCATCGAGGATCCGGTCGACGTAGGCGTGGGTCAGCGGCTCCTGGGTGATCAGGAGCCGGAAGTACAGCGGGCCGGACAGGATCGCCATCGCCAGATCGAGATCGAAGCCGGGCGACAGCTGCCCCTGGTCGCGGGCCGCCCGCAGCCGGGCGACGGTCCTGTCCGCCTGCGGGGCGATGAAGCGCTCGTTGAGCGCGGCGGCGACCCGGCGGTCGTGCTGCGCCTCCCCGACCAGGGCCTGGAACAGGGCGCCGTACGACGGCCCGGTCAGCAGGTCCACGGCCGCGTAGATCTGCGCGCGCAAGTCGGCGGCCAGGTCACCGGTGTCGAGGTAGTCCAGTTCGCTCTCGTTCAGCGACAGCAGGGAGTCGAGCAGCAGGGCGCCCTTGGACGACCATCGGCGGTAGAGGGTCTGCTTGCTCGCGCCGGCGCGGGCCGCGACCGCCTCCATGCTGAGGTTGGCGTAGCCGATCTCCTGGCCGAGCTCCAGCGTCGTCCGCATGATGGTCTCGGTCCGGTCGGCGCCGCGGCGGTGGGGGGTGCGGGTCATGAGGCCACCTTATCGGTACGGAACGTTCCGTACTGATAACGAAAAGAGCGGATTGTGCTACCTGTTCCCGTCGGCCCCACAGTGGTGCGCCCGATGCCCGGCCAGCCACGGGTGGTGCTGCTGAAACCCCTGGTCTCCTCCCCGCTGATCGAGATCGGCGACTTCTCCTACTACGACGACCCGGACGACCCGACCGCCTTCGAGACCCGCAACGTGCTCTACCACTACGGGCCCGAGAAGCTGGTCATCGGCAAGTTCTGCGCGCTCGGCGAGGGGGTGCGGTTCATCATGAACGGCGCCAACCACCGCATGGACGGCCCCTCGACGTTCCCCTTCCCGATCATGGGCGGCTCCTGGGCCGAGCACTTCGCCCTCGTCACCGGCCTGCCCGGCCGGGGCGACACGGTGGTGGGCCACGACGTCTGGCTCGGGTACCGGGCCATGGTGATGCCCGGCGTCCGCATCGGCCACGGCGCGATCATCGCCTCCGGCTCCGTCGCCGTGGACGACGTGCCCGACTACGGCATCGCCGGCGGCAACCCCGCCCGGCTCATCCGCCGCCGCCACAGCGACGCCGACGTCGACCGCCTGCTGGCCGTGGTCTGGTGGGACTGGCCGCTCCCGCTCATCACCGAACACGTCCGCACGATCATGTCGGGCAGCGTCGGCGACTTGGAGAAGGTGGCTGCCACGCACGCGTGAGACCGCCCGTCCACCTTCCAGCACCTGATCTTCCAGCACCGGAATCGAGCCAGCAGCATGTCCGCTTCGTCCCACCCCGACCCGTTCACCGGCTGGCTGGGCGGCCAGGCCGTCCCGCTCACCCACCTCGACCCCGAAGCGCCGCTCGACGACCTGGAGCCGCTGCGCGACCTCATCGGCGACGCCCGGGTCGTCGCGATCGGCGAGCACTCCCACTTCGTCGACGAGTTCATCCGCATGCGCCGGCGCCTCCTGCGGTTCCTGGCCGAACGCTGCGGCTTCACCGTCCTGGCCTTCGAGTACGGCTTCAGCGAAGGCTTCCCCCTCGATGCCTGGGCCCAGGGCGAGGGCACCGACGCCGACCTGACGGGACACCTCGCCGAAGCGGTCCCCGTGGGCGTCGACGACCCGCGGCGCTGGATCCGCCGCACAACGTCACCGCCACGCGGCCGGTGCGTTTCGCCGGGATCGACATCCCGGCGGCCGGCGGCTCCCTGCTGCCCGCCCTGGCCCCGGTCGCCGACTACCTGCGCGGGATCGACCCCGAAGCCATGCCGTTCATCGAGACGGCGATGCGGATCGCCGGATCGTTCGCCGGCGCCTCCGCCGCCTCGGCCGCGCCCGCGTGGGCCCGCCTGCCCGCCGCCGACCAGGACGCCCTCACCGCCGCCCTGGCCCGTCTGCTCATCCGCTTCCGCGCCGTCGAGCCGCTGCACGTCTCCCGCGGCGACCGGCCTGGCTACGACGTCGCCCTGCGCCGCCTCGAAGGCGCCTGCCAGGCCGACTACGGCTTCCGTGCCATGGCCGGCCTGTTCGCCGGGACCGGGCTGACCGCCGACACCTCGGCCCGCGACGCCTACATGGCCGAGTCGGTCCTGTGGCACCTGGAGCGCTCCGGGCCCGGAACCCGCATCGTGCTGGCCGCCCACAACGCCCACATCCAGAAGGCGCCCGTCTCCTTCGACGGGCAGCTCACCGGCTTCCCCATGGGACAACGCCTGCACGACGCGCTCGGCGACGCGTACTTCGCCCTCGGCCTGACCAGCGGCGGCGGGCACACCGGCGAGATGGTCCACGACGAGGAGGCGCGCTTCGGCTTCCGCATCGAGAACACCGCGCGTCTCCCTCTACACGATCAAGAACGAGAGCACCGAGTACGACGACGACGTCCCCATGACCGTGCCCGAGCTCCAGGACAGCATCCACCGCGTTGTCGGCGCGCGGCTGCCCGTGGCCCAGGCCAGCCGGCTGTCGCGGTTCACCTTCAAGGCCCGCCAGGCCGAGCGCTACCGCCAGGGCCGGATCCTGCTGGCCGGCGCCTTCGCCCCCGACCTCACCCTGCACACCGACCAGGGCGTCACCAGCGTCGCGGAGCTCCTCCACACCGCCCGGCCCGTCCTGCTCCACCTCGCCGGCCGTCCGGAGCTTCGCGCGGTGGCCGCGCAGTGGCGGGATCGCGTGGACGTCCGCATCGCCAGGACCGGCGAGCGTCCGGCCGACGCACTGCTGATCCGCCCGGACGCCCACATCGCCTGGGCGGCCGGCCTCGACGAATCCGCGGACAGCGCCACGCCCGCACTGCGTGAGGCACTCTCCGCATGGTTCGGAACGCCCTCGACACAGGAGGAGGCATGACGAGCAGGCTCACCGAGTTGACCGTCGACTGCCACGATCCGGAGAGACTCGCGGCCTTCGGTGCGCGGTTCTGGGCCTCCAAGTGATCGACCGGAACGGGCACAAGGTCGAGATCGGCTCCTGGGAGCCGACCGCCGAAGAGGTCCGCGCCCGCCAGATGCCGCCCACTCTGCTGTTCATCCGGGTGCCCGAGGGCAAGACCGTGAAGAACCGGCTCCACCTCGACGTCAGCCCGATCGACTGCGGCACCGACGACGAGGCGACCAGGTTGCTCGGCCTCGGCGCCACCAGGAGAGACGTCGGCCAAGGCCCGGACCGAAGCTGGGTGGTCATGGCCGACCCTGAGGGCAACGAGTTCTGCGTCCTGCGCACCCTGGCGGTGACGCGCGCACAGCCGGCGTAGTGGACGGTCGTCCCCGGCGGTGATCGAGAACCTGCGTAGGCGCATGGCAGGTCTGCGGCCCGCTGGGCACGCGGTGGTCAGGCTCGCGCTGAGGACGGGATGCCCTCCGGCACCGCGCGGCCTGACCGGGCTCCTGCTACCGCGTCACCCAGGCGTGCAGCGGGACGTGATCGGACCACGTGCGCCTGGCGTGATCGACGAAGCACCTCCGTACGCGCCCCTCGCCGGCGAACACGTAATCGATCTTCCGTTTGCGGGTCACGTAGGTCCAGCGCCGGCGCGGGTCGCACTCGTCGCGCCCCTTGTAGGCCGCGGCGGCGTCGCGCGGCACCAGGTTGAGATCGCCGCCGATCACGCCCCGGCCGAGCCTGAACAGCTCGCGCAACTGGATGTGCCGGTAGGGCCTGCCCTTCTGCCTGTCGTCGTAGCTCGATCCGGACGAGAAGTGCGCGGTGCAGAATGCCCGGTCGGCCGTGCAGACGGCGTACCTGCGGGCTCCCCACGGCGGCGAGGTCAGCGCGTGCGCGACGAGGCGGGTGTCCGTTCCGGCCACGGCCAGGGTGACGCTCAGCACCCCGCGCGGCCTACCGCTGGTGTCGGGAAGGCACTGGTACGGGGAGCCGTCCGGGTACACCAGCCCCGCCGACCCGACGCTCCACTCCCGGCCGGTACGGCGTTCGAGCTCGTGTTCCAGGTCGGCGTCCGCGCCCGTGCAGAACTCCTGGAGGAAGACCACATCCGCCTCGGTCGCCAGCACCGCCACGTGCCACGCCAGCTCGGCGTTCGAGCGGCGGAAGAGCGCGCACCCGGGATTGGTGCCCGCGCAGACGTTCCACGTCATCACATGGACGAGAGGGGGCTGCGCCTGTACGGACAGGTACGGGAACAACAGCGCGGCGATCAAGAGCTGCCTGATCATCCGAGATCCCTCCACACATGATCGGAGCCATCAAGGACCGCTCAACCGGCAGGACAGCGGTCAACCGAAGTCCGATGCCTGCCCGATCAGCCCGGTCCGGCTGGAAAAACCGCATTCGTCATTGTCCTGGCGGCGCGACCCGGAGGCCAGATCTGCGGGCGGCGCCGTGGTGCTCGTCCCCGGCCGACAGACCGGTGCCCGTGGTCACCCGGGGGTGGGAGTCTCAGGCTCGTCAGGTAGCGGTTGACGTGGGCGGTGACGCAGCCGGTGTCGCCGTAGAGGTAGAGCATGTGGCCGTGCCCCTCGTACCGAACGCTGGACGAGCCCGGCACCGGCCGGACGACCTCCGCCACCTCGTCGTGGTCCGTCCAGCTGCCGACCCCCAGGACCAGCGGCAGGCCGCGGGCGGGCAGCGGCGCCGGCGGGTTGGTGACGGGCGCTGGCCAGCGGCCACCAGGCCCGCTGCCCGGCGAAGTCCGGCGACAGCACCGCCGCCCTCCCGAGCGCCTCGCGGTAGGCGGCGTGGCTGCCGTATCCCGCGCCGTCCAGGCAGCGCGTCATGTTCTGCCCGGCGAGCGAGGGCACCTTGGGCTGCCCGACGACTGCCGCACGTAGTCGGCGAACCCGTCGTGACGCAGGTGAGCGGCCAGGATGCGCTGAGCGGTCAGGCGGACCTGCCGTTCCTCCTGCGGATCGCGGCCCGTCGCCGGGCCGGATCTGCCCCCTCCGGCGGCGGCGTGCAGGGCATGCGCAGGTAGGAGCAGATGACGTTCACGATCGTCTGGCGCAGCGGGGGTCCCCTGGGCCAGGTGCTCCAGGGCGTACAGGCCAGCGAGCCGGACCGGTGCCTTGTCGCTGCCGAGGTGGTCGGCGGCCTTGGTGTAGAGCTCCGTCACGCGACGCTCGGCGGCGTCGTGCGTGGTGTGCGTGGTGTGCGCGGTGGCCAACTCCTGGTGCCGGTGGCGGCGTACGGCCAGCAGGAGTGTCACCGCGGCGCCGACGCCGGCGCCGGCCGCCGGCGCGATCCGGACGGCCTCGATCTGGGCGGAGATCCGCTCGGGACCGGGCAGCGTGCCCAGATCCTGCAGCAGCCACCCTGGAGCTTTAGGACGTCAAGGCGTTCATCCCTACAGTCCGGGCCCGTGAACCAGGCCCCTGCCCGGCCGGCGGGGGTGCTATTCGCGCCCTCGACGAACTCGTCCGCACGGTCCTGGCCGACAAGAAGACCGCCGGCATCCCCACCACGCCGAAGCGGGCCCGCGAGCACGTCAGCGTCACGCTCGCGATGCTCGGCCGGTATCTGGCATCCGAGCCGTACACGCCGGCCATGCCGGAGGAGCAGCCGCAGTTGGTGAGGCCGCACTGCCAGCATGACCAGGAGCGCGCCTTGGACGTGTGCCAGGACGGGTACGCGCACTTCGCGTGCAGCACGGCGCGGCCCGGCCGGACACGCTCATGGTCCGCACCCCGTCCGGCGGCGCCACCTACACTTCCCGGTCCCGCAGGACGGGCCGTCATCGGGTCGACTACCGGCCACAACCCACGAGCGCCGCTCGAGCCCGGCATCGACACCCGCGGACGGTATCACCTTGGGTTCCTAGCGTGTTCTTGCAGGTCAGAGTGCGATGATCTTGTCAGGCGCGTAAGGCAGGCGAAACGGCGTTGAAGGCATGGCGAGTCGGGCCGGACGGGAGCGCCGGAACAGGGCCGGGCGGAGACGCCGGAGCAAGCGGGGAGGCGCGTCACCCCTCCCGGTACGCCGCGAGCCGTTCCAGGTCCTCCGGCGACAGCGGCTGCAGGAGCCCTGGGTGGTCCTGGGTGAACCTGTCCATGATCATTTTGATGCCTGTGACCGTGGCGATGATCTCGATCGACTGCAGGCCGGCGGCCACGTCCACGCCCGCGGGCACCTCGACCACCATGCTGTCGTCGCCCGGCAGCACGTCCTTGGGGCGGACGACGTTGGCGATCCGCGCGAAGGTGGAGCCCGCGCCGTGCACGTTGAGCAGGACGATCCCCGTCAGCGCCAGCCCGCCCAGCACGGTGATCAGGATGGTGCGGTCGGAGGCGTTGACCTTGATCTTGAAGTACGGGCCGAGCGACACCTCGACATTGGGCTGGACGTTGTTGCCCTGCGCCTGCAGGTTGACCTCGTCCTCACCGTTCGCGCCCGATCTGGGCGGTTTCTGGTCCCAAGGCGTGATGACGAGATCGTCGACATCGCCCAGCGAGTAGATGTTGAAGGCCTTGGTGAGGTCGAACTTGGTCCCCTCTGGTATCTGGATCGCGGACGGTTCGACCCTGGGGTCGCGTCCACCGGGGAAGTAGACCTGGGCGCCGGAGTCGGTCGACTGGTTGAGCACCCAGATATGGTTGTCGCGCGTGCTCACCCAGAAGACCACCTGGCCGATCGTGACGTTGGTTCCCGTGCCGACCGGCCCGAAGTGCACGAGTTCCTTACCGCCGACGAGAGATCCGGCGATCTTTCCGATGGTGGTCGCGACAGTCAGCGCGGCGTCGAGCCAGCCCATGACGTGTCCTTTCTCTGGGGTGACCCACCTAACATGAACCTCGTTTCGCCGCCCTGCAATGCCCAGCATCGAGGTCCGGAAGGTATCGGCCGACCATAATCAGCGCCAGGCGTCCCGGGCTGCGCCATTCCCTTTCGGCAGTGATGCGAGGCGCTTCACGCCGTGGTGTGAGGCACGATGTGGCGGTTGTTCCCGCCGCCCGCGGGAGCCGATGCCCGGGGCGGTGGGAAGGGCTGGGTCAGGCGGGGGTGCGGAGCGGGGCCAGGGCGGTGGACCAGGCGATGAGCTGGTCGAGGGTGGCGGTCAGCTGGGCGGTCTGGCGCTCGCCCGGGGTGAAGTCGGTGAAGCCGGTGAAGTCGTGGTGCATGCTGAGCGCGACCTGGGCGGAGACGTCGGCGACCTGCAGGGCGCCCAGCACGGGTCGCAGCGCCTCGACGGCTCGGACGCCGCCGTCGACGCCGTAGGAGACGAAGGCGGCCGCTTTGTTGTGCCATTCGGCGTGTACGCGGTCGAGGGCGTTCTTCAGCTTGCCAGGGGCGGAGTGGTTGTACTCGGGGGTGACGAACAGGAACCCGTCGTAACGGGCGACGGTCTCGGCCCAGGAGCGGGTGTGGTCGTGGGTGTAGCGGCCGGAGGCGGGCGGCGCCGGCTCGTCCAGGTCGGGCAGGTGGAATTCGGCGAGATCGACCAGCTCGAAGCGGGCGTCAGCGCGCTCGGCGGCGTGCTTCATCACCCACTCGGCCACAGTCGCGCCGCGTCGGCCGGGACGGGTGCTGGCCAGAACGACGGCGATGGTGATCATGATGGGTCCTTTCAGATCAGGTGCGGGGGAACACGGGCGCCCGGGTCGGGGCCGCGGGAGGAGGAGTCAGGTCTGTGGCTGGTCGGCGAACATCCGCGCCAGCCGGGTGACGGGGTCGGGGCCGAACATCAGCTCCAGCGAGGCGGCCGACTCGGCGGCGGAGGCTTCGCTGCGCGGGAAGAGCGCCTTTTCGTAGGCGGCCAGCGCGGCCTCGATGTTGCCGCGGTGGTCGGCGATGGCCTGGCCGAGCTCGGCGCCGTCGAGCATGGCGAGGTTGGCGCCTTCACCGGCGAACGGGGACATCAGGTGCGCGGCGTCTCCGAGCAGGGTGACGCCGGGTACGCGTGGCCAGGAGTGGCCGACGGGCAGAGCATGGATGTGGCGCGGTACGAGCGGGCCGTCGGCCTCGGCGATCAGCGTCTTGAAGGCGGTGTCCCAGTCGGTGAAGTGCGCCAGCAGCGCGGCCTTGGCGGCGGCGGGGTCGGTGAAGTCGATGCCGTCCAGCCAGTCGTGCCCGGTCCGCAGGGCACTGTAGACGTGCAGGCTGCCGTCGCTCTCCCGGTGGGCGAGGAAGCCGCACTCGCCGTCCAGGGCGATGAAGAAGCCGCCGCCGATCAGTGCGGCGCTGCCGGGATGGCGGATGTCGGCCTCCAGCAGGTCGAGCTCGACGAAGGAGATGCCGGTGTAGGCGGGCCGGGCGGGTGAGAGCAGGGGCCGGATGCGGGACCAGGCGCCGTCGGCGCCGACCAGCAGGTCGGTGGTGATGGTGCTGCCGTCGGCGAAGCTCACCTCGTGGCGGCCGTCGCCGAACGCGCGGGCGCCGGTGGCCTTGGCGCTCCAGCGGATCGTGCCGTCCGGCAGGGAGTCGAGCAGTAGGTCGCGCAGCTGGCCGCGGTCGGCCTCGGGACGGTCGCCGGTGCCGTCGTCCTCCTCCTGAAGGGCGACGGCGGCGTCGCGGTCGAGCAGGCGCATGGCTTGCCCGCCGGGGTGGACGATCGCTCGGAACGGCTCGTACAGGCCTGCCGCGCGCAGCGCGACCTGCCCGGAGTCCTCATGGATGTCGAGCATGCCGCCCTGGGTGCGGACGTGCCGATCGCTCTCCAGGTCGAACACGGTGGCGGGGATGCCGTGGGTGTGCAGGACGCGTGCCAGGGTCAGGCCGCTGAGTCCGGCGCCGATGATCGCGATGGGGTGGTGCGCGGTGGTCATGGTGGTACTTCCTTGGTGCAGAGGGCGGAAAGAGGGAGCGGGGACGTGCCGCGCCGGTCTCCCGGGCCGGCAGGGCCGGCCGGCGGCCGGGCACGAGGTGGTCACGGTGGGCCGGCCGCTCGCGGCGCGGCCGGCGGCTTGCCGGGCCCGCTGCGCAGCGGGACTTCCTTGATCAGCCAGGACAGGACCATCCGCATCGAAACGCCCGGCCGGGCCTGCGAGACGGCCGCGTCGACCATGGTCGATCACTCCTCGATGAGCAGCACAAAGAACGAACACATTTGTGCATTCGCTCTGAAACTATAACGACTCTACTCAGGGAGTTGTTCCAGTCAATGCCGTAGACTGGCTGCATGACCGAGGCCACGGGGCGCAGGGAGCGCAAGAAAGCCCGCACCAGGCAGGCGATCGCCGACGCCGCGCTGAAGCTGTTCCTCGACCGCGGCTACGAGCAGGTCGCGATCAAAGACGTGGCCGAGGCCGCGGACGTGTCGATGAGCGGGTTGTTCAAGCACTTCCCGACCAAGGAATCCCTCGTCTTCGACGAAGAGGACGACGTGCAGGCAAGCCTGGTCGCCGCGGTTCGCGTCCGTCCCGAGGGCGTTTCGGTCTTGGAGGCCCTGCGTGACTGGCTGCTGAGCCACGCCTGCGGGGCGAGGGCCGCCCCCGATGCCGTCGCGTTCCTCGACCTCGTCGCCCGCACACCGGCTCTGAGCGACTACGCCCGCCGCATGTGGCTACGGCATGAAGAAGAGCTGGCCAAGGCCATCCGCCGGGCAGGGCCCGAGGCCCCCGGCGCCGCCGTCGCCGCCCGCGCGCTGGCCCGGTTCGTCCTGGACCGCACTCAGCCCTGGCGCCGCGACGACCCGCGCGCCGAGATCGACGCCGCCTTCACCCTGCTCGCCCACGGCTGGCCCGCACCCGAGCGGCGCGTGCCGCCGCACCATCCCCCGCAGGCTGCGCCCGCGACCCCGTCCCCACCGCCAGGGCTGCGCGAACGCAAGAAGGCCGCCACCCGGCAGGCCATCACCGCGACCGCTCTGGAGCTGTTCACCGCTCGCGGCTACGACGACGTCGGGGTTCGCGAGATCGCCGAGGTGGCCGGCACCTCGATCGCCACCCTGTTCGCCTACTTTCCCGACGGCAAGGCCAGCCTGGTCTTTCCCGGCAACCGGAGCGAGCACGTCGCCGCCGTGGTCCAGGCCGTGCACCTGCGGACGCCCGGCCAGAGCGTGCTGGAGGCGCTGCGCGACCACATGGCCGGGCGCGGCCCGTTCGACCCCGCCCCTCCCCCCGACCAGCGACGCGCGCTCGACCTCATCCGGGCCACCCCGGAGCTGCGTGAATACGCGCTGCACTCCTGGACCCTGGCCCAGGAGGCGCTCACCGCCGCCATCGCCCGCGAGGCCGCGCTGCCGGCCGACGACCTGCTCGCCCGGCTCCTGGCCCGCTACGTCCTGCAGATCCCCGACCTGGCCAACACCATCGACGCCGAACCCCGCCACACGCTGGACGTCGTCGTCGGCCTGCTCGAACGGGGATGGCCCGGCGTCCTCACACCTGCACGCCCGCGCCGGTAGGCCATCGCCGGAATCCACCACACCCGTCCAAGGCTCCCCACTCGGGTTCGCACCACCAGCCCAACAGTAACTCTGCGTAATGTCTCCGGTTCAGCACGTAGTGGTCACGCGCATCGGCAGGGATTCCTTCTCGAGGACGTCCCGAAGTTGGCCGTGGACTACGTGGCGGGCCAGGTGAAGGCCGATCCAGCGCGCCAGGTTCGCCGCGCGCAGCGTCTCCTCCCGCACGTACCATTCGGCGGTCCAGGCCAGGATGTCGGAGGAGATCCCGGCGGCATCGGCCATGCGGGTCAGCCCGAAGTGATTCGCCCACTTGGCCGGGGTGAGCAGGTAGGCGGCCGGGTTGGCATACCGGCGCGATCCGGGCACCCACCCTTCTCCCGCCCGCAGGACGTCCCGTAGCACCAGCAGCGTGCACAACTCCCAGTAGTGCCGGTAGGCGCTGGCATCGCCGCTCTTGGCCGCGGTATCCAGGTAGCCGCGCCAGCGGGCCGGTACGAAGGTGACCGGCGCGACCGCGGGACCTTGCGGGCGCCCGTGGCGTTCAGCTCCCGCAAGATCTCCACCGCCTTCAGCAGGTCAGCGGCGGCTCCAGCTGCTGGCGCGGATCGCCATCGTCTTCCAGGACGTCTATCTCTTCGACGGCACGATCGAGGAGAACGTGCTCCTGGGGCCGTCCCGGCGCAAGCCTCGCGGAGGTGCGGGCGGCGCGCTGCTGTCCGGTGGTGAGCGCCAGCGTGTCTCGATCGCGCGGGCCCTGCTGAAGGACGCGCCCGTCGTGCTGCTGGACGAGGTGACCTCGGCGCTGGACCCGGTCAACGAGGCGGCCGTCCACGAGGGCAATCGAGCGCCTGACGGCGGGGCGGACGGTGGCGATGGTGGCGCATCGGATGCGGACCGTCCGGCGCGCCGACGCCTTCCTCGACGGCGGCCGGATCGTGGAGGAAGGCAGCCACGACCAGCGCGATCCCGGCGCCGGCGAACCGCCCCTGATCCAAGAGCCCGGCCGGACGGTGGGAGTCCGGCCGGGCGATGGTCAGGTGGTCACTTGCGTAGGTTGAAGGCGCGGATGGTGGTCTGCTTGAGGGTGTTGCCCGCCTTGTCCCAGGCTTCGACCTTGAGAGTCACTGCGCCCTTGGTGGCACCGAGGGCGGGGTAGCGGGCCGTGGCGGTGTAGGTGCCGTCCTTGTCGCGCTTGACGGGGACGGGGGTGTAGGTGGCGCCGTCGTCGGTGCTGGCCCACAATCTCAGGCCGGCGATGTCCGGCATCTTCGACGGGGACGGTGCGTGGTAGGGGGCGACGGTGAAGGCGTGTGACCGCCCGGCGCGCACGCTGTTGGTGACGTCCAGGGTGTCGCCCAGGTCGTAGCTGACGAACACGACCGGGGCCGGCTTGCAAGGCTTCGCCGTGCCGTACAGCACATCGAGCGAGCAGAAGGAGCCGGGCAGGCGCTGAGCCGTCACCGGGGTGTTGAAGACCCACTCGACGTCGTGCCGGTCGTTCTTGGCGGTCAGGCGGTAGCTGCCGGAGTCCTTCGGCAGGGCGAAGACCGGCAGGATGGTGGAGCCGCTGACCGAGGCGCGCGGGATCTCCTTGCCGTCCCGGTAGAGGCGGACGTCGAAGCCCGGCTTGGACAGGTCGGGCGTCGGCCAGTAGTCGCCGTTGTGCTTCCTGCTGCCGGGCGAGCCGTAGCTGGGCTCGAACTCCGCCCAGAGCTTGTCGCCCTGCACGCACATCAGGCAGCGCAGGTGTGCGCCGAGGTTGGCGCCCGGCTTGGCGAGCTTGTAGACCTTGTCCGAGCCGGTCGCGACGCCTGGCGTGAACGGCGTGGTCATCCACGACTGCCGGACGCGGACCGGTTCGTCGAACACCTCCAGGGCCCACTGCGGGATCCGGGCGTCCGTGGGCCCGCCGCGCTGCTCTTCCATGCCGTGCGACCACAGGAGGCCGGAGTCGAGCGGCCCGACCCAGTCCTGGCGTTCCTGCAGGGTGAGCCGGGGGCCGCCCCACCCGCTGAGCCCGGTCGACAGCGGAATGACGTCGTCGGCCTTCTGCGCGTAACGCCAGTCGTTGTAGCGGTTGGGGGCGACGACGTGGGTGTCCAGGTCGATCCTGGCCAGGTCGCGCTCGCGGAAGGTGTAGTGCAGCGAGCGGGACACCCGGCCCTCTTCGTAGGGGGCGAAGGTGTAGCTGTAGGGCGTCTCCTCGGTGCCGGTCACCCGGACAGTGACCTGCCTGCCGCCCGCGAGCCGGTCGCGCAGGCCGAGGGCCTCGCGGGAGGGCAGGGACACCGTCGGGATGCCGATCGGCTTGGCCTGTCCGGTGAACGGGGTCTGCGTGAAGCTCAGCGGGATCGCGCATCCCGTCCCGGGCTTGGGGAAGTGCGCGATGGCGGCAGCGCCGGCGTCGCGGATCGGGCCGATCCGCTCGATCTGGACTCCGCACGCGTCGCCGAACGTGTTCTGCGACATCGGCGCCTCCAGCAGGACGAGCTTGCCGCGCAGGTCGCGGCCGGCGAGCTCCTCGGGCCTGCCCTCCCCGACGTCCACGAGCTCCAGGTCATGGGTGCCGGTGAAGGGCCGGAAGTCGGGGAAGCCGTCGCTCTGCTCGTGCACCCCGAAGGTGTTGTAGCCGTGCAGCGCCGAGGCCGGGCTCAAGGGGAGCCGGTCCCGCCCGCGCACGCTCATGGCGACCTCGGCCTTGCCGAGGGTGAAGCGGGTGTGGAAGCGGAAGGAGCCCTTGGTGACCTTCTCCGTGGGCAGCGCCCACACCCGGGTCCATGAGTCCTTGGGCCACACGAACCCCATGAACGGGGTTCCGCTGACCGTTGTCCGCTGGTAGGCCAGGTAGGGGAAGTTGCTCAACGGCTCGGCCGGCTGCGGGGTGGTGAAGCGGATCTCCGCCAGCTTCCTGGCGTCGAGCGTGATCTCGGTGTCCCCGGTGACGGTGAACTCCGGCACGGACAGCACCGCCAGGTTGCCCCGGTCGTCGTCGCCGACCCACTCGATGAGCTGCGTCACGCTGATGACGCTCTGCGGCACGCGGACGACCGTGGTGCCCTCGGCGATCAAGCCGACCCCGCCGATGAAGCCCTTGCCGCCGGTGATGTCGATGGTGTCCTGGGCCCACGGACTGCGCGGCTTGCCGTCGCGGCCCAGGGTGTGGATCGTCAGGGTGGCCTTGGGCACCTCGCGGACGACGCCCACGGCGGAGCGCAACTGGACGCCCTCGGCGGTCGCGGTGACGACGCCGGTGTAGGTGTCCAGATCGGGCAGGGCCTTGGGATCGATGGTGGCGGCAGTGGCGGCGGCGCCTCCGGCGGGGAGGGTGAGGGTTGTCGCGGCGATGCTCAGCCCGCTCTCCACCGCCCGGCCGTCCGACCTGCGCAGTTCGGCGGTGAGCTTCAGGGTGATCGGCTCGCTGCCGCCGTTGGTGTAGGTCAGCTCCCTGGTGATGGGCTCGGCGCCGCTCTCGACCGCGCCGAAGTCGATCCCTCCGGTGGTGGCGAAGACCCGCTGGGCGTACGCCCTGGCCACGTCGATGCGGCCGGCGCCCTGCTTGTAGACGCTGAGCGCGTCGTCCTTCGCGGTCGACATGAGCGCGGCCTTGATCTGCGGGCCCGTCCAGTCCGGGTGCAGCTGCGCCATGATCGCGGCGGCTCCGGCGACGTGCGGGGTGGCCATGGAGGTGCCGTTCGCGGCCGTGTAGTGCTCGTCGATCGGGCTCCCCATGCTGGTGCCGGCGGCGCGCGCCGCGGTGATGGCCACGCCCGGGGCGGCGATGTCCGGCTTGAGGCCGCCGCCGACGCGCGGTCCCTGGCTGGAGAAGGCCGCCCACGCGTCGCTCTTGTCCACGGCGGCCACGGTCAGCGCGGCGTCGGCCGTGCCGGGGGTGGCGACCGTCTCGGCGCCCGCCGCGCCCGTGTTGCCCGCGGCGATCACGAACAGGGCGCCTGAGGACGCGCTGAGCGTGTCGACCGCCTGGCTCATCGGGTCGGTGCCGTCGGTGGCCCCGCCGCCGAGGCTCATGCTGATCACCTTGGCGCCGGAGGCCGCGGCCCACTCCATGCCCTCGATGATCTGGGAGTCGCTGCCTGTCCCCTCATCCGACAGCACCTTGCCGACGATCAGCCGGACGCCGGGGGCGACGCCCTTGTGCTTGCCGCCGTCCGCCGCACCGGAGCCGGCAATGGTGGAGGCGACGTGGGTGCCGTGGCCGTGGCCGTCCCGCACCTGCTGGCCGGGGATGAAGGACTTGCTGTCGGTGATCCGGCCGGCCAGGTCGGGGTGTGCCGCATCGACGCCGGTGTCGAGGACGGCGACCTTCACACCGGCGCCGTCGTGGCCGCCGGCCCACGCCTGCGGAGCGCCGATCATCGGGACGCTCTCGGCGAGGTCGGCCTTGACCTTGCCGTCCAGCCACACCTTGGCGATGCCGCCGCGCAGAGTGTCCGGCACGTTGGCCAGGCCGACGATCCCGTTGGCGCCCTTGGTCTCCGGCACGGCTCGCACCGCGTTCCAGAACGCGCCCGCCTCGGCCTTGGTGACCTGGATCGCCGAGGCGTTCACGCTTTCCAGCGTGAGCACGGGCTCGCCGGCCGGGATGGCCGCGGCCGCCGTGGCGACGGCCTGGTCGGTGTGCCGTTCTGGGTACTGCACGATGACGGGCAGCTGCTTGGACTTGTCGTCGGCGTAGCCGTTCTCGGCCAGATAGGTGACGTTGAACAGCTCCCGGTCCAGGCGGCCGGAGTTGATGGCGGGCACGGCGTCGCCCGGGGTGACGTACACGCCCTTGGGGGTGGCGAGCGCGGACAGCCGGGCGGTGGTGCCGTCGGGGCGGACGTGCGCCTCTGGGCGCACGGTGTACTTGCCGCCGCCCGCGTCGCCGAGCCGTACCCGGTCGCCGGTGATCAGGGTGATCGTATGGTCGCCCGGGCCCAGCCCGGTCAGCGCGACCGGGCCGGTGACCTGACCCGGCGTGTGACCCGGCGTGGGAGCGGGTTCCTCGGCGAGGGCGGGGGTGCCGGGCACCGTGAGGGCGCCGAGCGCCAGAGCCGAGACCACGAGCAGTGCGCTCGTGCGGCGTGGCCTGAGGGAGGGGGGATCATGCGGTGATCTGCGTGGGAACATGCGGAACTGCCCTTTCGGGTGCAGAGGGGGGGAAGATCAGACGGGCTCGAACCCTTCGGGGGCGTCGTCAAGGGGTTCGATGACCGGCTTCTCCGGCGGTCCTTCCCGCGCTGGGACGGCGTCGCCCTGTTCGCCGTCGGTGGAGTCGGTTTCGGACATGCCACAAGCCTCGTGCGCACCGCCGGTGAGGACTATGGGTAGGGCACCCCATTCGCGGCTCACGGACGGGGTGGGTCACTACGGGGGTGCTCCAGGCCGAGGTGCGCGCCGAGGGCGGCGCGCGAGCGCAGCCCGAGCTTGCGCAACGCGGCGCCGAGGTGCTTCTCCACCGTCCGGGGGGAGACGAACAGCTGCTGGCCGATCTCCCGGTTGGTCAGGCCCGCGGCGGCCATGTCGGCTATTTCGCGTTCCCGGGGAGACAGGTCCGCACCGTAACCCTGCGGGCCGCCGGGAAAGCGGCCCTTGACCGTCACGCCGTGCCTGCGGGCGAGCTGCGCGGCACGGTCGAGATCCCATCGGGCCGACAGGCCCCGGAACGTCGCCATCGCCTCCTGCAGCGGCTCTCCCGCTCCGGCGCACCCGGCGGCGAACAGGCGCCCGGCCGCCAGCTCGCGCGCCTGGGCCGCCTCGTACGGCGCGCCCAGCAGGTCGTAACCGGCTGCCGCCGCGCGGAAGTCCGCCGCCGCGGCCTCGTCCCCGGTCGTGAGATGAGCGCGTGCGTGGGCCAGCGCCGGGGCGGCCATCGGCGCGTCGAGGTCGCCGAGCCGTGCCGACAGCCGGGCCACCAGCGCGAGCGCCTCCTCCTGCCGGTCGGCGGCCGCCATCGCCTCGGCGAGCGCGGGCAGCGCGCGAACCGCCAGCGGCCAGAGCCCCTTGATCTCCCACACGGCGACCGCCGCCTCGGTCGCCGCGAGCGCGGCCCCGGCCTCGCCGTTCGCCGTGGACAGCCGCAGGAACCCGGCCACCGACAGCGGAAGCAGCTCATAGGCGCCCATGACCAGGGCGTTGCCGGCGACGTCGGGGAGCTCACGCCGGGCGGTGTCGAGCGCGCCGCGCGCCAGCGCCAGGCAGGCCGCGACGGTCTCGGCGCCGAGACGGTCGAACGGGCGGCCGCCGTACTCCTCGAGCAGGAGCGCGGTCTCCTCCTCCAGGCCGTCCCACCGGCCTTGGCAGCAGGCCAGCAAGAGCGCGACCAGGCGGCAGCGCGCCAGCGGCTCGCGCGAGGACTCCTCGCCGGCCGCCTCCCGCATCGCCGCGGTCAGCAGGGTGGCGGCGACTTCGTAGTTCCCTGCGAGACAGGCGTTCTCCGCGATGGATCGGTAGGCGCCCACCTCCTGCCGGTGCCGTGGCCGGCCGCCGGTCCTGCGGCGCACCTCCCTGGTCAGTTCCAGCCAGCGGGGGTCGCCGTACCCGCCCAGCGAGGTCGCGATCTTGCCGAGGATGAACACCTCCTCGACCGGGTTGCCGATCGCCGGCACCACCGCCAGCGCCCGCTCCAGCCACACGATGTGCTCGGCCAGCGGCACCCGCGCGTCCATCGGCCGGCCGAGCGCCGCCATCACCCATGCCGCGAGCTCGGGCTGGCCGGCGAGGTCGTCGACGGCGGCGGTGAAGGCGCGGCGCTGCGCGCCGGGGTCCTCGCCGAGCCTTTCCTGGAGCAATCCGATGAGAAAGTGCAGCTGTCCGCGTAGCGGGCCCGGTTGCTCCGACTCCAGCGCCTGCGACAGCAGGTCGATGACCTTCGGCGGGCGCAGCACCTGGGGGGCGGCCCATCCCAGCCGTACCGCCAGGCGGCTTCGGCGTTCCGAGGCGAGGGGCGCGTGGCGCAGGACGTCCTCCAGAATGCGGACTGCCTCGGCGTCGTCGCCGAGGTGCGAGGCCTGTTCCGCTGCCTGTTCGGCGGCCTCCACCCAGTCGGCCAGCCGTCCGGCCCGGCGCAGGTGGTGGGCCTCCTGGCCGAGCGGCACCGGCTTCAGGGCCCGCACGGCCGCGGCGGCCCGCGCGTGCAGCTCCTGTCGCCGGCCGAGCGGGATCGCCCCGTACACCGCCTGGGCGGTGAGTACGTGCCGGAACGCCACCGTTCCGGCCTGCTCGACCAGCAGGCCGGAGACCAGCAGCTCGTCCGCCCCCGCCACGGTGTCGGCCCTGGTCAGCCTGCTTACCGCGGCCAGTTCCTCCAGCCGCACCGGCACATGCAGCACCGCCGCCGCCTCCGCGACGACCCGCGCGACCTCGGGCAGCCGTGCCACCCGTTCACGCACCGAGTCGCGTACGCCCGGCGGCACGTCGAGCTCGGCCACCGCCTTGCGCGCCCACCGCCCGCTGCGCAGCCTGATCAGCGCGCCGCGCGCCCGCAGCAGCGCCATCAACTCCTGGACGGCCAGCGGTAACCCCGACGAAAGCTCATGCAGGTGCGCGCCGAAGTCCGCGGTGACGCCCGCCTCGCCCAGTATCGCCGCGGCCATCGCGCCGGTCTGCGCGGCGTCCAGGGCCTTCAACAGGATGTGATCGTGGAAGACCGGGTCCGCGGGACGCCCGGTCACCTCCCGGACCGAGCCGCCCGCCTCCTCCCCCCGGTAGGCGAGCACGAGCGACATCTCCGGCAGCGGGACCGCCAGCGCGTAGGCGAGGAATTCGATCGTCTGCTCGTCGGCCCAGTGCAGATCCTCCACCACCAGGACGACGGGGCCGAGCGCCCGCAGCACCTCGGCCAGGCCGCGGAACAGCTGGTGACGTTCGGCGGCCCGGTCGTCCAGGGGCTTCAGCGCAGGCGGCAGCACGGATTCCAGTTCGGGCAGCAGAGCGCGCAGCGCGCCCGCGACCGGTGACAGTTCGGCGCGCGCCAGCGCGTCGCCGGTGCCGCGCAGCGCCTCGATCAGGGGGCCCAGGGGGAACGGTTCCCGGATGCGCCGGGCACCGCCGCGCAGCAGCAGTCTGCCGGCCATCACGGGCAGCGCCGCCAGCTCGGCCAACAGCCTGCTCTTGCCGATACCGGCCTCGCCTTCGAGCACGACCACCGCGGGCGGCCGGCTCACTGCGGCGACCAGACGGCGAAGCTCCTCCTCGCGTCCGATCAGGATCGGGGAGATCACCCGTCCCGCGGCCGTGTCGCCGTCCGCCATCGAGACCACCTCCGCTCACCTGGTCCGTGCCTTGCGTGATGAATCACCGCAGTTGCGATCATTCATACAGCAAGCGCCCATGAAGGCTCATGTGCCCCTGGCGAACGTTCCTGGGTCCTGGTCCTCTCCCACCTTGTCCCGCACCTGCGCAGCCGACAGCCGATCGATGTGCACCCGCGGCTTCGCCGGCTCGCCGCGCAGGTGGCCGGTTTCGAGGCCATGCTGCAGATCAAGGGTTGGAAGCCGGGAGGTCGAAGCGATGGTCGCTGACGAGCGCGGGCACGGTGGTCATCACTTCCAGCACCCGGCGGACCAGAGCTCGCGCCTCGGACATTTGACGCGGCGGGCGCGAGCCCGCCAGGTGGCAGGCAGCCCAGCGGATGACGGCCTCGGAGATCTTCGGGTCTCGTTCGTAGTCGCGGGCCAGACGGCGACAGGCGGTCAGCCAGGCCAGCGTCCTCTCCACCACTGATCAGCGGGCTTGCGGACGATCTGCGATGGGGCCGGTGGCGCTGCTGACCGTTGCCGCCTGGCACCGCGGCTCCCGATAGCTCGCAGGACCTGCAACTCTGGCTAACGGAGGACTCGGTAGCGAAGATGAGCCTCACTCGCGAAGGCTGATGTATCGAGGCGCTCAAGCTCGATGTGCCGCCCAAGGCCGGCGAACAGCGAGATGCCGTCGCCGAGCAGGACCGGCGCAACGTCCAGGTGGAGCTCGTCGACGAGACCCAGCCGCAGGCACTGTCGTGCGATGCTTCCTCCGAGCAGGCTGACCCAGCGGTCCCCGGCCGCTTGCGTGGCCAGCCTGACGGCCTCCTTGATGTCGTCGACGACGAAGTTGTACGTGATGCCGTCGCGCTCGATCGGCTCATGGGCGCTGCGGGTCATCAGGTAGACCGGGACCTTCAGCATGCCGCCATACGGGATCTCGCCGTCTTCGATGGTCTGGGTCTTGTTCGCGCCGCCGACCACCGCGCCGATCCGGCTCATCACCGTCTCGACGACGGCGTCATCCTCGGGAGCGGAGGGCCGGCCGAACATCCAGTCGACCCCGCCGTCCTCCTTTGCCAGGAACCCGTCAAGAGTGATGGTCGCGTGGACGATCACGGTAGCCATAAGCCGCTCCTATCTCCGAGAGGTGAGTCGAGCGACTCACCTCTATTAACCTAATCGTGTTCGTAATGGCGAGTCAAGGAACTCGCCTCGATGAGATGCTGAACGGATGACACAGGGACGCTCCTCGTACCACCGTGCGGTGGCCGCGACCAATCGCGAGGCGATCCTCGGCGCCGCCGCGCAGCTCTTCCTGGAGTTCGGGTACGACCGCACGCCACTGGCACGTGTCGCCGAGCGCGCAGGGGTGTCCAAGGCAACGCTCTTCAAGCAGTTCCCGACCAAGGCCGAGCTCTTCGAGGCAACGGTGCTCGCGGCAGGCGGATCGCCGGCTCCGGAGCCGGTCGAGATCCCAACCGGCGACCTCTACGCGGGCTTGGTGGTGCTGGGTCGCGCGTATGCGGAACTGTTGACTCGCCCTCGCATGGTCGCCCTGATGCGAACCGTGATCGCCGAATCGCACCACTTCCCCGAACTGCGCGAGCGGACCTTCGACTTCGGCACGCTGCCCGTGCTGCAGGCGCTGGGGCGCTATCTGCGGGAGGCACACTCCGCGGGAAGCGCCGACATCGATGATCCGGATCTGGCATCCGCACAGTTCCTCGGCATGATCGCGTCCGCGATCTTCTGGCCGTGCCTCACGCACGGTACGTGGTCGATCACCAAGGAAGAGCAGTTGCGGGCGGTCGACGAAGCAGCCCGGACGATCGCCGCGCGCTTCGCAACTCCCTGACGTGATCATCCGCGTTCGGGGCAGTGCCCGACCTCAGGCTGCCGCCGAAGGATCTGGCGTTCGCCGCGGTGGACACGATGGGCGGGCGCGCCAAGAGCACCGGTGCACAGGTCGGCCGCACGCGCCCACTCGCGTGCGGGGGATGTTCGATGCCCGACGGTGAATAGCCCTAACCAAGCCCGCCGGCTGGCAAGTCGAGGCATGGAACAGAGCATGGCGAAGAAGACGAGCGCCCAGGAGGCGGCGATCCACCAGCCGCCGGGAATGTCGAAGGGCCAGCCAGGAAAGACGCCGCGCCGGGAGGACTCCGCCTGCTCCCGCACCAAGAACGGCGGAACAAGCACGCGGCTCATGTCGGCCATGAGGCGCGCGGTCGTGTACGGCCCTTCGAGGTCGGCCATCCCGCCCTCCACCTGGTGCCAGACCAGCGGGGATTCCGACCACCGCAGGGACACCAGTTCGCCGGAGTCGGCGGCCCGGCAGTTCACCCGGTCGACCTCCCCTGCCAGCACCACATCGCGGAACTGCTCCAACGTCCGCGAAAGAGGGCGAGGAACCCGGTTTCACCGTTCGAGCGGTACCCCTCCGGATCGCCTTCGACGTCCTCGCGGTCGCCGCCGTCAGCACGGTGGCGCTTGTGTTGATCATAGGGTTACCACTGGGGTGTACCATCGGTACATGCCGTTGCCACGCTTCTATCGCCTGCCCGCCGACCGGCGGGAGTCGATCCTGCAGGTCGCCAGGGAGCACTTCGCCCGGGACGGCGCCGACCGCGCCTCCTACAACAAGATCATCGCAGCGCTCGGGATCTCCAAAACGTCGGCCTACCAGTACTTCGACGGCAAGGAAGACCTGTTCGCCGGGGTGATCGAGGATGTGCACGCGCGGATATCCCAGGCACTCGGGGACTGGCCGGACGCCGGCTCGGCCGAAGAGTTCTGGGAGCAGTTGCAGGCGGCCTCCGGCCGGCTGACCGCGCACGGGCTGGCCCATCCCGATGACCTGGCGCTGCTCGACGCGAGCACGGCCCAGGACCCCGCGCCCTGGCTGGCCCCCGTGCTCGACAACGGGCGAGCCCTCGGCGTGATCAGGTCCGACGTGGATCGCGAGCTCATGCTCGTCGCCACCGCCGCCGTCCTGCGCGCCGCCGACGTCTGGGCTGCCGCAAGGCTACGCCAGGGCTCCGCCGTACCGGATGTGATCTGGAGCCTGGTGCGAGGGATGTGGAGCAAGCCCGATGAGAGCTGAGATCGACTGGACCATCCCCGCCACGCCGCCGGGATGGAGGGGTGCGTTCGAGCGGTTCATGGGGCCGGGCAAGAGCCGGGCGGAGCAGCGGATGGAGATCGCCGGCTCGCTCGCGTGCATGGCGCTGCTCGGCTGGCACCTGCTCCTGGCGCCGATCCAGGGGGGCTGGCCGCAATGGCTCGTCACGGTGGTCATCGGCCTCGATCTCGTGGGCGGCGTGATGACCAACGCGACAAACGCGGCCAAGAGGTGGTACCACCACAAACCCTCGCGCGCGCGGCTCCGGTTCGTCGCCGCACACCTCGTCTACCTGGCGGCCATGGCGTTCGTGGTGCTGGACGCCGCATGGGGGTGGTTTCTGACCAATTCCGCCCTTCTGCTGGCGGGCGCTCTGCTCATCGAGATGGTCCGACTGGAGGCCAAGCGGCCCGCTGCCATGGCCGCCTATATGGCCGCGGTGCTGGTCAACCTGACGGCCCTGCCGGTTCCGGAGACCCTGGACTGGTTCACCGTCTTCTTCTTCCTCAAGCTCCTGGTGTGCTATCTGGTGCCGGAGGCGCCCATGCGATCCGCGCCGGTCACTGCATCGGGATCACCCGCAGCGCCTCCTCCTTGAGCTCGCCCGGCGTCTTCATGTCATGCGGCGGAGCCAAGTTGTACTCGATGGCGAGCTGAACCGTCTGCGCCATCCGCTCCCCGGCTTCCCTGGCCAGCAACGTCAACGCCATGTCGATCCCCGACGGCACCCCTGCCGCGGTGACGATCTTTCCATCGAAGACGACCCGCTCCTCGACTGCCGTGCTGCCGAGCCTCCAGGTGCCGCACCCGCCCCCAGTGCGAGGTGGCCCTCTTGCCGGCCAACACCCCGGCCGCAGCCGGCAAGCACACCCCGAGCAGGTATCTCGCCCCACCGTCTGACGCATCGACCCTTCACTTCTACGGGCAGAGAAGTGGCCGATGCGATCCTCAGCCAACGCCTGCGGTTTCGCGGTCAGGGAAGCGAGGCGGGCAGCGCGAAGGGTGGGAAGTGGTCGGGACCGAGGAACGAGACGATCTCGCAGATGCGCGGGCCGCGGAGCGCGAACACGGTGATCGACCAGGCGGTGTGCGGCCCGGCGACGTCGCCGCCGAGGTAGAAGGCCACGGCGGGCTGGGCGTTGGCGCTGGTTGGGAGGGTGCGCCAGCTTGGACATCGGGTGATGGGGACTTGCAGGGCGAAGTCGGTGACGGCCGCCAACCCCTTGTACCAGTGCGCCAGAGGCGGCATGGACCAGGTGACGTCCTCGGTCAGCAGGGGCACCAGGGCGTCGATGTCGCCGCGTTCCAACGCCGTCGCGAACGCCGCCACGAGTTTGTGCACCTTGGCGTCGCCGATCGTCCGCAGCGCCTGCTGCTGGCTCATCGAGGGGGTCTTCTCGGCAATGAGCCTGCGGGCCCGCGCCAGGGCGGAGTTCACGGACGTGGTCGAGGTGCCTATCATGGTGGCGATCTCGGCGGCGGAGAACCCGAGAACGTCGAACAGCAGCAGGGCGGCCCGCTGGTTGCCCGACAGGTGCTGCAGGGCAGCGACGAAAGCGAGTTCGACGGACTCGCGCCGCTCGTAACGCGCTTCGGGGGCGGCGCGGCCGTCGGCGAGGCCCTGATCGGGGTAGGGCGCCAACCAGGCGACGTCGGTCAAGGGGGCAGCGTCCAGCACGGCCCGGTCGCTGGATGAGCCAAGGTCGGCGGGCAGCGCCCGCTTGGCGCGGGAGGCGACCAGGTCCAGGCAGGTGCGGGTGGCCACGGTGTAGAGCCACGAGCGCAACGAGCCGCGGCCCTCGAACCGCGCGAGCCCTCGCCAGGCGCGCAGCAGGGCATCCTGCAGGGCGTCGTCGGCGTCGTGAGTCGAGCCCAGCATGCGATAGCAATGGGCATGCAACTCCTGGTACAGCGGCCCGACCAGGCGCGCGAAGGCGGCATCATCCCCCGTACGAGCTCGGGCCAGGTCAGCCTCCTGACCGCTTCGCACCGGGTCCGCCGGGAGCCCGAAAGATTTTTCCCCCATGAGCGACGATTGTGCCCTACAGCGGCAGTCCTACCAGGTGACGGGCCACACCGGCCCGGCCCCGCCAGAGAGGACTGCCATGACGTCGACCGGATCCCGCCCCGCAGCCGAATGGTTCGACATCTCCACACTCGACGCTCGGCAAGCGCGAGGCTTCTATCAGGAAATGTTCGGCTGGGAGGTGAACGCCATCGACGAGACCTACGCACTCATCGGCGACGACGGCGGCCGTCCTGCGGGAGGGATCGGCCAGGCCGGTCCGAACAGCCCGTATACGGGGATCGTGGTCTACTTCCCGGTTGACGACGTCGAGGCCGCGCTCGCTCGTGCGCAACGGCTGGGCGGCAGCCGGGTCCTGGAGCCGACTCAGACGCCCCTGGGGCGCATCGCGGTATTCGCCGACCTCGACGGCAATCGCGTCGGTCTGGTGAGCCGCTGACCATGACCGAGTTCACACCCGAACCCATCGACAAGGTCCACCTCTGGTCGCTGGTCCACGCCGAACGGGCGGCACTGGCGGCCGACCTCGCGGATCTGACCGATGAGCGATGGGCCACGCCGTCCCTGTGCGCCGGGCTGACGGTCCGCGAGGTGCTGGCGCACATGACCTCTGGGGCGAGCCTCACTCCGGTACGGTGGCTGACCGGCGTCATCCGCTGCCGATTCGACTTCGACCAACAGGTGGCCATGCGGCTGGCCGAACAACTGGGCGCGACCCCGGCCGAGACGCTTGCCAGGTTCCGCCGCATCATCACCAGCACGACCAAGCCACCCTTGCCGGTCATGGCGATGCTGGGCGAGACGATCGTGCACGGAGAGGACATCCGGCGACCTTTGGGCATCCGGCGCGACTACCCGATCGACCTGCTCACGCGGATAGCCCACTACTACCGGCGCACGGACATGGTGGTCCTGGCCAAGGGCCGGATCCGCGGCCTGCGTCTCGTCGCGAACGACGGCCCCTTCGAGACCGGTTCCGGCGCTCTCGTGGCCGGCCCGACAGTGGCGCTGACGATGGCGATGACCGGACGCGCCGGCTACTGGAACGAGCTCGAAGGCGACGGTGTTGCGGTGCTCCGCGCCCGCGGTACGGTCACGTGATCCCCACCTCAGGCCCTCACCGTTCGGGCTCTGAGCAGTTCGGTTGCATGTCTGCCTGTACTTGCCTGTGTGCCTTTGCCTGTACGCCGACAGCACGCGGCGGTCATCTGTCTCGACAAGGAAGCCGTGCAGGCGAGCGTGGTCGCGCCCAGCGGCTCACTGTCGGACCAGGAGGCCCAGGGTTCCGGGCGCCTCCCAGGCCGCCAGCTGCCGCTCAGGGGCGGATTCCTGCTGCGCGAACTGGTTGATCAGGTCGGCGCGGGCTTGCCGGTCCTGCTCGGACGGGGCCTGTAGGAGGATGGCCACCGGCTCGATCACCCTGCATCGTGACCGCGGGCGTGATGGCGTCGTCGTCGCTGAGGTGGTGCGGGGTCCGGTGACACAGGGGAGGCGACGTGGTCACGGTCGAACGGTTGAGGCCGGTGGAGCAGGGGGCGCGGAAGCCGACTGAGCCACACGAACTTACGTGGTATCGCAATCCCTTATCCGTTTACCCTCACGGATGGGGGTTTCGGTTATTTGCCGATATGTGCTGTCCCAAGGAGGTGACCCCTGAATTCTCCGGGGCTGCATATAGCTCTCGTACTTCCAGAAGCGCTGCCCGTCGCCGATGTACATGCCTACCCGCTCGGCGAGATGATAGCCACCGTTCTGACCACCGCGTTTCGACAGCTCCTTCGCGATGGGCGAAGCGAACTCAAGCAGCTCCTCGCGACATGGGCCAATAGACACGCTATACGCATACTTGAACGTGTCGCTATCCAGCTCGACCGTCTCCAGCATCACGAACTGAAGCGCCGAGACGTTCCTGTTGCGGATAAGGTAGCGGAAGGAGCCTCCCAAGTTGGAGGACTCCGACGAGGCTTTCTCGACGAAGTCAACTCGCGCCGCAAATTTGTCCTCGTATTCGCGCTGCTGTTTCTGGTCGGCGGCGGCTGCGCTCGATTGTTCCTCTCGCCAGATTCTGCGTTCGTGCTCCAACTGCAACTGAGCCGTGCGTTCCTGCTCCTGGGCATAGAGCACGGAGGCAACCGCAGCACCCGAGCTGATCAGTGCCGCAGCAGTAGCAAGGATGGCAGCAATGCCGATCCTCGACTTCCCGCTGGTTGAGGTATTCGGGTTGCCTCTATCGCCTTGTATTCGACGCCGGAAATGTGCGGTCCTCCGTCGTGAGGCCTTGTCGCCTCTGGCGACGCCAGGCCGGAATCGAGGCCCCTTAGAGCTGGTCACGTTGACATTCTGCATCTCGTGACACGCTGAAGGGCGGTCTGTGCAGATTGTGAGGCTCTTCTGTGCGTGCTGATATCACATTGTCGCGGTGATCACGCCGCCATGGCGGAGGTTCTGAGTGGTCAACGGGCTACTTGGCGGCTGGGGCCACACTCGGGAGGAGGACGCCTTTCAGGCGGAGCGGCTCGGTTGAGGCCATGCCTGCTGAATGACGCGGTAGTCGATCACGGTGATGTTCTCTTGGCGGAGAAGGTCGCGGGCGGCTGCCGAGGTGAGAAATTCGTAGTCGGTCTGCCGTACGAGCCAGCCGCTGTCGATCGTGCGGGTTTGGCGGGTGCCCACGCTTGGATGTACTGCCCATTCGCTGAGTCCTGCCGGTAGATCGCGCAACAGGCGGGAGTATTGGGCCCCTTTGTGGTCGGTGGGCAGGGAGAAGCTGTCCAGGAAGGGGTGGTCGATGACCGGCATGCCTTGTGCGCGGATCTCCTGCCGCTTGGGTTGCAGCCAGACCCGTACGGCCAGGCCATGTTCTGCGGCCAGCGCCAGGGTCAGGTCAAGGATGTCGTCGCGGCCGCCGTCGGCCAGACAGTGGAAGTCCAGGTGCGTCGGGGTGAGCCCGCCATCGAGGGCTGCGTGGATTTGTGCTCGGAACTCGAGTTCGACCTCGTCGAGGCGCGCGCCGGCGAGCAATGCGGCACGGCCAGCGGGTGTGGCGGCGAACATCAGTCCCTGCTCGTCGAGCAGCGAGGCGACCTTCTCTTTCGGGGTCAGCGGTCCCCACCGGTAGTGAGGAGTGTCGCAGACCAAGGTGAGGTGGATGCCGAAGGGGATCTCGGGCTGCTGGCGGAGCAGTTGCAGGGCGTGGTGCGCGGCCGGGCAGGGCGTCATCAGGCTGCAGGACGTGGCGATTCCCGCTGCGATGGAGTCGATCACGGCGATGTTGATGTCGTGGTGCATGCCCAGGTCGTCGCAGTTGACGATGAGCACCCGTGCCTCTGGCGGAAAGCCGAGCAGTTCGGTTGAGAGTATCGAGGGCGAAATCGATGCTGCGGCATGTTCGTGCATACGGACAGGGTGGCTGTTGGGGATCATCTCGCGCACGCGGATTTCACGCCCGCCAGTCAACACCAGGGTCGAGGGCAACGCCGGTGCCTGCTCTTTCGGCAACGCGGCGCCCCGTACATCACAGATGCAAAGGTGCCTCACCCTCGACTCGGTGGTCTCAGGCAGCGTCGCCGCCCTGCCTCTTCTCCTCCTGATCCTCGTTCTTGTCGGCTCGCGACTGCGCCTCGCGGTCCAGGCCGTCACGGGCGCTGGGGCTGTCGGGCTTCGTGGCGGCCGTGGACTGCAGGCGGGCAGCCGCCTCCTTGTCCCATGGGGTGTGTTTGCTCATGCGACCACATCTACCGGTCGACGGCCCAGTGCCAGGGCAGGCCAAGGCAACCGCCGCGTCAAGGTGGCCGACGGGGTACGCGGTCGCGCAGCGGGCGTCGCCTTGGTGCCTGTGAGCGCACCGCGGCCGCGGCGCCTGGGCGGAGCCCCGTACCTACAGATCGTCACAGCCTTTCGTCACGCGGATCAGCGGCCTTCAGGGCCGCGAGGATGGCCTGTTCCAGGCTGCTGTGCACGCTCAGCACAGGCCTGGCGCCGGTGGTGTCCAGCAGGCGGTCGCGTGATTCCTGCAGGGCAGCCAGATGGAAAGAGGCGCAGGTCAGCGGCTCAGGCCGGGCCCTCGGTCGACGCCCCTACTCGGCGCCGGCCGGCAGGGCTGCGGGCGCACACGCTCGCTCTGCCGCCCCGGCGCCGGACGATCCGGGCTGTCGCTGCGAGCGGCCGCCTCACCCTGGCGCTGAGCGTTCTCGGTGCGAGCGGCATGTTCGATCTCGCGCCGGTCGGGCGGCAGGTCGGCGCGACGCCGGCGTTCGTCATGCACAGCGACCAGTTCGGCCTGGGCCACCTGGTGCACCTGTCGAGCCCGGTCGGCGCGCTGAGCGGCGGCGTCGACGTCGCGGGCCCATGCCCCGCGCCGGGCCGATTCCCAGTCGCGTTCGAGATCGTGGTGCCGGCGTCGAACCAGCGGCCAAGCGGTGACCGGCGGGGCGAGGGCGGCGGTCTGCTCGGCGGCCGCCTCCAATGCCAGGCTCTGCCGCAGCACCAGGGCCAGGCGCTCACGCGCGGCGGCCAGGTCCTCGCGCAGGCGGGGCAGCGCGGTCTCCAGCTCTCGGCGCCGTGCCCGATGGGAGGGACGCAGGCGCCCCAGCCCGTCCAGCTCGCGATGCAGGCGGCTCTCGCGCTGGCCCAGTCGGCGGATCTGCTCGCGGCCGCCGGCCACGTCCTGGCGGGCCTGCTGCAGCCAACGGGCGGCCTGTTCTGCGGCCTGGACCTGGCGTGCCTGCTGGCTCAGGCGGGCCTGCTGTTGCTTCAGCCGCCTGCTCGGCAGGACCGCCGCCATCCTGGACGTAGTGGCGCATGTCCTGCTCGGCGGCGTGCACGGCGGCGGCCGCCGCGGTGACGCGCTCGCTCAGTGTGTGTTGGCGGGCGGCCAGCTGGCCGTCCGTGAGCAGGCCGACCCCGTATGGGCTCCTGGTCAGCGCCAGCAGAACGCTGGCCCGGCGGAGGGCGGCCGTCGCCTCACGCTCGGCGTCGGCCAACTCCTGGCGGGCTCGACGCAGGCTTCGCCATCTCGGGCATGTTCTGCGTGCTGGCCGGCGATCGGCTCGGGCTCGGCGGTGATCAGCCGGTCGGCGCGGTCGCCACGCAGGGTGGCGGCGTAGGCGGCGACGGCGCGCTGCAGCTCAACCTCATGCCCCTCCGGCTCGCCGAGGCGGGCCCGGTCGGCGTCGCTCTCCAGCGGCTCGCGCGGCAGATACAGGGGGTCTTCTCCCGAGCGTGTCCCCAGCCGCCAAGTAGCTCTGTGAGAGATCACGGTCGCGGTTCGTGATCACCACGAGTCGGGCATACGACGGTCTAGCGAGACCGGCCCCCGAGAAGGTTCCCGGGGAGACATGACGGACGGTCCGAGCGAGCGCCGCACGCGTCTCGGACCGTTACTTGTCCAGGCGACTTCCGCGACCGACCGGAGGCGGCCCGCCGCAGCCGTCATCCACTGTGGCCTGCGGCAGCGCTCGCCCTTGAAAGCTCATGGCAGGGACCCGAGCGGAGAGGGTCCGGGCGGGGCATGGAGAACCACGAACGGCCCCCGCCATGCTGCGAGGACCGTTCGCGGGGCGTGCGCTGAAAGGGATAGGGGCCAGCCGGTCGATCACCGTGCCCGGCGATGACGCCGCCTGAGCGCTCATGGCGACGCGAGCCCTTGCGGGACCCGGGTGTGTCCTCGGGGGGAGGGACAGCACCGTGCACAATTAGTTAACCTCCTTTCCAGTTCCTCGTGAACGGAGGTATCGGCATGCGCCGTCCGGCAGCGCTCGTCTCCTTACTCCTCCCCCTCCTTCTCCTGCCCGTCCCCGCCCAGGCCGCCGCGACCCCGCTGCAGGTCTACGGCGCCTGGCACTGCGGTGATGACGCCTGCATCTGGGGCAACGTCCGCAGCCCAACAGACTTCGACGCAAAGAACCACTGGCTGATCGACCGGGGAGACGGCCGCCCCTCGGTCAACCTCGTGGTGCTCAGCTTCGTCCACCCGGTCAAGTTGCTGCACAAGACCACCGACACGCAGACCCTCGACGGCGTGCCGCGTGGCATGACCGCTGACATCGTGAACTACTTCACCAGCCGTGGAATCCGGGTGATGCTCTCCATCGGCGGCATCACGTACACCACCGCGTGGAACTCCGCCCTGGCGGAGAATGCGGCGCAGTTCGGGCGCAACGCGGCCGAGGTCGCCCAGCGGCTCGGCGTCGGCATAGAGATCGACTACGAGGAGAACAGCAGGCCCGACCTGGCCGGTCTGCAGGCCTTCGTCGACGCCTACCGCTCCGCCCTGCCGTACGACGCGAGCGGTGCGAACCCGGCCGCCCGGCTGACCATCGACCTCGCCGCCGGTGACCGCTGGCTCATCGACATCACCAGGAAGGCGACCGCGGACTGGCTGCGCACCGACACCCCGGTCCTGGACTACGCCAACGCGATGGTGCCCGCCCAGCAGCCCAGGAGCTCCGACGCCATCGCCAACTGGCAGGAGCACATCGACGGCAAGACCACCTACTCTCCGCCGATCCCGTCGCTGGCTCCGGCCAAGTTCACCGGCGCGTTCTACATCGCTGAAGGGAGCAAGGTCCGCGCCGAATGCACGAACTTCAGCACCTCGCTGCAGAAGTCCACGGGATCGTTCGTCCAGACGGCCGCGCCGAAGGGTGCCGGACTCACTTCCGGCATGCTCGGCTACATGTTCTGGGCCGCCGAACGTCCCTCCACAAGGGGCGTGACCACCGCACCTCCGAACTCCTGCGAGGGAGGAGTGGGCGGCGGCGCCACCGCGTACGCCATCCCCCTCCCGATGCCCGCCCTACGGCAAAGCTGACCGCCTCCCGGGACCGGGCCGCCGGTCCCGGGACAGACCGATTACCCGTCCGAGATTCGGTGACGGGCCACTGGTGTCGTCGCCAGCGCTGTCGAATCGGGGACGAAACTCAGCAGATGATAAGGAGCGGTCATCGATGACGGACTCAGGCCGGCGCCGGACCGGACAGCCCGAGGTTGACACGCTCCTAGACCAGGCCGAAGCCGAGCTCGACGCCGCGTCGGCCGCCGGCGATCCGGACCAGGTCGTCAGCCCCCGCCGAGCTCGCGATGAGGCCAGCGCCGTCTGTGACCATGTCGGCCGCGTGCTGCGTGAGGAGATGGCGGGGCCGGCGGAGGCGGGATTCGAGCGCAACGGTGCGCTCCTGGGTCAGGTGCGCACTGCGTCGCGGGCTGAGGACGAGTGCGGTCGTTGGGTCGATGGTGGTGACGGGCATGAGTGAGCCCCTTCCCGGGATGCGGTGATGAGTCCGGGCGTCAAACTGAGCCCCTGAACGCCGCTGGCGAGCGAGGTTCAGAGGAAGCCTTGTTCTCGGAGCTCAGTGCTGTGAAGCTCCGAGAACAAGGCCAGGCCGCGGTCATGCGGTCGGCTCAGGGCTGGGTGTCGAGCCACTCCTTGAAGGTCGGGCCGGCGAGCTTGGCATGCGGGCTGGGCAAGAACCCGCCCTCGGCGGCGATCTCGGCATCGGGCATGCCCGAGCCGTCAACGCCGGCGACCTTGATGCCTCGGCGGGCGCCGAGTAGTGCGGCCGCCTCCGCCAAGGTCTCCTTCCGGGGCCCGGCGATCTCGGGGATCGGCGTTCCTGGAGTGGGCTCGCCGGGGTCGAGGGCCAGGTCGACCAGTTCCTCGGCCACGGTGCGGCAGGCCACGAGCTGGGTGGGCAGGGCCGGGATGTAGGCGACGTCGCCCTGCTGCCAGTCCAGAAGGTGACCGACGAACTCGTGGAACTGCGCGGCCCGCAGAATGCGGACGGGAAGCGGGCCGGACAGCAGGAGTTCCTCGTGCGTCTTCTTGGCGGCGAGGAAACCGGCGGTGGCCTTGTCGACGCCGATGATGGACGCCACGGCGATCCGGGCTACCCCCGCCTTCTGACCGTACTCGTGCAGATTGCGGGCCGACGTGCGGAAGAACTCCGTCGCCGCCTCCTGCTCGGAGGCGTGCCACGAGGCGACGTCGATGACGACGTCCACCTCGGTGAGCGCCTCGGCCAGGCCCTCACCGGTGATGATGTCCACGCCGGTGGCCCGGGACATCGGCACGACCTCGTGCCCCCGTTCGGTGAGGACGTCGACCACGTGGCGTCCCAGCCGCCCGGTCGCTCCCGCCACCGCGAACTTGGTGATGCTCATGCTCTGTGCCTTTCTTACTCGCTGTAGTTCTGGCCAGGGGGCATGCCAGGGATCGGCTTGGCGATGAGCGCGGCGGGGGTGAAGAAGCCGATATGGGCGATCGCCATGATGAGCGTCCACAGCGCCTTGTCGTCGTAGTGCGCGGACGCCTTGGCGTACAGCTCGTCGGGGACTCGCTCCCCGGACGGGTTCGGCGTGAGAACGGCCTCCACCAACTCCAGCGCGACCCGTTCGGCGTCGGTGAAGTAGGTGGCGTCCCGCCAGGTTGCCACGGCGGTGATGCGCTCCTCTGATTCCCCTGCCTGGCGGAGGTTGCCGGTTTCCCTGATGGTGAAGTACGTGCTGCCGAGCATCTGCCCGGCACGCAGTTGCAGCAGGTGGACGGTGATCTGCGGAATCGAACCGTTCTTAATGACCTTGTGCAAACCTCCGGCGACTTCCGCCATCTCGGGGACGAACGGGATGGGGTTGGGCATGCGCGACCGGAGGTCGGTCGTCGTGGGAGCGGACATGGCGAGGGCTTCCCTTCTCAAACTCGGGCTCGTGGTGTCGCATGCCGCACGGATCGTTCGCGCGGCGTCCTGACGACCACGAGACGCCGGTCACCCGCCCCCCGTAACAGCGCTGACGTGTGACGTGGGCCACGGATCGCAGGTGTTACGAAGCAATCGGCAGCGGCGTCTTGTGCGTGTGATAAAGCTGAGTGCGGACAGGCAGGGCCAGGCATGAGTGAGCGCGGCGAGCGAACGACGGACACACCGGGGCCGTCCGATCATGCCGACTGCGTGGACTCCGCCACCGAGGCGTTCGTCGCCCATCGCAACCTGTTGTTCACCGTCGCCTACGAGATGCTCGGCTCGGCCGCCGACGCCGAAGACGTCCTGCAGGAGGCCTGGCTGCGATGGGTGGGCGTCGACCTCGACAGCGTGCGGGAGCAGCGTGCCTACCTGGTGCGGATCGTCACCCGGCAGGCGCTGGACCGGCTGCGTGCGCTCGGCCGGCGTAAGGAGTCCTACGTGGGACCGTGGCTGCCCGAGCCGTTGCTGACCGCGCCGGATGTGGCCGAGGACGTGGAGTTGGCCGACAGCGTCTCGATGGCGATGCTGCTGGTGCTGGAGACGCTCCAGCCGATCGAGCGGGCGGTGTTCGTGCTGCGCGAGGTGTTCGATCTGGACTACGACGAGATCGCCGAGGCCGTCGGCAAGAGCCCGTCCGCGGTCCGTCAGCTCGCCTATCGGGCACGGGCACACGTCGCCGCGCGCCGGCCACGCGGCACCGGCTCCCCGGCCGAGCACCGAGCCGCCCTCCAGGCTTTCCAACGAGCGGTCGAAACCGGCGAGCTGCAGAGCCTGCTCGACATCCTCGCGCCGGACGTCGTCGCCCTGAGCGACGGCGGCGGAATAAAGCATGCCCTGCTGCGGCCCATTGTGGGGGCTGACAACGTTGCTCGCCTGCTGGCCGTCGGCTGGTGGAAGCGCGACGCGGAAAGGTCGGTTGAGCTGGTGCAGATCAATGGCGGCCCGGGGCTGCTCGTCCGCGTCAACGGCGAGATCGACGGCGTGGTGGCGGTGCGAGTGGAGAACGGCTACGTCACCGGCGCCTACCACGTGCGCAATCCCGAGAAGCTGTCGCGTATTGACCAGCAGACCGCCGTGACCCGCTGAGAACCCGTCAGGAGACCTGTCACCCGAGGAATCCTGAACGCGCAGATCTTCGCGCACGGTCGCGGCCGGTGTGGTCGCGGCCGTACGCCTGACGTCTCGGGCTCCTTTGTCCGAGCACCTGCCGCTACAAGCCGAATACGAAATGCCGCTGGAAGGCGGAGAACACGATCGCGGTGGGGCGCGCCAGAATGCATCTCACAGGACACCAGCTCACGGTTGACGCCCAAGCTGTGACACAGAAGATCAGTTCACACCTGGAAAATGATCGTTTCCGTGGCGGTAGCCCAGGTCTCGACCCTCTGTGAAGGAGCTTTCGTGCATCCCGCCCTTGAACCGCAGCATGGCCGCGCCCAGGGGACGTCGGTCGGGCCGGTTCCGCGTCCCAGCGCTCGAGTCGTCCTCATTGACGACGCTGATCGGCTTCTGTTGTTCTCCAGTCGTGACCAGCGTAACGGGATGGTGCGCTGGTACACCCCGGGCGGCGGCGTCCAGGACGGGGAGTCTCATCAGGAGGCGGCGCTGCGGGAACGGCGAGAGGAGACCGGGCTGACGGGCGTGACACTGGGCCCGGAGGTATGGCGAGGCGGCCCTGGATCACGGAGCGGGACAGCGTGACCTACGAGGTCCGCCAGCGCTACTACCTGGCACGGGTTCCCGCGTTCGAGATCGACACCACGCGAATGGAGGACTTCGAGAAGACAAGCATCACCGGTCACCGCCGGTGGACATCGCATGAACTAGCTGTACTGACCACAGAGGTTAGGTACGCGGCTGGCGGGTGGGTGGCCGCCTAGCTAGTGCGGTGTGTGCTCGGTGGTGATTGTAGGCGTGGAGCCAGGATCGGAATGCTTGCCGGCGTTCGGTTTCGCTGGTGTAGGGCTGGGCGTAGGCCCACTCGTCGGCCAGGGGGCGGTGGCGCGGTCCAGGTGTCGCAGGCGGGCCAGGCCGTGGCGGGACAGCACGCGGTGCACGGTGGAGGGGTGCAGGCCCAGGAGGCAGGCGATGCGGGCCGGTCCCCATCGGCGCAGGATGCGTACTTTGATGATGCGGCGTTCGGTCCGGGCCGGGGTCTTGCGGGGGCTGTGGTGCGGCCGGCTGGGCCGGTCGGTCATGCCGGCGGGGCCGAGCTGGCGGTAGCGGTCGGCCCATCGTTTGGCGGTGCTGACCGCTACTTGGAAGCGTTCGGCGGCACGGCGGAGGGGCCAGCCGTCCTCCACCACGCAGCGGGCCAGGCGTAGGCGTCCGAGTTCGGTCAGCGGCGCGTTACTGTGGGGCATGAAGGGCCTCCGGGGCTCGGCGTAGATGTCGCAATCCACACCGAACCCGTAGGCCCTTTCCTATGCAACGATCTTGGGGATCGTGTCGCCTGGCGTTCTCAACCTCTGTGGTCAGTACAACTAGCGGCAACAGGCGATCTCCTGCGACCTGCTGGACTGCCGCACCTGTTCGCCGACCTGCTCGTCGATGGCCCGCCCGCGCATCCGGTCCCGGTCGACGGTTGAGCCAGGACTCGTGGGCTTTGCGCTTGATGGGGGAACGTCGGCGCGTCATTCCCTCCGTCCGGGAGGATCAGCATCGTGACCACCCCACCGGAGGCGACGAACGGGCTGCCCGAACGTGACGAGGCCCCCGACCCCATCACGCACTCACCCCAGGAGCAAACGTGACAGAAGAGCTGCAACGCCTGACCGCCGTGGAACGCCGCAGGGGCGCAACTCGATCTCGTCCTGCGCTACGGCGATCCGTACGAGCAAGAGGCCGCTCGTACGAGCACGCACGTCTGGATCGACCCCCAGCGCGTGGTCTCCCAGGTGGCCCTGGCCCTGTACGAGGAAGCACGCAACGGCCGCTCCCGAGACGGAGCCGCCCCGGTCACCGGCAAGGACGTCGAGGCCGCCCTGACCGCGGCCGTCGACGCCCGCGTCGCTGCCGAGCTCGACGAGCTGTGCCTGCTGCACACGGCCCGGGTCCGTGGCCGCTCTTGGGAGCAGATCGCCGCCCTGCTGTCCTCCGGCACGGCCGTCGGGGGCATCACACCCGACCAGGCGCGGCACCGGTACACGGAGCTGAAGAAGCGACACCCCACCGACATCATCCTGCGCGCCAGCGCCGCTCCCCTCGACACCCCGATCGACGCTCCGGCCGTCCCATGAAGTTCGACGAGCGCCGTGAGGCGCTGCGCAGGCTCATCCAACGCCAGGGGGATGATGCCGAGCGCGAGCAGGCCGCCCGCACGCAGTCGCACTACTGGGTGGACCCGCAGCGCGCGGTGTCCCTGGTGGCCCTGGCCTTGGAGGAGGAAGCGGACTTCGGCCGCCGCCTGCTCGGCTACGACTCGATCAGTGACGCGGACGTGGACGCGGCCCTCATGGCGGTCGTCGACGCCCGCACCGCCGCCGAGCAGCGGGAACTGATCGTGTTGCACGCCGCTCGCGCTCGCGGCCGCCCCTGGGAACAGATCGCCGAGCTGCTGAGCCACAGCCTGCCCGCTCCCGCTGCCGTAACCGCGGCCCAGGCCAAAGCCCGGTTTGCAGCGTTGCGTAAGAAGTACCCCTACAGGGCCGGCCAACTGCCCCGCACGGTCACCAGCAACCCCGCCGCCCCCCTCGGAGCCGTCATGACCAGCTCGACCCCCGCGCCCGGCCCAGCCGCTGTTCCCGGCGCCGAGTTTCACGCAGCGCTGCCCGAGCTGCGTACCCTGAGCGAAGCGCTGTACGGCGCACTGTCGCAGCCGATGAACCAGGCCGACCCGTACCCGAGATCGCCTGGCAACTGGCCAAAGCTCTGGCGTTGCTGCTCAACGCTGCCGACCGGTCCGGCGACCACGCGGCGCTGATGGAGGGGCTGGGCCAGGTCAGCGACTCCACCGCCATCGCCGCCTCCCGTGCCCGTGCGGTGCTGGCCGCCGGCGTGCCCGTGCTCGCGCTGGCCGCTGACCGCGCCGCTGATCGCGAGAACCGCACCGCGCTCGGCGACAGCCTGACCACCCGCGTCACCGCCGAGCTACTGACCGCCGACGAGCACGGTGACAGCTACGGCGGCCCGCGCGACCTGCTGGACATGGAGCTCACCGGCGACAGCATCGCGGTCAAGAGTGAGCTGCACGGCACCCTGGCCACCGACGCGCGCGCCCTGTTGGACTGGGACGCCGTGCTGCGCGCCCTCGGCGCCGCCTACGACCGCGCCACCGCGCCTGCGCGTGAGCATCCAGACGACCAGTCCGCCCCTGGGACGACACCGTGACCGAGCTACTGCCCCGACCCGATCCGGGCAAGGCGCGCAACGTCGTCGAACGGGCGATCAACCGGCTGAAGAACTTCCGGGCCGTTGCCACTCGCTATGACAAGCGCGCCGACATCTTCCTCGGCACCGTGTCACTCTGGCCGCCCTGGTCATCTGGCTCCGAACCTGATCCAAAGGGAGCTTCTAGAGAGTACCGGCTGCCATTTTCCGACACTTCCCGGCCATGCTAGATCATTCCCCTTGTCGTGGCGACGGCCAGCCGAGAAACTTAAACAATGTCACACGCTCTGTCTCCGGATATTCAGGCGATCGAGCGCATGGCCGTGCTCCTGGCCGATGTGTCCGACCCTGAACTGTTGACGCGAGCCGCCACCCTGCGCAGGCGACAGGCCACAGGAGAGAGTCCGGACGCGCTGCTGTCCGAGGCGTTCGCGCTCGTTTCTGCGACGTTCGGCAGGATCTTCGGCCGCCAGTGCACTCCCGCCGAGCTGCGGGCCGGCATCGCACTGTACCGCGGAGCGGTGGTGGAGCTCGCCGACCGCACGGCCTGGCCCGTCGCCGCGACACTCGCCGTCTTCCTCGGCGCTGTGGAAGGCAGGGGCGTCCATCTGATGGCCGATGACGGCGCGCCCATCATGGCAACGCTGTGTGAGCGCCTCGGCCTGACGGTCGCCCGCCTGTCCGACGACATGGAGGCAGACGAGCGACGACTCGCCTATGCGGCGGACGTGACGGTGGGACGGGTCCAGACGTTGGGCTACGACCACCTGATCGACAATCGCGTGTCGGGCCCCAACGAGCGGGTGCAGCGCGAGCTGTACCGCGCCATCGTGATGGAAGCCGACCTCGTCATGCTCGACCAGTTGACCACCTACCTCACCCTGAACCGCGACGGCATCCGCACGGCGTCGATCAGCGTGCGCGCCTATCTGGCCCGGTACGAGTCCGTGGCCGGGATTGCTGCGACGGTCCTGACCGAAGCAGCCGAGTTCACCCACCTCTATGGGCTTTCCGTGGAAACCGTCGACACGGCGCACCCGACCGCGCGGCGTGACCATCCCGACCTGCTGTACACCACGACCGAGGCCAAGCTGAACGGCCTCCTCGATGCCATCGCAGGTCACCACGCCGAGGCCCGGCCGGTGCTGGTGGTCACGGACTCCGTGGAGATCACCGGGCGGCTGGCCGACCTGCTGGCTGCCCGCGGCCTGCCGGTCGCATCGCCTCACCCGGAGCGCCCGCTGGCTCGCGCGGGACGCCCGGCGACGGTGACCCTGTTCGCGCAGCCCACGGTGGAGGGCGAGGTTGCCTTGGGCGGTGACCTGGACTGGCTTGCCCAAGAGCACGTGCTGGCGTCGGGCCTCGATCCCGCCGTCGCCTCCGGCGACGCTTGGGACGAGGCAGCGGCCGCGGCCAGGCAGGAGCTGCTGCCCGCGTGGACGGCCGACCGCGATCGGGTGATCGAGACAGGGGGGCTGGTGGTACTGGTCGCCGAGTATCCGGGCACCAGGCGCCTGGAGGCGCGCCTGCGGGCGCTGGCGGGGACACGGGGGGACACCCGGGTCTTCGTGGCGCTGGACGAGGGTTGGACATGGCACCGGTATGCCGACTGGCTGTACCGCCTCATCCTGAAGCACATCACCGAGCCGTTGGAGGGGTCGCTGCTCGCCAGGGCCGTCGAGCGTGCCAAGCGGCAATGTGAGGCGCGGATCGCCGGCTACCGGCGCCGGATGGCGGCCTACGACGCGGTTCTCTCGGCGATCGGGAAGCAGATGGACGCCGAGCGCCGAGCGATGGTGGAGGGCGCCGAGCCGCTGGGAGCCATCCTGGCCTTCACCGAGGGCGAGCAGGCACCGCCTAGAAAGGTGGACAGCGAGGCACTGCGCCTCATCGCCCAGGAGGTCATCGACGAGCAATGGACGGCCTGCCTAGCCGAGCTCACGGCGATGTACGACGACTACGGACGGGAACGGTACACACAGGAAGCGTTGCCCGCCTTCCGGGAACAGGCCGAGGCCACCTACAGGGCGATGCGCGAGAGGGCAGCCAGAGCACTCACGGATCGGCTGCCTGTGCTGGGAGCGTACTGGTACATCTCCTCTAGAGACCTCCCTCCTTGGTCAGCGCGCTGAAGGGGTTGCCGGCCACGACGGTCTGGCGGTTTCCTGGTCAGCCGGCTGCCGTCGCTTACGAACGCAGGGCCGCACCTGATCTAAGAAACAGCTCTACCGCAGAGGGTGGACGGCAGGGCGTTCGTGCCGCCTTCAGGTGATCATGGTGGTCCAGATGCCCACCGGGATGGACAGCAGCACGCCGGCGATGAGGCTGACGATGTGTGAGCATCCACTCGCGGCGCCGTTGGCGGGGCTGCTGGGCGAGAGCCGCGGCCTGGTTTCTGGCTGCGAGCGCGTCAGCGAGCTTGTCGATCTGCGGGTCGGTGAGTGATGACTCCAGGAGAGTCTACCGGCCCAGCAGCACAAGGTGCTTGTGGCCGCGAGATCCCCAAGCGGCTCGCGGACGACCGGGATGAAGATGCGAACTTGCGCCCCGTCGCGATGCGAGGAAAAGGCTGTCCTGAGGCAGGAGGCCCCCGTCGCCGGCTCCCACTTTGCTCGCCCCGTGCCTGGCGCGCGGTTGAGGGCCGCAACGCTCTCCCCTGTGCACCCCTGGGCCTGGATGTCTAGCAGGCGGCCATATCGCGATTACCGCTGTAGCCGAGTTGCTGCTGATCTTGATGCTCGCCACGACCGTCACACACTGGCGAACGCTGGCACGGAGGGGCGTTCACGATTACGGCTGAGCAGCCGCTATAGGAGTCGAGAGAAGATCGCTTCCCGCGAGCTCGTTGATCGTTTCCCGGCGAGGCAACGCGCCGGGCGATGGCCAGAGGTGTCGATCTTTGGTTGGATGTCGCGATGCACACATCTGGGAAGCCGGTAAAGCTGGCCATCTATGGCGAGGGTGTGTCCAGTCAGTGGTGTATCTCGTCTTGCGTGATTAACGGGTGGTCGGGGTGAGACGGCCTTCGAAGGTGATGACGAAGGCGTTCAGGGCGGCCTTCCAGCGGGTGATCCAGCGTTTGCGGCCCTTGCCGGTCGGGTCCAGACTCATGATCGCCATGTAGACGCACTTGAGCGCGGCCTGCTCGTTCGGGAAGTGGCCGCGGGCCTTGACCGCCCGCCGGATCCGGGCGTTGACCGACTCGATGGCGTTGGTCGAGCAGATCACCCGGCGAATCTCGGTGTCGAAGTTGAGGAAGGGCACGAACTCGGCCCAGGCGTCCTCCCACAACTTCACGATCGCCGGGTACCTGCCGCCCCAGACCTCGGCGAACTCGCAGAACCGCTCCAGCGCGGCGGCCTCGGTCGGGGCGGTGTAGACCGGCTTGAGCGCCTTGGCGATGGCATCCCAGTGCTGACGGGCCGCGTACCGGAACGATGCACGCAGCAGATGCACCACACATGTCTGGACGACAGCTTGCGGCCAGACGCTCTCGATGGCCTGGGGCAGCCCCTTCAGACCGTCGCAGACCACCATCAGCGCATCACCCACGCCGCGGTTCTTGATCTCGGTCAGCACGTGCAGCCAGAACTTGGCGCCCTCACCGCCGTCGCTGGCCCACAAGCCGAGGATGTCGCGCTCGCCATCGACGGTGACCGCCATCGCCACGTAGATCGGCCGGCTGGCGACCTGCCCCTCACGCAGCTTCACATGGATCGCATCGACGAAGATCACCGGGTAGACGGGGTCGAGCGGCCGGTTCTGCCACTCGGCCATCCCCTCCAGCACCTTGTCAGTGATGGTCGAGATGGTCTGCTTGGACACCTCGGCGCCGTACACCTCGACCAGGTGCGCGGAGATCTCACCGGTCGTCAGGCCCTTGGCGGCCAGCGAGATGACCATCTCATCAACCCCGGACAGCCGCCGCTGCCGCTTGCGCACGATCTTCGGCTCGAAGCTACCGTCCCGATCGCGCGGCACGGTGATCCCGACCGGCCCGACGTCGGTGATGACCGTCTTGGAGCGGGCGCCGTTGCGGCTGTTGGTCGTCTCGCCGCCGGAGCGCTGGTGCTTGTCGTAACCGAGATGGTCGGTGATCTCGCCCTCCAGCGCGGACTCCAGCACCAGCTTGGTCAGCCGGCCCAGCAGCCCGTTCTCACCGACCAGTTCCACGCCCTCGGCCCGGGCCTGGTCGACCAGCTCCCGATCCGAATCCTTGGCGTTGCTGCCCTTGGGCTGCCTGCGCGCCACGTCGGCGTCCTCCAGCTCGATCTCCGTCGATGCCTGGATCACAGTACTCATCAGGTGCGTTCTCCTTGATCAGGAGTTACACCAGTGACCGTACAGTCCCCGGGGTCTGCCAAGTGCTTCCGGCAGCGGCCTTCCGTGCTTCCGGAAGCACCCCCGCTAGACGAGTAAGTCCTAAGTCGGGTTAGTGGTCGTAGTTGATCAGTGATCGGGTGAGGGGCTGGCCGGTGTGGCGGTTGTGCCAGATCGCGGCGGTCAGGGCGAGGATGCGCTGGGCGATCCGGGTGCCGACGCCGTTAGCGGGGCGGCCTCCGTGAAGCTCCAGGTCGAGCTGGCCTTTGAGGGTGTCGTTGACAGACTCGATGAGCTGGCGGATGGGTTTGAGCAGGTGCTCGCCAGGGCGGGGTGTGCGCTTGCGGTAGGACGGGCGCAGCAGCCGCACCCCGCGTTCGGCCAGGAAGGCGTCCAGATCGGCGGAGATGTAGCCTTTGTCGCCGATGATGAGCAGGCCGGGACGGTCGGCGAGCAGGGTCGGGTCGTGCTCACAGATGGCCATCAGGACCTGGCGTTCGTCGATGTTCGGGGTTGCCAGGGCCCAGCTGATGGGCAGTCCGGCCGGGGTGCAGATCAGGTGCAGGCGCAGGCCCCAGAACCAGCGGGAGCGGCAGTAGCCGTAGCCGGCCCATCCGGCCAGGTCTGAACGCTGGGTGGTGGGACAGGAGCGACCGCACTCGATCGGTGTGGAGTCCACCACCCACAGGGGGTCGGCCCACAGGTCGGTATCGGTGGCCAGCGCTCGGATCGCTCGTTTGAGCAGCGGCAGGGCCTTGTGCAGGCGTTTGTTGTAGCCGGATTGGCCGGGCAGGTAGGGGAAGGCGCCGGGCAGATGCGTCGGGACGTAGCGCAGCCAGCGGGCCTCGGAGTGGATGCCGAGCAGCACCTGGGCAACTGCCAGAGTGAGCAGTTCGGCGTCGGTCAGCTTTGGTTTGCGCCCCAGCCGCGGCCGGTGGCCGAGCCAGTCGTCGATGCTGACGTACAGTGCGGTGAGAAGGGTGTTGAGGTCTGTCTTCACAAACCGATCGTCAACACCCTTCGTCATGTACGCACTCCGTACCGCAGCGACATAGGACTTGGGAGGGTGCTCTGCTACCCCCTCCGCCAGGGCCTGCTTCCACAACCCACGGCGCGACGTTTACCGGCGGTGGCGAGGTAGCAGGTGAGCCTCCAGGGCGCAGCTGATGAGCTCGCTGCGCGAACGGGCGCCTGTGGCGTCGACCAGGTCGTCGATGACGTTCGTGTCCGCCTCTGTGGCCTGGAAGGACCACAGGCGGCGGCCGTCACGCGCGGCGGCCGCCGTGGTCGACGCGCCATGCCGAGGCGGGAACAGGCTGTCCTCACGTCGCACCGGAACCGCGTGCCTGCGCGCGACCAGGCCGGGCAGCTCAGCGCGCAAAGCGTCGATGGCCTCGACCACCAGCTGGTAGTTGTCCACGCGACGCGAGCGGCGGCGACGGCTGGCCGCCTGAATGACGGCGGGCAGCAGGTAGACCCCGACCGGGAACGTGTCGGGCGGCCCCTCAGGCACCTGACGACGCTCGGCCACGTGGGCCTGGCCCTCCCGGGCCTGTTCGGCTGTTGCGTCAGGATCGGGCGCAGACGGCGGCGAGGACGGGGCGGTATCGGGGGCGACGGCGTCGGTGTCCTTGCCCGGCTGCTGACGCGCGGGCAGCAGTCCCCCGAGTCCGCCGGCGGCGCTGGCCCCGAAGACGCTGCCGAGGCTGCCTGGGGTGTCGATGCTGGGCTGGTTCATGACTGCTGTTCCGCGGCGGCCAGGAGCTGCAGGATCTCGGCGCCGAGCTGGCGGTAGTCCTCAGCGAGGGTGCCGGCAGTGGATGCGATGCGCCGCTCAGGCGGAGCGCCCGAGCGGAGCGTCGCCGCCGTTCGATCAGTGGCGACGGCTGCGGCCGGGACGGCGTCGGCCTGGACCGAGCCAGGGGCGGTCTACTTTTTCTTGCGCTTCTTGCTCTTGGCATCGTGGGTGAAGGGCATGGAGATCCCGGCCGGGTTGTCACCCTGGACGACAGTAGCGCCGTCCCCGCTCACCACCGTGGTGTTGATGTGGATGTCCCCCGTGCCGAGATTAAGGGGGCCACTCACGTCGTGAATGACTGTCCCTGCGTCGCCCCGCACGTCGCCGTCGTCCCTGAAGATGCGCGTCGAGGACGCCGAGACCACGGCCGGCTTCCTCGCCTTCTACGCCCGCGCCCGCGCGTCCTCGGAAATCTCGCGGTGCTGGTGGTTGGATGCTGGAGGGCGTCCCTGGGCAGATGGGCACGGCCGGGCCGCGGGGTCAGGTCGTGCGGGCCGCGTCATAGGCTGCTACGACACTCTTGGGGGCTTTGTTGCGCCAGGCGTGCTCGACAAGTTGCTGGATCCGTTCCGGCGGGACGGCCGCGAGGTCGACCCGCAGGCCCACCCAGATCTTCGTGGCGGCGGTCCGCCACACCTCGCTGTAGACAGCGGGGTCGGCGGTCACAGCTGTGGCGGCCTCCTCCTGGCTGACGGAGAACACCGCGGTCGCGTCCCCCTTTTCCATGCCGGCGAACGGCCTTCCCTTCACCTTGAACCCCGGCAGCCGGAAGTGGGTGAACTCCTCCACCTCTGGTAAGGCAGTCGCGAACCGACGCAGATCGTCAAGCGTGATCATGTGATCTCCCTTCCTCGGCCGCATGCTAATCGATCGCTTGTACGAACAAGAGATCAAAGGTCGCTTCCATACGCCGAGATCCCCTGGCCCCTCGCTGTTCAAGGGGGGCCGGGGGATCTCGGCGTACGGGTGGTTGGATGCTGGAGGCGTCCGGGGCCGATAGGGACGGTCCCGGACGCCTCTACGGGGTCAGCACCCGGGGCAGGTGCGCGTGCCGGTGGTCGACGTCGACCGCCTGGCCGTGCTCGCGCAGCCGGGCGGCCAGGATCTCCACCAGGCCGGCCGCGCGATGTTTCCCGCCGGCGCATCCGATGGCGATGCTGCGCGGGCCCGCGGGCAGCATCGCGTACGCCACCAGGTTGTCGACCAGCTCGGCGGCACCGGGCGTGCCGAGCACGACCTGCTGGACGCGTTCGTCACGGCCATCCAGGTCGAGGATGCCGCCGTTGCGGGCGGCTGCCGGGTCGCGCAGGCGCCGGCGGACGTCTTCGACGCGGTCGGCCTCGGGCGGCGGGCCGTGCAGGTAGCCGAACGAGATGAGCGTGAGTGCCATGATGCTGTGTCCTTCCTCGGGTCACGCCGAGCACACCCGTACGAGGCCGGGACCGAGGCCGTGGCCGTGCCGCTCGCACTGTACGGACTGAGCCACCTCGGCGACCCGCACCTGTCAGCCGAGCTCAGCAAGCGTTCGATCCCGGACGGTCACCTCTACCCGGCCGACCACAACACCTCGACCGCCGGCTGGACCCCGGACGACAGCGGAAGCGGCACCTGGGACGGAGGGGGCGGCGGCTGGGACGGCGGAGGCGGCGGCGCGGGTGACGGTGGGGGCGGCGGCGGGGCCTGAAACGGCGCACGCCGGGCCGCGAAGGCTGCCCGGGGGTCGTGATCGGCAAGCGAAGCTGAGGCGATGGCCGCCCGGTGGCATGGAGACGGGGCTAAGGCTGCGGTGTGCGCTGCTGCGATCTCACCAGGGCGGTGAATGCCTCGATGGCATCGACGACCGCATCGAAGCGGACCGAGTGGTACAGGTCGAAGGCGTGGTTGCCGCCACGCAGCTCCGCGTAGACGACGGGAGAGGCCGACGTACGGCGGAGCT
>NZ_JBITLU010000011.1:0-374655 GCF_044465525.1 Nonomuraea sp. NPDC049646 | reverse complement strand
TTATGCATGTATTCATGCACTGGCTTTTAACACACTGTTGAGTTCTCAAGAAACGGACGCGTACTTCCTCACCAGAACCCGTTCCCGGATCCTCGCTCAGAGGCGCTCACATTTCATTTCCTTCAGTCTACCAGATCCAGACGATTCTTGTCAAACCGCCCGATCCGGGAGCTTCCGGACCTGCTCCGTTTCGGAGCAACCCTGCTAACTTACTCTAACTTCCGGCCTTTGTCCAACCGCCAGGTCAGACAGCCCGAAAGTTCGGGTTGATCAGCAGGGGTGTCGGGGCCGATCGGCCCCGCGTTGAAAACTCTAGCAGCCCTGAGGACGTCGAAGGTCCATCTTCGGTAACGAATGGACCTTCCCCGCGTTCGTATGCTCTAAACCCCGAGCCCGGACAGCTGTGCCTCAAGGCGCGCGATGTCCGCGGCGGCCTGCTCGGCCCGGCCCCGGACCTTGGCGACCACGTCGTCGGGCGCCTTGGACATGAACTGCTCGTTGCCCAGCTTGCCGGCCGCCTGAGCGGCTTCCTTCCGGGCGACGGCCAGATCCTTCTCCAGACGCTTGCGCTCGGCCACGACGTCGATGGCGCCCGCGGTGTCGATCTCCACGGTCACCGCGCCCACGCTGAGGCGCGCTGTGGCGTTGAACGTCTCCGCCGGCTCGGTCAGCCTCAGCAACGCGCGGATCGCCCTCTCCTGGGCCTCCAGCGGCGTGCCGGACAGCCCCAGACGGGCGGCCACCTTCTGGCCGGGCTTGAGCCCCTGGTCGGAACGGAACCTGCGGACCTCGGTGACGAGCTCCTGCAGGGCGTCGATCTCTGCCTCGGCCGCCGGGTCCGCGTAGCGAGCGTCGGTCTGCGGCCAGGGGGCCACGACGATCGACTCGCCACCCGTCACCGCTCGCCACAACTCCTCGGTGACGAACGGCACCAGCGGATGCATCAACCGCAGCAGCGCGTCGAGCACGTGCCCGAGCACGAGCCGGGTGTGTTCGAGCCCCTCCCCGAGCTGGATCTTGGCCAGCTCCAGGTACCAGTCGCAGACCTCGTCCCAGGCGAAGTGATAGAGCAGGTCGGAGGCCTTGGCGAACTCGTACTCGTCGAAGGCCGCGTCGGCGGCGCTCACCACGGTCTGCAGGCGCGACAGGATCCAGCGGTCGGCCGCGGTGAGGTCGAGGCCGTCGAGCGAGCCCACCGCCGCGCCGTTCATCAGCGCGAACCTGGTGGCGTTCCAGATCTTGTTGCAGAAGTTGCGCGAGCCTGCGGCCCATTCCTCGCTCACCGCCACGTCGGCGCCGGGGTTGGCGCCGCGCAGCAGCGTGAAGCGGGTGGCGTCGGCGCCGAAGCGCTCGACCCAGTCGAGCGGGTCGACCACGTTGCCGAACGACTTCGACATCTTCTTGCCGTACTGGTCGCGGACCATGCCGTGCAGGGCCACGGTCTGGAACGGCGGGCGGCCGTCCATGGCGTAGAGGCCGAACATCATCATCCTGGCCACCCAGAAGAACAGGATGTCGTAGCCGGTGACGAGCACGGAGGTCGGATAGAACTTCTCCAGCTCCGGGGTGGAGTCGGGCCAGCCCAGCGTGGAGAACGGCCACAGCCCGGAGGAGAACCAGGTGTCGAGGACGTCGGAGTCCTGGGTGTAGCCGGCCGGCGGCTCCTCGTCGGGGCCGACGCAGACGACCTCGCCGCCCGGCCCGTACCAGACCGGGATGCGGTGGCCCCACCACAGCTGGCGGGAGATGCACCAGTCGTGCATGTCGTCGACCCAGTCGAAGTAGCGCTTGGCCAGCTCCGGCGGGTGGATGCGGGTGCGGCCGTCGCGCACGGCGTCGCCGGCGGCCTTGGCCAGCGGCGAGACGTTGACGAACCACTGCAGCGACAGCCGCGGCTCCACCACGGTCTTGCAGCGCGAGCAGTGGCCGACCGAGTGCAGGTAGGGACGCTTCTCGGCGACGATGCGGCCCTCGGCGCGCAGCGCGGCCACCACGGCCGGGCGCGCCTCGAAGCGGTCGAGCCCCTGGAAAGGGCCGTGGGCGGTGATGACGCCGCGTTCGTCCATGACGGTGAGGGACGGCAGCGAATGGCGGCGGCCGATCTCGAAGTCGTTGGGGTCGTGGGCCGGGGTGACCTTGACCGCGCCGGTGCCGAAGGCGGGATCGACGTGCTCGTCGGCGACCACGGGGATCATGCGGCCGGTCAGCGGCACCTCGACCATCGTGCCGACCAGGTGGGCGTAGCGCTCGTCGGAGGGGTGGACTGCCACGGCCGTGTCGCCGAGCATGGTCTCGGCGCGGGTGGTGGCCACGACGATCTCGTCGGAGTAGCGGATCGAGACCAGCTCGCCCTCGTCCTCGCTGTGCTCGACCTCGATGTCGGACAGCGCGGTCAGGCAACGCGGGCACCAGTTGATGATGCGCTCGGCGCGGTAGATGAGCCCGTCGTCGAAGAGCTTCTTGAAGATGGTCTGGACGGCCCGCGACAGCCCCGGGTCCATGGTGAAGCGCTCGCGCTCCCAGTCGACGCCGTCGCCGAGCTTGCGCATCTGGCCGAGGATCCTGCCGCCCGACTCCTCCTTCCACTCCCAGACGCGCTCGACGAACGCCTCGCGGCCCAGGTCGTGGCGGGACAGGCCCTGCTTGGCCAGCTCGCGCTCCACGACGTTCTGGGTTGCGATGCCGGCGTGGTCCATGCCGGGCAGCCACAACGTCTCGCGGCCCTGCATGCGGGCGCGGCGGGTCAGCGCGTCCTGGATGGAGTGGTCGAGCGCGTGGCCGATGTGCAGGACGCCGGTCACGTTGGGCGGCGGGAGGACGATGCTGTACGGCACGCGCGAGCTGCCCGGGTCGGCGTGGAAGTAGCCTTCGGACACCCAGCGCTCGTAGCTACGGGTCTCGACGTCGGCCGGCGTGTATTGGGTGGGCAGCTCTTGCGTTGTCACAAGCACCAATTCTAGGGAGCCGGACAAGCGAAACGCCCCCGGGACGAACCCGGGGGCGTTTTTCGCGGACGGTCAGGCCGACTTCTCGCGCGGCGTGCGCTGCTGCTTGGCGGCGAGCTGGTCGCGCGGGACGAGCGTCGGGATCGCGTGTTCCAGCACCGACTCGCGGGTGATGACCACGCGGGCGACGTCCTGGCGGGAGGGCACCTCGTACATGACGGACTGGAGCACCTCCTCCAGGATCGCGCGCAACCCGCGGGCGCCGGTGCCGCGCAGGATGGCCTGGTCGGCGATGGCCTCCAGGGCGCCGTCGGTGAACTCCAGCTCCACGCCGTCGAGCTCCAGCAGCTTGCGGTACTGCTTGACCAGCGCGTTGCGGGGCTCGGTGAGGATCTGGATGAGGGCCTCGCGGTCGAGGTTGTGCACCGAGGTGATGACCGGCAGGCGGCCGACGAACTCGGGGATCATGCCGAACTTCAGCAGGTCTTCGGGCATCACGTCGCCGAAGATGTCGGCCGTGTCGACCTCTTCCTTCGAGCGGATGATGGCGTTGAAGCCGATGCCCTTCTTGCCGATGCGCGACTCGATGATCTTTTCGAGGCCGGCGAAGGCTCCACCGCAGATGAACAGCACGTTGGTGGTGTCGATCTGGATGAACTCCTGGTGCGGGTGCTTGCGCCCGCCCTGCGGCGGCACCGAGGCCGTCGTGCCTTCGAGGATCTTCAGCAGCGCCTGCTGCACGCCTTCGCCCGAGACGTCGCGGGTGATCGACGGGTTCTCGCTCTTGCGGGCGATCTTGTCGACCTCGTCGATGTAGATGATGCCCGTCTCGGCCTTCTTGACGTCGTAGTCGGCGGCCTGGATGAGCTTGAGCAGGATGTTCTCGACATCCTCGCCGACATAGCCGGCCTCGGTGAGGGCCGTCGCGTCGGCGATGGCGAAGGGCACGTTGAGCATCTTCGCCAGAGTCTGTGCGAGGAGAGTCTTTCCCGACCCGGTCGGCCCGAGCAGCAAGATGTTGCTCTTGGCCAGCTCAAGGCCGTCGTCTCTGCCCCGGTCACCGGACTGCACCCGCTTGTAGTGGTTGTAGACCGCCACCGAGAGCGCCTTCTTCGCCTTGTCCTGTCCGATGACGTAGGCGTCGAGGAACTCGTAGATTTCCCTCGGCTTGGGCAGGTTGTCCCACTTGAGCTCGGAGGACTCGGAGAGCTCCTCCTCGATGATCTCGTTGCAGAGATCGATGCACTCATCGCAGATGTAGACGCCTGGACCGGCAATGAGCTTCTTGACTTGCTTCTGACTCTTCCCGCAGAAAGAGCACTTCAGCAGGTCTCCCCCGTCGCCGATGCGTGCCACCCCAGATACTCCTTTGCGTGGGACCGCCCTGCTCACGCGAGCAGTGTCTCCGGACATCCTCCGGACTAGGCCGAACCGCTCAGGTTTCGACGTTACCGTCTTCTGGGCCCTCAGTGAGCCCCCTAGCGGCGAGTCGCACCGGAACGTGCCCTATTGGGCAGCGCTCCGGTGCGTCACATCTCAACTAGGAAGCGACGGCCTGAGCTCGTTTCTTCCTGGTCGGGATGATGTCGTCGATCAGACCATACGCCTTTGCCTCGTCCGCGTTGAGAATTTTGTCGCGTTCGATGTCCTTGCGGATGTCGGCGGAGGCCTTGCCCGTGTGCCTTGCCACGATGTCCTCAAGGAGGGATCGCATGCGCAGGATCTCGCGGGCCTGGATCTCGATGTCGCTTCCCTGGCCACCGCCCTCGGTGGAGGGCTGGTGGATCAGCACCCGGGCGTTGGGCAGCGCGAAGCGCTTGCCCGGGGTGCCGCCGGCCAGCAGCACGGCCGCGGCGGACGCGGCCTGGCCGAGGCAGACGGTCTGGATCTCCGGCCGGACGAACTGCATCGTGTCGTAGATCGCCGTCATGGCCGTGAACGAGCCGCCGGGCGAGTTGATGTAGATGCTGATGTCACGGTCGGGGTCGAGCGACTCCAGCGTCAGCAGCTGGGCCATCACGTCGTTGGCCGACGCGTCGTCGATCTGCACTCCGAGGAAGATGATGCGGTCCTCGAAGAGCTTGTTGTACGGGTTCATCTCCTTCACGCCGTAGGACGTGCGCTCGACGAAGGAGGGGAGAACGTAACGGCTCTGGATGTTCATGTCAGCTCCCCCTAGGAGACCGGGCCCACGGAGGGCACCTGCCGCGCGCTGCGGACCACGTGATCGATGAAGCCGTAGTCCTTCGCCTCCTCGGCCGTGAACCAGCGGTCGCGGTCCGAGTCGGACTCGATCTGGTCCAGCGGCTGCCCGGTGTGGAAGGCGATCCGCTCGGCGAGCGTCTTCTTCACGTAGAGCATCTGCTCGGCCTGGATGGCGATGTCGGCCGCGGTGCCGCCGATGCCGCCGGACGGCTGGTGCATCATGACGCGGGCGTGCGGCAGGCCGTAGCGCTTGCCGCGGGCGCCGGCGGTGAGCAGGAACTGCCCCATGGAGGCGGCCATGCCCATCACCACCGTGGACACGTCGTTTGGCACATATTCCATCATGTCGTAAATCGCCATACCGGCACTCACCGAGCCCCCCGGCGAGTTGATGTACAGCGTGATGTCGCGCTCGGGGTCGTCGGCCGCGAGCAGCAACAGCTCGGCGCAGATCCGGTTGGCGATCTCGTCGTTGACCTCCTGACCGAGCACGATGATGCGCTCACGCAGCAGGCGCTGGTAAAGCTGGTCCTCAAGCCGGAAGGACGAGCCGTTCTCACGGCCTCGCGACTCAGGCTGATAGAAGGTCGGCGGGCTGGTCACAGCGTCACCTTCCGATGCGTCGTAAGTGATTGGCTTTGCTTGTGACCTTAACGCGCGACGCCCACAGGTCATGCCCGGTCCCCCGTACTGTTCGCTGACGGCGCAGGTCTGGGTGACCGGTCTTCTGTCAGCCTACGCCGTTCCTCCACGTCCGGCTCATGCTCCGGCTCTGTGGGCGTTTCGGCGGGGATGGTGCCGTGCTGATGGGGCTGGTGGAGCTTGTGGGATTGCGTACCGGTGGACGGCGTCCGGTGGCGGTGAGGGGCCGTCGAGCCGTCGAGGGGCGGCCCCCGCGGGGTGAGGGGCCGTTCGCGCCCCGCGGGACCGTCAGGGGCCTTCTGGGCGCGTACACGTGCTCGGTCGTGCTCGCGGACCCGCGCGGCGCACCGCGGGGCCGGAAAGCACGAAGCCCCCGAACCCATGGGTCCGGGGGCTTCGGGAAAGATCAGGCTTCGGCCTTCTCCTCGGACTCGGCGGCCTCCTCGGCCCCCTCCTCCTCGACCGGGGCGCCGTTGATCTCGGCGTAGATGGCCTTGAGGTCGACCTCGTTGCCCTCGGTGTCGACGACCTTGGCGGCGTCGCCCAGCACGGACTTGGCCTTGTCGCGGACGATCTCGACCATGGCCAGCGTGAGCTGGTCGTTGTCGGCCAGGTGCTTGGCCAGCTCGTTGGGCTGGACGCCCATCTCCATGGCGCGGCGCACCACGAAGTTGGTCAGCTCCTGCTCGTTGACGCCCAGCTCCTCGGCCTTGACGATCTTGTCGAGCACGAAGCCGACCTTGAGCGCCTTGGCGGAGTTGCTGTCGAACTCGGCGAAACGCTCCTCCTCCGTCGTCTGGTACAGACGGAAGAAGGCGTCGCGGCTGAGGCCGCTCTCGGCGATCTGGTGGTCGAGGTTGTGCTTGCGGGCGTCGACCTCGGCCTTGAGCGCGCTCTCGGGCAGCGGGATGTCGATCTTCTCGAGCAGCGCGTCGAGGGCCTTCTCGCGGGCCTGGACGACCTGGTCGATGAGCTTGTTGCGGCGGGCCTGCTCGCGGATGCTGGCCTTGAGCTCGTCGAGCGTGTCGAACTCGCTGGCGAGCTGGGCGAACTCGTCGTCGAGCTCGGGCAGGACCTTCTCCTTGACCGACTTGACGTTGATGATCACGTCGGCCTCCTCGCCGGCGTTCTCGCCGCCGACGAGCTCGGTCTTGAAGCTCTTCTCCTCGCCCGCGGACATGCCCGCGAGGGCGTCGTCGAGGCCCTGGAGCACCGAGCCGGCGCCGACCTCGTAGGAGACCTCGCTGGCCTGCTGCTCCTCGATGTTCTCGCCGTTGATCTCGGCGCGGAGGTCCATCACCACGAAGTCGCCGTTGGCGGCCGCGCGCTCGACGCCGGTCAGCGTCGCGAAGCGCTGGCGCAGCGAGTCGAGCTGGGCGTCGACGTCTTCGTCGGAGACCTCGGCGGAGTCGACGGTGACCTCGGCGCCCTGGTAGTCGGGCACCTCGAAGTTGGGCCGGATGTCGACCTCGGCGGTGAACTCGATCTGCTCACCGTCGTCGATCTTCGTGACCTCGATGTCGGGCTGGCTCACCGGGAACACGTCGACCTCGTCGACGGCCTGGCCGTAGAGCTTGGGCACCGCGTCGTTGAGGGTCTCCTCCAGCACTACCGCCCGGCCGAAGCGCTGCTCGATGATGCGGGCCGGAACCTTGCCAGGCCGGAACCCGGGGACGCGCACCTGCTGCGCGACCTTCTTGTACGCCGCATCCATGCTCGGGCGCAGCTCTTCGAACGGCACCTCGACGGTGAGCTTGACCCGGGTCGGGCTGAGCTCCTCGACAGCGGTCTTCACGGAATGGTCTCCTTGATCAAGCTACGAGTGATCGCGGGCGCGTCCATTCGGTACGGCTCACGCGCCGCGCCCACATGAGCGGCGTTGGGCATGCTCCGCCACGGCGGGATCCAACGCCGATGGCCAGTCTAGGGCAGATGCGTACCGAACAACGACGTCGTCGCCGTCAGAACTCCTCGGCGATCGTCCTGAGCAGATCGATCGTCTCGTCGGGGGTCGTGCTCACGGCGCACAGCCGCTCCATGACCTCCGTGTATCGGTCCACGTCCTCACGCTTGTCCAGGTACAGCGCGCTGGCCAGTTGCTCGACGTAGACGACGTCGGGCAGGTCACGGTCGGGGAAGCGCAGGATGCTGAAGGCGCCGCCCTCGGCGCTGTGGCCGCCGAAGCTGAACGGCATGATCTGGATGGTGATGCTGGGCTGCCGCATGAGGTCGATGAGGTGTTCGAGCTGAGCGCGCATGACCTCGACGCCGCCGATGGGCCGGCGCAGCGCCGCCTCGTCGATCACGGCCCAGAAGACGGGGCCGTCCGGCCGGTCGAAGATGCGCTGGCGTTCGAGCCTGAGGTCGACCCTCCTGGCGATCTCCTCCGCCGCGATGCCCGCCGCGCCGGCGGTGACGACCGCCCGGGCGTACTCCTTGGTCTGCAGCAGTCCCGGCACGAACTGGACCTCGTAGGTCCTGATCCGGGCGGCGGCCTCCTCAAGGCCGACGTACGCCTGGAACCACGTGGGCAGGACGTCGTTGAACCGGTGCCACCAGCCGGGTTCGTTCGCGGTGGCCACCAGGTCGAGGACGGCCGCTCGCGCCTGCGGGTCCACGACGCCGTACAGGGTGAGCAGGTCGGAGACGTCACGTTCCTTGAACCCGACCCGGCCCAGCTCCATGCGGCTGATCTTGGATTCTGAGCCCCTGATGAGGTGCCCCGCCTCCTCGCGGGTGACGTTCTTCGCCTCCCTGAGCTTTCGCAGCTGGGAGCCCAGGAGGATGCGCAGCGCCGTCGGCCCGGAACCCGGCTGGTTCTGCGTCACTTTGCCTCCTATCAAGGTCCGCACACACAGTGACACCACATTGCCGGGTATGACAAGGTCTCAACCCCGTGTCCGATTAGGAGAGATTTGCCCCAAAAGGCGCATGCTGTTGCACATTGCAGCTGCACGTGCATTTGGGTCTTGCAGCCGCCGCGTTCGTGACCCATGATGGCTTAGTGCATTGTGGGCCAAACATGCACTAAACCGAGGGCTACGGGGAGGTATCGGCGGCATGGTGGAGGATCCTCTGGCCACTGCCGATTGCCTGCAGATCACCCGTGAGGTGGGGTTCGACCACCTGCTCAAGGGCGGGAAGCCGAACACGACCGCGTGCCCCCTGCCCTTCCAGGCCGACTCGGTGAAGACCGCCAGGGACGTGACCCGCTCCACGCTGCGGGGATGGGGCCTGCACGAGCTGAGCGACGACGCCGCGCTGGTGGTGTCCGAGCTGGTGACGAACGCCGTCAGGTACGCGATGTACGCGGCCGGCCGCCGGGAGATCGAGCTCTTGCTGATGCGCGTGTCGCCGCACGTGCTGCTGGCCGTGGCGGACCCGAGCGACGAGGTGCCGCGCCGCAAGGAGCCGGACTTCATCTCCGAGAACGGGCGCGGGCTCTACATCGTCGAGACCTACAGCCAGTGCTGGGGCTGGGACCCGCTCGACCGCGGCGGCAAGGCCGTGTGGGCGTTGTTCCGCGCCGAAGAGGGCTCCGACTCCGAAGAGGGCTGACCCCCCGGCGCGGCGGCTACTCGCCGGTGGCGCCGTCGATGCGCTCGCGCAGCAGGTCGGCGTGGCCGTTGTGGCGCGCGTACTCCTCGATCATGTGGACGAGGATCCAGCGGTGGGTGCAGTCCTGGCCGTTGCGGTCGCCCACGGCGTCGAGGGGCTTGGCGGCCGAGATGGCGCGGGCGCGCTCGATCTCGTCCTGCCAGGTGGCGAACGCCTCCTCCACCGAGGCGTCGTCCACGTCGTTGAAGTCGGCGTCGTTGTCGACGTCCTTGTTCCACAGGCGGGGGATGTCCTCGCCGTTCAGCACGCGGCGGAACCAGACGCGCTCCACGTGCGCCAGGTGCCGGACCAGGCCCAGCAGCGACATGGCGGACGGCTCGGCGGAGCGGAGCCTGAGCTGCTCGTCGGTGAGGCCGGCGCACTTGACGGCCAGCGTGCCGCGATGCCATTCGAGCCAGTTGTCGAGCATGGCCCGTTCGTCGCCGGCGAAGGGAGGGGGAACGCGAGTGTCTGTCACGCCTCGACCTTAGTGGGCGCTTCGTCCGAAGGCCGCGGGGCCGAGAAGCCCCCTCCGCGTCGGAGGGGGCCGTTGGCCTGGTCGGGGCGACAGGATTTGAACCTGCGACTTCTTGCTCCCAAAGCAAGCGCGCTGCCAAGCTGCGCCACGCCCCGCCTCGCCGGGTGCGCATGCGGTCCGTGACTCCGGTACGCTTACGCCCTGACGACCGGATGAAGTCTAGACCAGAGTTCGACCGGTTCGCGCGGACGTAGCTCAATGGTAGAGCCCTAGTCTTCCAAACTAGCTACGCGGGTTCGATTCCCGTCGTCCGCTCCAAGCATGAAGGCCCAGGTCCGGGAGATCCCCGAGCCTGGGCCTTACTGTTATCCGATCTTGTCCCTCAGGGCGTCGCCTTCACCAGATCCACGTGCCGTGCCGCCCGTCGCGGGCCGCGTCCTCGGGGATGACGAGATGGGCGGCTTCGTGACCCACGCGGGCGTCTTCGCCCAGCGGGATCGCGAACCGGTGCTCGCCGGAGTCGACTGCCAGGAGCCTGCCCGGCACCATCTCGTAGCCGTCGATCACATGGCCGATGTAGTGGCGCGTGACCACAGGTGCGGCGCCGTCCGGGAAACGCCAACCGCGGCACCCGTACAAACCGAACGGATGGGCGAGGGCCCGAAGGATCACGCCGTCGAAATGCAGCTCAACGTGATCCCGCACGAAACAGACGGCTGACACCTCGCGACCGACGAGAAGTGCGAGTCCTTCGTCCGGCACAGGCGCCCAGTCGTCCATGTGGTCATCCTGGCTTAACCCAGGCCGGGGGGCCGGCCTTTGGTGATCTTCGGGGGCGTAGGCTGGCGGGGATGCGTGCACGTCCGATCTCCCGGGAGGCGCTCGTCGAGGAGCTGGCCGAGCTCGTCGCCGCGCGGCCCAAGGACGCCTGGGTGCGGGTGGCCGTCGACGGGGCGCCCGCGGCGGGGCCCGGCGCGCTGGCCGACGAGCTGGTCGCGCCGCTGCGGTTGCGCGGCCGGCCCGTGCTGCGGGTGTCGGCGGGCGACTTCCTGCGGCCCGCCTCGCTCCGGCTGGAGCACGGCCGGACCGATCCCGACGTCTTCTACGAGGACTGGCTCGACGTCAAGGGGCTGCTGCGCGAGGTGCTCGAACCCTTGGAGCCGGGCGGCTCGGGGCGGGTGCTGCCGGCGTTGTGGGACAGCGGGATCGATCGCGCGTACCGGCTGCCCTACCGGGAGCTGGCGCCGGGCGGGGTGGTGCTCGTGGACGGCACGCTGCTGCTGGGGCGGGGGCTGCCGTTCGAGGTGAGCGTGCACGTGTGGCTGTCGGCGGCGGCGCTGGCGCGGCGCACGCCGCAGGACGAGCGGTGGCGGCTGCCGGCCTACGAGCGGTACGAACGCGAGGCGCGCCCGCAGCGGACCGCCGACGTGGTGGTCAGGGCCGACCATCCGGACAGGCCGGCGGTGCTCACGGACGGCTGAGCCCGAGCAGCGCGTCCAGCTCGGCGACGGCCTGGGCGTTTGACGTGTAACGCACGGCGTGCAGGCCGGCCGCGCGGGCGCCCTCGACGTACGGCTCGTGGTCGTCGAGGAACACCGTGGCGGCGGGGTCGGCGCCGAGGGCGTCGCAGGCCATGAGGTAGATGCGCGGATCCGGCTTGCCCACGCCCGCCTCGTGCGAATAGACGATGTGGTCCACAAGACCGGCGTAGCCGTACGCGGCCTGCTCGCGTTCCCTGGCGCCGACGAAGCTGTTGCTCACCAGGCCCGTGCGGTAATGCGGACGCAAGGCGCCCAGGTACGCCATGAGCTCGGTGTTGGGCGTGCCGAGGTACTCCGTCCAGACGTCGGCCATGAACGCCCCGGCGTGCGCCCCGAGCACCTCGGCCACCTCGGCTTCGGCCTGCTCCTCCGTGATCTCGCCGACCGCCCCGGCCAGCCAGGTCGGCTCCAGCCGCGCGTCGAGGTGACCGGCGGGCAGTCCGAGCCTCTCCTCCCACCTGGTCGTCACGCCCAGGGACGGCGTCAGCTCCAGCACCCCGCCGATGTCGAACACGACCGCATCGATTTTCATCTAACCTCCGTGTGAACTGTTTCAACCAAGGTAAAGAAGGAACGTGTCCGCGTCCATACCCTTGACGACTCACGGGGGCGGCTCAAACTGAAACGGTGATCCCTGGCAACTGGTACAACATCGTTCCCGATCTTCCCGTGCCGCCTCCGCCGCCCCTGCACCCCGGCACCCGCCGTCCCGTCGGGCCGGACGACCTCGCGCCGCTGTTCCCCATGGAGCTCATCGGGCAGGAGGTCAGCGGCGACCGCTACGTGCCCATCCCCAAGGAGGTCATCGACGTCTACCGGCTGTGGCGGCCCACGCCGCTGATCAGGGCGCACCGGCTGGAGAAGGCCCTCGACACGCCGGCCCGCATCTACTACAAGTACGAGGGCGTCTCACCGGCCGGGTCGCACAAGGCGAACACCGCCGTGCCGCAGGCGTACTACAACGCCAAGGAAGGCGTGCGGCTGCTGACCACGGAGACCGGCGCGGGACAGTGGGGGTCTGCTCTGGCGTTCGCCTGCGCCCAGTTCGACATCGAATGCCGGATCTGGATGGTTCGGGCGTCCTACGACCAGAAGCCGTACCGGCGCTCGCTCATGGGCGTGTACGGCGCCACCGTCCACCCCAGCCCCTCGCCCCTCACCGGCGCGGGCAGCAAGGCGCTGGCCGACGACCCCGCCTCCCCCGGCAGCCTGGGGCTGGCGATCAGCGAGGCGGTCGAGGTGGCCGCCGCGGACCCGCAGGCCCGGTACGCGCTCGGCTCGGTGCTCAACCACGTCCTCCTGCACCAGACGGTGATCGGCGAGGAGGCCCTGGCGCAGCTTCCCGAGCTGCCGGACCTGGTCATCGGCTGCACCGGCGGCGGCTCCAACTTCGCCGGCCTGGCCTTCCCCTTCCTGCGGGAGAAGCTGGCCGGACGGATCGGCACCCGGTTCAGGGCCGTCGAGCCGGCCGCCTGCCCGTCGTTCACCCGCGGCGTGTACGCCTACGACTTCGGCGACACCGCCGGGCTGACGCCGCTGCTCAAGATGCACACCCTCGGGCACTCCTTCGTCCCCGACCCGATCCACGCCGGCGGGCTGCGCTATCACGGCATGGCGCCGCTGCTGTCCCACATGTACGAGCTGGGGCTGTTCGAGGCGGTGACGCGTACCCAGAGCGAGTGTTTCGAGGCGGGTGTGCGCTTCGCGCGGACCGAGGGCATCGTCCCGGCCCCCGAGCCCACGCACGCGCTGGCCGAGACCATCGCCGAGGCGCTGCGCTGCAAGGAGAGCGGCGAGGAGAAGGTGATCCTCACCGCGCTGTGCGGGCACGGCCACTTCGACCTGGCCGCCTACGACCGCCACCTGGCCGGCGAGCTGGAGGACTACGCGCTGCCGCAGGAGCGCCTGGACCAGGCGCTCACCGAGCTGCCCGGCTGAGATGACACGGGTGGCCGCGCGAACCGCGGCCACCCGTGTTCAGTTCGCGTTCGGGCGCTTCCTGTGGTTCGCCTTCTTCTTCTTGCGCGCCCTGCCCTTGCGTGCACGTTTCGCCATGGGCTCACCTCCAGCGGTCGGGATCGTGACCTTCAAGGTCTCCCCTGCCCGCGGGTCGCACAAGCGATACGCCGTGACCTAACATTCCTCAACAAAGTCGTGTCATAATTTGGTGGAATCTGTTGGAAGGGGTGGGCGTGCTCGCACAGCAGCGTCAGCAGACGATCCTCGAACGCGTACGCAGCAGCGGCGGCGTCCGGGTGGCCGACCTCGTGCGCGAGCTCGGCGTCTCCGACATGACGATACGCCGCGACCTTGAGGTGCTGGCCGAGCGCGGGCTGCTGGAGAAGGTCCACGGGGGCGCGACGGCCCTCGGCCCCGGCTCGACCGAGGAGCCCGGCTTCACCGCCAAGTCCGCCCGCCAGCAGCAGGAGAAGGAGGCCATCGCGCGGCACGCGGCCACCCTCGTACGGCCGGGCACCGCCGTGGCGCTCTCCGCCGGCACCACCACGTGGGCGCTGGCCCACCACCTGGTCGCGGTGGCCGAGCTGACCGTGATCACCAATTCGATCCCCGTCGCCGAGGTCTTCCACCGCAACCCGCGCGCCGACCGCACGGTCGTGCTGACCGGCGGCGTGCGCACGCCCTCCGACGCGCTCGTCGGCCCCGTGGCCGTGGCGGCCATCCGCCGCCTGCACGTGGACACGCTCTTCCTCGGGGTGCACGGCATGAGCCTGCGCGCCGGGTTCACCACGCCCAACCTGCTGGAGTCGGAGACCGACAGGGAGCTGGTGGCCGCGGCGCACCGGCTGGTGGTCCCCGCCGACCACACCAAATGGAACACGGTCGGCATCAGCACGATCGCCGAGCTGACCGAGGCCGACGTGGTCATCAGCGACGCGGGGCTGCCCGAGGAAGCACGCACCGAGCTGGCCGAACGGGCCGGAGAACTGATCATCGCGGAGGGCACGCCTTGAAGCGCACCATCACCCACCTGGCAGACGGCCGAGAGCTGATCTACTTCGACCGGCGCGACGACGCCGACCGGAGCGCGATCGACCGGCGGCCGCTCGATCCGCGGCCGGTGGCCTCCGAGCTGCGCTACGACCCGCTGACCGAGGAGTGGATCGCGATCGCCGGCCACCGGCAGACGCGGACGTTCCTGCCGCCGGCCGACGAGTGCCCGTTGTGCCCGTCGTCCGCCACGCGGGCGTCGGAGATCCCGGCCCACGACTACGACGTGGTGGTGTTCGAGAACCGCTTCCCCTCTTTCTCCGGAAATTTTGGGACGTACGGGGATGTCGGCGGCCTGAGTGAGGTGCGGCCGGGTGTCGGGCGGTGTGAGGTGGTGTGCTTCACCTCCGACCATTCCTCCTCCTTCTCCAGGCTCTCCAACGCCCAGGTCAGGCTGGTCATGGAGGCGTGGGCCGACCGCACGGCCGAGCTGTCCGGCATCGAGGGCGTCGAGCAGGTGTTCTGCTTCGAGAACCGGGGCGAGGAGATCGGCATCACGCTCCCCCACCCGCACGGCCAGATCTACGCCTACCCCTACGTGACCCCGCGCACCAAGCTCCAGCTCGGGGCCGCCTCGCGGCACACCGGCGGCAACCTGTTCGCCGACGTGCTGGCCGCCGAGCAGGCCGCCGGGACGCGGGTGGTGGCCGCCAACGAGCTCTGGACGGCCTTCGTGCCGGCCGCCGCGCGCTGGCCGTTCGAGGTGCACGTGTATCCGCACCGGCAGGTGCCCGACCTGGCGGCGCTGTCGGAGGAGGAGCGGGCCGCGTTCGCGCCGCTGTACACCTCGGTGCTGCGGGCGCTCGACGCGCTGTTCGGGGTGGCGATGCCGTACATCTCGGCCTGGCACCAGGCGCCGGTGCGGTACGGCCGGGAGCTGGCCTACCTGCACCTTGAGCTGTTCAGCATCAGGCGGGCGCCCGGGAAGCTGAAGTACCTGGCGGGTTCGGAGTCGGCCATGGGGGCCTTCGTCAACGACGTGCTGCCGGAGGAGGCGGCACGCATGTTGCGATCACGAATTGATCACTAATTGGTTTCTCATTAAAGTCGCATGACTCGTGATCTACCACTAATATCCCGTTAGACATCGGCCATAACGGTCGTTGTACGCCTAATCCCGGGCGTGTTGCCCGGGAGCCGGGGACCCATCGCATCCGGGGTGAATCCGCGCAAGTGGTAGGGACTACTCCCGTGCCCGAACCCGTCAGCTAACCCGGCCGGCAGAGGGAGAGGAACTACCACGTGGCGGCTTCGTCCCCCGCGAGTCTCGCCGTCGGTCTCATCACCGCCACCGCCCTGCTCGTCCATCCGGCCGCCGCCTCAGCCTTCGTGCCAAGAACCGCGGCGGCCGCGCCCAAGCCGTCGGAGGCGGAGCTGCGGGCCCAGCTCAAGCAGCTCAACCGCAAGGTCGACAAGCTGATCGAGACGTACAACCTCAAGCGGGTCGAGCTGGCCAAGGCCCAGGAGGCCGCCACCGCGGCCCAGCAGCGGCTCGCCGCCGCCGAGCAGGCGGTGGCCACGGCCGAGCAGCGGGTCGCCGAGATCGCCCGGATGCGCTACCAGAGCCGCGACGCCTCCCTGCCGGGCTTCATGCTGACCCCGGACGGCAACGGCGCGGCCGTGCTCGAACAGCTCACCGCCGAGCAGCAGGCGGTCGTCGACAGCGTGGCCAAGGCCCGCGACGACCAGAAGAAGGCCGCCGCGGCCGCCGCCGCGCTCGCGACGGAGCTGAAGGCGGGCACGGCGGAGGTGGCCGAGCAGCGCGACGACGCCGAGGACGTCATCGACGACATCAAGAAGAAGCTCCAGGACCTCGTGCCGTTCGGGCCGGGCAAGAAGTCCGACGGGAGCTGGGCGCCCGAGCTGCCGTCCGGCTCGGACAACATCACGCCGCGCACCCGGCTGATGCGCGCGCAGGTGCAGAAGAACTTCTCGCTGCCGTACGACGTGGGCTGCTTCCGGTCCGGCTCCAGCGGCGAGCACCCGCTCGGCCGGGCCTGCGACTTCATGATGAGCACGGGCGGCACCATGCCGAGCGCCGACAACAACGCGCTCGGCGACCGGCTGGCCGCCTGGGCGCTGCAGAACAAGGCCAAGCTGGGCGTCAAGTACGTGATCTGGAAGCAGCGCATCAACCAGGGCTCGGGCTGGCGCGCGATGTCCGACCGCGGCAGCATCACCGAGAACCACTACGACCACGTGCACATCTCGATGAACTAGCCGCGGGCTCAGCGGACGCCGGTGAGCTTGTCGGGGTTGGTGACGGAGTAGACGGCGGCGATCCGGTCGCCCTCGGGCGTCAGATCGACGACGACCACGGCCAGCGGCCCGTCGCCGGAGAAGACGAGCGCGCACGGGTCGCCGGCCACCCGCCGGTAGCGCAGGTCCACCGCGCCCGGGGTCAGCGTCGCGGCGACGGACATGAACAGCGCGGCCACCCGGTCCCGGCCGTGGACCGGGTGCAGGCTGGTGGCCGGCCCCTTGCCGCCGCCGTCGGTCCACAGGGTCACCTCCGGCGCCAGCACCTCCAGCAGGGCCCGCAGGTCGCCGCCGAGTGCCGCCGCGGCGAACCGCTCGGTCACCTCGGCGTGGACGCCGGGCTCGGTCCGGTGACGCGGACGGCGGGCATGGACGTGGCGGCGCGCGCGGGCCGCGAGCTGCCGGACCGCCGCCGGCGAGCGCCCGAGGATGCCGGCCGTCTCCGGATGGCTGAAACCGAACACCTCGTGCAGCACGAAGACCGCTCGTTCCAGCGGTGACAGGGTCTCCAGCACGACCAGCACCGCCATCGACAGCGACTCCCCGCCCCCGGCCGCGTCCCCGGCGTTGTCGGGGGCCGTGACCAGCGGTTCCGGCAGCCAGGGGCCGACGTAGGTCTCCTGCCGGCGGCTCAGGTCCGCGCGCCGGGCGAGCGCCTGGTTCACCGCGATCCGCACCAGATAGGCCCGGACGTTCTCCACCGGCCCGGCCTCCGGCCTGCGGTGCCGGGCGGACCAGGCCAGCCACACCTCCTGCAGCACGTCCTCGGTGTCGGCGACGCTGCCGAGCATGTTGTAGACCACGGAGAACAGCAGCTCCCGGTAGCCCAGGAACTGCTCGGTGGCGGCGTCGGCGGGGTGCCGCGGGGTCGGTGTCATGGCGTGCCTCCTCGTCTGTCGCAACCGAAGAGTCCCGACGCGCAGCGATTGTGACATGCGGCCATCAAGCGTGATCTATGCCACTCGTGTCACAGTTCCCGGCCGGTCGCCCCTCTGTGGTGGCGTCACGACTCACAAAGGAGAGCTTCGATGCGTACATTGATCCGCGACGTCAGGGTGTTCGACGGCGAGCACACCATCGCGACGGCCGACGTGGTGATCGAGGACGGTCTGATCGCCGCTGTCGGCGCCGCCGGGGGCCGCCCGGCCGACGCCGAGGTGGACGGCACGGGCAGGACGCTGCTGCCCGGCCTGATCGACGCGCACACCCACGTGTTCGACGGCAGCCTGGCCCAGGCCCTGCGGTACGGGGTCACCACCGAGCTCGACATGTTCTGCCTGCCCCAGATCCTGGCCGGGCAGCGGCGGCTGGCCGCCGAGCACGACGACGTGGCCGACCTGCGCAGCGCCGGCACGCTGGCCACCGCTCCCGGCGGGCACCCGACCCAGTTGCTGGCGGCCCTGGCGGGCACCGTCCTGGACGGGCTGGACGTGACGGCGATCGACTTCGTCTCCGATCCCGCGCAGGCGCCGGCCTTCGTCCGGGCCCGGCTGGCCGAGGGGGCCGACTACCTCAAGATCGTCATCGACGACGGCGCCGTGCACGGGGCCGACCTCCCGGTCATGACGGCGGAGGTCGCCGCCGCCCTGTCCGCGGCGGCGCACGAGGCGGGCCTGCTGGTCATCGCGCACGCGATCACCGCCGCCGAGGTGGGGATCGCGCTCGACGCCGGCGTCGACGGCCTGGCCCACGTGTGGACCGACCTGGCTCCGGACGACCCGGCCTCGGCGCGCCTGGCCGGGCGGGTGCGCGAGCAGGGCGTCTTCGTGGTGACCACGCTGGCCTACTTCGAGGCGATCACGGCCCGGCACGTCGAGACCGCCGACTGCGCCCGGCCCGGCAGCTCCGCCAACGCCGTGGGCGCGCTGCGGGCCCTGCGCCGCGCGGGCGCGCCCCTGCTCGCCGGGACCGACGCCACCCCGTTCGTGCCCGCCCACGGCGCCGGCCTGCACCGCGAGCTGCGGCTGCTCACGCAGGCCGGGCTCACCGCCGAGGAGGCGCTGGCCGCCGCGACCAGCGTGCCCGCCCGGCACTTCGGGCTGGCCGACCGGGGCCGGATCGCGCCCGGCCTGCGCGCGGACCTGCTGCTGGTCGAGGGCGACGCCACCCGGGACGTCACCGCCGTCGCCGACATCGCCGAGGTCTGGCGTCGCGGGGTGCGCCAGAGCCGGTAGGCCCCGCCCGTGGCGCGCCGGCCGGGTCAGCCGAGCGTGAGGGGGTTGACCAGGTCGGCGTAGACCAGCAGACCGGCCATGATGATCAGCACGAACGCCATCGCGTACGTGAGGGGCAGCACCTTGGCGATGTCGACGTAGCGGGGCTCGGGGCGGCGCATGATCTTGGCGTAGCCGCGCTTGACGCCCTCCCACAGGCCGCCGGCGATGTGGCCGCCGTCGAGGGGCAGCAGCGGGATCAGGTTGAACAGGCCGATCGCCAGGTTGAACCCGGCCAGCAGGCTGACGAAGGTGAACAGCTTGCTCTTGTTGGACATGTCGGAGGCCAGGATCTCGCCGCCGAGCCGGCCCGCGCCCACCACGCCGACCGGGCCCTCGGGGTCGCGCTTCTCGCCGGAGAAGGCGGCGTTCCAGACGCCGACCATCTTCGCCGGCAGGTTGACCATCGAGCCCACGACGCGGCCGGTCAGGTCGCTCATGTAGCCCGGCACCTGCCCGATGCTCTGCTGCTCGAAGACCTGGGAGGGCTTGACGCCGAGGAACCCGACGCCCTTGTCGACCTTGCTCTCGTCGGTCAGGCTCGGCATGTCCTGGGCGATGAGGGTGACATCGAGCGTCATCGGCTTCCCGTCGCGGACGATGCCGAGCTTGACGGGGCCGGCGCCGTGGCCGCGGATCAGGCGGGTGGCGTCCTGCCAGCTCTCGATCTTCTGGCCGTCGAGGGAGACCATGCGGTCGCCCACCTTGACGCCCGCCTTGGCGGCCGGGGTGCGCTCGTCGGTGGGCGCGCACGTCTTGCGCACCTCGGTGGTGGGGATCACGCACGTGTTGGTGTCGGCCGACACGATCGGGGCCGTCTTCGGCAGGCCGATGCCGACCAGCAGGATGCTGAAGAAGATGAAGGCGAGCACGAAGTTCATCGCCGGGCCGCCCGACATGATGATGATCTTCTGCCACCACTTCTTGCGGTAGAAGACGCGGTCCTCGTCGCCGGGCCGCACCTCCTCCATGGCGGCGTCGCGGGCGGTCTCGATCAGGCCCTGCCACGGCCCGGTCCCCGCGCTCCGCAGCCTGCCGGGAGCGTCGCCGGGACGCGGCGGCAGCATGCCGATCATGCGGATGTAGCCGCCGAGCGGCAGCCACTTGATGCCGTACTCGGTCTCGCCCCTGCGGATGGACCAGGCCGTCGAGCCGAAGCCCACCATGTACTGGGTCACCCGGACGCCGAAGATCTTGGCCGGCACGAGATGGCCCACCTCGTGCAGGCCGACGGAGACCATCAACCCCACCAGGAAGAGAAGGATCCCGGCGACAAAGAGCCAGTTCATCTACACGCGCTCCAGGCAGACAGACGGTCTCGACGTTCCCAGACTAGTCGAACTCATCACATCCCTCGGGCTTGCCCGCACTTTGGTGAATCAACGGACCGCATTGACAGTAAGCGATCAGCCGATCACCCTGGGAGACGATGGAGGGGGACGTCTTGATCCGCATACTCATCGCCGAACACCTGCCCTTGGTGCGACGCGGTCTGCAGGCCACGCTCGAAGCCGAGCCCGACCTGCGGGTGGTCGCCGAGACGGGCTGCCCCGACGGTGTGCTGCCGGCCGCGCGGTCGAGCGCGCCCGACGTCGCGATCGTCGACCTCGACCTGCCGGGCCTGCCGGTGGCCACGCATCTGACCGAGCAGATCCCCCGCTGCTCGGTGCTGATCCTCTCCGCGCGGCCGAGCCCCGGCCAGGTGCGCAGGGCGTTCAACGGGAGCGTGCTGGGGTTCATGAGCCTGCGGGTGGCGCCCGAGCGGCTGGCCGAGGGGGTGCGCCAGGTCGCCGCGGGCGGCCGGGCGGTGGAGGCCGAGCTCGCGGTGGCGGCCCTGCAGTCGGCCGCCAACCCGCTCACCCGGCGGGAGCTCGACGTGCTGCGCATCGCGGCGGGCGGGGCGAGATCGACCGAGATCGCCGACCAGTTGTTCCTGTCGGTCGGCACCGTGCGCAACCACCTGTCGCGGATCATGTGCAAGACGGGCGCCCGCAACCGGCTGGACGCCGTGCGCATCGCCAGCGACAGCGGCTGGTTGTGACGGACCGGACGAGATGACGGGCCCGGTGGAGCCGCGCCGCTCCGCCGGGACCCGAACAGTCGAATGATCTCAGCCCGCCGAACCCGTTGCCAGTGACCGTCATCACGACCTGACCCATGTGAAACGTCACTACGGACGCCAGATCAACACCAGCGCGCAGTCGTCGTTGTGGCCCGAGGACATCGCGTTGACCAGCGCCTTCGCGCCGTCGCGGAAACCGGAGGGCAGCAGCCGTTCGGCCTCGCCGAGCAGCCGGTCGAGCCCGGCGTCGATGTCGCGCCCCGGCTGCTCGATCAGGCCGTCGGTGTAGAGCAGCAGCGCGTCGCCCTTGCGCAGGGTGCCGCTGTCGGGCTCGCAGTGCAGGTCGGGCACCACCCCGAGCACCACGCCCTTGGCCGAGGCGACCTGCCAGTTGCCGGTGCCGGAGTCGAGCTTCACCACCGGCGGGTGGCCGGCCGAGGTGATCGTGTAGTCGCCGGTGGCGAGGTCGAGGCGTACGTGCACGGCCGTCACGAAGCCCTCGTCGCCGCGCTGGCGGTGCAGGTAGGCGTTGCACGCGGGCAGGAAGTCGTCGACCGAGCCGAGCAGCCCGCCGAACGTGCCCGACAGCAGCAGCGCGCGGGTGCCGGCGTCGACGCCCTTGCCGGAGACGTCGACCAGGGCGATCTCCACGGAGTCGCCGTCGCGCATGGAGACCAGGAAGTCGCCGCCGAACGACGAGCCCCCGGCCTGCTTGAGCACCACCTTGCCGCCCCAGTCCTTGGGCAGCGGGGGCAGCTCGCCCTGACTCCTGAGCCGGTCGCGCAGCTCCAGCAGCATCGCGTCGCCGCGCAGCCCCTGCACGCCGAGCTTGCCCCTGGTACGGGCCATGAGCACGGCGAGCACGGTGGTGAACACGATCGTCACCGTGAGCCCCAGCCCCACCCGCGCCACCCCGAGCGTGGCCGCGACGTAGGTCAGCGCGACGCCCACCGCCACCAGCAGCTTGACCAGGCTGCGCAGCCGCAGCTGCAGCCCGCCGATCAGGGTGACCAGGATGAGCAGGGACGGCGAGAACCACTCGGTGGACACCTTCGCCGCCAGCAGCCCGATGACGAGCGAGAGCACGGTGAGCGTGATGAGCAGGTTGCGGTCACGGGCCAGCGGCCCTCTCCGGACGAACCGGACGGCGGACACCAGGAACGGCACCCGCACCAGGACCGCACGGACCCGTGGCGGAATCAGCGGCGCCGGACGGGAACTCATGATGCGTGTGACTGTATCGGTCTGACCCCTGTTTGGGCAGCCCACTTGACCAACGCCTTGATCATTAAGCACGGATATTGGGTGGCCGTCCCCCTTTGCCCGCTCCTACCGTGGACGGATGACCTACCCGATCCGTCCCATTGACGAATCCGAGTGGCCGGGCTTCGCCGGCGTGCTCGCAGAGGGGTTCGGCTGGACGCCGCACCCCACCCAGGACGAGCGGTACAAGGCGGCCACGGAGTTCGACCGCACCCTGGTCGCCTTCGACGGCGCCACCATGGCGGGCGTCACGTCCGTCTTCAGCCTCACGATGACCGTCCCCGGCGGACGCCAGATCCCCGTGGCGGGGGTGACCGCGGTCAGCGTGCTTCCCTCGCACCGCCGCCGCGGCGTGCTGTCCGCGCTGATGCGCCGCCAGCTCTCCGACATCCGTGACCGCGGCGAGTCGGTGGCCGCCCTCTACGCCTCGGAGTCGCTGATCTACGGCAGGTTCGGGTACGGCCGGGCGGCCAGCGAACTGTCGTACAAGATCGACAAGCACCGCTCGGACTTCGTGCGGGACGCCCCCACCGACCCGGCGCTCCGGCTCAGGGTGGTCTCCCCCACCGAGGCCAGGGCCGATTTCGAGAAGGTGTTCGCCGCCGTCGTGACCCGGCGTCCCGGCCGGTACGAGCGCAACCGGCACGTCTGGGACGCCTTCCTGGCCGACGAGGAGCACGACAGGGGCGGCTGGGGCTCGCTGCGCGCGGTGCTCGCCGAGGACGACCAGGAGGTGCGCGGCTACGCGCTGTTCCGCACCAAGTCGGCGTGGGACCCCAACGGCGTGCCCAGCGGCGAGCTGCGGGTGTTCGAGCTGGAGGCGACCGATCCGGCGGCCTACGCCCTGCTGTGGCGCAACATGCTGGACCGCGACCTGATCACCAAGCTGGAGGCGTACGCCCGGCCGGTGGACGACGCCCTGATCGCGCTGTTCGCCGACTCCCGCCAGCTCCGCGCGACCTGGTCGGACGAGCTGTGGGTACGCCTGGTCGACGTCGACAGGGCCCTGACCGCCCGCGCCTACGCGGCCCCCGTGGACCTGGTGATCGAGATCGAGGACGACGTGTGCCCGTGGAACGCCGGCCGCCGGCGGCTCACCGCCGACACCGCCGGCGCGGAGTGCAAACCGGTGGACGACGAGCCGCACCTGACGGTGCCGGTGTCCGCGCTCGGCTCGGCGTACATGGGCGACGGCCTGCTCGGCGCGCAGCTCGACGCCGGCCTGCTGCGCGAGCACACGCCGGGCGCGGTGCGGGCGCTGGCCGCGGCCATGGCGTGGAGCCCCAAGCCGCTGGCCGGGCTGGTGTTCTGAGACACAGGACGTAGGCTCTGAGCATGGCCCTGCAAAGTCTGCAGATCACCGTGACCATCGCCATGCGGGCCCGCGACGTGTCCAGGCCGTCGAAGGAGCAGCAGGAGGCCGCCGACCGGCGGCCCCTGCGCGACGAGATGCCCCGGCGCGAGGCCAGGCGCAAGACCTAGGGCAGCGAGGGCAGCTGGCCGATCGTCTCGTAGGTGGTCAGCTGCGCGATGCGCCTGCTGTGGCGCTCGCTGCCGGAGAAGGAGGTGGTCAGGAAGACCTCGACGAACCTGGTCGCCTCCTCGGTCGTGTGCATGCGCGCGCCGATGCTGACGACGTTCGCGTTGTTGTGCTCGCGGGCCAGCGAGGCGGTCTCCTCGCTCCAGGCCAGGGCCGCGCGGATGCCGCGCACCTTGTTGGCCGCGATCTGCTCGCCGTTGCCCGAGCCGCCGATCACCACCCCCAGGCTGCCGGGGTCGCCGGCGACGCCCTCGGCGGCGCGCAGGACGAACGCCGGATAGTCGTCCTCGGCGTCGTAGACGAAGGGACCGCAGTCGGTCACCTCGTGGCCGTGGTCCTTGAGCCAGGACACGAGGTGGTTCTTGAGCTCATAGCCGGCATGGTCGGCACCGATGTAGACACGCACCCGCCCAGTCTTCCACAGCCCCGCCGATCCCACTCGCTGGCTAGAGTAAGGACCCCTACCGTTCCCCAGTCCTTACGAAAGTGGAGACGCATGCGTGAGATCCGCGTCATCGGCGATCCGGTGCTGCGCACGCCCGCCGAGCCCGTCACCGACTTCGACCGCGAGCTGCGCCGCCTGATCGAGGAGATGTTCCAGGCGATGTACGCGGTCAACGGCGTGGGCCTGGCCGGTCCGCAGATCGGCGTGTCGCGGCGGCTGTTCGTCTACGACATCGCCGGGCGCAAGGGCCATGTCGCCAACCCGGTGCTCACCGTCGACGACGCCGAGGAGGTCTCCGACGAGGAGGGCTGCCTGTCGGTGCCCGACCGCCGCACCCGCACGCCGATCTACGCCCCCGTCGCGCGGGCCGCGGGCGTCACCGTCGAGGGCGTCGACCGGTTGCAGCGGCCCGTGCGCATCAAGGCCCGCGGCTCGCTGGCGCGCTGCTTCCAGCACGAGACCGAGCACCTCGACGGCAAGCTGTACGTCGACCGCCTGCCGAAGGACGAGGCCCGCAGGATCATGCTGCGCGCCTAGGCCGCGGCGGGCCGAGGGCCCTACAGCTGCAGCGACTTGATCTCCAGGTACTCCTCCAGGCCGAACTCGCCCAGCTCGCGGCCCACGCCCGACTGCTTGTAGCCGCCGAAGGGGGCCAGCGGGTTGAACTGGCCGCCGTTGACGACGACCTGGCCGGTGCGCAGCCTGCGGGCGACGGCGACCGCGCGCTCCTGGCTGCCCGACCAGACCGCGCCGGCCAGGCCGTACCTGGTGTCGTTGGCGATCTCCACGGCCTGGCCCTCGCTCGTGTACGGGATCAGCGCCAGCACGGGCCCGAAGATCTCCTCCTGCTCGATCGTCATGCCCGGCTCGACCGCGGCGAAGACCGTGGGCTCGACGTAGAAGCCACGCTCGCGGGGACGCTCGGTGCCGCCGGCGACGAGCCTGGCGCCCTCCTCCTGGCCCCGGTTGATGTAGCGGACCACCCGGTCGCGCTGGGCCGCCGACACCAGGGGCCCGACCCTGGTGCCCTCGTCGAAGGGGTCGCCGACGGTGTACTTGCGGGTCGCCTCGACGGCCAGGCGGACGGCGTCGTCGTACTGGTCGCGGTGGACGATCATGCGGGACCAGGCCGAGCAGGTCTGGCCGGCGTTGATGAAGCAGTTGGCCACGCCGACCTTGACGGCCGTGGCCAGGTCGGCGTCGGGCAGGATGATGTTGGCCGACTTGCCGCCGAGCTCCAGCGCCACCCGCTTGACGGTCTCGGCGGCGAGCGCGGCGACCCGGCGGCCGGCCGCGGTGGAGCCGGTGAAGGAGACCATGTCCACCTCGGGATGGGCGGCCATCGCCTCGCCGACGACCGGGCCGCGCCCGCTGACCAGGTTGAACACCCCGGGCGGCAGGCCCACCTCGTCGAGGATCTCGGCCAGCGCGTACGCCGCCAGCGGCGCCACCTCGCTGGGCTTGAGCACCACCGTGCAGCCGGCGGCCAGCGCGGGGCCGACCTTGCAGATGATCTGGTGCAGCGGGTAGTTCCAGGGCGTGATCGCCGCGACGACCCCGATCGGCTCCTTGACCAGCAGCGAGTTGCCGATGCGGGACTCGCGCGGGTAGCTCTCGGCCAGCTGCGCGTAGGAGGACAGCACGGCCGCGGGCATCAGCGTCTGCACCTTGAGCGCGAAGCCGAGGGGTGCGCCCATGTCGGTGGCGATCGTCGCCGCGACGCTCTCGGCGCGCTGCTTGAGCAGCTCGGCCGCGTCGCCGAGGAGCTTGCCGCGCTGGGCCGCCGAGGTGTCGGACCAGGCGGGGAACGCCTCACGCGCCGCCGACACCGCCGCCTCGACGTCGTCGGGGGTGCCCGCGGGCACCCGATCGATGATCTCCTCCGTGGCCGGGTTGGCGACCTCGATGGACTCGTCTGACGTAGAGGCGTTCCAGGAACCGCCGATATACAGCTGGCGCATGGGGCCATCCTCGCGTGCACGTCGTGGGACTGGCGAGAGCACGGATCGAACGGAGGAGGATTCCTCATCCTCCGCGCGTCCGGGAACCTACCGCCAGGGTATGAGTCTTACCCCGGCGGTGGCGACATATCTAGTCGAAGGTGGGCTGTCTGGTACGAGTCCGCTTGAGCTCGAAGAAGTCCTCGAACTCGGTGACGAGAAGCACGCCGTCCCACAGCCTGCCCGCGGCCTCGCCCTTCGGGATGGACGTGATGACGGGGCCGAAGAAGGCGTTGGCGCCGACGCGGATGACGGGGGTGCCGACGTCCTGGCCGACCAGCGTGATGCCCTCCTGGTGGGAGGCGCGCACGGCGTCGTCCCACTCGGTGGAGTGGGCGGCGGCGGCGAGGTCGCGGCTGAGGCCGATCGCCTCCAGGGAGTCCTCGATCAGCTCGCCGAGGCGGCTGAGGTCCTTCATCCCGCGCTCGTTGTGCAGGCGCGTGCCGAGCTCGGTGTAGAGCGGGCCGACGACCTCGTCGCCGTGCGCGGCCCGCGCGGCGGCCACCACGCGGACGGGTTCGATGGCCCTGGCGATGGCCTCACGGTAGGAGTCGGGCACGTCCTTGCCCTCGTTGAGGACGTTGAGGCTCATGACGTGCCAGCGCGGCTCGATGGCGCGTACCTTCTCCACTTCGAGAAGCCATCGTGACGTCGCCCAGGCAAAAGGGCAGAAAGGATCGAACCACAGGTCCACGGGAATCTTCTCAGTCACGTGGGGCCATAACCTGAGGGTGTCGAGGTCCTATTCCCGGCGTGGCAGGATACCGACAAACTACAACGAAGTGGTGAAAAGGAGCGCAACTTGGCAGGCAACCTGACCCGGGACGAGGCTCGCGAGCGCGCCCGGCTGTTGAAGGTCGAGTCGTACGAGGTCGCACTCGACCTGACGGAGGGGGACGAGCGCTTCGAGAGCGTCACGACGGTGCGCTTCACCAGCACCAGCCCGGGCGCCTCCACCTTCATCGACCTGCACGGCGCCAACGTGCGCAAGGTCACCCTCAACGGCACCGACCTCGACGTCTCCTCCTACGACGCCGACAAGGGCCGCTTCCCGCTCCCCTCGCTGGCGGAGTCCAACGAGCTGCTGGTCGACGCCGACTGCAGCTACATGCGCACGGGCGAGGGCCTCCACCGCTTCGTGGACCCGGTCGACCAGAAGGTCTACCTGCACAGCCAGTTCGAGACGGCCGACGCCCACCGCATGTACGCCTGTTTCGACCAGCCCGACCTCAAGGCCGTCTTCCAGCTCACCGTGCTGGCCCCCGCCGACTGGGAGGTCGTCTCCAACGGCGCCGCGGCCAAGGTCGAGGACCTCGATGGGCAGTCCGGCCGCCACGGCGGCGTCCAGGCGGCCAGGCGCTGGGAGTTCGAGCCGACGCCGGTGATCTCGACGTACATCACCGCGCTGGTGGCCGGGCCGTACTACAAGGTCACCTCCGAGCACGACGGCATCCCCCTCGGGCTCTACTGCCGCGCCTCGCTCGGCGAGCACCTCGACGCCGACAACCTCTTCGAGGTCACCAGGCAGGGCTTCGACTTCTTCCACCGGGTGTTCGGCGTCCGCTACCCCTTCACCAAGTACGACCAGCTCTTCGTGCCGGAGTTCAACGCCGGCGCGATGGAGAACGCCGGTTGCGTGACGTTCCTGGAGGACTACGTCTTCCGCTCCCGCGTGACCGACGCGGTCGTCGAGCGGCGCGCCGAGACGATCCTGCACGAGATGGCCCACATGTGGTTCGGCGACCTGGTCACCATGCGCTGGTGGGACGACCTGTGGCTGAACGAGTCCTTCGCCACGTACGTGTCCGTGCTGGCCCAGGCCGAGGCCACCCGCTGGGGCAACGGCGCGTGGACCACGTTCGCGAACGTGGAGAAGTCCTGGGCCTACCGCCAGGACCAGCTCCCCTCCACCCACCCGATCGCCGCCGACATCCCCGACATGCAGGCGGTCGAGGTCAACTTCGACGGCATCACGTACGCCAAGGGCGCCTCGGTGCTCAAGCAGCTCGTCGCCTACGTCGGCCTGGACAACTTCCTGGCCGGGGTGCGCGACTACTTCGCCGAGCACGCCTGGGGCAACACCGAGCTGAAGGACCTGCTCGCCGCCCTTGAGCGCACCTCGGGCCGCGACCTGTCGTCGTGGTCGAAGGAGTGGCTGGAGACCGCTTGGGTCAACACGCTGCGTCCCTCCTTCGAGGTGTCCGACGGCCGCTTCACCTCCTTCGAGGTGCTGCAGGAGGCCCCGGCCGACTACCCGACGCTGCGCTCGCACCGCATCGCCATCGGCCTGTACTCGCTGGCCGACGGCGTGCTCACCCGGACCAGGCGGGTCGAGCTCGACGTGGTGGGCGCCCGTACCAGCGTGGCCGAGCTGGTCGGCGCCGAGCAGCCCGACCTGGTGCTGCTCAACGACGACGACCTGACCTACGCCAAGATCAGGCTGGACGAGCGTTCCCTGCGCACGCTCGTCGAGGGCGGCATCGCGGCCTTCACCGAGTCGCTGCCGCGCGCCCTGTGCTGGTCGGCGGCCTGGGACATGACCCGCGACGGCGAGATGTCCACCCGCGACTACGTCCGGCTGGTCATCTCCGGCGCGGGCACGGTCTCCGACATCACGGTCCTGCAGGCGGTGCTGCGCCAGGCGCGCCAGGCCGTCCAGCAGTACGCCGCCCCGGCCTGGCGGGCCGAGGGCGAGGCGCTGCTGGCCGCCGAGCTGCGCTCGCTGCTCGGCTCGGCCGCGCCCGGCTCCGACCACCAGCTCGCCTTCCTCCAGGCGTTCGCCCCGGTCGCGGTCGCCGGCGCCGACCTCGACCTGCTGCAGGCCATCCTCGACGGCACCGGCGTGCCCGAGGGGCTGACCGTCGACGCCGACCTGCGCTGGACGCTGGTGGCGGCGCTGGTCTCCGGCGGCCGGCTGGGCGAGCCCGACATCGCCGCCGAGCTGGAGCGCGACCCTACGGCGACGGGTGAGCGGTCGGCCGCGCTGTGCCGGGCCGCGATCCCGACGGCCGAGGCCAAGGCGGCGGCGTGGGACCGGATCGTGGGCGGCGACCTGGCCAACCACATCGCCCGCAACACCATCGCCGGCTTCCAGGACGCGCACCACGCCGAGCTGCTGGAGCCGTACCGGGAGAAGTACTTCGCCGAGGTCGGGCGCGTCTACCGCGAGTGGACGTTCGAGAAGGCCTCGACGTTCGCCATGAACTGCTTCCCCGCGCTGCTCATCGAGCCCGCCACGGTCAAGGCGGCCCAGGACTTCCTGGCCGCCGAGCAGCCGCCGCAGGCCCTGCGCAGGCTGATCCTGGAGGGCGCCGACGGCGTCAGCCGCGCCCTGCGCAACCGCGAGACCGACGCGGCGTCAGCCTGATCCGTCCGGGTCCCCGCCATGCCCGGCGGGGACCTGGCTTCGCGCTGCGCCGAATACGGCCTGAGCACGGAGACCGGGTGTTAGCCTCAAGTACGTGCTAGGCGCCGGTACCACGCTCAACGACCGCTACGTGCTGGCCGACCGCCTCGGCGGCGGCGGCATGGGCGAGGTCTGGCGTGCCGACGACCTGGTGCTGGGCCGGGCCGTCGCGGTCAAGGTGATGATGCCCGCCCTGTCGGAGAACCCCACCTTCACCCAGCGCTTCCAGAACGAGGCCAGGGCCATGGCCACGCTCAGGCACCGCGGCGTGGTCGGCGTCTACGACTACGGCGTCCACGAGGCCGACGGGCGCCGGGTCAGCTACCTGGTGATGGAGTACGTCCGGGGCGAGTCGCTCGACCGGGTCCTGCGGCGCGGCCCGCTCGGCGCGCAGGAGGCCATGCGCCTGGTCGCCGAGGTGGGCGACGCGCTGGCCGCGGCCCACGCCCAGGGGATCGTCCACCGCGACGTCAAGCCGGCCAACCTCATGGTGCGGCCCGACGGGCAGGTCGCGCTGACCGACTTCGGGGTCGCCCACTCCGGCTCGGCCGGTCACCTCACGGCCACCGGCACGATGCTCGGCTCGGCCGCCTACTGCGCGCCGGAGATGGCCGCGGGCAACGAGGTCACCCCCGCCGTCGACGTCTACGCGCTGGGCGTGGTGGCCTACGAGTGCCTGACCGGGCGGCTGCCGTACCAGGGGGACACCCCTGTGCAGATCATCTTCAAGCATCTCAACGCGCCCGTGCCCGAGCCGCCCGCCGAGCTGCCGCCGGCCGTGCGCCAGGTGGTGACGCGGGCGCTGCAGAAGGACCCGGCGCAGCGGTGGTCGTCGGCGTCCGACATGGCGCGGGCGGCCCGCGCGTCGGTCACCGGCGCGGCCCTGCCCGGCCCGCCGCTCACCGGTTCCCCGGCGACGCCGCCCACGACGGGCTCCCACGCGGGCCTCCCCACGGGCTCCTACACAGGTCTTCCCACGGACCCCCACACGGGTCTCCCCATGGGCTCCGGCGCGGGCCTTCCCACGGGCTCCCATCCGGGTCCGCCCACGGGTTCCCACCCGGGCCTCCAGCCGACGGGCGTCATGCCCGTGGCCGACGCCGGCTCGCCGCTCACCATGCCCTCGGCCCCCGCCGGCGGCAGCTCCCGCCGCCGTCGCACGCTGACGGCCCTGGCCACGATGGCGGCCGCCGTGGTGGTCTCGGCCGCGGTGGCGGGGTCGGTGTGGCTGCGTCCGGCCGAGCCCGCCAGCACGGGCCAGGTGCTGCCGCCTGCCGACGAGACCACGCAGGTCCACAGCCCGAGCAGCCCCGAGCACACCACCAGGGAGCCCGCGCCGCCGACCAAGGCCGTGCCGAGCGCCAAGCCGAGCGGCACCACCAGCGCGACCCCCGGCCCGACCGTGGCCCCCACCACCCCGAGCGCCACGCCCACCGTCTCGCCGAAGCCCACGCCGACCGTGACCACCTCCGAGCCCGAGCCGACCCAGGAGCCCACCCAGCCCCCTGAGGAGCCCACGGACGAGCCCACGGTCACCAGCCCGCCCGAAGACGTCCAATGCGTACGCGCCCCATGCCCGTGACCACCCCGGCCCACCCGGCGCGTGGGCGCGCCGTGATCACTCCGGAGCGTCCTGTGCGTGCGCGCCCCGCGTCCGTGACCAATCCAGGACGTCCGGAGCGTGCGCGTCCCGAGGCCGTGGCCGGTTCAGGACGTCTGGTGCCTGTGTGCCCCATGTCCGTGACTGCTGCAAGATCGTGAGAAAGTCTTCGCGTGGATTCGACTCGTGAGCTGCTGATCGCCCTCGCCCGCCGGTACGCCTTCGCCGACCTGGGAGCGCTCGCCCCCACGGCCGAGATCTCCGACGTGTGCGAGTTCGGGCAGCGGCTGCTCTCGCTCGACGCCGAGGACTTCGCCGCCGAGGCCAGGTCCGTACCGGCCGACCTGCGCCGGCTCGCCCGCGCCTGCCACATGCCGCAGACGCCGCGGGAGCAGCCGCGCGGGGCCCTGGAGTCGCTCAAGCCCGCCTACGGCCTGCTGCTCGAAGTGATCGCCGTCCGCTGGCACCGGCGGGAGCTGAGCCCCATGATCGCGGCCGTGCACATCGCCAGCGAGTACCTGCCGCTGTTGGCGTTCGAGCCGCAGCTCGGCCACGCCGGCGACCCGGCCCGCTGGCCCGCCGGCCTGAGCGCGCCCGGGAGCAGGTTCGGCGTGATCGGCGACCGTGAGTGCGACCACACCAAGTCCGAGCAGTCGGCCACCAACCGCACGCTGCGGGTGTCGGTCGAGCCCGGCGAGGGCTGGCGGGCCTACTTCGACCGGCAGCACAGCCAGCTGGCGGGCGCGCTCGCGGTCTGCGTCGCGACCTGCCGCAACCCCTGCACGGCCATGGACTGGATCGACCCCGAGCCCCGCGCCGACCTGCAGGTACGCGCCCGTACCGCGCTGACCTTCGCCGAGACGCCGCTCGTCCGGCTGCGGCACGCCGCACCCGTCGGGCACGGGTTCGGGGTGCCGTCGCCGGAGGAGGTGCTCGACGCCTGGGAGCGCAGCCGGACGGCTCTGGACAAGAACGCGGTGGGCGCCACCGCCGCCAAGGACGACGGTTTCCCGCTGCCGGGGCTGCCCGCGCTGTTCTCGGCCGTGGCCGGAGCGCCGATCGAACCGTCCAGCCTGCTCGCGGGCGTCAGCGACCACGTCGTCACCCTGCTGCAACGCGCCTGAGCCGACGGACGCGTCCCCTTGGGCCCGAGGGGGACGCGCGGGGCTGCCCGCTCGGGCCGACCGGGTGTTCGGTCCGGCCTTACCCGATGGCGGGGCCGCCATGTGAGCTTGGAGGGCGCCCAGCGTGACCGTGCTCCACTCTGCGCGATCGCGCCTGCGAGGCCGACCCGGTGGTGCCATCAGTGGTGGTGGGTGGCTTGGTCGCCCAGGGCGGTGATGCCGTACAGGAGGCCGCCGATCAGGTCGCCCGCGCTGAAGGCGGTGGCCATCGACAGGGCGGTGAGCCGGCAGACGCCGTCGCTCAGCCGCCGCCTCGCGTTCGGGCCGGTCACGATCTCCAGGCCGTGTCCCGCCGGATCGACGAACACCACCACGGCGTCGGCCGACTCCGCGCCCAGTGCGGTGTGCAGGCGCTCGGCGAAGTGCCGTCGCGCGCCGACCGGCTCGCCCAGGAACACGCCGAAGCGCAATCCGCTGCGCCGCTCGGCCCTCTGGACGGCCCTCCTGAGGTCGTCGACCTGAGCCGTCGTCAGCGCCCGCCTCGGCGCCCGTGTCGGTGCCTGGGTCGGTGCCTGGGTCGGTGCCTGCACAGAGGGCTGGTCAGAGGGCTGGTTCGGGGGGTGCATCGTGGCCTCACCAGCCGGCTGATGCGCCGCCGAGGCGGTCGGCCGGGTCGGCGGTGGCGGCCATGGCCGAGGCGGCCCAGTCGGGGGCGGGCGGTCGCGCCCAGGGGGCGGCACCGTCGGCCAGCACCCGTGCCGACGTGCTCACGCCGTGCTCGCTCCCGCCCGGCCCGCCCAGCCACACCGGGCCGGGCTCCACCACCCTGGACGAGCCCCGCCCCGGCACCATGACCAGCAGGCTGATCAGTACGAACAGCCCCAAGGACACCCCGATGAGAAAGAGCAGACTTTCCGCCGCGCTGTTCACACGACGAACGTAATCCTCCGGCGGGTGCCCGGCCAGACCCGTACGGTGACCCTCCTACCAGACGGACGGCCGCCGCTCGCCCCAGAATCCGCCCACAGCCGCCTCGACCTGGGCTGACAGCGAGATCAGGGTGCCCTCGCCGCCGATCCGCCCGGCCAGCATGACGCCGATCGGCAGGCCCTCGGCGCTCCAGTGCAGCGGCAGGTTCACCGCGGGCTGGCCGCTGACGTTGTAGATCGCCGGGAAGGCGGCGAAGCGCTTCATGCGTTCGAACGTCTCCTCGACGTCGTCCACGTCCTCGAACCAGCCGACCGGCCTGGGCGGCTGGGTGAGGGTCGGGGTGAGCACGGCGTCGTAGGCGTTCGTGATCGTGAGCGCGCCCCGGGTGGCGAGTTGCAGGGCGGCCTGGGCCTGGAGGAACGCGGGGGCGGTGGTGGCCAGGCCGCGCTCGCGCAGCCACCGGGTGAGCGGCCTGAGCAGGTGCCGCTGCTCGTCGGCGACCGGGTGCATGCAGGCGAAGGTGTACCAGAGGGTGACGAACTGCGGCACGAGGTCCGCGCCGAACGGCCTGGGGATCTCCACGACCTCGTGCCCGAGGCCGGCGAGGATCGCGGCGGCGCTCTCGTACGCGGCCAGCACCTCGGGATCGACCTCGGCCCCCGGCACGACGGGGTCGGCGTAGCGGGCGATGCGCAGCCGTCCGGGGTCGCGGCCGGCGCAGGCGAGGTAGGTGCCCTCGTGCCGGGGCGCGAGGTAGAGGTCGCCGGGCTCGTTGTGCGCCATGACGTCGAGCAGGGCCGCGGCGTCGGCCACGGTACGGGCGATCGGGCCGTTCGTGGACATGCCGGCCAGGTCGGGGATGATCGGGGCGAAGCTGATCCGGCCACGGGTGGGCTTGATGCCGTACAGGCCGCACGCCGAGGCCGGGATGCGGATCGAGCCCGCGCCGTCGCTGCCCTGGGCGGCCGGCGCCAGCCCGGCGGCCACGGCGGCGGCCGCTCCCCCGCTGGACCCGCCGGCCGACGTGCCGAGGTCCCAGGGCGAGCGGGCGGGCGGCGAGACGTCGGTCTCGGTGTAGCAGGGCAGCCCGAACTCGGGGGTGGCGGTCTTGCCCAGCATGACCGTGCCGGCCTCGCGCAGCCGCGTCACGACCGTGTCGTCCACCGGCGCGACGAACCCCTGATAGGCGGCCGAGCCGAAGGTGATCGGCACGTCCTTGACCAGATTGAGGTCCTTCACGGGGATCGGCACCCCGGCCAGCGGCCCGTCGGGCAGCTCCTTCTCCAGGCGGCGCGCCTGGTCGAGCGCCTGTTCGGCGGTCACGGTGACGTACGCGCCGACCGAGGGGTCGATCCGCTCGATCCGGTCGAGGTAGTGCTGGGCGAGCTCGACCGGCGAGACGTCACGGTCGCGGACGGCCCGGGCCTGTTCGAGCGCGGAAAGCTCGTGTATTTCTCGCACGATCGGCACACTAGGCATCTCTAGAGAAGAACGTAAGACATACCCCGAAAACATGAGTGGAACACGATGAGCTGGGCCATAAAACTATGGACAGGTCAACACTAGGAATCGTTCCGATCTCCGAGCTACGGTGAGTTACGTGGACTCCGACAACCAGCGAGAAGACGGTCACAACGCGTCACCCATCTGGGTGAGCGACCGGCCAGAGGGCGAGCGCACCGCCGCCGCGACACCATCGGCGCCCACCACCACCTACGCGCCCGTGGAACGCGCGTCCGTGCGTGACCTGCTCCAGGAGCCGCGCTTCCGCCGCCTGCGCAACCGCGCGCTCGTGGCGATCGGCGTGGCGATCGTGGTGGGTTTCCTGCTGCGCGACTGGCGTCTGGGCGTGACCGCCGGGGTGGTCGCGGCCATCCTGGAGGCGGTCTACCGCGCGCGGTCCCATTCCACGGTGCCGGCGTGGCGGCGCGCGTCCGTGGCCGAGCGGCGTACCGAGGGGCAGCTCCGCAGGCTGGAGCGCAGCGGCTACCGCACCCTGCACGCCAGGGCGATCCCCGGCAGCGAGGCCCAGATCGACCACCTCGTGGTGGGGCCGACCGGCGTCTACGCCGTGGACTCCGAGAAGTGGGACAAACGGCTTCCCGTCCGCGTCCAGTCGGGCAAGAAGCTCTTCCACGGCCCCTTCGACATGAAGCCGCGGCTGACCGAGGCCAAGTGGGAGGCGTCCCAGGCCAGCGAGCTGATCAGCAAGGCGTTCGGCCGCGAGGTCGTCGTCGTGCCCTCCCTGGCCATCTACGGGCCGCCCGTGCCGTGGAAGATCATGACGATCCGCGGCGTGGACGTCTACCAGGGCGACCGGGCGCGCAAGTGGATCACCAAGCGCGAGCGGGCGCTGACCCCGGCCGAGATCGACCGGCTCTACGACATCGCCGCCCAGGTCCTGCCCGCCCGGTACGGCGAGGGCTAGGACGACCGGCCGACCCCGCGGAGTCAGGCTCCGCGGGGCTTTTTCACGTCTGCCGACAGCCGGGCGCCGAAGTCGTCCAGCTCGGCGGCCAGCACACCGCTGGGCGGCAGCGCGTCCGGCAGGCGGGACACCAGGGCCGTGCCCACCCCGGCGATGCGGACGATGTGGTCGATCAGCGCCTCCCGGTCCTGCGGCCACGGGAAGGACGGCTGGGCGATGAGCAGCGAGACGCAGCCGTGCACGGCCGACCAGAGGCCGAGCGCCAGCTCCTCGGGGTCGCCTTCGAGCACGCCGGCCGCCACGCAGGCGGCGACGGCGTCCGCCATGTGGCGGAAGCACGCGGCGGCGGCCGGCGGCACGCCCTGCACGGCCGAGGGCCGCATCATCAGCACCCGGTACTGCACGGGATGGTCGAGGGCGAAGCGGGCGTAGGCCCGTCCGCAGCGGCCGAGCGCGAGGAACGGGTCGCCGGTCAGGTTCTCGCTGAACATCCGGCCGAACTCGTCCCACACGCGCAGGCAGACGGCCTCCAGCAGCGCCTCCCTGTCGGCGAAGTGCAGGTAGACCGAGGGCGTGGACACCCCGGCGCGCTGGGCGACGGCGCGCAGGGTGAGGGCGTCCTCGCTGCCGGACTCGGTCAGCAGGTGCTCGGCCGCGCGCAGGATCTCCTCCCGCAGCAGGCCGCCTTCTCCGCGCCGGGCGCGCACACGTCTCGCAGCGGTCATGGCTCTCAGATTGACGCCGTCAGGTTGACGGTGTCAATCTGACTTCTGCTGAAGGGATATCGCGAAAAATGGGGACTTTCGGGGAGGCGACCGCGCTGGTCGCCCGCGGCGCGGACGAGTTCGGCGCCACGCTGGACGCCCAGTGGAGCGTGGGCACCAAGCTGCACGGCGGCTACCTGCTGGCGGTGCTGGCCCGCGCCGCCTGCCAGAGCGGCGCCGGCGAGCGGCACCCGCACGTGACCGCCGTGAGCGGCGCCTTCGTCGAGCCGCCCGCGCCCGGCCCGGCGGACGTGCGCGTGGAGCCGCTGCGGATCGGCCGGAGCCTGGCCCAGGTCCGGGTCTCGCTGGCCCAGGAGGGCAGGGTACGCGTCGAGTCGCACGTCACGCTCGGCGTCCTGGACGACGGCGACCCCTGGTGGACCTCGCTCCCCCCGGTCGAGCTGCCCGCCGAGGAGGACTGCTTCCTCGCGCCCACCGACCCGCCCGGCGCGGACTTCGCCGTGCCGCTGATGGCCGTGGTCGAGGAGCGCGTCGACCCGGCGCATCTGGCGTTCGCGTTCGGGGCGCCGACCGGGAAGGGCGAGATCGCGAGCTGGCAGCGCCTGGCCGACGGCTCCGACTGGGACCCGCTGAGCCTGCTGGTGGCGCTCGACCCGGTGCCGCCGGTCTCGTTCGACCTGGGGCTGTCCGGCTGGGTGCCGACGATCCAGCTCTCGGCCTTCATCCGCCGGCTGCCCGCCCCCGGCCCGATCAGGGTCCGCCTGTCGGCCACGGACGTCGGCGGCGACCGCATGGACGAGGTGGCCCACGTATGGGACTCCAAGGGACGGCTGGTGGCCCAGGCGACCCAGCTAGCGGCCGTACGGTTGCCGGACTGAGCCGTCCGGGTAGTGGACACGCGTCTCAGGTGCCGGGCGGGTGGCCGTAACATGTGAAGACTCGCCTCATGATGGGAGAATCACAATGCCGGCCCTCAGGTCACGTACGGTCACCCACGGCAGGAACATGGTCGGCGCCCGGGCCCTGCTCCGGGCGACCGGCGTAGCCGGGAGCGACTTCGGCAAACCCATCATCGCGGTGGCCAACAGCTTCACCCAGTTCGTCCCGGGCCACGTGCACCTGCGCGAGGTCGGCGACGTCGTCTCGGCCGCGATCCGCGAGGCGGGGGCCATCCCGCGCGAGTTCAACACGATCGCCGTCGACGACGGCATCGCGATGGGCCACGGCGGCATGCTCTACTCGCTGCCGTCCCGCGAGCTGATCGCCGACGCCGTCGAGTACATGGTCAACGCCCACTGCGCCGACGCGCTGATCTGCGTCTCCAACTGCGACAAGATCACGCCGGGCATGCTGCTGGCCGCGTTCCGGCTGAACATCCCCACGATCTTCGTCTCCGGCGGGCCCATGGAGGCCGGCAAGACGCCCAGCCGCAAGCTCGACCTCGTCGACCCGATGATCGCCGCCGCCGACGCCTCGGTGACCGACGCCGAGCTGCTGGAGATGGAGGAGAACGCCTGCCCAACCTGCGGCTCCTGCTCGGGCATGTTCACCGCCAACTCCATGAACTGCCTGACCGAGGCCATGGGCCTGGCCCTGCCCGGCAACGGCACGATCCTGGCCACCCACAAGCGGCGCAAGCAGCTCTTCGAGGACGCCGGCCGCCAGCTCGTCGAGATCACCCGCCGCTACTACGAGGACGGCGACGAGTCGGTGCTGCCGCGCTCGGTCGCCGGCCGCGCGGCGTTCGAGAACGCCATGGCCCTCGACGTGGCGATGGGCGGCTCGACCAACACGATCCTGCACATCCTGGCCGCGGCCCGCGAGGCCGAGGTCGACTTCGGCCTCAAGGAGATCAACGAGATCTCGCTGCGGGTGCCGTGCCTGTGCAAGGTCGCCCCGGCCACCAGCAAGTACCACGTCGAGGACGTCCACCGCGCCGGCGGCATCCCGGCCATCCTGGGCGAGCTCGACCGGGCCGGGCTGCTGCACCGCGACGTGCCCACGGTCAACGGGGGCACGCTGGCCGACACGCTGGCCGCCTGGGACGTCAAGTCGCCGACCGTGCTGCCCGAGGCCGTCGAGCTGTGGCACGCGGCGCCGGGCAACGTGCGCACGGTGAAGGCGTACTCGCAGGACAACCGCTGGGACGACCTCGACCTCGACCGGGCGCAGGGGTGCATCCGCGACCTGGAGCACGCCTACAGCGCCGACGGCGGCCTGGCCGTGCTCTACGGCAACATCTCGCTCGACGGCGCGGTGGTGAAGACCGCGGGCGTCGACGAGTCGATCTGGAGGTTCAGCGGGCCCGCGGTGGTGTTCGAGTCGCAGGAGCAGGCCGTCGAGGGCATCCTCGGCGGGCGGGTCAAGGAGGGCGACGTGGTGGTCATCCGCTACGAGGGCCCCAAGGGCGGCCCCGGCATGCAGGAGATGCTCTACCCGACCTCCTTCCTCAAGGGCAAGGGCCTGGGCAAGGCGTGCGCGCTGGTCACCGACGGCCGCTTCTCCGGCGGCACGTCCGGGCTGTCGATCGGGCACGCCTCGCCGGAGGCGGCCGAGGGCGGCGCCATCGCGCTGGTCGAGGACGGCGACATCATCGACATCGACATCCCCGGCCGGTCGATGGAGCTGCGGGTGCCCGAGGCCGAGCTGGCCGCGCGGCGCGAGCGGCTGCTGGCCGACCTGGGCGGTTACCGGCCGCGCGACCGCAACCGTCCGGTGAGCGTGGCGCTGCAGGCGTACGCGGCGATGACCACGTCGGCCTCGACCGGCGCCTCGCGTGATCTGTCGCAGCTGTCCCGATAGTTAGGGTGCGGTGGACCCCCGGTCCACCGCACAGATTTTCGAAAATTGTCGGTGGTCGTCCCTATTCTTGGGGTATGACGACAGTCGTGAAGGACGAGACTCGCCCGCTGACGACCGCCGAGATCGCCGCCATCGCCCTCTCCCTCGCTCACCTCGGAGCGGGCCCGCAGGCCGTCGCCGCGCGGCGCGGCCTGCAACACGCGCTCGAGCACCTGGAGCTCGACGACGACGTCATCGCGACCACGCTCGCGACCCTGACCGAGCCGCTGCCCGTGGAGACCGCCTCCCGGGCCAGGCTCATCGCCGACGCCATCACCAGCCGCCTCATGATCCGCCTCCACTACCGCGACGCCTCGGGGACCGTCACCTCCCGCGACGTCGAGCCGGTGACCTGCCTGGTCCACCGCGAATACTGGTACCTGGTGGGCGTGTGCCGGATGCGGCGGGCCATCAGGGCCTTCCGGTTCGACCGCATCATCGCGGTCGAGCCCACCCTGACCCCGTCACGGCCGCACCTGGCCGACCGGTTCCTGCCCTTCCAGCGCCGCCGCCGGCGGACCACCGCGGCGTGAGCCGCAAGCAGACCGCCGCGGCATGAGCCGCAAGCGGACCGCCGCGGCGTGACCTGCAAGCGGATCGCCGCGGCGTAACCTGCCGCAAGCTTGACCCTCGGGCCCCCGGGCGTTGGTGCGGGGCGTGACAGGCTCGCGCACATGCGCGTCCGGGGGATCTCGCTCATCGCCGCCCTGCTGCCCGCCCTGCTGCCCGTCGTGTCCGCCTGCGCGGCGGGCCGGCGTCCGGCCCCGCTCCCGATCGTGGCGCACCGCCAGGCGGTGGCCGTGGAACGCCTGCTGCCGCCGGCCACGCGGCGGGCGCTCGACCGGGCGCTGGAACGTCAGCTGCGCGGCCGTCCGGGGCGGGTGGCGCTGTCGGTGTACGACCGCGCGACGGGCGTGCGGTACTCCTACGCCGAGGGCAGGCCGTTCGTGCTGGCCAGCGTGGCCAAGGTGGACATCCTGCTCGCCCTGCTGCTGCTCAGGCAGAGCGAGCACCGGCGGCTCGGCGCGTACGAACGCAGGCTCGCCTCCCGGATGATCCGCCAGAGCCACAACGAGAGCGCGCACGAGCTGTACATGACGGTCGGCGGCCAGCAGGGGCTCACCCGGGTGCTGGGCGCGCTGGAGGTACGCGACACCAGGCCGGGCGCGGGCCTGTCGTGGGGCATGACGCTCAGCCACCCGTCGGACCAGGTGCGGGTGCTGGAGCGGCTCACCGACCCGGCCGGGCCGGTGCCGGCCGCCAGCCGCCGCTGGGCGCTGGGGCTCATGTCGTCGGTGGACCGGTCGCAGGCGTGGGGCGTCAGCGCCGCCGGCGGCGAGGTGGCGCTCAAGAACGGCTGGCTGCCGGTGGCCGCGCACGACGGGCGGTGGACGGTCAACAGCGTGGGCCGGATCGTGCTGAACGGGCACGAACTGCTCATCGCCGTCTTGTCGGAACGCAGCCCGGACATGGCGACGGGCGTGGCGACCGTGGAAGGGGCGGCCCGGCTCGCCGTGGAGGCGTTCACCCGGGCCCGCCGGTCACGAGGAGCAGCAGCCTCCGCCGCAGCAGCCGCCACCGCCACCGCCGGCCGGGCGGGGAGCGGCGGCGCCACCGGTCATGGAGACGGTGGACAGCAGCTTGACCGTGTCGCCGTGGCCCTCCGGGCAGGTCGCCGGCTCGTCTGAGGCCGACATGGGACGGGAGACCTCGAACGTGGAGCCGCAGGCGCGGCAGCGGAAGTCGTAACGCGGCATGCGGTAAGCCTAACCCGCTGTGGCCGGTGAGCGGGAGCCGGCGTAGGTCAGGTGCGCATGGTCGGAGACGGGCTGGTAGCCGATCGACCGGTAGATCGCGTTACTGGTCGGGTTGTCCAGGTCGGTGAAGAGGACGACCTGCTCGCACCGCTCGGCCAGCGCCACCTCGCTGGCGTACGCGGTGACCGCGGCCCCGTAGCCCCTCCTGCGGCACGACGGCGGCGTGTAGACCGGTCCGACGCGGCACACGCCACCGGCCGCCCGGCCGAGCCCTGCCACCGAGACCGGCACGCCCTCGGCCTCCCACACGAACAGCTCGCGCCCGGCCACCCGCTGGGCGACCCGCTCGGCGACGTCGTGCGCCTCGCCGAGCCCGACCTCGGCCCCGAACGCCTGGTACCAGCTCACCATCAGCGGGAAGTCGTGAGGGCCGGCGAGCCGGCCGCGGCCGGGCACGGACGGGACGGCGAGCGCGCCGAGCCGGTAGAGCCGCTCGGACACCGTCCGGTCGGGCTCGCCGAGCAGCCGGACGACCTCGGCCGTCACCTCGACCGGCCCCACGACCATGGGCAGGTCGCCGCCGAGCGCCTCGACCAGCGGGGCGACGGCCTCGGGGGGCATGCGCGTGAGGCTCAGGGGGGCGGGCGGCGTGCGGAAGGCGGCGGCGCGCACCTGGCCCCCGGCGGTCCACCAGGCGAAGAAGGCGTCGGCGGCGGGATGGCCGGCGCGCAGGTTGGCGAGGACGGTCAGCGGAACCGTGTTGCCGACCGGGTCGCCGAGCAGGAACGGCTCGGCGACCGCGGCGAATCCCTCCGGATCGGAGGTGAAGGTCCACATACCCGTCATGGTGACAGGCGGTGGCCTCCGGCTTCAAAAGGGATTGCTAGGCCGCCGCCTCCAGGTAGGGCGCCCATTGAGGATCGCCGACGAGCGAGGCGCCGATGAGCCGCCAGTGGGCGCCCCTCGGCACCGCCGGGAGCACGCGCAGCGTCCATCCCAGCTCCTCCAGGTATTTGTCGGCCTTGCGGTGGTTGCAGGTCGTGCACGAGGCGACGCAGTTCTCCCACGTGTGGGTGCCGCCGCGCGATCTCGGGATGACGTGGTCGATGGTCTCGGCCCGCTGCCCGCAGTAGGCGCAGCGGTAGTCGTCGCGCCGCATGAGGGCGGCCCTGGTCAGCGGGATTCTGGACCGGTAGGGGATGCGGACGTATCTGCGGAGCCTGATCACCGAGGGCACGTCGAGGGTGCAGCTCGCCGAGCGGAGCTGGGCGCCCCGCCCGTCGCGGTGCACGACGTCGGCCTTCTCCCGCAGCACGAGCACGATGGCCCGGTGGAGCGAGAGCGTGGTGAGCGGCTCGTAGGTGGCGTTGAGCAGCAGGACCTGGCGCGTCATCGGGCCTCTCCCTGCCGCGCGCGTATCAAAGGGGACATGCCGTGGCATGTCCCGCCTGTCGGCCCCTCCTGGGGCACTGGTGCTTCCGTCACATGGACCTCCGCCGGACGGTCCAGCGGATGGTCACCACGGCACCGTCCTGTCACCAAGTCTGGCGTTAGCCGTAGCGTCCCCGCCACCCCATAATCTTCAAGCCGGAATGACCAGAGGGACACACGTTACGTTTTATGCCCGCTTCACCAGCGCTTTACGCCCCCACCTTGGCAGTAGGGTTCCTGGCATGACGCGAGAGCCTTATCCGACGGCACGCCGCGAAGACGTCGTCGACATCCTGCATGAAACGCCCGTCCCCGACCCGTACCGGTGGTTGGAGGACCCTGACAGCCCGGACACCAAGGAGTGGCTGCTCGCGCAGGCCGAGCTGTTCAACGCCAGCCGTGGCGAGCAGCGGTTCAAGGACCGCATCGCCGAGCTGCTGCGGTCCGGCTCGGTGGGGGCTCCGGCCTGGCGCGGGGAGCGCCGGTTCTTCTCCCGCCGCACGCCCGACCAGGAGCACGCGGTCTACTACGTGGTCGAGGCCGACGGCACCGAGCGGGCCCTGATCGACCCGATGGAGATCGACCCGTCCGGTCTCACCACGCTCGACGCCGTGCAGCCCGACAAGGAAGGGCGGCTGCTGGCCTACCAGATCTCGGTGGGCGGCGACGAGGAGTCGGTCCTCTACATCATGGACGTCGCCACCGGGATGCGCGTCGAGGGCCCGATCGACCGCTGCCGCTACTCCCCCATCGCCTGGCTGCCCGGCGGCGAGGCGTTCTACTACGTGCGCAGGCTGCCGCGCACCGAGGTGCCGGAGAACGAGGCGCAGTTCCACCGCCGCGTCTACCTCCACCGCGTCGGCACCTCGACCGAGGACGACGTGATGATCTTCGGCCAGGGGCTGAAGATGACCAACTACTACGGCGTCTCCGTCTCGCGCGACGGCCGCTGGCTCCAGGTGTCGGCGCACGAGGGCACCGCGCCGCGCAACGACCTGTGGGTGGCCGACCTGACCGCCTCGCCCGCCGACTCCCCCGACCTGAAGGTGGTGCAGGAGGGCGTCGACGCGCAGACCGCCCTGGTGTTCGGCCGCGACGGCCGGCTCTACGTCCACACCGACAGGGACGCCTCCCGCGGCCGGGTGTGCGTGACCGACCCGGCCGACCCCGGCTACGAGACCTGGCGTGACCTGATCCCCGAGGACCCCGAGGCGGTGCTGTCCGACTTCGCGATCCTCGACGACCTGGAGCGCCCGGTCATGCTGGTGGGCTGGACCCGCCACGCGATCAGCGAGATCACCGTCCACGACCTGGCGACCGGCGAGCGCGTCGGCTCGGTGCCGACGCCGGGGCTGGGCACGATCGGCGGCATCTCCGAGCGTCCCGAGGGCGGCTTCGAGGCGTGGTTCGGCTACACCGACAACACCACGCCGCCGACGATCCAGCGCTACGACGCCCGCACGGGCGAGACCACGCTGTGGGCCGCCTCGCCGGGCGCGGTCGAGGTGCCGCCGGTGCGCACGTCGCAGGTGGTGTACCGGTCGAAGGACGGCACCGACGTCCGGATGCTGATCATCTCCCCCGCCGACGAGCGGCCCGGCCCGCGTCCGACGATCCTGTACGGCTACGGCGGCTTCGGCCTGTCCATGACCCCCGGCTACTCGGCCTCCATCCTGGCCTGGGTCGAGGCGGGCGGCGTCTACGCCATCGCCAACCTGCGCGGCGGCGGCGAGGAGGGCGAGGACTGGCACCGCGCGGGCATGCTGGCCAACAAGCAGAACGTGTTCGACGACTTCCACGCCGCGGCCGAGCACCTCATCGAGACCGGCGTCACCACCCGCGAACAGCTCGGCATCTCCGGCGGCTCCAACGGCGGCCTGCTGGTGGGCGCCGCGCTGACGCAGCGTCCCGACCTGTACGCGGCCGTGGTCTGCTCGGCGCCGCTGCTCGACATGATCAGGTACGAGAAGTTCGGCCTCGGCGCCACCTGGAACGTCGAGTACGGCAGCGCCGACGACCCCGAGCAGTTCGGCTGGTTGTGGGGGTATTCGCCCTACCACCGGGTCGAGGAGTCGGTGGCCTACCCGGCGACGTTGTTCACCGTCTTCCAGTCCGACACGCGGGTGCACCCGCTGCACGCCTGGAAGATGTGCGCGGCGTTGCAGCACGCCTCGGCGGCCGGGCGGCCGGTGCTGCTGCGCAACGAGGCCGAGGTGGGCCACGGCGCCCGCTCGGTGAGCCGGACGGTCGACCTGTCGGCCGACACGCTGACCTTCCTGGCCCGGCACACCGGTCTGTAGTGTCGGGGGCATGAGCAGCCTGGGGCCGGCCATCGTCGAGGCCGTCCCCAGCGCTGCGCTGCGGCCGTACGTCACTCGGCTCTGCGCCTACAGCGAGCACTATCCCGCGCCCGTCACGCGCGCCGAGGCCGCCCTTCCCGGGGCGGTGCTCATCCTGGGCGTCGGCGCGCCGATGGAGGCGTACGGGGAGCGGGTCAGGGCGTTCGCGGGCGGGCTCGCCGACCGGTTCGCGCTCACCCGCGTCGAGGGGCCGTGCGAGGGCGTGGAGGTGGTGCTCACGCCGTTCGGGGCGCGGCGGCTGTACGGGCTGCCGATGCGCCACCTGACCAGCCGGGTGGTCCCGGTGGAGTCCGTGCTCGGGCCGTGGGCCGGGGAACTGCTCGACCGGCTGGCCGCGACGCCGTCGTGGCGGGCGCGGCTGGCCCTGACCGACCGGCTGCTGACCGCGCGTATCCTGGCCGGGCCGCAGGTGGGCCCCGAGCTGCCGTGGGCATGGGCGCGGCTGCTGGAGTCGGGCGGGCGGCTGGCCGTGTCGTCGCTGGCCGCGTCGCTGGGCTGGAGCCACCGGCATCTGGTGGCCCGCTTCCACGACCAGGTCGGGCTGGCCCCCAAGACGGCGGCCCGGGTGATCAGGTTCGGCCGGGCGGCGCGGCTGGTGCGCTCCGGCAGGCCGATCGCCGCGGTCGCGGCCGAGTGCGGCTTCTACGACCAGGCCCATCTCAACCGGGAGTTCCGGGCGCTCGGCGGCACCACGCCTGGTCAGATTCGTCCAAGACCCGCGGGCGGGCCGCCGGACATGCTGGAGCCATGAAACGCACTGTCTACGCACTGGCCCGCTACGAGAACCCGCAGGCGGCGCTCGACTTCCTGACCGGGGCGTTCGGGTTCCGGGTGCACGAGTCGTCGAAGGACGAGTCCGGGGTCGTCGTGCACGCCGAGCTGTTCGTCGAGGACGACCTGATCATGATCGGCCGGGGGAGGCCGGGCGGCCCCGGCGTCTACATCGCGGTCGACGACGTCGACGCCCACCACGATCACGCCAGGGCCGCGGGCGCCGTGATCACCATGGAGCTCACCGACCAGCCGTACGGCTCGCGCGAATACGCCTGCCAGGACCCCGAAGGCAACTCCTGGTTCTTCGGGACGTACCGCCCGTAAAGCCGCAGGCAGGGGTCAGCGGGGGAAGACGACGGTCTTGTGGCCGTCGAGCAGGACGCGCTGCTCGGCGTGCCACTGGACCGCGCGGGCCAGCGCCACGCACTCCACGTCGCGCCCGATGCGCACGAGGTCGTCGGGCGAGTGGCTGTGGTTGACGCGGGCGACCTCCTGCTCGATGATCGGCCCCTCGTCGAGGTCGGAGGTCACGTAGTGGGCGGTGGCGCCGATGAGCTTGACGCCCCGGTTGTGGGCCTGGTGGTAGGGCTTGGCGCCCTTGAACGACGGCAGGAACGAGTGGTGGATGTTGATCGCCCGCCCGGCCAGCTTCTCGCACAGGTCCTCCGACAGCACCTGCATGTAGCGGGCCAGCACCACCAGGTCGACCTGGTAGTGCTCGACCAGGGCCAGCACCTCGGCCTCCTGCCTCGGCTTGGTCTCGGGCGTGATCGGCAGGTGGTGGTAGTCGATGCCGTACGACTGGGTGAGCGGGCGCAGGTCGGGGTGGTTGGAGGCGACCGCGACGACCTCGATGCCGAGCGTCTTGGACCTGACCCGGTAAAGCAGGTCGTTGAGGCAGTGGTCGAACCGGCTGACCATGATCAGCACGCGCGGCTTCCTGGCCACGTCGCGCAGCCTGAACTCCATGGCGAAGTCGGGGGCCAGGGCGGCGAAGGCGGCGCCCAGCTCGTCCTCGCCGAGCGGGCCGGAGAACTGCACGCGCATGAAGAACCGCTGGGCGACCCGGTCGCCGAACTGCTGGCTCTCGATGATGTTGCACCCGTGCGCCGCCAGCAGGCCGGAGACGGCGGCCACCACGCCCGGGCGGTCGGGGCAGGACAGGGTCAGGATGTACTCGGCGTGGCTGCTCATGCCTTCACTCTCGCGGACGTGGGATCGTAGGGCGCCTTGAGGCTGATCTGGGCAGAGTACAGGTCGCCGGCCACGTCGACCTCCACCTTCTCCAGCGTGACGCCGCCTTCCTGCGAGACCTCGGTGACGAAGCCCAGCGCCACGGACCTGCCGAGCGTGGGGCTGTGGGCCGCCGAGGTGACGTAGCCCACCGGGACGCCGTCGGACAGCAGGGACTCGCCGCCCCACAGGTGTGCGGCGGGGTCGTCCAGCACGATCGAGACTACCCTGCGCGACGGCGTCTCCAGGGCGTGCCGCGCTCCCCGGTAACCGCCGCTCTTCTTGCAGGTGAAACGCAGTCCGGCGGCGGCGGGGGTGATCTCGGGGCCCAGCTCGCGGCCCCAGGCGCGGTAGCCCTTCTCGATGCGCATGGCCTCGATGGCGTAGTGACCGGCCTGGGTCAGGCCGCCGGCGCCCATGAGCGTCTCGTGCACGGTGACGGCGAACTCGGCGGGCACGTACAACTCCCAGCCCAGCTCGCCGACGTACGTGACGCGGGTGGCGCGCACGGTGGCGTGGCCGAGGTCGACCCAGCGGGACGTGCCGAAGTCGAAGGCGGAGAAGTCGGACTTGGACACCGACTGCAGGATCGTCCTGGACGAGGGGCCCATCACGCCGAAGACCGCGTACGCGCCGGTGACGTCCACCAGGGCCGCCCGCCGGTCGCCGAGGCCCTTGGAGATGTGGTCGAAGTCCCTGGTGGTCTGGGCCGAGCCGGTCACGATCAGGTACTCGTCGCGGGCCACGCGCGTCACCGTCAGGTCCGACTCGTAGCCGCCCCGGTCGTTGAGCAGGCCGGTGTAGACGACCCGGCCGGGCTCGACGTCCACGTCGGCGGTGCACAGCCACTGCAACGCCTCCATGGCCTCGGGGCCCTTGAGGACGAACTTGGAGAAGGCCGTCTGGTCGAACAGCGCCGCGGCGTTCCGGCAGGCCGCCACCTCGGCGTCCACGTACGGCTGCCACTCCGGCCGCCCGAACGTGGACGGCGTGGCGGGCCCGAAGTAGTTGACCCGCTCCCAGCCCATCTTCGACCCGAAGCACGCGCCGGCCTGCGCCAGCAGGTGGTGCACCGGCGAGCGGCGCAGCGGCCGGGCGGTCCTGAGCTCGCGGTCCGGCCAGGGCATCGCGTAGTGCAGCCCCAGCGTCTCGGTGACCCGGTCGCGCAGCCAGGTGTCGTTGCCGGCCCAGCGGGCGAAGCGCCGGATGTCGGCGGGCCACAGGTCGCCGGTCGGCTCGCCGTGCACGATCCACTCGGCCAGCGCCCGGCCCGCGCCGCCCGCCGAGGCGATGCCGGCCGAGTTGAACCCGGCGCCGACGAACAGGCCGCGCACCTCGGGCGTCTCGCCCAGCAGGAACATGTTGTCGGGCGTGAAGCTCTCCGGCCCGTTGTAGAACATCCTGACCCCGGCGCTCTCCAGCGCCGGGACGCGCCGGATGGCGTTCTCCATGATGATCGCGAACTGGTCCCAGTCCTCCTCCAGGAGCTGGAACTCGAAGGGGTGGGGGATGCCGTCCATGCCCCAGGGCTTGGCGTCCGGCTCGAAACCGCCCACGACCAGGCCGCCGACCTCCTCCTTGAGGTAGGCGTAGCCGTCGGGGTCGCGCAGCACGGGCAGGTCGGGGCGTACGCCGGGGATGCGTTCGGTCACCACGTAGTAGTGCTCGGCCGAGTGCAGCGGGACGGTCGCGCCGGCCATCCTGCCGACCTCCTTGGCCCACTGCCCGGCGCAGTTGACCAGCACCTCGGTCTCGATGTGGCCCTCGGAGGTCTGCACGCCGCGCACGACGCCGTCGCGCACGCTGACGCCGGTGACGCGGACCCGCTCGATCACCTGGACGCCGTGCCGCTGCGCGCCCCTGGCCAGCGCCTGCGTCAGGTCCGAGGGATTGGCCTTGCCGTCGCCGGGCAGCCAGACGCCGCCCACCAGGTCGTCGGTGCGCATGACCGGCCACAGCTCGCCCGCCTCGCGCGCGCTGACGACCTCGGCCTGGATGCCGTAGTTCCGGGCGGCGGCGGCGCTGCGCCGCAACTGGGTCATGCGTTCGGGGGTGCGGGCCACGCTGACGCTGCCGCACTGCCGCCAGCCGGTGCCGAAGCCGGTCTCGGCCTCCAGGCGGGCGTACAGATCGGTGCTGTACTTGATCAGCCTGGTCATGCTCTCGGTGCTGCGGAGCTGGCCGACGAGCCCGGCGGCGTGCCAGGTGGTGCCGCAGGAGAGCTGCCCCTGTTCGAGCAGCACGACGTCGGTCCAGCCCAGCTCGGCCAGGTGGTAGGCCACGCTGCAGCCCGCGATGCCGCCGCCGATGATCACGACCTGTGCCCGGGAGGGCAGGGATGTCAAGAGATGCTCCTCAAGCGATTGATCCCCGGCCAGCTGCGGACGTTGCGCAGCATGGCGATGAACGCCTGCTCGGCGGGCCCCAGCAGCCGGTCGCGGCGGTGGGCCAGCACGATGGGGCGGGGCTTGGGCGCGGGCAGCACCTCCAGGGCCGCCAGCCGCCCGTCGGCGAGCTCCTGCTCGACGCAGTGCTCGGACACCAGCGAGACGCCGAGCCCCGCGGCGACCGCCTGTTTGATCGTCTCCGGGCCCCAGATCTCGCTGCGGCCGGCCTCTTCGAGCCCCCACGTCTCCAGCGCCTGTTCCTGGAGCTCGCGGGTGGAGGAGCCGGGCTCGCGGATGAGGAAGAACTCGCCCGTGAGGTCGGCGGGCTCGGCGCGGCCCTTGCTGGACAGCCGGTGGCCCGGCTGGGTGATGACGACGAGCCGGTCCTCCAGGATCGGCTCGCTGACGAGCTGCGCCGCGCCGGGCTCGCCGGCCAGCACCGCGACGCCGATCTCGCCGTCCACCAGGCCGCGCTCGACCCGCTGGCCGTTGCCGACCTGGATGCCGAGCTCGATGCCCGGATGACGGTCGCGGAAGGCGGCCAGCAACGGCGGCAGGAGGTACGTGCCGACGGTGGTGGTGCCTCCCGCGACCAGCTTGCCGGTCTGCAGCCCGGAGACCTGCCGGATGGCGGCCACGGCCTCGTCGGCCAGCAGGAACACCCGCCTGGCGTACTCCAGCATCACCTCGCCCTCGGGGGTGAGCCTGATGCGGGCGCCGCTGCGGTCGATCAGCGTGGCGCGCAGCGCCTGCTCAAGCTGCCTGACCTGGTGTGACACGGACGGCTGGCTGAGGTAGAGCTTCTGCGCCGCGGCCGAGAAGCCGCCGCACTCCACGACCGTCATGAAGATCCAGAGCCGGTGCAGGTTGAGCTGCATGTCGTCGTTAACCCCTAGCTGCCTCGATCGACTCTCGGAGCGCGTCCTCGAGCTGTTCCAGCCGGTGCCAGGGGATCTCGCCCATCGTGCAGATCCTGAAGAAGTCCGCGGAAAGTTGCCCCTGACCGGCGTAGATAACGTAACCGCGCCTTTTGAGCTCATCATGAAGCGCGGCATAAGTTACGTTTTCGGGGAGATGAAGCATTGTTACGGTGTTTGACCTGAATTGTTCATCAACGAGGATTTCCAGGCCCAGACGCTCGAACTGGCCGCGGACGAGGGCCGCCCGCTCGCGGTACAGCCGGGTCCGCGCCGCAAAGCCGCCCGCCTCCTCGTACTCCTTGATCGCCTCGTCGAGGGAGTAGCAGACCTGAACGGCCGGGGTGAACGGCACGTCACCCTTGCGCTGACCGGCCAGGTAGCTGGCGGCGTTGAGGTAGAGGCTGCGCGCCGGCGCCTCCTGGATCCGCTCGACGGCGGCCTCGCTGCACAGGATGAACGACATGCCGGGCAGCCCGTGCAGGCCCTTGTTGGCGGTGCCGCAGACGACGTCCGCCCTGACCTGCGCCAGGTCCTGGTCCTCGATCGCGGTGCCGCTGATCGCGTCGATCACGAACAGCGCGCCGTGCTCGGCCACGACCTCGCCGATCTCCTTGATCGGGTTGATCAGGCCGGTCGTGGTCTCGTGGTGCACGCAGACCACGGCGTCCACGTCGTCGCGGCCGGCCAGCGCCGCCCGGACGGCCTCGGGGTCGGCCGGGACCGTCCAGTCGCTCCTGACCTCGTGGAACGGGATGCCGTGCGCCTTCGCGATCTTGATCATCCGGTCGCCGTAGACGCCGTTGTTCACGACGAGCACGCCGCGTCCAGCGCGGACGGAGCTGATGACCGCCATCTCCATGGCCGCGGTTCCCGACCCGGTGACCAGCAGCGCCTCGTGCGTGCCGCCGAGGTTCAGGCACCGGGGCAGGGCCTCGCGGATCCTGAACAGCAACTCCGTGAACTCGGGCTCGCGGTGGCAGAGGTCGCCGCGAAGCAGGGCGTCCTTGACGCGCTTCGACGTACATGCGGGCCCGGGATTCAACAGAATGAGTTCTTCGTCCATCAATCCACTCGATCTTGGGTAGTTATCGGGCATTACGGACGCTATCCGGGGTGGCGCCGCATGGGACAGCCGCCATTCACCTATGAGGGCCATAAGGGAATCGGGCTTGTCCGTGCCGAGCAGCGCCGAATGGGATGGGACACGTGCCGTTGGAGACCGTCGTACTGATCGGGGTCGCGGGGCTGTTCGCCGTCGTGTCCGGGATCAACGACGGCGGGGCGCTGCTGGCGACCGGGCTCAAGCTGCCGGTGATCAGGCCGGCCGTCGGCATCCTCTCGCTGGTGCTGCTCGTCACGGTGGTCCCGCTGGTCACCCACCAGGTGGCGCTGACGTTCGTGAACCGGCTGGCGGGCTTCCACGCCCCCGGCGGCCAGGCCGCGACGACGGTGGCCGTGCTCTGCGCGCTGGCGGTGGTGTTCACGCTCAGCGCGAAGGGCCGGCCGACCAGCCTCACGCTGGCCGTGGTGGGCGGGCTCACCGGGGCCGGGCTGGGGTGGGGGCTGCCGGTGTCGGGCGGCTCGGTGGCGCTCGTGCTGGCCTTCGGGCTGGCCGCGCCGTTCGTGGGAGCGCTGCTGTCGTGGCTGCTCATCCGGCTGCTCGTCCGGGTGACCGACGCGCCCGGCCTGGCCCGCTGGCACTGGGCCGGGTTCCTGCTCCAGACGCTCGCCTACGCGGCCAACGACGGGCAGAAGATGCTGGCCGTCTTCATGATCGCGCTCGGCTTCCAGGGCGCGCCCCTGGCCTGCACCGCGCTGGTGGCGGTGCTGTTCGGGCTCGGCGCGCTCTACGGGCTGCCCAGGGCGGGCCGTACGCTGAGCCGCGAGATCATCGTCTCCCGGCCCGCGCACGGCGTCGCCGCCGAACTGGCCGCGGGCACCGCCGTGCTCGCCTGCGCCGCGCTGGGTATGCCCGTGAGCATGACCCAGGCCGTGGCCGGCGGGCTGGTCGGCGCCGGGGTCGCGCAGGGCGGCGGCCGGGTCCGCTGGTACGCCGCCGTCAAGATCGTCGTGGCCTGGCTGCTGACGCTCCCGCTGAGCGCGCTGCTGGCCGCGACGGCGGCGTTCGTCCTGAAGGGGCTGAGGGGGACGTGGTGAAGCGATGGCGCCGGATCCGGGACCTCATGACCGGCCGCATGGACGGCGCGCTCACCGGCGCCCTGCTCGGCCAGCTCAAGGCCACCAAGCAGGGCGCGTGGCTGGCGATGGCCATGATCGGCGGCGAGGTCGGCAGGACCGGCGCGCACGAGCGGATGCGCGCGATCGAGCACCTCGGCGACGAGGAGCGCGCCCGCCTGGTCGAGGAGCTCAAGACCGCGCTGGTCACGCCCATCGACCCCGAGGACCTGTTCCGCCTGTCGCGCTCGATCGACGACGTGCTGGACTCGCTGCGGGACTTCGTGCGCGAGTCGCACCTGTACCGGGTGCCCGACCAGATCCGCTTCACGCCGCTGCTCGACCAGGTCATCGTGGGCATCGACGCCCTGGAGAGCGCCGTGCGCGGCCTGGCCGCCCGGCCCTCGGCGGTGGTCCAGGACGCCCTGGAGGCCAAGAAGGCCGGCGGCGCGATCCGGCGCATGTACCAGTACGAGATCTCCAGGATCTTCTCCGCCGAGGTCACCTCGGACGCGCTCAAACAGCGCGAGCTGGTGCGCCGCCTGGAGATCGTGGGCATGGCCATCGGCGAGGCGGCGGACGCCATCGCCGACGGCGCCATGAAACGCTGACCGGTCAGGCCGGCCCTGGGGGCGCTGCCCGGCCTCAGGCCGTCCGTCCGGCGAAGGCGTCGACGCCGGTCAGCTCGGCCGACAACCGCCACAGGCGGGCGGCCTGCTCCGGGTCGATGGCATAAGGGTGGACCCCGCCGCCGGAGCCGTCGGCCCGCTCGGCGATGTCGCAGTCCTCGCAGTAGACGCCGCCCATGCCGTCGAGCTGCGGCGAGGTGGCCGCCCACACCTGGGTGGCCGCGCCCTGCTCAGGGGTCTTGAAGCCGGGGTTGAGCAGGTTGCCCTGCTCGTCGATCCAGCCCGCCTCGACCATCTCCTGCTTGCTCAGGTGGCGCTGGAGCGGGGTCAGGATGCCGCCGGGGTGCACCGCGAACGCCCGCACCCCGGCGTCCTTGGCCAGAGCGTCGAGGTGCACGGCGAACAGCACGTTGGCCGTCTTGGCCTGGCCGTAGGCCTGCCACTTGTCGTAGCCGCGTTCGAACATCACGTCGTCCCAGCGCATGCCGGAGCGCCGGTGGCCGGCGGAGGAGACGGCCACGACCCGGCCGCCGCCGCGCTCGACGGCCGGCCACAGGCGGTTGACCAGCGCGTAGTGGCCGAGGTGGTTGGTGGCGAACTGGGCCTCCCAGCCGGGGCCGACCCGCGTCTCGGGGCAGGCCATGATGCCGGCGTTGTCGATCACGAGGTGCAGGTCGCGGCCGGAGGCCAGGAACTCCTCGGCGAAGCGCCGCACGCTGTCGAGGTCGCCCAGGTCGAGCTCGCCCACCTCGACGTTGTCGAGGCCGGCCAGGGCCTCCTCGGCCGCGCCGCGACGCCGGGCCGGGACGACGACCTGGGCTCCGGCCCCGCTGAGCGCCCGCGTGGTCTGCAGGCCGAGGCCGGAGTAGCCGCCGGTGACGAGCGCGACCCTGCCGGTGAGGTCGATGCCCTTGAGCACCTCGTCCGCGGTGCTTCTCGCGCCGAAACCCGAACCGATCCTGTGCTGAGGCGTTGTCATGGGACCGACGTTACGAAGTGGAGTGCGCTCTAAGTCAAACCGACCCGCCGGGCCCGCCCGCGCCGATCACAGGCCGAGCGCCGGGGCCAGGCGCTGGAGCTGGCTCAGGGCGTCGTCGAGGTCGGGCGCGCCGGCCGACAGCGGCTGGACGGCCACGTGGTCGGCCCCGGCGTCGAGGTGGGCCCGCAGCCGCGCGGCGACCTGCCCTTCGTCGCCCCAGGCCACGATGGCGTCGGCCAGCCGGTCGCTGCCGCCGCCCGCGAGGTCGTCGTCGGTGAAGCCCAGGGCGCGCAGGTTGCCCAGATAGTTGGGCAGCGTCAGGTAGTAGGCCAGGTGGGCGCGGGCGATCTCGCGGGCCCTTGCCGGGTCGGTCTCCAGCACCACGGCCTGCTCGGGCACCAGCAGCCGGCTCGCCCCGAGGACGCGGCGGGCCTGCTCGGTGTGCTCGGGCGGCACGAAGTAGGTGTGGGCGCCGTCGGCCCGGTCTCTGGACAGCTCCAGCATCCGGGGCCGCAGCGCCGCCAGCAGCCGGGGCGCCCGCGCCTCGGGCAGGCCCTCCTCGGCGGCGTCCATGCCGTCGAGGTAGGCGCGCATGGCGCTCAGCGGCTTGTCGTAGGCGTGGCCGCGGCTGCCGACCAGCGGGCCGTGGCTGACCCCGATGCCCAGCACGAAGCGGCCCGGGAAGGCGTCGGCCAGCGTCTTGGCGCCCGCCGTCATGCCCGTGGCGTCGCGGCCCCAGATGCTGGCGATGCCGGTCGCGACCGCGACCCGGGTGGTGGCGGCCAGCAGGACGGCCGCGGTGGTGAGCGGCTCCTTGCTCTGCCGGCCCTCGTTGATCCACACGGAGCCGTAGCCCAGCTCCTCGATCCGGGCCGCCGCGCGCCGCGCCTGCTCGGCGGGGGCCTTGCCGAACAGCGGATGCCACACTCCGAAGTGCCCGGTCTCCATGGCCGCTCCCTCGACTAGAATGTTCGATCGAGATGGAACACTACACCAATGTTCGACCGCCATCGAACAGGGCGCGCGGCCTGACCCACACCTCGCCCGTGGAGGTGTCGCTGCAGGCCGCCCTCGACGCGCTCGGCGACCCGGTCCGCCGCCGCATCGTCCGCGAGCTGGCCGGGGAGCCCGACTGGGCGCGCGCCTGCGGCACGTTCGCCCACCTGCGGGTGGCCAAGTCCACGCTCAGCCACCACTTCGGGGTGCTGCGCCAGGTCGGCCTGCTGGAGCAGCGCGACGAAGGCGCGCGCCGGCTCAACCGGCTGCGCCGCGCGGAGTTCGACGAACGCTTCCCCGGCCTGCTCGCTCTCGTCGTCGAGGAGCCGGAGGGCGTTTAGGGCATGCGACGGCCCTGCCGGGTAGGGGCGGGGCCATGCAGATGCGCCCGTTCGCCCGTAACCTCCTCGCCACCACGGCCGCGGTCACCGCCACGGCCACGCTCGGCGGCCTGGCCACCTCCTCCGGCTCGGCCTGGTACCGCCGGCTGCGCAAGCCCCGCTGGCAGCCGCCCGCGCAGGCGTTCGGCCTGGTCTGGACGCCGGTCTACGCCCTCATCGCCTACGCCGGCGCGCGCGCCCTGACCAGCGGCGACGACCGGGCCGGCCTGGCCCGCGCCCTGGGCGCCAACCTGGCGCTCAACGCCGCCTGGACCCCGCTGTTCTTCCGCGCCCGCTCACCGCGCCTGGCGCTGGCCGACATCGTCGCGCTCGACGCGGCCAACGTCGTGCTGCTGCGCCGCTTCCTGCGCGCCGACCGCCGCGCCGGGCTGGCCCTGCTGCCCTACGTCGGCTGGACGGCCTTCGCCACCGCGCTCAACGCCTCCATCGCCGCCCGCAACCCCTGACCGGGAACCCCGCCCGCAGGCGGGGCCCCCGCCCGCGCGGTCAGGAGACGCGCAGGTCGTCCACCGCCCAGTACCAGTTGTTGGTCGCGTCGAAGTAGTGGAACTTGACCCTCATCGACCTGGCCCCGGCCGGCACGGTCACCTGCAGCGACTCGTTCCTGGCGACCGCGTCGGCCGTGTAGTTCTTCACCAGCGTGTCCGCGCCGCCGTCGAACGACACGAGCACCTGCGCCTTCTGCGCGCCGTCCACGCGGTAGTGGGTGGCGTAGGCGAGGGTGACGGACGTCCGGCCGGTCACGGTGTAGGCGGGCGAGACGAGCGTCGAGTCGAACGTCCCGGCGCCGTGCGACTTGTCGTCCCATTCGTCGGAGTCGGCCACCGCGAAGGTGCCCCTGGACCGGACGTTCAGCTCCCGCTGCTGGTCACGGGCCGCCCGCGACCAGAACTCGTCGGTGGTGAACGCCCAGCCGCGCCACTCCTGAACGCCGCCCGACGGCATCCTGGACGCGTCCACCGACCAGCCCACGGGCGGCGTGTGCGAGTAGCCGAGCACGCCGGCCGGGATGCCGGTCTCGTCGGTCCTGCCGGACAGCGCGACGCCCTCGAACGGGTCGCCGGTCCTGACATCGACCCGCCGGCCGTCGATCCCGCCCGGCACGGCCAGCCCCAGGCCGGTGAAGACCGCGGCCGTCACGTCCACCAGGCGCGTGTCGGCCGGCCGCGCCCCGGCGGCGATGCCCGGCCCGCTGGCCAGGACGAACGTGCGGCGCTCCTCGATCGAGGACCCGCCGTGCCCGCCCGCGTCGGTGTGCCCGTGGTCGGTGGCCACGATCACCGTCCAGCGCTCCCCCGCGTACGTCGGCCTGGCCCTGACCGCGGCCAGCAGCCGGCCGATCCGGGCGTCGGCGTCGTGGACGGCGGCCAGGTAGGCGGCCGAGCCGGCGCCGCTGTCGTGCCCGGCGATGTCGATCGCGCCCAGGTAGACGAAGGCGGCGTCCGGGTTCTTCGTGCGCAGGACGGTCTCGCTGACCTGGGTGAGGCGCTCGTCCTCGGCCGGGTAGCCGTCGGCGTCGCCGTCCAGGACCACCCGGGCGTCGATCCGGGGGCCGAACGTGCCCTGGTCGGCGAGCGGCTTCCAGTCCAGGGCGGCGTAGGTGGAGTAGCCGGCGGCGGTGTTCTCCAGCCTGGTCAGGAAGTCGGGGTAGCGGTCGTAGTGCTTGCCGGCGAAGGTGTTGTCCTTGACGCCGTGCAGGTCGGGCCAGACGCCGGTGGCGATCGTGGACCAGCCGGGGCCGCTGGAGGTGGCGGCCATCGGGCTGGTGTAGAGCAGGCTCGTGCCGAACGTGCCGCCGCTGATCAGGGCGTCGAGGTTGGGGGCGTCGGCGGGGGCGATGCGGTCGTGGCGCAGGCCGTCGAGGCCGATGACCAGGACCTTGTCGCTGCTGACGCCGTTCGGGACGTCGGGCACGGGCACGGGCGCGGCCAGGGCGGTCGCGCCGTTGAGGACCTTGCCCTCGGGCGCGGGCGCGGGATCGGCCGCCTGATGCGCCAGGGCCGCCGGCGCGGGGACCGACACGGCCGCGGCCACGAGAGCGGGCAGGATGCGCCATCGTTGCATGGACGTACTCCTCGCTGAGTGCTGGGGTGATCCGGCTGAAGGATCTCCAGCGTCGGGCGGGTGCGTGAATAGCGTCTTTCCGATGGACGCCATAGAGGGAAAAGGGGGCCCAAATGGGCAGTAGCCAGCGTCCCGCCGCCCGCGTCGTCTGCCTCGACCGCGACGGGCGCGTCCTGCTCATGCACTGGTACGACCCGGTCAGCGGCGCCGACGTGTGGGAACCGCCGGGCGGCGGCCTCGACCCGGGCGAGACGCCGCTGGAGGCCGCCCGGCGCGAGCTGGCCGAGGAGACCGGGCTGCCCGGCTCGGCCGTCGGCGAGCACCGGGTGGACGTCCAGCGCGACTTCTCCTGGCTGGGCGTGCGCTACGTGAAGACCGAGCCGTTCTTCCTGGCCACCTTCGACGAGGCGCGCCCGCGGGTGACCCCCGCCGCCCTCACCGAGGAGGAGCTCGGCGTCTACCGCGGTCACACCTGGGCCGAGGAGCTGCCGCCCGGCGTCGAACCGCCGGAGCTGGCCGCCGTCGTGGCCGCCCTGCGCGCCGCCGCGCGACGCTGAACCGCCGCCGCGCGACGCTGAACCCGCTGCTACACCTCGATCGTGCGGCCCGCCGTGGCCACCGCGAGGTCGCCCGCGTAGGACCTGGCCGCCGCCGCCAGCGCCGGCTCGGGCCGGGTGCCGGGCCACAGGTGGGTGAGCAGCAGCCGGGCGGCCCCGGCCGCCGCGGCGGTGCGGCCCGCGTCGAGGGCGCTGGACAGGTAGGGGGCGTCCTCGCCGGGCACCTGCTCGGGATAGGTCGCCTCGGCCACCAGCAGGTCGGCGTCGGCGGCCAGCGTGACGAGGTCGGCGGACGGGCCGGTGTCGCCGGTGTAGGCGATCACCCGGCCGCCCGCGCTCAGGCGCAGCCCGGCGTTGGGCACGTGGTGCGGCAGCGAGAAGGCGTCGAGCCGGAAGGGACCGATCTCGCGCGGTTTGCCCGGCTCCAGGTCGTGCAGCTCGAAGCTGCCGGCCAGCATGCCGCGCCGGTCGAGCGCGAGCACGGCGTCGAGCGCGCCGGGCGGCGCGTGCACGGGCAGCGCGGCCGGCGGGGCGTCGCCCAGGGCGCGGGCGCGCAGCAGCGGGTTGAGGTCGGAGCAGTGGTCAGGGTGGCCGTGGCTGACCAGGACGGCGTCGACCCGCTCGGCCGGCGTGGTTTCGAGCAGCCGCGGCAGCGTGGCGTAGCCGGGATCGACGAACAGGCGGAAACCGTCGTGCTCGACCAGGTAACCGCTGCACGCCTGGCCCGCCGCCGGCCACGCCCCGCACCCGCCCAGCACTGTGATCCGCATGATCCCCGACTCTAGCGGGGCCGGTGCCCCAGCTCGGCCAGCGTGGTGGACATCAGCCCCCGCAGCAGCGGCCCGGCCAGGCCCTCGTGCACGGACTCGACCGGCAGGCCCTGGGCGATGCGGGCGTGGTAGGACTCGCGGTCGCGCTCGCCGGTGTAGGGCAGCGCGGTCATCGCCACGACCACGGTGGCCCGGGTGCCGCCGCGCGGCAGGACGGCGACGGCGTGGGTGCGCAGGCAGGTCTCGTCGGGGGCGCCGTACCAGCCGCACTTGATCCCGGCCTCGGGCGAGCCGAGCGCCTCACGGGCGCCGAACGTCTGCTCGCCCGCCACCTGCCGCATCCAGGCCAGGACGGTGGCCGCCACCGGGTCGCCCGCCGCCGCGGCCTGCGCGAACACGGTGTAGGCGGCGGCGACCTCCTCGGCCGAGACCTCCACCGAGCCGAAGCGCGACGGGTCGCCGCCCGGCTGGGCCCACCGTACGCCGGTGCGCCGGTAGAGGTCGTCCAGCAGCACGCGGGGGCCGATGGACAGCCAGAGGCTGAGCGTGTCGGCGTTGGAGGAGACGACGACGGCGGGCTCGGCGTGGCGGCGCCAGCGGTCGGCGTCGTCGATGTGGTCGGCGGCCACCCAGGCGTAGAGCGGCTTGAGCAGCGAGGCGCAGCGCAACCGGGCCGGGCCTGAGCGCACGCTCAGCGTCCGGGCGGGCGGGCCGCCGTAGCCGCGCCTGATGCCCGCGGCCTGTGCTCCGGCGCTGTCTTGGAGGTCTTTCAGCAGGTCATTGAAGGCCACCGTCCCACCGTAGACCTACGGGGCGGTCCGCCAGCGCCCTTCGTACCACTCCGCGCTCGGTGGCTCGCCGGGCAGCGGGGTCGCGCCGGGGGCGCGCAGGCCGTCGAGCGCGATGGCCAGCAGGCGTTCCTTGACCCGCTGGTGCTCCTCGCTCGGCGGGCCGGGCGCGGGCCTGCTGAACTGCTCGATGAGCAGCGAGACGTCGAGCGTGGTCACGTCGGGCCGCAGCGCGCCGGCCTCGCGGGCCCTGGCGACGAGGGCGCCGGCCAGCTCGGTGGCCCGGCGGGAGGTGCGCCACATCTCGTCGGTGACCTCGATCGTGCCCGCCACCGGGGCCAGCGCGCCGGAGCGGCCGGCGACGCAGGCGCGCACGTACGACTCCAGCCCGGTCCACGGGTCGGGCTCGGCCAGGGCCGATTCAAGATGGCCGACCACGCGTTCCATGGAGATCAGGCACAGCCGCTGGAGCAGCTCCTCCTTGGTGCGGTAGCGCCGGTAGAGGCTGCCCATGCCGACGCCCGCCTGCCTGGCGATGGCCGAGACCGGCGCGTCGAACCCCTGGGTCGTGAACACCTCGTGGGCCGCCTGGAGCAGCCGCAGATCGTTCCGCGCCGCCTCGGCCTGCCTGCCGCGTCCTGCCATGCCGTACAGGATATTGCGGAGCGTTGCGCTCCGATATACGGTTCTTTCCGGAGTGAAGCGCTCCGATAAAGGAGGTCTGTCATGCGTGCGGTGGTTCTGCGGGAGATCGGCGGGCCGGGATCGCTCGTCGTGGAGGAGGTGCCCGACCCCGTCCCGGGGCCGGGTCAGGTGCTGGTCGAGGTGGCGGTCGCGGGCGTCACGTTCGTGGAGACGCAGGTGCGCGCCGGACGGGGGCCGCGCGCGGCCGAGCTCCCCGCGGTCCTGGGCAACGGGGTGGCGGGCACCGTCCTGGCGGTGGGCGAGGGCGTGGACGCGGCGCTGACGGGCTCCCTGGTGGTCACCACGCTCGGCGGGTACGGCGGCTACGCCGAGCTGGCGGTGGCCGCCGCCGAGGACCTGATCCCGGTGCCCGCCGGGCTGTCGCCGCGCGAGGCCGTGGCGTTGCTGGCCGACGGGCGCACCGCCGTGGGGCTGATCCGCGCCGCCGCGCCGCGGCCCGGCGAGTGGGTGCTGGTGGAGGCGGCCGGCGGCGGGGTGGGCAGCCTGCTGGTGCAGCTCGCCCGCGCCGCGGGGGCGCGCGTGGTCGGCGCGGCCGGCAGCGCCGCCAAGCGCGAGCTGGCCGCCGGCCTCGGCGCCGAGCTGACGGTCGACTACACCGCCCCGGGCTGGGCCGACGAGGTGCGCGCCGCGACCGGCGGCCTGGACGTCGTCTTCGACGGCGTGGGCGGCGAGATCGGCGCCCGGGCGCAGGACCTGCTGAAGGACGGCGGCCGGCTCAGCGCGTACGGCATGGCCGGCGGCCCCATGACCGCCCCCTCCCCCCGCGTGACCGCCGTCGCCTGGCCCGCGGCCGACCCGCGCGAGCTGGCCCGCGAGGCCCTGGAGCTGGCCGCCGCCGGCCGCCTGCGGCCCACGGTCGGCAACGTGCTGCCCCTGGAGGCGGCGGCCGAGGCGCACGCCGCCGTCGAGGCCCGCGCGGTCACCGGGAAGACGCTGCTGCTGCCCGCGCGGGCCAGGACGATCCTGGTCACCGGCGCCACCGGGAACCAGGGCGGCGCGGTGGCCCGGACCCTGCTGGCCCGCGGCTGGACGGTCCGCGCCCTGGTCAGGGACCCGGCCTCGGACGCCGCCCGGGCCCTGGCCGCGCTCGGCGCCACCCTGGCCACGGGCGACCTGGACGACCCCGCCTCGCTCCGGACGGCCATGACCGGCGTGCACGGCGTGTTCAGCGTGCAGGCCCTGGCCGTGACGGCGGAGGAGCTGGCCCGCGAGGTGCGCCAGGGCGTCGCGGTCGCCGACCTGGCCGCCGGGCTGGGCCTGGCACACCTGGTCTACAGCTCGGTCGGCGGAGCCGAACGCGACACCGGCATCGAGCACTTCGCGAGCAAGTGGGCGATCGAGCGGCACGTCGCCGGGCTGGGCCTGCGGGCGACGGTGCTGCGCCCGACGTTCTTCATGACGAACCTGCTGTACTACGCCGAGCCCGCCGGGGACGAGCGGGTCATCGCGCTGCCGTTCCGGCGCATGCAGCTCGTCGCGCCCGACGACATCGCCCACTTCGCGGCGGAGGCGTTCGAGCGTCCGGCGGAGTACGCGGGCCGGGCGCTGGAGATCGCGAGCGAGGAGCTCACCGGCGCCGAGATCGCCGAGGTCTACCAGCGGGTCACCGGCACGCCCACCCGGTTCGAGCAGACCCCGCCCGGCGGGGAGCGCATGTACGAGTGGTTCCTGGAAAGCGGCTACCAGGCCGACGTCGCCGCCCTCCGGGCCCGCCACCCCGGCCTGCGCACGTTCGAGTCCTTCCTGCGCGACCGGCTCCTCCGCTGACCCCGGGTCAGGACAGCGCCGCCTCGAAGCGGGCGCGCAGCTCCGACAGGCGGCCGACCGGCTCGGCGCTGTAGACCAGCCGGACGTACCGGGGGGCCACGCTCTCGCCCCAGGCCGTCATGGGGGTGGCCGCCACGCGCCCGCGGTCCAGCAGGCGGGCCGACAGGTCCTCGGCGGTCAGCCCCATGGCCGCGGCGTCCACCAGGACGGACCAGCCGCCGCCCGCCCGGACCACCGGCAGCCGGTCGAGCTGGGCGAGCACGGTGTCGTGGCGGGCCTGGTACTCGGCCGCCGCCTCCGCCACCCCCGCGCCCGCCGGGTCGGTGAGCGCGGCGGCGGCGCCGTACTGGTGGTATCCGCTGGCCACGGTGGTGTTGTAGATGGTCGCGACCATGATCCGGGACATGATGTCGGCCGGGCCGGCGACCCAGCCGATCCGCCAGCCGATCATCCGGTACTCCTTGGACATCGACCCGATGATGATCGTGCGCTCGGCCAGGCCGTCCACCTGGCAGGGGTTGATCCGCGGGTGGCCGTCGAAGACGATGCGCTCCATGGCGGCGTCGTAGATCAGGTAGGCGCCGGTACGCTCGCACACCCGCGCGACGGCCTCCCAGTCCTCCCGGTCGAAGACCACGCCCGACGGCATCGACGGGCTCATCAGCAGCAGCGCCGCCGCGGCGGGCACCCGGGCGAGCGCCTCGCGGTCGAGCCGCCAGCGCCCGTCCTGCACCAGCAGCGGCACCAGGTGCGGGCGCGCGCCCGACAGCCGCACCCGCTGCAGCAGGCCGGCGTAGGTGGGGTCGGTGAGCAGCACCGGCTCGCCCGGCTCGGTCGTGGCCAGCAGCACGGGCATCACCGCCGACGTCCCGCCGGAGGTGATGCACACCTGCCGCAGGGGGTCGTAGTCGAGCCCGGTACGCGCCCGCAGCTCGGCGGCGACGGCCTGGCACAACACCGGCAGCCCGGTGAACGGCAGCCAGCTGTTGCCCGTCCCCTCCTCCAGCGACCGCCTGGTCGCGGCCACGGCGGACGGCGGGGGCGGGACGTCGGTGTCGAGGTTCTCCAGGCGCAGGACGTCGGCGTCCGCGCCGGCGGCCGCGGCCACCTTGTCGATGTCGAACGGCTGCACCTGCGCGAACCGGGAATTGGGCCGCATGACCGCACCTCCATGCCTCGTTCCGTATACGGAACACCTTGAGGCACCCACGGTCCTCCAGTGAGGACGCGGGTGTCAAGGGGCGGCGCGGAGGCGCGGCGGCGGCCGGGCCGGTTAGCCTCAGGCCAGGGTGCGGTCGGCCGGGCCGTCGTAGTGGTCCGGCCCCTGCATCGACAGGTCCAGCGGCTGGACCATGTCGGAGTTGGCCGAGGCCCGCCAGCCCTTCTCCCTGGTCATCTCCTCGATCGAGTGCGCGCACAGCGACAACGACCTGCACACGATGAACATGGCCTTGAGCTGCAGCGGCTCGTACCCCATGTCGAGGCCGACACAGCCCATCGAGCCGGGGCCGTTGAGCCAGATGCGGCGGCCGAAGACGCCCTCGGTGGCCTCCTCCATCGCGCGGGCGATGCCGACGTACCGGCCGGTGACGCCCAGCTCGTCCGAGAGCTCCAGCAGGCGGGCGGTACGCGGGTCGCGGATGTGCTGGGCGTGGTGGAACCCGGGCATGCGCTCGCGGCGTTCGCGCATCTCGGCGACGACCTTGGCGGCGGCCTCCGCGTCGCTCAGCCCGTCGCGCTCGGCCCGCTCGCCGACCGCGAGGAACATCTCGGCGGGCCGGTCGGCGGTGCCGTGCAGCCGGCCGATGCCGGCGACGCCCGCCGCGACGGCCGCGTTCAGCTCGGCGCCGCCGGAGGTGGCGAAGCGCACGGTGGCCGAGGAGGGCGACATGGCGTGCTCGGCCATGTTCACCAGGATCGCCTCGGTCATCCGGCCCACCTCGGGGGTCGGCAGCTCGCCGCGCAGCACCAGGTGGAAGTGCTCGGCGAAGGAGATGTTGCCGGTCAGCTCGTTCACGTCGTACCCGCGCACGACGATCCGGTCCTTGTTCTTCCAGGCGATCGCCGTCTCCCAGGCGAACGGCTTCTTGTCGGTCAACGGGCTTTCCTTTCAGGGAAGTACACGCACGCCGGGTCGATCTCCTCGCGCAACAGGCGGAGGTCCTCGGGGTCCGGCGGCACCACAATTTCCAATGAATCCCGAAATTTCGGGGTAAAGCCGGTGTTGTTGAGTACGTCCGTGACGCTCGCCCCCGGCATGAGCGCCGTCACGGTCAGCGCCGAGTCCTCGGCCTCCATCACGCACAGGTCGGTGACGACCTTGACGCGCAACGGCCCGAGCCCGGCCTTGGCCCGCTCCCCCGGCCCGCCCAGGAACCCCGGGCTGGTGACGTAGTCACAGCGGGCGGGAAAGCGCCGCTTCTCGTGGTCGGTCAGGATCACCACCTGCCGGCAGTGGCTGGCGATGTCGTTGGCGCCGCCGCTGCCGGGCAGCCGCACCCGCGAGCCGTCCGGCCTCGGGACCCAGGTGGAGTTGATGTTGGCGTACTCGTCCACCTGGGCTCCGCCGAGGAACCCCGTACGGACCAGGCCGCGCTGCACCAGCCCGCCCAGCGCCTCGAACAGCGACCCGTGCCGCGCGGCGCCGCGCATCAGCCGCGGATCGACCACGGACACCGGCGTCGGCACGACCTTCGGGAACATCACCCCCGACTCGATGACGAGCTTGGCCTCCGGCGCGTGGGTGCGCTGGGCGAGCGTGGCGGCCAGCAGCGGCAGGCCGGTGCCGACGATCACCAGGTCGCCGTCGCGGATCTGCCGGGCGCCCTCGACGACCAGCAACTCCCGCGGCAGGGCGGCCCACTCCGCGGACGCGCTCACACCAGCCTCCCCATCTGCTCGGTCAGCCCGGCCCTGAGCGTGCCCGCCGGGTCGCGGGCCCTGAGGTAGTCGTCGAAGGACGCGCCCAGGTTGGCCCCGATCCACTCGCGCAGCTCGGCGTCCCCGGCCCGGCCCAGCGCCTGGTACTCCTTGATCTCCGGCTCGGCGAAGTCGTACGCGCGGTAGACGGAGGTCGGGAAGGCGCCGAAGGGCTGGTGGACGACCGCCGTCACGTACGCCTCCGGGATGGTGACCCGCTCGGGCCGGTCGGCGAACGCCCCGGCGGGCAGCACCTCCTCGGCCGAGACGATCGTGGCGCGGGCGGCCCTGACCATGTCCACCTCGTGGGAGGTCACCCCCTCGATCACCACGTTCCCGGCCAGGTCGGCGCGGTTCGCGTGGATGATCGCCACGTCCGGCGTCATCGCCCGCAGCAGCACGACCGGCCGGCCCGTCCACGGATCGGCCGACTCCACCGCCACCCCGTCCGAGACCAGGTCGGCCAGCAGGTCGGTGCCGAGCAGGCTGCGCGTCGGCAGGAAGGGCACCCCGACGGCGCCCGCCGCGAAGCGGGTGGCCATCGCCAGGTGCGAGTGGTCGCCGACGCCGACCTCGCCGCGCTCGACGGCCCGGCGCCAGGCGAACAGCGTGCCGTAACGTTCCAGGTTGCCGGTGCCCTGCTCGGTGCGGACCACCAGGCCCGCGGCCACCAGCATGTCGAGCGGCAGCGACAGGTTGCAGCCGACCACGGTCAGCCCGCCGATCCCCTGCCTGATCACCTCGTGCACCAGCGCCATCGGGCACCGGTTGATGTTCTGGCCGCCCATCCCGACGACGGCCCCGGCGGGGACGTGCCGGGCGACGGCCTCGGCGGCCGTCAGTAACTTATGCACGCCGACCGCCACTCGGTGTAGAAGTCCCAGACCTGCGGCGAGCACTCGGGCGGGCCGAACTGCGACAGCTTGGCGCCCATGTGCGGCAGGTGCGCGTACGCGCCGACGCCGGGCCGGTTGACGTGCAGCATGCCCGCCTCGAAGCGGTCCAGGGCCTCGAAGATGGTCGCCGGGTCCTGGGTGAAGATCGTGCCGCTCATGCCGTACCTGACCGAGTTGGAGATGCGCATGGCGTCGTCGAAGCCGTCGCAGTCCACCACGGACAACACCGGGCCGAAGATCTCCTCCTGGGCGATCTCGCTGTCCCAGGGCACGTCGCGCAGCACGGTCGGCTGCACGTAGCAGCCCTCGGGCACGCCCTCGGTGTGCCGCTCGCCGCCGACGGCGACCTTCGCCCCGGCCTCCTGCGCGGCCTTGACCGCGTCCAGGCAGGCGCGCATGCGGGTCTCGTTCACGACCGGGCCGATCGTGGCCTCCTCCGACAGGCCCGGCCCGACCTTGAGCCGGGCCACCTCGGCGACCAGCCGCGACAGGAACTCCTCCTTGACGGCCCGGTCGACGATCACCCGCGAGGTGGCGCTGCACCGCTGCCCCGACTGCCCGAACGCGCCGAACACGGTGGCCTTGACCGCCTTGTCCAGGTCGGCGTCCGCGAGCACCAGGACCGCGTTCTTGCCGCCCAGTTCGAGCTGGGTGCGCAGCAGCCGCGGCGCGCCGGCCTGGTGGATGGCCAGGCCGACGGGCAGCGAGCCGGTGAAGCTGATCCCGGCCACGCGGGGATGCGTCACCAGCGCCTCGCCCGCCGCGATGTCGCCCTGCACGAGGTTGAGCACCCCGGCCGGGACGCCCGCGTCCACGAACGCCTCCACCAGCAGCGCGGAGGTCAGCGGCGTGAACGGCGACGGCTTGAGCACCGCACCGCACCCGGCCAGCAGCGCCGGGGCGACCTTCCACATGGGGATGGCGAGCGGGAAGTTCCACGGCGTCACCAGGCCGACCACGCCGATGGGCGCGCGGAAGGTGTAGGAGAACGTGCGCGGCTCCTCGGCGGGCAGCGTCTCGCCCTTCAGCCTGCGCCCCTCGCCCGCGGTGAAGTCGAGGATGGCCAGGGCCCGCCGGACCTCGCCGCGCGCCTCCTTGATGAGTTTGCCCTGCTCACGCGTGATCGCCTGGGCGAAGTCCTCGGCCCGCTCCTCGATCAGGCGCTCGGCGGCGCGCAGGTACTCGGCGCGCTTGATCGGCCCGAGTCCCTTCCACTCCGGCATCGCCGCCGCGGCGGCCTCCACGGCCAGCTCGACGTCCGCGCCACCGGACTCGGCGAAGTCCCCGATGTGGTCGGAGAGGTCGCCGGGGTTGATGTTCGGCCGGGTCTGCCCGCTCTCGGGGGCACGCCATTCGCCGCCGATGTGGTTGAGCAGGTAGCGACTCGGGATCGTCGCCATCGGGTTCCTTTCCGGTCAACTTCTGATACGGCAAAGCCTCACGGCCTGGGATGTTCCGGACAAGGGGGATTAGACCGATGCCCCCGATAGGCAGCCGTTATATGGCTCCGCCTATAGCGGCGATAGGCAAATCACGCATTGGCCGGACCGTTCCGCTGCACTAGACATGCCGGGGAAAAGACCTGCTCACGGCACTTGTCGAATTCACCCGGAATTAACCGAGGGTCCATATGAAGCATCGCACATGGGCGGTAATTGCCGCCTCATCCCTTTTCGCCCTCACCGCGTGCGGCAGTTCGGCCGGCGCCGGTGAATACGACTGGTCCGCCGCCCCGGACACCAGCAAGATCGCCGCCCAGGGCAAGGACCTGCCGACCTACGGCCTGGCCCCCGACTGGGCCAACTACGGCGAGGTCGTCAAGACGTTCTGCGCCAAGTACCAGGGCACCTGCGCCCACAAGGACACCGACATGTCCTCCTCGGAGGAGATCGTCAAGTTCGACGCCGAGAAGGACAACCCGATCGGCACGGCCAGCGACATCGGCCTCATGTGGGGGCCGGTGGCCGAGGCCAAGGGCGTGGTGCCGGCGTACCTGCCGCCGTCGGCGGGCAAGCTGAAGGACTGGCAGAAGGGCAAGGGCGGCTGGGTCGCCACGTTCGTGGGCGCGCCCGCGTTCGTGGTCAACACCGACAAGGTGAGCAACCCGCCCAAGAGCTGGCAGGACCTGCTCAAGCCCGAGTACAAGGGCCAGATCGCCATCAAGAACCCGGCCTCCTCCGGCACCGGCCAGGCCATGGTCGTCGCCGCCGCGGTGGCGAACGGCGGCTCGGTGGACGACCTGACCCCCGCCTACACCTACTTCAAGAAGCTCAAGGACGCCGGCAACCTCAGCGACGTCAAGATGAGCGAGGAGACCCTGGAGAAGGGCGAGGCCCCCATCCAGATCAACTACGACTTCAACGGCCTGGCCCAGAAGGCGGCGCTGAAGGCCAAGAGCGTCAACGTGGAGGTGATCATCCCCTCCGACGGCTCGGTCTGGTCGCCGTCCGGAATGATGATCAACAAGTACAACACGGCCAAGGGCGACTTCCTCAAGGGCCTGCTCGACTACGTGCTCTCCGACGAGGCCCAGACGCTGTTCGCCAAGTTCGGCGCCCGGCCCGTCCGCGCGCTCAACGGCGACCTGCGGCTCCCGGCCGACGCCAAGGCCAACTGGCTGCCCGAGGAGTCGTACGCGCCGGTCAAGGAGATCGAGATCACGAAGGTCAATCCCGAGCAGATCGTCGCCGACTGGGAGGCGAAGGTCCTCGCGTGACGTCCCACATCACGGAGTCCGTGGCGGCTCCCCCGGCCGCCGCGCGCCGCAGGGCCCCGGGCAGGCTGTTCACCGCCTGGGGCCCGGCCCTGCCGCTGCTGGCGTTCACGCTGGCCACGCTGGTGCTGCCGGCGCTGCGGCTGCTGCACGACACCTTCGCGCTGCCGGGCGGCGGCTACGGCCTCGACCACATCGTCAAGGTGGCGCGGAACCCGGTGGACCGCCAGGCGATCGGCGGCTCGCTCGCGCTCGGCCTGACCCAGGCCACGCTGGCCACCGCGCTCGGCGCGCCCGCCGCCTGGCTGATCACCCGGATGCGCCTCGGCGGCCGGGCCTTCTGGCTGTCGCTGATGAACGTCGCGTCGAACTTCGCCGGCATCGGCCTGGCCTTCGGCTTCGTCGCGCTGATCGGCTCGACCGGCATGCTGACGCTCGTGCTCAAGGGCCTGTTCGGGATCGAGGACAACCCGTTCCCCTCGCTCGGCTCCTTCAACGGCATGAACGTCGTCTACCTCTACTTCAACGTCCCGATGTTCGTGCTGCTCACGCTGCCCGCGCTCAGCGTGCTCAAGGACGACTGGCAGGAGGCCGCCGCGGTCTGCCACGCCACCCGATGGCAGTTCTGGCGGTACGTCGGCCTGCCGGTGCTCGCGCCGTTCGTCATCGCGGGCTGGCTGCTGGTCTTCACCTGGACGATCGGCGTCTACGCCGTCGCGTACGCCATCGGCTCCTCCCCCAGCGCGACCAAGCTCATCACCCTGCAGATCGGCAGCACGCTGGAGTCCTCGGTGTTCGGCCTCGGCCGGGCCGCCGTGCTGTCGGTGCTGCTGATGATCCTGGCCATCGGGGCGACGCTGCTCTACCGGCTCTCGCTCAGGCGCGCTGCGAGGTGGCTGTGAGACGGCGCCTCTTCCTCGGCCTGCTGGCGGTCTACTTCGGGCTGCCGCTGCTGGCCGCCCTGCTGTACTCGGTGGCCACCCGCTGGACCGACACGCCGCTGCCCGACGGCTACACCCTGGCCCACTGGGCCGGCGTGTTCGCCGAGCCGGACGTCATGGCCGCGCTCGGCCGCTCGCTCGCGCTCTCGGCGGTCGTCGTGGTGATCGAGATCGTGCTGGTGGTGCCGGCCGCGTACTGGTCGGTCGTGCACAACCCGCGCATCGGGTCGATCGTCCAGACGATCGCGGTGATCCCGTTCGCCGTCCCGTGGGTGGTCGTCGGGGCGGGGCTCCAGCTCGTCACCAAGTCGGTCGCGCCCGAGCTGTTCGGCACGTTCTGGCTGCTGGCCGCGGCCACCGCGGCGATCTCGTTCCCGTTCATGTACCGGGCGGTGGAGAGCTCGCTGCTGGCGGCGGGGGCCGTCCAGCTCAGCGAGGCCGCCGCCACGTGCGGCGCCGGGCCCGCCCGCACGCTGGTCAGCGTGATCCTCCCGGCGATCCGTGGCGGCGTCGTCTCCGGCGCGCTGCTGGTCATCGCGACCGCCATGAACGAGTTCGCGCTCGCCAAGATCCTCACCGGCGTCAGCTACGAGACGCTGCCGCTCTGGTCGGCCCGCCAGTTCGTCTCCCGGACGCTCGGCGACCCCAACGCGCTGGCCGTCGTCACCATCTTCACCTTCGGCCTGCTGTTCGCGCTGTCCGCACTGGTCGTCTGGCTCGGCCGCGGACGGGTGAGCGCGTCCATGGCCACCGCTCCGGTCCAGAAGGGCACCACTTCATGAGCCACGTCGTACTCGACCGCATCACCAAGCGCTACGCCGGGCACACCGCGCTGAACGGCGTGAGCGTCAGCGTCGAGCAGGGTGAGCTGCTGGCCCTGCTCGGCCCGTCGGGCTGCGGCAAGACCACGCTGCTGCGCTGCATCGCGGGCCTGACCGGGTTCGACGGCGGGCGGCTGACGATCGGCGGCGCCGACATGGCCGGCGTGCCGGTGCGCAAGCGGCCCATCGGCATGGTCTTCCAGTCCTACGCGCTGTTCCCGAACCTCACCGTGGGCGGCAACGTCGCCTTCCCCCTGACCGTCAGGAAGCGCCCGAAGGAGGAGGTCAGGGAGCGCGTGGCCGAGATGCTCGACCTCGTCGGCCTCGACCACCTCGCCGACCGCCTGCCGAACCAGCTCTCCGGCGGCCAGCAGCAGCGCGTCGCGCTGGCCCGCGCGCTCTCCCCCCGCCCCGAGGTGCTGCTGCTGGACGAGCCCCTGTCCGCCCTGGACGCCCAGGTACGCCACCGCCTGCGCGACGAGGTGCGCCGCATCCAGCACCAGGTCGGCATCACCACCGTCTTCGTCACCCACGACCAGGCCGAGGCCCTGGCCATCTCCGACCGGGTCGCGGTGATGAACGCCGGCGACATCGAGCAGTGCGGGCCGCCCGCGGAGATCTACACCGCGCCCTCCACCCGCTTCGCCGCCGGCTTCGTCGGCAATCGCAACACCCTCGAACTCGACGCGGTGGGCGGCCGGGTCACCGCGGGCGGCGCGTTCGACGTCGAGGCGCCCGCGCCGCGCGTCCTGTGCATGTTCCGCCCCGAGGACGTCGAGGTGGCCCCGGACGGCCCCGGCGCGCGGGCGGTCGTCGACGTGACGGTGTTCCTGGGCGCCACCACCCGCGTGTACGCCCAGGCGGGCCCCTCGGTGATCTTCGCCGACGTGCCGTCCAGGGCCGCCGCCGGCCTGTCGCCAGGAGACGAGGTGCGCCTGCGGGTCGCCCCCGACCACGTCCAGGTGTTCCCCGCCTGAGCTGTGCCCCGCGGTCAGCCGCCGAGCCCGAACCAGAGCACGGCGAACACCCCGCACGGCACGCCGGCCAGCGCCAGCGCGATCAGCACCCGCCACCGCAACGCGAGCCCCGGCCCGGTCACGAACGCCGCGACGGCCCCCGCCCCGGCGAACACGACCGCGGCGCCCACGGCCTGCGCGGCGGTGTACGGCAGCGACGGCAGGAGCTTCCCGGCCGCCCAGAACGCCACCGCCGCCCCGGCGGCCACCAGGGCGGCGCGCCGCGCGGGCCGCACGTCCACGCGCTCCAGCACGTACGCGGCTCCGGCGAGCATGACCAGGCTGATCGCCAGGAGGGCGCCGAGTGCCGCGGCCAGGCAGTCCCAGTCGGCGCAGCCGACGCCCGCCCAGGTCAGCCGGGCGGTGGCCCACCACAACACCCCCAGTGCCCCGCACACCCCCGCGGCTCGCCCTATACGCCCCGTCATGCAGTAATCGTCCCACTGCCAGGAGGAGGCCGCCGTCAGCAGGAGGCCACTGTCAGCAGGAGGCCACTGTCAGCAGGAGGCCGCCGTCAGCAGGAGACGGCTGTCAGGAGGAGGCGGCCGCGCGGAGCTCGTCGGCCTCCGCCTCGGCGGTCCTGCCCAGGGCGCGCAGGGCGACGGCGCGGTTGGCGTACAGGTCGGGCTGCCGGTCCAGCTCGACGGCCCGGGTCAGGTCGGCCAGCGCGCCTTCGGCGTCGCCCGTGGCGTAGCGCAGCACGCCCCGGTTGCCCCAGGCGGCGGCCAGCTCGGGGGCGTGCTCCAGGGCCAGGTCGAGGGCCGCCGCGGCCTCGTCGAAGCGGCCCGCCGCCGTCTCCAGCTGGCCGAGCACGGTGAGCAGGTGCGGGTTCCGCGGCGCGCGGGCGAGCCCGGCCGTGACGTCGGCCCTGGCCTCCTCGTCCCGCTCCGCCGCCGCCAGCAGCCCGGCGCGGTTGACGTAGGCGTCGAGGTAGCCGGGGTCCAGCTCGATCACCGTGCCGAGATCGGCGAGCGCCCCCTCCACGTCACCCCGCACGGTACGCAGCTCCGCCCGGTTGTAGTACGCCTCCGGCAGCGGCGGCCCGGCCCGCATGGCCCGTTCGTAGTCGGCCAGCGCCTCCTCGGACTCCCCCAGCCGGAACAGCAGGTTGCCGCGTTCCAGGTAGGTGTCGGGGAAGCCGGGGTCCAGGGCGATGGCGGCGGTGTAGTCCTCCAGGGCCTCCTTGGCGTGGCCGAGCGCGCCGAGGAGCTGGGCGCGGTTGGTCAGCAGCACCATCCGGTGCAGCGGGTGCCGGTCGCCCAGCTCGACGGCCAGCTCGACGGCCGACTCCACCAGCGACAGCGCGGCTTCCAGCCGTCCGTGCCGCAGCTCGACCAGGGCCAGGCCGTTGCGGTCGAAGCCGAGTTTGAAGGCCCGTTCGAAGGGGTCGGGCAGCAGGCTGGAGATGGCGATGGCCGCGTTGAGCCAGCGGCGGGCCCTGCCCAGGTCGCGCTGCGCCGGGTCGGGGTGGCGGGCGTCGAGCATGGCCGTCCCGTACGCGGCGGCGGCGTGCACGACCGGGTCCTGGCTGGCCGCGCGGGCCCGGTCCCACAGCGTCCGCGCCTCCTGGACGCGGCCGAGCCCGCCGAGCGCGGTGGCGGTGCGCTGGGCGAAGCGCCACCAGGGGGCCTGCCCCGGTTCGGTCCGGGCCAGGCCGAGCTCCCCCAGCTCGGCCGCGGCGTGCAGGAAGCCCTCGCGCATGCAACGGTCCACCAGCAGCCACAGCTCGTCGGCGCCACGCTCGTCGGGCGGCGGCTCGGGGCCCTCGGCGTAGACCGCGACGGCCAGCGTGCCGGCCGGGACCCGCCTGGTCAGGACGTCGAGCAGCTCGGTGTCGGTGGGGTCGGCGTGCGCGCCGTTGCACACTGCGAGCGTCGCGCCCGGCCGCACGGCCGCCCGGACGAACTCGGCGATCCCGTTGGCCAGCCTCAGCGTACGGCGGGGCGCCGGCACCAGGATGCGCTCCTCGTCCGGCAGCCCGGCGTCGATGGTCGTCCGCCGGACGGGCACCTGCCCGGCCAGCTCGGGCGCGACCGCCCGGATCTCGATGTCGTAGGCCGCGAGCAGCTCGCGCGGGGCGTCCGGCACCAGGCGCCGCAGCAGCGCGGCGCCCACGGTGTAGGGGCCGCGCGGCCGGCGATGCGCGTCGATGACCGGCATCAGCAGCCGCACGGCCCCCCATCGGGCGGGCGGGCCGCCCTGGACGCTGAGGTGGGACCTGCGCTCGGTCACCCCTTGTGGATGACGCCTGCGGTCCCTGCGAGCCTCGCGGTGCCTGGCTTACGGACGACGATGCGCTTCATGACGTGCCTCTCCGATGGGTGTGACTATCCATTATTCGGACACCCAACCGGATATCAAGATTTATGGTGAGTAAGTGGCGGTTTAGCGAATAAGAACTACCTGGCATTTGTGCGCGTCCCGCAGCCTATTGAGACCGAAACCAATGATCGACCGCCGCGACCCGCGCCTGTTCCGATTCCTCCATCAACGTGCACAGGCACCGCCCGACCAGCGTGACGGACTGGCAGCAGCCGGGCCCCGGCAGCTTCTTGGCGCGCACGATCGCGGTCGCCCGCTCGATCAGGCGCTCCAGGCTCGGCTCCCCGCCGCCCTTGAGCGCGTGGGCGTTCCACGGGCACGCCTCGACGTCCTTGCACGCGCTCTTGGCGATGAACGGCGCCGGCCCCGGCTCGAACCGCAGCCGGTCCTCACGCTTGATCCGCAGGTCGGCCAGCACCGACGCGGCGCGGCGGGAGACCTCCAGCAGGTCGCTCCTGCCAGGCCGGCTCTCTTTTCCCCCGGCCGCCCGCTCGGGCAGGGCGAGCAGCATCGCCGCGGCCATCAGCCCGCCGCCCATCACCATGCTCCAGCCCACCTGCTCGTGGAACCAGATCACCGCGATGGCGGCCACCCAGAGGGGCTGAGAGGACATCATGATCGCGCTGGGCACGGCCGGCACGTGCTTCTGCCCGTACGAGCGGGCCAGGAACCCCAGCGCGCACGACACCACGGCCAGGTGCGCCAGGATCGCCCAGTCGGGCAGGCTGGACGGCAGCGTGATCCCGCCGCGCAGCGCGAAGCCCCCGGTGAGGATGCCGATCGTGAAGAGCTGGATCGTGGTCAGCGCGTACGCGTGGAAGCGTTCGCCCTTCTTGGACAGCTCGGCGAGCATGAGCGTGTGGGCCGAGTAGAGCGCCGCGGCCGTGAGCGTGACGCCGAGCGCGAGCAGCGAGACCTCGTGGTCCTCGACCCCGCGCAGCAGCGTGAACACGGTCATCCCCGCCATGGCGAGCACCACCCCGGCCCACACCCGCCGCGGCGCCCGGCTCCTGAACATCACCAGGGCCAGGACCGGAGTGATCACCACGCTGCACCCGACGGCGAACCCCGACACCGCCGAGGGCAGGCTGTGCAGCGCGAACGCCTGGGCGGTCTGCCCGACGCCGAACAGCAGCCCCAGCACGAGCCCGTTGACCCACGTCCGGCGCGGCAGCCGCCGCAGCGAGCGCGGCCGGATGACGACCAGCGTCACCGCGGCGATGAGATACCGCTCGGCCAGCAGGTCCTCGACCGGTAACCGGAGAATGAGATCCTTCATCAGCGGGAACGCCGACCCCCAAGCGGCGCTGACGAACAACAGAAGCACGGCTCCCAGGAGGGGTCGGGGAGCGGGCACGCCTGCCATGGAGCAGAGCATGCCACTACTAAATGCATTCACCAGAGCACGCGGCGAAGCCGGTGAGGTTACTGTTCCACTTGGAGTTAAGACCCTCACTCCAGGCCCGAAACATCCATACCGGCGGCGGCGAAAACTGCTCTTTCCTGCGGTTACTGCCTGGTACGGCCGAGCTCTCCACATTCGCACTGTGTACGGACGCGTGCGCGTACCGTGCGAACGGGCCGACGCCTCGCCCCGGAGATCGTCACTCTCCGCGATCATCGCGAGGCGGTGTGGTCACGCCTGAGCGTAGAGGTCGCAGGAGCGCCGCGGGGGCGGAAAGGGAGAACCAGCCAGGGCCCCAGGAGGGGATGGGGCGGGAGACCGCCGGATCCGGAAGCGTCGGACCGCGGCGTCGTCGTCGGAGCTAGAGCTCCATGGCCGGCGCGGGCGCCAGCCGTTTCTCGCCGTAGATGACGACGAGGTCGCCCACCTGGCGGCGCGACAGCTCACGCCAGCCCTGACGGGCGTACAGCGCCAGGGCCGCGCCCTGGTTGAGCGTGGTGTCGCCGCGCAGGCTGCTGAAGCCGAGCTCCAGGGCGCGGTCTTCGAGGGCCGAGAGCATGGCGCCGCCGTAGCCGCGCCGCTGGAAGTCGGGATGGACCCGGAGTCTGCACACCTCGGCGGTCTCCCGGTCGACGGGCTTCAGGCCGCCCATGGCGACCACCCGCGAGCCGGTCTCGCCGACGATGAAGTCACCTCCGCAGGCCAGGTAGATCTCCTGGATGCGGGGGAAGTCGTCGTCGTAGTAGACGCCGTCGCCGGGTTGGAGACCCACCTCGGCCAGGCAGATCCGGTGCAGCGCGAGGATGGTGTCGAGATCGGACCAGCGGTACCGCCGGATCTTCAACGTCATCCACCGCTCCCTTCCTTCTGGGCCAATTTCCGACGCCGCAGCTGGGCGCTGAATTCAGCCAGCATCTGATGTTTGTCGTCCTTCTTCATGATCGCCTGCTCCAGCGCGAGCGCTGGGCGGATGATGAGGTCCGTAAGGTATTCATCCCCCAGATTGCGCAAGGCGTTCGTCCCAATGTGCAGGGCTTCGTCGATGTCACCCTCCAGGAGGCGGCACTGGGCCTGGTCGAGCCTGATCAGGGTCTGGTCGAGGACGTGGTCCTCGTACTGGCCGAGGGCCTGGTCGAGTACCACCTCGGCCTCGATGGTCTGGCCGAGCTTGGTGAGCACATCGCCCTGGTAGAAGTAGAGCTGCTTCTCGGTGTAGCCGAAGGCCATGTCCTCCTGCTCCTCGCTCTTCATGTGCGCGAAGGCGCTCCTGGCCCGGGCCAGCGCGCGCTTGGCCTGGTCGACGACCTCCTTCTTGCTGTCGGTGCCCGAGAGCATGGCCAGCGCCCGCGCCTCGACGACCGGCGCCATGGCCTGGGCCACGCACGGCACGGCGCCCGCCAGGTCGCGGCTCTTCTTGGCCAGGTTGAGCGCCTCGCGGGCGTCGCCGTAGTAGAGGGGGACGAGCGACTCCCTGGCCGTGATCCAGGCCCGCAGCGCGCGGTCGCCGGTCTCGTCGGCGGCGATGCGGCCGGTGCGGAAGAACGACCGGGCCAGCCGGTGGTCGCCCAGGTTGATCATCACCATGCCGCTCAGGCCGGCGAGCTGCGCGGCCATGCGGCACAGCCGGTCCTGGAGGTCGATCGGCTGGCGCCGGGACAACGCCGTGCGGACCGCGCTCAGCTCCAGCAGCACGTCGCACAGCAACCGCAGCGGGGGCGTCGTGGTGTACTGGCGGCCGAAGGCCAGCGTCGCCTCCTCCCACTGGTCGAGCATGCCGCCCGACACGGTGGCCGAGACCAGCGTCTCGTCCATCCGCCGCCGGATGCCCTCGCACGCCCCCAGCACCGGCCCGTCGAACTGCTGCTTGAACGACACGTCGGTGTCGAGCAGGTTTAACAACGTGCGCCGGAGGATGTTCTCGTCCTCCTGGGCGTCGGCCTCGACGGTCATCGGATGGATCACCAGGTCGCGCGGGAGCGACGCCGACCCGGGCACGCGGTTGGCGGGCTCGCCGAGCACGCCGGGCATCCGGTGGCCGTGGCCGCAGATGCAGGGCCCGTCGAAGCCGAGCTCGATGGGCTCGACCCGGTAGACCGAGCACAGGTAGTGGAGGTATTCGGGGCCCGGCCGCTTGAGCCCGCTCTCGTACGCCGACAGCAACGTCTCGCCGATGCCCGGCGGCGCCTTGGCGTCGCGCTCGAACAACGCGCGCACCTGCTCGATCACGTCCGCGAGCGCGATGCCGTAGGACAGGCGGTGCGCTTTGATGCGGGTCGTGCTGAACTGCGGCGAGCACGCCTCGTGGATCTCTTCAGCTATCTGGGCGGAGGTGCGCCCGGTGGCAAGGCCCTTGGCCCTGATCCGCCGGGCGATCTCCGTTTCCCTGTGCTGCCTGCCGGACATCCCGGCCCCTCTCCCGATGTCTCGACCCGTCAAGACTGGTGACTCAGCGTAGCCCTCAGGTAGCTCTTCGCCTAGAGATGACTATGAGGCAGTGAGGACCGTTTGGAAACGTGCTCATCAAGCCTACGGTTAAGGATCGTCCTCCGAGGGACTGTTTCTTACAACCCATGAGGGAATAGCCACTCCCTGTGATCAGCAGGACGGCGTTGCGTGTGCTGTTGACTTGAGCCATGTTTGGCCCACCAGCAACGATTCCCAAGGAGGACGAGAAGGTGACGGACGACAAGATCGGACATCTGCAGCGCCTCGTATCCGAACTCGGCGCTCGCGGTCTGCTCGCACGAGTGGTCCAGACCCAGAGCGGCCGGCAGTTCGTACGCGTCATCAACCCGAAGGCGACGAGCCTGTCCGAGAACGTCACCTGCCGGCCGGCGAACGCCTCGGACCTTCCCGACTGGTGGTACTGCTGGTCCTGGGGCGAACCCATGCACACGGCCGACGACCCGGCCGGTGCCGCGACCAAGGTCGCACGCGTGCTCGCCGCGGTGGGAGAGTGACGACGCGGTGATCCGGGTGGAGCGCAGCCACCACGGGTCACCGCCCCCACGGCGGCCCCGCGGGGCCGGCGGGACGATCGGTGCGGAGGGCGTCCGGATCCCCGGGCCCCTGATCGTCCCGCCGGTTCCGGCCCTTCGCGCGGGCGCGACGCCCGTGCGCGCAGATCAGCCCGGCGGGTGCGCCCGCCGGGTGCCGGGGGGATCACCTCCCCCCTTGGAACCGGTACGGGCCATGCTTCCGGGTGTGTGGCCCGTCCGAGCCGACCGTCATCGGAGCGTCCGGTCTCTCCCTCCGCGGCCCAGAGACCTGGCGACCCCGTCTTCCCCGGCGTGATGTGACGGCGGCCGGTTCGGTCAGCGGTATTTTTAGATCCAATTGGACTGATTTGCCGCTGACCGAACCGCTTCCTGAGGGGGAATCCACCCAGTGTTCCTGTTGGTGACATCAGGGCCATCGCCTACACCCACGCCGGCAGATTCGTCGCTCGTGCAGGACTTGGACAAAGTGAGCTCGCAGATGGCGCAAGCCTGTCAAGGTGACACGGTGATCTGTGGTCCCCTGGTCGACTGGCTGGGCAACGTGTCATGGGCGCCGTTGCTGGCCAGCTTGATCACCATCGTGCTGATCCTGGTGTTCGGGTTCGTCGTGCGGAACATCTCGCACCGACTGATCACCAAGGTGGTGAACCGGGCAGCCACCGGCGGCTCGCTCACCAACAGGTTCCGCCGCAACGCGGCCACCGACGGCATCGACGCGCTGCTGCACGAGCGCCGCAAGCAGCGGGCCGAGACCATGGGGTCGGTGCTCAAGCACATCGCCTCCATCGTCGTCCTCGGCACCGCCATCCTGACCGTGCTCGACCGGCTGACGATCCCCATCGCCCCGCTGCTGACCAGCGTCGGCATCCTGGGCGTGGCGATCGGCTTCGGCGCGCAGGAGCTGGTCAAGGACTTCATCGCCGGCATGTTCATGCTGCTGGAGGACCAGTACGGCGTGGGCGACGTGATCGACGCGGGCGCCGCCGTCGGCACCGTCGAGGCGGTCACCCTGCGGGTCACCCGGCTGCGCGACGCCGACGGCCGCGTCTGGTACGTGCGCAACGGCACGATCACCCGCGTCGGCAACGAGTCGCAGGGCTGGTCGCGGGCCTACTTCGACGTACCGGTGGCCTACGACGCCGACATCACCGCCGTGCGGGCGGCGCTGGAGATCGTGGCCGAGGAGATCTGGGCCGACCCCGAGTTCCGCGAGAGCGTGATCGTGGAGGAGCCCCAGGTGTACGGCGTGGAGCAGCTCTCCGACAGCGCGCTGGTGTTCCGCATCACCGCCAAGACGCTGCCCTCCCGCCAGGCCGAGGTCGCCCGGGAGATCCGGCTCAGGGTGAAGGCCGCCCTGGACTCCGCCGGAATCCCCATGGTCGCCATTGCATAAGGTGAGAACGTGACAGAGACCTCCTTCTACGACGCCGTAGGCGGCGAGGAGACCTTCCGCCGCCTCGTCCACCGTTTCTACGAAGGTGTCGCGGAAGACCCCCTGCTGCGGCCGCTCTACCCCGAGCCCGACCTGACGGGCGCCGAGGACCGGCTGCGCGGATTCCTGATCCAGTACTGGGGCGGCCCCAACACCTACAGCCGGGAGCGTGGCCATCCCCGGCTGCGCATGCGGCACGTGCCGTTCGTGATCGGGGAGGCCGAGCGCGACGCCTGGCTGCGGCACATGCGTGACGCGGTCGACTCGCTCGGCCTGCCCGAGGATCAGGCGACCCGGCTCTGGGACTATCTGGTCTATGCGGCCCACAGCTTGGTGAACTCGCCGACATAACGGGCATGACGCCCACATGGATATCCCCTGGTGGCGTGATGCCGTCGTCTACGAGATCTACGTTCGCAGCTTCGCCGACGCCTCCGGAGACGGCGTCGGCGACCTGGCCGGGGTGCGGGAGCGGATCCCGTACCTGAGGAGGCTGGGGGTCGACGCCATCTGGCTGACGCCGTTCTACCCCTCTCCGATGGCCGACGGCGGTTACGACGTGGCGGACTACCGCGGCGTCGACCCGCTGTTCGGCACGCTGGCCGACTTCGACGCGCTGGTGGCCGAGGCCCACGAGCACGGGCTGAAGGTGCTGGTGGACATCGTCCCCAACCACAGCTCCGCCGAGCACCCCTGGTTCCAGGCCGCGCTGCGGGGCGAGAAGCGCGACCGGTACGTCTTCCGCGACACGACCAACAACTGGCAGTCCACGTTCGGCGGGCCGGCCTGGACCCAGGTCCCCGACGGGCAGTGGTACCTGCACCTGTTCGCCCCCGGCCAGCCCGACTTCAACTGGCGCAACCCCGAGGTGCACGCGGAGTTCCTCGACGTCCTGCGCTTCTGGCTGGACAAGGGCGTGGACGGGTTCCGCATCGACGTCGCGATGGGCCTGTACAAGGCCGAGGGGCTGCCCGACGTCGGCGACCAGTCGTTCACGTCGGTCTCGCCGGTCTGGGGGCAGCCGGAGGTGCACGGCGTCTACCGCGACTGGCGCAAGGTGCTGGACAGCTACCCCGGCCAGCGGATGGCCGTCGGCGAGGTCTGGACCGACAGCGCCGAGGACCTGGCCCTCTACGTGCGCCCCGACGAGCTGCACCAGAGCTTCAACTTCGCCTGGCTGCAGGCGCCGTGGTCGCCGACCGCGTTCAGGAAGGTGATCGAAGACACCCTGGCCTCGGTCCCGTACGCCACCTGGGTGCTGTCCAACCACGACGTCGTACGCCATCGCACCCGCTACGAGACCGCCGATCCCGGCACGGGCCTGGCGCGGGCCAGGGCGGCGCTGCTCACGATGCTGGCGCTGCCCGGCTCCGCCTACCTCTACCAGGGCGAGGAGCTGGGCCTGCCGGAGGTGACCGACCTGCCGGCCGAGGCCAGGCAGGACCCGGTGTTCTTCCAGTCGGAGGGCAAGCTGCCGGGTCGCGACGGCTGCCGGGTGCCGCTGCCCTGGTCGGCGGAGTCGCCCTCCTACGGGTTCTCGCCGCCCGGCGTGCGGCCCTGGCTGCCGCAGCCGGCCGCCTTCGCCGAGCTGACGGCCGAGAAGCAGGAGGGCGACGCGGACTCGACGCTGGAGTTCTACCGCCGGGCCCTGGCCTGCCGCCGCGAGCTGGCGGGTGTGATTCCCTACACCCTGGAGTGGCTGGACTCCCCCGAGGGAGCGCTTTTCTTCTCCAGGGGCCCGCTGATCTGCGCGATCAACTGCGGGATGGAGGCCGTACGGCTGCCGCCGCACGACGCGATGCTGCTGTCCAGCGGCCCGGTCGAGGCCGGGACGCTGCCGCCGGACACCGCCGTGTGGCTGCGCAGGGCCTCATGACCGAGGGCCGGCCCGCTGCTCGCCGCGGACGGGGATGACGGGCAGCGACACCAGCGCGCAGGCCAGGCCGGCCGCGTACGCCGCCCAGTACCCCGTCCCGGTGATCAGCGCCCCGGCCAGCGGCGTCACCCCGAGGGCGACGACGTTCTGGACGGTGTTGTGGGTGCCGAGCACCTTGCCCGCCCAGGCGGGGCCGGCCAGCTCGCCCGCCCGCAGGTAGGCCAGCCCGTTGCCGGACACGGTGAGCACCGAGGCCGTGGCCAGCGCCACCGGGCCGAGCAGGCTGTCCGTCGCCGTGCCCACGACCAGCAGGGCGAGCACGGCCAGGCAGGCGCAGGTGAGCAGCAGCAGGGGACGCATCCGCAGGCCGACCCGGTCCGACCAGCGGCCGACGGCCACGCGGACCACGGCCCCGGCGACGGCCGACAGGCCGAAGAGCTGGCCGGCGGCCACGGCGTCCCAGCCGTACAGGCCGACCAGGCAGGTGACGCCGTACGTGCTGACCACGATCTGCGGCACCGCGTGCAGCCCGCTGGTCGCGTGCACCCGCCACAGCGCCGGCTGCCGGTACGGCGACCGCGCCGGCCCCGCGCTCCCCCCGGCGATCGAGCGCGGCGGCTCGGCCAGGAACAGCGCGGCCAGGACGGCGGCCAGCAGGCTCACGGCGGAGCAGACGAGCAGCACGCCGGGCAGCCCGTGCGCCCGCGCGACCGGCGGCAGCACGAACGCCGCGACGGCCATGCCGAGGGTGTAGGACACCTGGCGCAGGCCCATGGCGACCCCGCGCTCGGGCGGCTGGAACCAGCGCAGGACGATCCGGCCGCCGCCGACCATGGCCGCCGAGCCGGCCGCCCCCGCCAGCGCGAGCAGCGCGATCACGGCCCAGGCGGGCCCGGCGAAGGCGACGGCGGCGAGCAGCACGGCCGCCAGGCTCACGCCGATGCCGAGCACCAGGCGCTCGCCGTGCCGGTCGGCCAGCGCGCCCCAGGCGACGAGCGCCACCAGAACGCCGATTCCCGGGGCATTTCCAATGACTCCGGCCACTGCCAGCGGAACACCGAAATGTCGCTCAATTTCCGGCATGACGAGAGGCAGGCCGAACAGTCCTAAGGTGACGCTCGCATGCGCGTTGACGCCCAGCGCGAGCATCAGCCAGCGCTTCCTGCCCGTCCCGGAGGGCGGCTGCGGTTCCAGGGCGGTCAGCCCTCGGCCGAGTAGCGCTTGAGCAGGACGAGCTCGTCCTCACCGAGCCGGCGCGGCGCGGCCCGCTCGACGTCGTAGGCCACGATCACCGAGGTGGCGGTCGCGTAGACCTCGTCGTCGTCGCGGATCTCGTAGGCCAGGGTGAAGCGGACCGGCCTGATCTGGGTGACCCAGGTCTCGACCCTGACCGGCTCGGGACGCAGGCCCAGCGGGCGGCGGTAATCGATCTCGTGGCGGGTGACCACGAGCCCTCCGAAGGGCGCCTCGCCCGCCCTGACCGGATCGATCGCGAACATGCCGAAGCGGGCGTCCTCCAGGTAGTCGAGGAAGCGCACGTTGTTCACATGCCCTTGGGAGTCGATGTCGGCGAATCTGACCATGCGGAGGAAGACGTGCCGGTGCGCCGGGGAGGGTTCTGCCACGTCCGCCACGGTACCCGTACCGTCCGGCCCGCCGGTCACCGGGCCTTGCGGCGGGCCAGGCAGGCCAGCACGGTCAGCACCGAGATCGCGGCCATGCAGGTGAGCGCCCAGCGGTAACCGGTCACGAGCAGGCCGACCGCGTCGCCGGAGAGCTGCGACAGGGTCCCGGCGAAGACCCGCCGGTGCAGCGCGGCGGGCAGCGGCGCGGTGATGATCGACAGCACCAGGCCGGTGCCGACCACGTTGCCGGTGTTCTGGAGCATGAGGCGCATGGCGTTGACGATGCCGAGGCGTTCTGAGGGCAGGCCGTCCAGGATGGCGGTGGTGTTGGAGGGCAGGAAGACGCCCGAGCCGAGGCCGATGAGCACCAGCCCGGCGGCCACCGCCAGGTAAGGCGTGCTCGCCGACATCGTGCCGAGCAGCGCCAGCAGGCCGCAGGTCGTGGTGGCGGCCCCGGCCGCGGCGAGGGTGCGCGCGCTGGTCAGCCGCTGGAGGAAGCCCGACGTCACCGACGCGACCATGGCCGCCACCGCCAGCGGCAGCACCTTCAGCCCGGCCTGTACGGGATCGTCCCCCCGTACGGCCTGGAAGTAGAGCGCGACGAGGAACACCATGCCCATCCGCGCGACGGCGTTGAGGAAGGAGGCGAGCGTGCCGAAGGCGAAGGCCCGGTCGCGGAACAGCCGCAGGTCCACCACGGGATGGGCGGCCCGCCGCTCCCTGGCCGCGAACAGCGGCAGGCCCACGGCGAACGCGGCGAGCCCGGCGGCCACCACCGGATGCCCCCACCCCAGCCGGCCGAACTCCGACAGCGCCAGCAGCAGCCCGCCCAGCGTGACCAGCACGAGCACGCTGCCCGGCAGGTCGAGCCCGCGCTCGCGGCCGGCCGGTTCGACCCGCCGCAGCGTGAGCGCGCCCCACACCAGGCAGATCACCCCGATGGGCACGTTGAACCAGAACACCCAGCGCCAGCCCAGGTTCGAGGCGAGCAGGCCGCCGAGCGTCGGGCCGATCAGCCCGGCGATGGAGAAGGAGGCCACGTAGACGCCCATGCCCTCGCCCAGCCGCTCGCGCGGGAAGGCGTCGCTGACCAGGGCGGCGCTGTTGGTGAGCAGCATCGCGGCGCCGGCCGCCTGCACGACCCGCATGGCCACGATCACCCACGCGCCGGGCGCCAGCCCGGCGAGCAGGGCGGCCCCGGTGTAGACGGCCAGCCCGATCAGGTACATCCTGCGCCTGCCGAACATGTCGGCTAAGCGGCCGAATACCACCATGAGGACGGTCGTGGTCAACTGGAAGCCCAGCAGGATCCAGCCCGCGGCCGTGGCGTCGGCCCCGGTGTGCCGGGCGATCTCGGGCAGCGCCACGTTGATCGCGCTGCCGCCCAGCCCGATCAGCACGCTGGCCAGGCTCACGACCGACAGCGTGCGCCAGGCGTGGCCGACGGGAGCGGTGGTCGTCGTCACCAAGGGCCTGTCCTTTCTAGATTTTGATACTAGAATCCAGTTCAAATCGTCGGCCGGTCAAGGATCGAGGTGTCGGATGAGCGGGATCGTCGAAGGTCGCGTGGTGATCGTCACGGGTGCGGCCAGGGGCATCGGGCGCGGGCACGCCCTGGAGTTCGCCAGGCAGGGCGCGAAGGTGGTGGTCAACGACCTGGGCGCGGAGGTGGACGGCACCGGCTCGTCCGGGGCCGCCGCCGAGGTGGTGGCCGAGATCGAGGCCATGGGCGGCCAGGCGATCGTCAACGGCGAGGACGTCTCCGACTTCGACGGCGCCGAGCGCCTGATCAGATCGGCCGTCGAGCATTTCGGCGACCTGCACGTGCTGGTCAACAACGCCGGGATCCTGCGCGACCGCATGCTGGTCAACATGACCGCCGAGGAGTGGGACGCGGTGATCAGGGTGCACCTGCGCGGCACGTTCGCGCCCCTGCGGCACGCCGCCGCCTACTGGCGGGCCAGGGCCAAGTCCGGCGAGCGGCCGGACGCCCGGATCATCAACACGACGTCGTCCTCCGGCATCTACGGCAACCCGGGCCAGGGCAACTACGGCGCGGCCAAGGCGGGCATCGCCGGGCTGACCGTGATCGCCGCCAGGGAGCTGGAGCGCTACGGCGTGACCGTCAACGCCATCGCCCCCGCCGCGCTCACCCGCATGACGGAGAACCTGATCCCGGCCGGGGCCACCGGCGCCGACCCCGACGACATCGCGCCGCTGGTGGTCTGGCTGGCCAGCGCCGAGGCGCGCGGCGTGACCGGGCGGGTGTTCAACGTGCGCGGCGGCATGATCAGCGTGGCCGAGGGCTGGCACGCCGGCCCCGGGGTGGACAAGGGCGGCCGCTGGGACCCGGCCGAGCTGGGCGCGGTCATCCCCGCCCTGGTGGACAAGGCCGCCCCCAACGCCCTGACCAACGGCCGCGTCCCCGGACGGGAGGACTGACATGCCGCTCGACCACTCGCTGATCGGCGTCGAGGGCCCGGCCCACGAGCGCACCTGGACCGCCGAGGACACCATGCTGTACGCGCTCGGCGTCGGCTCGGGCCTGGAGGAGCTGGAGTTCGCCACCGAGAAGGGGCAGCGGGTGCTGCCGACGTTCGCGGTGCTGGCGGCGCAGGCGCCGGGGCGGCGGCTGGGCGACTTCGACCCGGCCCTGCTGGTCCACGCCGAGCAGGGCTTCGAGCTGCACCGCGAGCTGCCGCCCGCGGGCGGCGTGCGGACGACGTCGAAGGTGACCGGCATCTACGACAAGGGCTCGGGCGCGCTGGTGACCACCGAGGCCAGGGCCGTGGACCTGGAGACCGGCGAGCTGGTGATCGCCTCGCGCAGCTCGGTGTTCATCCGTGGCGAGGGCGGCTTCGGCGGCGACCGGGGGCCCCGCGACGAGTGGGCGGCGCCGGACCGGGCGCCCGACCACGAGGTGACCTACCCGACCCGGCCGGACCAGGCGCTGCTCTACCGGCTGTCCGGCGACCGCAACCCGCTGCACAGCGATCCGGAGTTCGCCGCCAGGGCCGGGTTCGACCGGCCGATCCTGCACGGGTTGTGCACGTACGGAGTGACCGGGCGGGCGCTGCTGCACACGCTCGCCGGGTCGGACCCGTCGCGCTTCAGGGCGATGTCGGGCCGGTTCAGCAGCCCGGTGTTCCCCGGCGAGCCGCTGACCGTCTCCATCTGGGCCGACGGCGAGGACGTGCTGTTCCGCACCGCCAAGGACGACGGGACGGTGGTGATCGACCGCGGCCGGGCGACGATCAGTCGTCGCTGAGCCCCCTGAGGGGATCGAGGCGGTGGATGAGCTTCATCGCCGCCTCGATGATCTCCCTGGCCTCCTCCTCGGTGTCGGAGGTGGCCACCTCGCGGGCGGCCTCGCCGATGATGCTGGTCAGCACCGCGACCGTGAACCGGTCGAGGGGGTCTCCCCCGGCGCCGAGCAGGACGGCGTTCTGGCGCACCCACTCGCGCCCGCGGGTGCGGCGGATCAGCTCGAAGCCGGGCGGGCCGTCGCCGTCGATGAAGAGCCTGACCAGGTCGCGCCGGTCCCAGGCGCCGTCGAGGTAGGCGCGGGCCCCGGCGATCAGCAGCTCGACGGGGTCGCTGACGCCCTCCTTCTTGGCCTTGGCGACGCTGGCGGCCGACGCCTGCTCGTGGGCCGCCTGGTGGTCCTCGTAGAGGGCGAGGAACAGCTCGGTCTTGCCGCCGAAGTGGTGGTAGAGGCTGCCGACGCTGGAGCCGGCGCGGGCCACGACCTCCGAGACGTTGGCGTCGGCGAAGCCGTGCTCGCTGAAGACCTCACGGGCCGCCTGCAACATGCTCTTGCGCGTCTGAGCCGTACGGCTCCACTCCCACGAGGACTTGCGTGCCATGCCAGGCATTCTATCCCGCCGAATTCTAGAATCTGATTCTTGACCAGTGCCGCGCACGGGTTAGAATCACGTACTAGAGAATGATTCTAGAAATTCAGGAGGCGGCCGTGGACTTCTCGCTCAGCCCGGAGGAACGGCAGATCCGCGACACCGTGCGTGCCTTCATCGAGAAAGAGATCATGCCGCTGGAGCCGGAGGTCCTGCGCAACGAGCGCGAAGGGCGGCCGGGGCTCGACCCCGAGGTCGTGCGCGACCTGCGCGCCAAGGCCAGGAAGTCGGGCTTCTGGGGCATCAACACCCCCGAGGAGTACGGCGGCGCGGCGCTCGGCCCGATCATGTCCGCGATCATCGCCATGGAGATGGGCCGCACGTTCGTGCCCTTCTCCTTCGGCGGCAGCGCCGACAACATCCTCTACGCCGGCACCGACGAGCAGAAGCAGCGCTACCTCGTCCCCACCATCGAGGGCGAGCGGCGGTCCTGCTTCGCGATCACCGAGCCGGGCGCCGGCTCCGACGCCCGCAACATCCGCACCCGCGCCACCCGCGACGGCGCCGAGTGGGTGATCAACGGCGAGAAGACGTTCATCACCGGCGGCAGCGAGGCCGACTTCGTCATGGTGTTCGCGGTGGCCGAGGGCCACGGCGTGACGTGCTTCCTGGTCGACCGGGACATGGGCTGGACGTCCGAGCCCATCCCGACCATGGGCGAGTGGGGGCCGGCGGCGCTGGTGTTCCAGGACGTGCGGGTGCCCGAGGAGAACATCCTGGGCGAGCTCGGCAAGGGCTTCGAGCTTGCCATGCAGTGGATCGGGCAAGGACGGTACATGATCCCGGCCCGTGCCATCGGCTCCGCCGAGCGCATGCTCCAGATGGCCATCGACTACGCCAAGATCCGCAAGTCGATGGGACAGACCATCTCGGAGTACCAGGCCATCCAGTGGATGATCGCCGACTCCCAGGTGGAGATCGAGGCGGCCAAGTGGCTCACCCTCCATGCCGCCTGGCAGGTGCAGCAGGGCATGGACGCCCGGCACGCCTCCTCCATCGCCAAGCTCAACGGCGCCGTGATGGCCAACCAGGTCGTGGACCGGGTGCTGCAGATCCACGGCGGCATGGGATACACCAAGGAGCTGCCGGTCGAGCGGTGGTACCGGGAGCTGCGCCTGCTGCGCATCTTCGAGGGCACCGACGAGATCCAGCGCCGCACGATCGCCCGCAACCTCATCAAGGGCCACGCCAGGCTCGGCCTGATCGGAGAGTAGCCCATGTCGGTCGAGGCACTGTTCAACCCGCGCTCGATCGCCCTGGTGGGGGCCACGGACAAGTCGGGCTGGTCGGTCAGCACGCTGCTGAACCTGCGCACCCACGGCTTCTCCGGGCCCGTCCACCTGGTCAATCCCAGGGGCGGGGTGGTGCACGGGTCGCCGGCCTTCCGCAGCCTGACCGAGATCCCCTCCCCCGTCGACCTGGCCTACGTCATGGTGCCGACGGCCGCCGTGCTCGGCGTGCTCAAGGAGGGCGCCAAGCTGGGCATCGGCTGTTACGTCGTCCTCACGGCGGGGTTCGGGGAGGCCGGCGCGGAGGGCGCGCGGATGGAGGCGGAGATCGCCGGGTTCGCCCGCGAGAACGGCCTGACGATCCTCGGGCCGAACGGCAACGGCTACATCAACGCCGCCGCCGACGTGACCCCGTACGGGCTGCCCATCCCCGAGCCGCTGCTGCGCGGGTCGGTCGGCGTGGTGCTGCAGAGCGGCGCGCTGGCCAGCTCGGTGCTCGGCTTCGCCCAGGCCCGCAACGTCGGCATCAGCCTGCTGACCTCGATGGGCAACGAGTCGGTCGTCACGGTCACCGACGTCGTCGACTACCTGGTGGACGACCCGGCGACCCGGGTCATCGCCCTGTTCCTGGAGACGATCAGGAACCCGGCCGAGTTCTCCCGGGTCGCCCGCCGGGCCCTGGCGGCGGGCAAGCCGATCGTGGCGCTGAAGATCGGCCGCAGCCGCCTCGCCTCGCACACCGCGCAGGCCCACACGGGCGCGCTCGTGGGCGACGACGACGTCATCGACGCCGCGATGCGCCAGCTCGGCGTGATCAGGGTGCGCTCGCTGGAGGACCTCATCATCACCTCAGGGCTGCTGGCCGCCACCGGCCCGCTGCCCGGCCGCCGGGTGGGCGTGGTCACCCCGTCCGGCGGCGCGTCGGAGATCATCGCGGACCGGGCCGAGGACGAGGGGCTGGAGCTGCCGCCCTTCTCCGCGGCGACGGTCGAGCGCCTGGCCGGGATCGTGCCGTCGTTCGGCACGGTGCAGAACCCGCTCGACGTCACCGGCTACGTCCTCGTCGACCGCACCCTGCTCGGCCGGGCCCTGGAGACGGTGACCGCCGACCCCGGCATCGACCTGGTCATGCTGCTGTCCGAACCGCCCAGGATCGCGCCCGCGGACCCCGCGCCCGTCCTGGCCATGTACGAGGCCAGCGCGCGGCGCATCGCCGAGTCGCCGGTTCCGGTCGTGGTGGTGAGCAACGTGCTGACCGACGTCACGGAGTTCGGCCGGCGGGTGCAGCGGGAGACCGGGTTCCCGTACGTCATGGGCGGGATCGAGCACGGCCTGACCGCGCTCGGCGCGGCGGTGCGCTGGTCGGAGGCCCACCGCAGGGCCCTGACCGGCGGCGGCCCGGCCGGGCGGACGGTCGCCGGCGCATCCAGGGGCGCGCCGGAGGGCGCGCACGGCGTGTGGGCCGAGCACCGGGCCGCCGCCCTGCTGGCCGCCGCGGGGCTGCCCGTCGTGCCGTCGGAGACCGCGGCGGACGAGGCGGCGGCGGTGGCCGCGGCCGAGCGGTTCGGCTACCCGGTGGTGCTCAAGGCCGCCGCCGAAGGGCTCGGGCACAAGAGCGACATCGGCGGGGTGCGGCTCGGGCTGTCCGGACCTGAGGAGGTGCGGCAGGCGTACCGGGAGGTGGTGGCCGCGGCGCGGGCGCACGCCCCCGACGCGGGCGTCCTGGTCCAGCCGCAGCGCGGCGGCGGGATCGAGCTGCTGGCGGGCGTGGTGCGCGACCCGGCCTGGGGGCTCACCCTGGCGGTCGGGCTCGGCGGCGTCTGGGTGGAGGTGCTGCGGGACGCGGCCCTGCGCGTGCTGCCGGTGGACGCCGCCGAGGTACGCCGGGCCCTGTCCGAGCTGCGCGGCGCGGCCCTGCTGGACGGCGCCAGAGGCACCGAGCCCGCCGACCTGGAAGCGGTGGCCGACGTGGTGGCCGGGATCGCCGCGTTCGCCGAGAGCCTGGGCGACGACCTGGAGTCCCTGGAGATCAACCCGCTCCTGGTCACCGGCTCCCGCGTCGAGGCCCTGGACGCCCTCATCACCTGGCGCCCGCCGCCCTCCTGACCTGCCCCGGCGGCTCGGGCGCCGCGCTCAAGGCCCAAGGCTCTTCAGCAGGATCATCACGGCCCCCAGGGCGCCCGAGCCGGATGACCGTGCCGATCGCGGTGGCCAGCAGCTCGGCCGGGTCGGCGATCCAGTGCGAGAGCCCGGAGACGACGCCGGCCGTCAGGATGGTCCCGTAGACCGACTCGCCGTTGACGAACCGCCCCACCCCGCGCGCGGCCCCCGTGCTCACCCGACGAATCTAGTACGGCCCGCACGCGCGGCCGGGCGCCCGACGCGCCCGCCTGGCAACCCTTGACGCCCCCGCCCGCCCGTACGGCTTCGCGCGCCCCCGCCCGCCTGGACCTCGTGGCTCGGGGCGTCTCGGTGGCGGCCGCCCGCGTCCGCAGCAGCGCGGGCGGCCGTCACCGGTCCGGTGGCCGAGTCGTCGCTACTCGACCTCGATGGGCAGCTCGTAGATCTCCGTCGTGGGGTGGCCGGCCTTCTCGTGCACCCGCATCACCGCCTCCTTCGACGGCCCCGACGACAGGCAGAACACCTTGCCCGAGTCCGGGTCGAGCCAGGCCCGCTCGAAGTGCACGCCCTCGGCCCCCTCGACCGCCAGGTCCCGCTCGTGGGCCTCGCGCAACTGCTCCTCGGTGACGCCGACGAAACCACTGTGCACGTCCATGAACTTCGGCATCGCCGTCTCCTCTTCTCAGGATCTTCCGCTTCCGATGGAGAGGCGTTCCATTCCGTTCCATCCCGTTCCATCGGCCCGTCCGGGCTCGCCTGCCCGGAGGGCCGTGCGCGGAACCTAGGGCAACCGGGAGGCCAGGACGAGGGTCGCGGCGGAGGCGAACATGCCGCCGTTGCCCAGCACCACGCTCACCTCCGCGTCCGGCACCTGGGCCGCGGCCTCGCCCCTGAGCTGCCGCACCGACTCCTGGATGGCGAACATGCCGTACATGCCGGTGTGCGTGTAGGACAGGCCGCCGCCGTTGGTGTTCATCGGCAGCCGGCCGCCGGGCGAGGTGTGCCCCTCGGCGACGAACGCCCCGGCCTCGCCCCGGCCGACGAAGCCCAGGTCCTCCAGGCCGTAGAGGGGCACGTGGGCGAAGGCGTCGTACACCATCAGGTGGTCGACGTCGTCGTGGGCGATCCCGGCCTCGGCGAAGGCGGCCCGGCCGGACAGGCGGAAGCCCTTGGAGGTGGTGAAGTCCTCCATCTGCGAGACCATCGGCGCGTCCATGGCCTCGCCGGAGCCGAGCAGGTACACCGGCGAGCGGCGCGACAGCTCCTCGGAGGTGACCACCAGCGCGCCGCCGCCGTCCGTCACCAGGCAGCATTCCAGCAGGTGGAAGGGGTAGGCAACGAGCTTCGACGCGAGCACGTCCGCGACCGTGACGAGCTCGCGGTACATGGCCCTCGGGTTCCGGGCCGCCCAGCGGCGCTGCGCGACCGCCACCTCGGCCAGTTGCTCGTGGGTGAGGCCGGTCTCCTTCATGTAGCGCAGCGCCGTGACGGTGAACGACGTCGGCGGCCCGACCACCCCGTACGGCAGCTCGAACTGCCCGAGCAGCGAGTCCGCGCCCAGCCCCCACCGGCCGGCGCCGACCCGCGACCGTCCCGACTCGCCGTGCGTGATCAGCACGGTACGGCACAGCCCGGCCCTGATGGCGGCGGCGGCGTGGCGCACGTGGAACAAAAACGACGACCCGCCCACGCCCGTGCCGTCGAGCCAGGAGGGCGTGATGCCGAGGGCGTGCGCGACCTGGATCGGGCCGGGCGTGCCGACCGTGGCGATGCCGTCGATGTCGTGTTTCGTCATGCCCGCGTCGGCGAGGGCGTTGCGCGCGGCCTCCAGGTGGAGCTGGAAGGTGGAGCGGTCCGGCAGGCGGCCGATCTCGTCGGTCTCGGCCGCCCCGGCGATCACGATGTTCATCGGCCGCCCTCCGCGGGCTCGAAGAGCGGCACGTGCACGTCGCCGCGCCGCTCGAACACCACCCGCAGCTCCATGTCCAGCGGCAGGTCCTCGGGGGTGTTGGGCACGCCGACGATGTTGGTCATCATCCGCACGCCCTCCTCCAGCTCCACGACGGCGATGGCGTAGGGCCCGCCGGCCTCGAAGCCGGGCGCGGGGCGATGGTTGATCACGTACGAGTACAGGGTCGCGCGGCCCGTCGCGCGCACCCACTCCACGTCGCCGCCGCCGCAGTGGGGGCAGCTCGGCCGGGGGTAGAAGTAGTGCCGCGCGCACGTCTGGCAGCGCTGGATCCTGAGCTCTCCCGCGGCCGTGCCGTCCCAGAACGGCTGGGTCTCGGGCGTTGGCTTCGGTGCCGGTTTCATGGGCCTCCCCACTCTAGTTCTAGAATCGCACTCTAGAGCCAGGTTCGGTTGCGGGGAAGCCTCCGCGGCTCAGGGGCTCGGGATGCCGTCGCCGTTGCGGCCGCGTCCAGCCAGCACCTCCTCCAGCGTCGGGCGGGCCTCGTCCGGGTCGCGGAACCCCGGGCAGGCGAGCTGGATCAGCACGCCGTGCGCCTCCTTGGGGTGCAGGAACACCTCCTGCCAGCGCGCGTCGGCCCGGTTGAGCCCGTGCAGCCGGTAGCCGCGCCCGGTGAGCCGGGCAACGGCCGCGTCCATGTCCGCGACGTGGAAGTTCAGATGATGGACGCCGCCCCGCCCCCGCGTCAGCTCGAAGAAGCTGTCGAAGAACGTGGACCCGGTCAGCGGTTCCATCAGCTCGACCTTGCTCCCGTTGGAGTACGTGAGCTGCAGCGTGCGGTACCCGCTGACCCGGTTGTCCCCGCCGCCTCCCAGGTGGCGGCCTCCGAGCAGGTCGCGGTAGATCGGCAGCAGGTCCCTGATCCGGGGAGCGGCCACGGCCGTGTGGTCGAAGGTCACGTCGAGGCCGTCAAGTTCCAGGTCCACGCCCGGCTCCTCACTACGTACGAATCCTAGAATTTGATTCTAATCATCTGATCCCGGGTACGCACTCTTGACGCCGGCCGACGCGAGGAGCAACATCTCAGAAATGGATTCTAGAGCTAGCTTCTAGAACTCATGACGGGGGCCTAGGCTCGACAGAAAGGCGTGTCATGAGGCTGTCCTACGTCCGCGAGCTCGACGAGTACCCGACCGGCGCCCGCCGGATGAAGATCCTCACCATGGCCGTCCTGGCCATCCTCATCGGCTCCTACGAAGGGCAGATCGCGCCCGTCGTACCCCTGCTGCTCAAAGACCTGAACATGTCCCTGGCCACGTACGGGGCGGTGTCGGGGGCGGCGGCGGTGGCCGGGGCCGTGGCCTCCATCCTGGGCGGCCGGCTCACCGACCGGGTCGGCCGGGTCCGCCTGCTCATCCCGCTCATGGCCCTCACCGCCGTCTGCTGCTTCGCCATGACGCTCGTGCACAGCCCACGCGACCTGCTGATCGCCCGCATCCTGCTGGCCTTCGTGGACGGCGTCGCCATGGCCTCCACCGCGCCGCTGATCCGCGACTTCTCCCCGCGGCTCGGCCGGGCGCAGGCCTTCGGGTTCTGGACGTGGGGCCCGGTGGGCGCGAACTTCCTGGCCGCCGCCGTCGCCGGCTGGACGCTGCCGATCTTCGACGAGTCGTGGCGGTCGCAGTTCGTCATCATGGGCTGCTTCTCGCTGGTGATCTCCGCGGTGATCGCGTTCAACATCGCCGACCTGTCCCCCGAGCTGCGGGCCAGGATCCAGCACACCGAACGGGCCGCCGAGGAGGTCGTCGACCTGGAGCGCCCGCCCACCGTCCGGTCGTTGTTCGCCCGGCGCAACATCTGGGCCCACGTCGTCGGCATCTCGCTCTGGCTGGTCCTCTACATCACGCTGTCGCTGTTCGGCCAGACGATGCTGGTGGGCGCGCTCGGCATCAGCAGCGCGCAGGCGTCCACGATCATGGCCGCGTTCTGGAGCCTCAACCTCGTCACGCTGATCGTCACCGGCCGCCTGTCGGACCGCCTGCAACTGCGCAAGCCGTTCTCGCTCGCCGGGACGATCGCCGCGGTGCTGGTCACCGCCTACCTCGCCGTCGCGCTCGGCCAGGAAGGCGTCTCCACCGGCACGCTCATGGTGGTCGGCGCCCTGCTCGGCGGCTCACTCGGCGTCGCGTACGCCCCCTGGATGGCCAACTACTCCGAGGACGCCGAGGACGCCGACCCGCGCCTGCAGGGCACCGCCTGGGGGCTGTTCGGCTTCCTGAGCAAGGCGATCGCGGTGATCGGGCTGCTGGTGATCCCGCATGTGGTGGCGGCGACGAGCTGGCAGACCTGGCTGTTCGTGGCGCTGGGCTGCCTCGTGCTGTTCATCCCCGCGATCCTGCTCTTCAACGGACCATGGCGCCGCACCACCCCCACCCCCGTACAGATAGCCCTAACGGAAGCCGAAGGCTGACCCACCCTCACCAGGGCCACCCACCGAACCGTCTTACCGAGGCCACCCACCGAACGTCCCTGACCAGCCCATACGCCGAACGATCCCGACCGAGGCCGCACCGAACCGTCCTCACCGAGGGCGCACGCCAAACCGTCCTCACGGAGGCCGCACACCGAACCGTCTTATCGAGGCCGCCCACCGATCGGCCCTGACCGAGACCGCACATCGAACCGCCTCATCGAGGCCGCACACCGATCCGTCCTCACCGAGGCCACACGGTGAACCGTCCCTACCGAGGCCGCACGTCCCTGACCAGGCCGCACGTCGATCCGTCTGACCGAGGCCGCACGCCCATCGGCCCTGCCGGAACACGCGAAAAGCGGCGCGCCCCCGAAGGGGCCCGCCGCTCGTCGCAGGCATGAGACGTACCCGTCAGCCGCGGTACCGGGACGAGGCGTACCCCTCAAACCCGGTGCCAGGTCGAGACGTGTCCGTCAGTCCCGGTGCAGCTTGCGGTACGTCACCCGGTGGGGACGGGCCGCGTCGGCGCCCAGACGCTCGATCTTGTTCTTCTCGTAGTCGGCGAAGTTGCCCTCGAACCAGAACCAGTTCGACCCTTCCTCCCACGCAAGGATGTGGGTGGCGATGCGGTCGAGGAACCACCGGTCGTGCGAGGTGATCACGGCGCAGCCCGGGAAGTCGAGCAGCGCGTTCTCCAGCGACGACAGCGTCTCGGTGTCGAGGTCGTTGGTCGGCTCGTCGAGCAGCAGCACGTTGCCGCCCTGCTTGAGGGTGAGCGCCAGGTTGAGCCGGTTACGCTCGCCGCCCGACAGCACCCCCGCCTTCTTCTGCTGGTCGGGCCCCTTGAAGCCGAACGCCGCGATGTAGGCCCGCGACGGCATCTCGACGTTGCCGACCTTGATGTGGTCGAGCCCGTCGGAGACGACCTCCCAGACGTTCTTGTTCGGGTCGATGCCGCCCCGGCTCTGGTCGGCGTAAGAGATCTTCACGGTGTCGCCGACCGTGATCGACCCCGTGTCCGGCGTCTCCCCACCCGTGATCATGCGGAACAGCGTGGTCTTGCCGACGCCGTTGGGGCCGATGACGCCGACGATGCCGTTACGCGGCAGGTCGAACGACAGGCTCTCCATCAGCAGCCGGTCGCCGAAGCCCTTGGTGAGCTGGTCCGCCCTGATCACCGTGGTGCCCAGACGCGGGCCCGGCGGGATCTGGATCTCCTCGAAGTCCAGCTTCCGGAACTTGTCGGCCTCGGCGGCCATCTCCTCGTACCGCTGGAGACGGGCCTTGCTCTTGGTCTGGCGGGCCTTGGGGTTGGAGCGCACCCACTCCAGCTCGTCCTCCAGGCGCTTCTTGCGCTTGGCGTCCTTCTGGCCCTCGACCTTGAGACGCTGGGCCTTCATGTCGAGGTAGGTGGAGTAGTTGCCCTCGTACGGGTAGCAACGACCGCGGTCGAGCTCCAGGATCCAGTTGGCCACGTTGTCCAGGAAGTACCGGTCGTGGGTGACGGCCAGCACCGTGCCGGCGTACTTCTCCAGGTGCGACTCCAGCCACTGCACGCTCTCGGCGTCGAGGTGGTTGGTGGGCTCGTCGAGCAGCAGCAGGTCGGGGGCCTCAAGCAGCAGCTTGCACAGCGCCACGCGGCGGCGCTCACCACCGGACAGCTTGCTCACCTCGGCGTCGGGCGGCGGGCAGCGCAGGGCGTCCATCGCCTGCTCCAGCTGGCTGTCGAGGTCCCACGCGTTGCGGTGCTCGAGCTGGTCCTGGAGCTTGCCCATCTCCTCCAGCAGCTCGTCGCTGTAGTCGGTGGCCATCTGCTCGGCGATCTGGTTGTAGCGCTCGAGCATCGCCATCGTCTCGGCGACACCCTCCTGCACGTTGCCCAGAACGGTCTTTTCCTCGTTGAGCGGCGGCTCCTGCTGGAGCATGCCGACCGTGAAGCCCGGCATGAGCTTGGCGTCGCCATTGGACGGCTGCTCCAGGCCGGCCATCATCCGGAGCAGCGTCGACTTCCCGGTGCCGTTCGGCCCCAGGACACCGATCTTGGCTCCGGGCAGGAACGACAGCGTGACGTCGTCAAGGACAACCTTGTCGCCGTGCGCCTTGCGCACGCGCTGCAGCGTGTAGATGTACTCCGGCATGCTCCCTAGCTTAGAGGCTGCACACGCAGGCTTCCGCCGCCCAGCCCCTTTCACCTCCGCCCTTCCCCCCTCTCCCCCGCACCCCCACCCCTCCACCCCCACCTCCCCCGAACACCCTGCCGCCCCGGAAACCGCCCCCTCGCCCCCTGAACCGCCCCTGACAGCTCACGCCCCCGCCCCGCCTTGGGTCCGGACGCTGTCCCCACCCCCGACCTCAGCCGAGGAAATCCCCGTCACGCCCTCGGCCCCTTACTCAGGACCTCCCTGAACGCCACCACCCCTCGTCGCCACGGCCTCCTTCGTCGCAATCGCCTTCGTCGCGGCGGCCTCTGCGGCGGTCTCTGCGATGGTCCCCACGGCGGTCCCCGTGGTGGCGGTCCCCGTGGTGGCGGTCCCCGTGGTGGCGGTCCCCGTGGTGGCGGTCCCCGTGGTGGCGGTCCCCGTGGTGGCGGTCCCCGTGGTGGCGAGCAGGGCGATGGCCGCGCGCCGCACCCCTTGACGCCCACCCGCGACGAAGAGTTCCCATGACGGCCCATGCCCTGTGCCCGCCACAGGGCCGTGATGGGCGGGGCTCGCATCACCGCTCTCAGCCGACTACGACCTCCGTCAGCCCTCTTGGCCCATTGGCTCCTTGGTCACGGTCTCCTTGTCTCATTGGCCCACTGGTCAGGGCCTCCTTGACCCATTGCCCCCCTCGGCCTCTGGACTTTGACCCCTTGGTCGCGGCCTCCATGCCACGGTTCCCCTTCGCCACGGCTCCTTCAGCACGTTCACCTTCACCACGGCCTCCCAGGTCGCGGCCCCCTACGTCGCGGCACCTGCGGTGGTCTCCGTGGTGGTGCCTGTCGTTGCGAGGAGGGCGGTGGCTGCGGCTCGTGCTCGTAGTGCCGGGTGGGTCGAGCGTTCACGTACTGCCGTGACGATGGCCCCGTCCACCAGCAGGACGAACAGGTGCGCCAGTTCGGCGGCATCGGCCCGGCCGTCCCGCTCGATCAACCCCGAGACGTACGCCCGCACCCGCTCCTTGTGCTCGGCCGCCACCCGGTGTGCCGCACTGTCCGGATCCGCCGTCTCGATCATGGTGTTGATGAAGGCGCACCCACGGAAATCGGCCCGCGCGAACCGTTCGGCCAGGGCGTCGAAGACGTCCAGCGGATGGCCGCCCAGAGCCTCCACGCGTTCGGCCAGCCAGGCCCGCCACCGCTCGTCCCGCCGCCGCAGTACGGCCACGACCAGGTCGTCCTTGCTCGGGAAATGCCGGTAGAAGGAGGCGCGGCCCACCCCCGAGACGCTCAGGATCCGCTCGACCCCCACCGCCCTGATCCCCTCCGCGTAGAAGAGGTCCTCGGCGGCGTCGAGCAGTCGTTCACGTGCACGTGTGGGCATATCGCCAAGCTATCCCGAACTTCCCTAAAACGGAACCGTTCGGTATCGTCTTGCCCAGATGGAACCGATCAGTACCGTTTTGGAGACCTCATGCCCCGCCTTCCACAACTGACAGAAGACAACGACGGTTTGCTCGACCAGACCCGCCGCCAGCTCGGCAAGGTCCCCAACCTGTACGCCGCCCTCGCCAACGGCCCAGCCGCCCTGGCCAGCTACCTCGCGATGCGCGAACACCTCAGCGCGGGCGTCCTCACCCCGAGACTGAGGGAGCAGATCGCCCTGCTGGTCGCCCAGGAGAACCACTGCACGTACTGCGTGAGCGCCCACACCATGCGCGGACGCCGTATGGGCATGTCCGACGAGGAGCTTCTCAAGACCCGCCAGGGCGCGGATGACGAGCCGCACGCGGCCGCCGCCCTGGCGATCACTCAGGCGATCATGCACACGGGCGGCGCGGTGAGCGACGCGGACCTCGACGCCGCACGGGCCGCCGGCGTCTCGGACGCGGAGCTCGCCGAGATCGTGGGCCACATCGCCCTGAACACCTTGTCCAACTACTTCAACCACCTCGCCCAGCCCGAGCTGGACTTCCCGGAGGTGCAGGCATGAACCCCACCTGGAGAAACGGCACCGTCGAACTCCTCGACGGCTACACGCTGACGAACTCCGAGGGCCGCCGGGTGCCGACCGTGGCAGGAGTGCGGTTCGCCATCGAGGGCGGGTATCTCAACGTCGAGGTCCCCGGGGTGCCCCATATCCAGATCGTCTCGGCTCCCGCCGTCCGCCTCGTCACCTGCGACAGCGTCTCCACGTCCTGACGCCGAAGGCGCACCGGCCACAACCCGAGGGCAGGCCCCTGACGCATCCCCCCTCAGGCGCCTGCCCGCATCCCCTGCACACATCGATGTCACACGGCTTGCTCTTCGGGGGACGGCGGTTGTGGCGGCTGGACAACGGGGATGCAGACGCGGTCCCGGCCCAGCTCCTTGGCCCGGTAGAGAGCCAGGTCGGCGGCGGCCAGCAAGTCGATCAGATCGTCGCCGTGCACGCACATCAACGCGACCCCGACCGAGATCGTGATCCGGATCAGAGTGTCGTCCACCGGGATGGCCATGTGCCCGATGTGCGTACGAAGTCGCTCGGCGACCTGACGCGCCTCGTCGACGTCCGCCCCGGGCAGCAGGACGACGAACTCCTCGCCCCCGAACCGCCCCACCACGTCGGACTCCCGCAGCTCCCTGCGCAACATGGCCGCCACCCCGGCCAGCACCTCGTCGCCGACCAGATGTCCGTGGGCGTCGTTCACCCGCTTGAAGTGGTCGATGTCGATGATCAGCAGCGCCAGCGTGTCACCGCTGCGACGCGCCCGCAGGATCTCGGTGTCGGCCTCCCGCTGCCAGGCGGCCGCGTTGAGCAGCCCGGTCTTCGAGTCGGTACGGGCGGCGGCCTGCAACTGCGCATGCAACAGGCTTCGTTGCAGCAGGACGACCGGCGGCAACGCGAGCACCAGCAGAGCCAGGTTGAGCCCGCACCCGATCGAGACCGTGACGCCGAGGCACAGCTCGACGACGTCCAGCAGGACGCTCTCCCGGTTCCACAACACCTCCTGCCACGACCCCTCAGGATCGGACGTGTGCGCCGCGACCGCGATGAGACCGATGTTGAGCAGCGAGAACAGGACGGCGGCCGCGACCGCGTAGGCGATCGGCGGCCCACTCCCCCGCGTCAGCACCCAGGGATCAGGGACGACCCAGTGGAAGGCGACCGACGCCGTGCAGCCGGCCAGGCCGATGGCCGCCGAGCTGAACACCCGACGGTAGAGAACTGTGGCGCGCACGCGCACCTGGAGAAGGATCTGCAGCACGATCGGCGCAAAGAGGGCGTAGACCGGCGGCAGGAGCAGGGCGACCGGCAGCCACCAGGCCGACAACAGGTCACGCGAGACTCCGGCGGGCATGCCCAGACGCCTGCTGGCCTCGATGCAGACCGCGCCGCACGCCATGAGAGCGGCAAAGGTCAGAAAATCCGGCCAGTGGAACTCGGTAGATCTCGTGAACAAGGTAATCGCGACGGCATCGAGGGCGACAATGGCGCACAGATACGCCACAAGCGGGCGCCGTTGCCCGAGCAATGGCCAACGACCGGCCAGTCTTGACACACCGTCGCGAGACTTGATCGTGGCGTGACTGGTCGCCGCCATCTCGTCTCCTCCCTGACTAACGATGTGTAACACAATAATTGCGGAGTGTGCGTTATGCGATGGGAACCGCTACGTTGAAACGACCACGCCCGCTCACTCCGCGAGCGGGCAGTGCCGGAAAGGAGCAACCATGGTGCGGGGCGTGACATGGACATGACCCATGCTCTAGGTATCTGACGCGGACAAACACCCCATCGGCCCCCCTTCGGGGTGACATCGGGGCCATCAGCCGATGCCCCTGCCCCTCCCCTCCCCCTCCTCTTGGCCGTCCCCTGCGCGGGGCGCCGACCCATCGGCTGCTGCCCTCCGCCCCGATCGCTTTCCCCCGGACCGATGGCCGACGAACCATCGGTCGTGCCACTCCTTCATCAGGTCCGTCGAGAAACTCGATGACCAGCGCGTCCGGGCCTACGCCGATCAAGGAGTGCATCCCACATATGACTGCCGTCACGTCGGCGCTTGCCCGCGTGCGCGTCACGTCTCTGTCTGACGTCTGCCAACAGGCGGCTCAGCAGGCGCTTGGGCACCCGCCCGGCTCTCGACCGCGCAGCACGGCCTCCGGGTGCAGTCACCCCTGCAAAGAACCACCGTGAGGCGAACCGGGGCCACTGCGCCTCCGCGTGCAACCCGTACAGCGCGCATTCTGCCTCCACGATGTGGACGCCCTCGCTGGGGCTGGTCGAGGGCGTCGAGGCAAGCGGGTGTCTTCATGGCGGGTTGTGTGGGGGGCATGAAGACACCCGCCTTCGTGGGGAGCGGCCACCTCTCCGTCACGACGGGAGCATCCACCGGTGTAGGTGCTCAGCCGTCAGGTGACGATGGGGTCAGGCGGCGGCCTTCTCCGGGGTCTGGGTCTTCGTCCGGGGCTTGCCGGACGCACCCAGGACGCGGACCGTGGCGGCCTTGGCCGACGAACCGCGGCCCGCATGCTCTCGCGTGGCCGCGCCGGGAGTGGTGTCGTCCTCCACGGCGGGGTCGGGCTGGGCCTCGGGACGTGCGCTCGGGTGCGGGGTGCCGGCGTCGGGGTCGGTGGCCGCGATGGCCAGCGCCGTGTTGTCGGCGTCCGGCCTGGCGTCGTCGTCGTGAGGCTGCGCGAATGCGCTTCGGGGGGCGTCGGCGGTCGCGGGGACCGACGCGTCGGCGGCCGGGTGGAGGGAAGACGGGCGGACGGGCTTGGTGCCCATCGCCCAGTCCTGGGTCTCCTCGTCGAGGCGTTCGCGCATCTCCTTGGTCATCGAGCCCAGGCCGCCCCCGCGCTCCGGCTTGGTGAAGACGCCGGTGCCCCAGCGCAGGTCGTGCCCCACCGCGCTGGCCTCGATCTCCGGCATGAACCGGCGGTCGCCTTCCGCGCCGAACTCGCGGATGCGGAGCTTGCCGGACACGACGACGGGCTGCCCCGCCCGTACGCAGTCGGCGACGTTGTCGCCCAGCGCACGCCAGCACCGGACCGTGAAGCAGACGCGCTCACCGTCGGTCCATTGCCCTGTCTTCCTGTCGAAGTAGCGGTGCGAGGTGAACACCTTCAGCGACGTGACCCTCGTGCCGTCGTCGAAGCTGTACTGCCGTGGCTCTGCTGCGACGTTTCCGGTGAGCGTGATGTAGATGTCGTTCATCCGTGCCTCCCATGCGGCGGGCGGACTGCCCGCGACCTGGGAACACGGTGCCTGAAGAGGGTCGGGTGGGGTGGGGGCGAACGCCGTTCTGTGGATGAGGGGACGGAGAGGAAGGACGGCTGTGGATGAACACAGGACGCGTACGAGAAGAGAGGGGTCAGCCCGAGAGGTCGCGCAGGGCCGTGTAGAAGGCGTGGTGGCGGCCGAGCTCGCGTTCGACCGGCTCCACCACCATCTTCGCCGACACCGTCGAGACCCTGCGGCGCATCTCCCGCTCCAGACGTTCCCGCTCCCGCGAGGCCCCCAGCTCCACGAAGTTGCGCGAGGCGATGCCCGACAACGCGCCCAGCCCCAGGACGGAGGCCATCATGAGCGCCACCCACGGCAGCGCCGCGCCGTCGCCGACCAGTTGCAGGGTCGCGGGCAGTTGCGCGGGCACGGTCAGCCCGGCCACCAGCCACACCACCCCGGCCACGAACGCCACCACCAGCAGGTACTGCCAGACCTTGAGCAGCCGCCACCAGCCGGGCACCCGGTCGAGGCGCGGCGCCACCTCCGTGAGCTCCTCGGTCAGCGCCTTCGGCAGCCGGGACGCGTGCGAGCGCGCGGCCTGTTGCACCGCGGTCCGCCACACCGGGTCCATACCGGACGACAGCCCGTCGGTGAGCGCCTGCACGGCGTTGGCCACCTCGGCGGAATGGGCGCTCACCGAGCCGGTCGTGATGCCGCGGATCTCGTCGCCGACGTCTTCGAGACGCAGGCTCTTCAACGGATCGGGACGGAACTTGGCGAACCACCGCGGATACGGCCAGCCGACCCACTGGCTGGAACGCTCAGCGTAGACGTTCTCCATCGCCTCGCCGACGGCGGGGACGCCGATCGCGTCGCAGAGCGCATCGGTGAGCCCCATCCTGCGCGCCTCGTCGACCGACGACGGCACGAGCAGCGCGTCGCCGAGCGGCATGGCCTCGCCGAGCCGCTGCTCCATCCGCTGGAGGTCGGCCTCCAGCTTCTGGATGGCGGCGCGGCGGCGGCCGACGGCGGTCGCGATCACGCTCTTGAGGCTCTCGACGCCGCGCCCGGTGACGGCCGAGGTGGGTACGACGCTGGGATGCTCGACGCCCTCCCGGCGCAGCAGGTCGTTGAGGTCGATGACCAGCTCGGCCAGCTCCGCCGCGGACAGCTTGTCGGCCTGGTTGAGCGCGAACACGGTGACCGCGTCGTGCCCGGCCAGCTCGGTCACGTAGCGCCGGTGGGTGGAGGCGTCGGCGTACTTCTGCGGGTCGAGCACCCACACCACCAGGTCGGCCAGCCCGATGAGCCGGTCGGCCTCGTTGTCGGTGAGCGCCCGGATCGAGTCGTGGTCGGGCAGGTCGAGCAGGATCAGCCCGTGGAGCTGGCTGTCGCCCTTGTCGAGCGCGCTGGTACGGGAGAAACGGTGGCGCGGCTGGATCTGCAGCCAGTCGAGCAGCGGCGCCGAGCCCTCCAGCCCCCACACGCAGGCGTGGGTACGGGCCGTCGTCGGACGGCGTACGCCCGTGGGCGACAGCTCAAGCCCCGAAATGGCGTTGAACAGGGACGACTTGCCGCTGCCGGTGCCGCCCGCGAGGGCGACCACGGTGTGCTCGGACGACAGCTTGAGCCGGTCGCCGGCCCGCGTCAGCAGCGCGCCGGCCTCAGTGAGCAGCTTCTGGTCGAGCCGTCCAGGACCCAGCTCCACCACCTTGTTGAGCGCGGACAACCTCGGCGCGAGGCCCGCCCTCGGGGGCGTGGTCGTCGTCATCGGGCGACCTCAAGGTTGTAGGTCGCCTGGTAGAGGCGGGTCGCGACGGACTCGTCCGGGATGCCCGCCGAGTCGAGAGCGTGTACGTAACGCATGGATTCCTCGTCGAACAGCATGCCGATCCTGGCTCGCAGGTCACTGAGCGCCTTGGCGCCGATGCCGCGCAGCGACTCCGCGCCGAGCAGCGCGTTGACGAGCCGGTGCGGCACGCCCGACCCGTCGCCGCCGCTGAACATGGCGACCGTGAAGATCAGGGAGAGCGCGTCGGGATCGAACGAGACGAGCTTGGACACCGAGCGCTTGGTCACGCCCTCGGTGCGTACGAGCTCGTTCAGGTGGTCCTGCCAGGACGCGATGGCGCGCCCGGCGTGCCGCAGCAGGTTGTCCGACGGACGGTCGAGCCCCTCGGCGAGCTTGACCCCCAGCTCCGAACGGTGCCGCCAGCGCGCGACCACCTCCTCGGCGGCGCGGTTGGCCGCGGCGACGATCACCGACTCCAGCCCGGCCCGGATCGCCGCCTTGAACGCCGTCACCCGCTCGGGCGTCTGCCTGCCCGCCTTGCCGCTCTTGCCGAACTGCAGCGAGCGCATGAGATCGCCGGAGCCCGCGAAGTCCTGCCAGCGGGCCAGCACCTCGCCGTGCAGCAGCGAGCCGTTCTTGGACGCCTTGTCGATCTCGGCCAGCGCGCCCAGGTAGGCGGCCTCGACGTCGCCGCGCAGCTCGGCGCGGAACGCCGCCTGACCCTCCAGGTGCCTGGCCAGCGCGGGCACGCGGGTGCGGAAGCTGTTGAGCACCCCGTTCAGGGTCTCCTGGACGGCCTGCGCCCGGCGCGCCTCGTCGACCGAGAGCTCGGCCAGCCACATGCGCAGGTCGGTGACCTCGCTGTCGGGCAGCCTGCCGTCGGTCACCGCCGCCTCGTGGATCACGAACCGGTCGATGTCGCCCAGGCCGTATTCGGTCAGCATGCGGACGAAATGCTTGAGCACGACGTCGGCCGACCGGGGTTGCACCCGCGACAACACGATGGCCAGGCGGGCGCCGCGCTCCTTGGCCAGGCGCAGGAGGCTCCAGGCGGGCGCGTCGGCGTAGCGGGCGGCGGTGGTGACGAAGATCCACAGGTCGGCGGCGTCGAGCATGCGGTGGGCGATCTCGTGGTGCTCCTCGACGACCGAGTCGATGTCGGGGGTGTCCAGCAGCGCGACGCCCTGCGGAAGCTTCTCGGTCGTCACGACGACCAGGCCGCTCGTCTCGCTGTCGGGCGAGGGCCGGTCCAGCCGTTCGAGGCCGCTGAGCAGCTCGCCCTCCGCGAACCACTTCCTGTCGTCGGGGTGGCAGGCCAGGATGGGCGTGCCGGTGGTCGGGCGGCGCACTCCGGTGCGCGAGATGTTCCGCTCGGCCAGGGAGTTGACCAGGGTGGACTTGCCCGCGCCGGTGGAGCCGGCGATCACGATCAGCGCGGGGGCCGTGTTGGTGCGCACCCTGGGCAGGACGTAGTTCTCCAGCTGGGCCAGCAGGTCGGCCCGCGCCTGCCTGGCCTCCTCGGCTCCGGGCAGGTCGAGGCTGAAGCGCAGGTCGGACACGCTCTCGCGCAACGCGCTCAGCGCCGACGTCATCACCTCGACGACCTCGGCCGGCAACTCCTCGACCCGCGGCCCTTCCTCCGGCGCGCCTTCCTCCGGCCTGCCTTCCTCCGGCGCGCCTTCCGACTCCGGCACGACGCTGGTCTCCACGCCGTCCTCAACGCCGCTGTCCGTGTCGCTGTCGCTGTCCGCGTCGGCGCCGGTGTCCCCCTCGGCGTTGGTTTCCGCGTCGGAGCGGTCGTCGATTTGAACGTCGACGTCAGCGTTCGCCTGGACGACGGCATCCCCGGCGTCGGCGTCCTGAGCGGGGCCGGCGGGGTCGTCGGTGTCAGCGGGGTCGTCGGTGTCGGCGTCAGCGTCGGAGTTCGCTAGGACGACGGCATCCGCGTCGGGGTGGATGTCCGCGTCGGCGTCCACCTCGGCGTCGGTTTCCGCATCGGAGTGGTCGTCGGATTCGGCGTCGGTCGGGTCGTCGGGGTCGGCGTCGGTCTGGGTGGTGGCGCCCGTGTCGGCGTCTGCTTCGGTGGTCGGGACGGTCTCGCCGCTGTCGTCTACAGGGGCGGAGTCCGCTTCGGTGTCGTCGGTCTCTACGGTGGATGCGACATCGTCGGCCTCGGCCTCGGAGTCGAAGTCCTCCTCCGCCAGGTCTCCTGGGTCGGTGGGGTAGTCGGCGTCGCTGGGGACGTGGGAGGCCGGAGAGAAGGCGTCGAAGCCGGTGGTGTCTTCGGCGTTCGTCGCCTCGCTGGGGGCGGTGTCGCCTTCCGCGAGGGGCGCCGCTTCGGCTTCGGCAGCGGGGACGTCATCGGGCCGGGGAGTGTCGTCGCTCTGCGAGTCGGAGTCGGCTTGCGCACGGTTCTCGGCGTCGGCGTTCTCGTCAGCGGAGGGAGCGGTCGCGTCGTCGTCAGGGGCGGCGTCCGCCGGGGGTGGCGCGTGCTCGACGCCCGAAGGCGTCTCTTCGCTGTCGGCGGCGATGGCGTCCGGGGTCGCGGACGTCGGCTCGGTCTCCGAGGACGGGGCGGTGTCCGGATCCTGGGGGGCTCGTTCCCAGAAGGCAGCGGGCCTCGGACGCGTCTCGTTCCCCTCACGCGGCTCGGCGGCGCGGGCCGGGGTGAAGAGGCTCGGACGGTCGGCCGGACGGGACGGCGTGAACAGGCTGGGCCCCGTGGACGGGCCGGGCTCGTCCGTACCGGCGGAGGGCTCCTGCGAAGCGGCCGGGAGCCGTTGAGCGGCGGGCCGCCGAGGGAGGACGGGCTTGTCGGCACGCGCCGACGGCTCGAAGAGCGATGGCCGGGCAGCGGAGGCCGACGCCTCCCCCGAGGACGACGGACCACCGGGAGCCTCAGGCGACGAGCCCGAAGAAGCCGCAGGCGGCGGGCCCGAGGACGCCCCAGACGACGAGCCCGCGGAAGCCGCGGACGGCGGGCCGGAGGGCGCGGCAGATGGCGGGCCGGAGGGGGCGGCGGACGGCGGGGGCGGGGTGGTTCGGGAGTCGGGCAGGTCGTCGTCCGTCACCGGGCGGAAGCTCAACGTCTGCTCCCCCAGCGACTCGTGCCGCCCGTCATCCATGGCGGTGTTCACGGCAAGCGCTCCGCTCGAACCATCTCGACCTCCTGGCCGACCCGCACGACGTCGCCGACGATGACGATCGCCGGAGGCCGTATCCCAGCCGCGGACACGCGGTCGGCCACGGTGGAAAGCGGTGCGATTACCGCCCGCTGGGTCGGAAGGGTACCGTCCTGTACCACCATTACGGGAGTCTCCGGCGCACGTCCGTCTCGAAGCAGCGCCTCGGCCACCTTCGGCAGCCGTTCGACGGCCATCATGAGCACCAGCGTGCCCTGGGACCGGGCCAGGGCGGGCCAGTCGACGGTGGAGGCCGGGTGGTCGGGCGCGACGTGCACGGAGACGACGTGGAACTCCTGGCTCACGCCCCGATGCGTCACCGGCACCCCGGCCGCGGCCGGGACGGCGACGGCGCTGGTGATGCCGGGGACGACGAGCACGGGGATGCCGGCCTGGGCGCAGGCGATCATCTCCTCGCCGCCGCGCCCGAACACGAACGGGTCGCCGCCCTTGAGCCGGACGACGAACTTGCCCTGCCTGGCCCGGTCGACCAGCAGCTCGTTGATCTTCTCCTGGGACAGCGACCTGCCGTAGGGCACCTTGGCGGCGTCGATGAGCTCGACGTCGGGGGCGAGCTCGTCGAGCAGCGCCCGGGGCGCGAGCCGGTCGGCGACCACGACGTCGGCCTGGGCGAGGAGCTGCCGCCCACGCACGGTGATCAGGCCGGGGTCGCCGGGGCCGCCGCCGACCAGGGCCACGCCGACGGGCTTGGTGCGGTTGCGGCGGGCGTCGACCGTGCCGTCGCGCAGCGCGCCGACGACCGCGTCGCGGATGCCCGCGGCCCGGCGCGGGTCGCCGCCCGCGGTGACGGCCACGCTGATCTCGTCGACCCGGCCGGAGGCCGGGGTCCAGGCGGCGGAGGCGTCGCGGTCGTCGGCGCGCACGCACCACACCCGCTTGGCCTCGGCCTCGGCGGCCACGGCGGCGTTGACGGACCTGACGTCGGTGCAGGCCTGCACGAGCCAGGCGCCGTCGCAGTCGCCCACCTCGTACGGCCGCGCGTGCCAGGTGACCCGGCCCGTCGCGATCAGGTCGTCGAGGGCCGGGGTGACGGACGGGGACACCACGGTGACCTCCGCACCGGCCTCGATCAGCGCGGGGACACGCCGCTGCGCGACACGGCCGCCACCCACGACGAGCACCCGGCGGCCGGAAAGCCGCAGGCCGAGGAGGTAGGGACCCATGGGGGGAATCTCCCGTTCGCGAAGGTTGTGTTCGGAGGTAAACCTACCGGCTCACCGTGCGTCGTTCGCTGCGCATGGCTCAACGGCCGTCAAGAAGAGGCTGCGACGGGTCCCAGCGTGGCCCGCCCTGAGCGTCTTTGCGGCGTCTGGCCATGGCCGAGAGTGCCTCAAGAATAACGCGGTTCCCGAGGAACGCGGTGATGTCGGCGTGGTCGTACGGCGGCGAGACCTCGACCACCTCCATCCCGGCCACGGGCAGTTCGTAGCAGATCCGGCGCACGGCGTCGAGGAGCTGCCTGGCCGACAGGCCGCCGGGCTCGGGCGTGCCCGTGCCGGGGGCGTGCCCGGGGTCGCAGACGTCGATGTCCACCGACAGGAAGACCTGGTCGCACTCGTCGAGCGCGATCCCGAACGACTCCGTCAGGCACTCCTCCAGCCCGCGCGTCACGATCTCGGTCATCTCGTACGAGCGCATGCGCTGCGCCGCCATCCAGTCGAGCGTCTCGGGCTCGGGCCAGTAGCCGCGCAGCCCGATCTGCAGGAACCGGTCGCCCCGGATGGCGCCGGACTCGATGAGCCGCCGCATCGGCTGGCCGTGCCCGTGCAGGTGGCCGAACTCGATGTCGCCGGTGTCGGCGTGCGCATCAAAGTGGATCATCGAGGTGCGGCCCGGCCGGTACGCCCTGGCGGTGCCCCGCGCGTCCGGCAGCGCGACGGTGTGGTCGCCGCCAAGGACCACCGGCACGGCCCCGGAGGAGGCGATCCGGTGGACCGCGTCCTCGATGGCGGCCAGCGAGCCCTCGACGTCGCCGGAGTAGCACTCGACGTCGCCCGCGTCGAGCACCCGCAGGTCGCGCAGGGCGTCGACGCGCAGGGCGAGGCTCGGACGGGACCCGTTGTGCGGCAGGTAGCAGGTCTGGCGCAGCGCCATCGGCCCGAACCTGGCGCCCGGCCGGTTGGAGGTGCCCCCGTCGAAGGGCGCACCGATGATCACCACGTCGGCGCCGGCGTAGCTGGCCGGGTCGGCGACGTCGCAGCGGTCCACGCCGAGGAACGTGATGTCAGGGCCGAACATGGGACCGTACCGGGACACTGCTCACCTCACGTGCTGTTTCGAGTGTCCCCCATCATCACACGGGCCTCATCACACGGGCTTTTCCGTGACCCCCGCCGAGTCGAACGTCGCCACGTCGTGCATCACCCGTACGGCCGCGCACACCAGCGGGTGCGCGAGCAGGCCGCCGGTGCCCTCGCCGAGCCGCAGCTCCAGGTCCACCAGCGGGCGCAGCCCGAGGTGGTCGAGCGCGGCGGCGTGGCCGGGCTCGGCCGAGCGGTGGCCGGCCACGCAGTGACCGCTGACCTGGGGGTCGAGGGCGGCGGCGACCAGGGCGGCCGAGCCGGCGATGACACCGTCGAGGATCACCGGCACCCGGTTCGCCGCGCCGCACAGCACGAAGCCCGCGATGGCCGCGTGCTCGAAGCCGCCCACGGCGGCCAGCGCGCGCAGGGCGTCGCTCGGCCCGGCGCCGCCGGGCAGGCCGTTCACCCGCAGCGCCTCGCGGACGACCTCCACCTTGTGGTCGTAGGTCGCGTCGTCGATCCCGGTGCCCCTGCCGGTCACCTCGGCCGGGTCCTTGCCGGTGAACACGGAGATCAGCGCGGCCGAGGCGGTGGTGTTGGCGATGCCCATGTCGCCGGTGATCAGGCAGCGGGCGCCCTTGTCGATCAGCTCCTGCGCCACGGCGATGCCCGCCTCCAGCGCCCTGACGGCCTGGTCGACGCTCATGGCCGGGCCGCGCGACAGGTCGGCGGTGCCGTACGCGACCTTCCGCTTGACCAGGTCGGGGGCGTCGGGCAGGTCGGTGGCGACACCGACGTCCACCACCGTCACGGACGCGCCCACCTGGGCGGCGAAGGCGTTGGCGACCGCGCCACCGGCCAGGAAGTTGGCGACCATCTGGGTCGTGACCTCCTGCGGCCACGGGCTGACGCCCTGCGCGTGCACGCCGTGGTCGGCCGCGAAGATGGCCAGGGCGGCGGGCTCGGGCATGGGCGGCGGGCAGACGCCCGCAGCGCCCGCCAGGCGCACGGCCACCTCCTCCAGAGCCCCGAGCGCGCCGCGCGGCTTGGTGAGCCGGTCCTGGTGGGCGCGGGCCTCGGCGAGCGCCTCGGGGTCGGCGGGACGGATGGCCGCCAGGGTCTCGGCGAGCACGGACACCTCCACTTGGTGGACGAACTGGAGCGTTAGTGAACGAGCTGGAGCTTTGCTGGACGAGCTGAAGGGTCAGTGGACGAGCTGGAGCGCTTCCTCGTACCGGTCGATCACGACGTCGGCCAGCGTCTCGCAGTCGCCGATCACCTCGGCGCAGCGGATGTCGAGGTCGGGGTGGCCCGCGCCGTACGCCAGGGCCTGCGCCCACACGCGCTCCAGCAGGCCGCCCGCGAACAGCAGGTACGGCACCACGATCACCCGCTTGGCGCCCAGCCGGCGGCAGCGTTCGAGCCCGCCGGGCACGCCGGGCGGCGTCACCGAGACGAACGCGGTCTCGACGGTCATGTAGTCGTAGGCGTGCGTCTCCCAGAACAGCCGCGACACCCGGTGGATCTCGGCGTTGGCGGCCGCGTCGGTCGAGCCCTCGCCGACCAGCACGACCGCCGTCTCGCCCGGCTCGACCTGGCCGGGGACGTCGTCGAGGGCCGGGGTGTCGACGGCGCGCAGCCGGGGCCGGGCGCCGACCAGCTCAAGGGGGCGCGGCCTGGACATCTCGGCGGCGGCCTCGCCGAGCCGGTCGGCCAGCAGCGCCAGCACGCGCGGGTCGGGGCCGAGGGGGCGGCCGTAGTCGTACATGAGGGTGGGGTGGCGCTGCTGTTCGAGCGCCATCGCGGCGGGGAAGTCCGCATCCGCCCTGCTGAGGCTGAGCGGCAGCGCGACCAGACGGTGGTGGCCGCGCGCCATCAGGGACGCCACGGAGTCGCTCAGGCGCGGCGTGGCGCGTTCCAGGTAGCCGCCGGAGACGTCGACGGCCGTGTGGTCGAGGCGGCAGCGCAGCCGGTGGACGAACCTGCCGAACTCCGCGGCGTAGGCGTCATCGTTCGAGCCCTGCCCGATCAGCAGGAGCGGCGGCTTCATTGAGGGATCTCCGGTGCGTAGACAAAGTCACGCGAGGATAACCGATACGTGCCCGTGGGGGACAGGTCACGCTGCGTGCGCGGGCCTGGCGTGCACGACGAAGACGGCATCCGCCGCGGTCAGACGGTGGGAACCGCCGGCTCCAGGCGTCAGCGCGGACGCCTGGATCCGCGTGCCCTCGCCACGGTAACCGAGCTCGCGCAGCAGCTCCAGCACGGCCGCCGCCCGCTCGGCCGTGCCGAGCGCGCACACCAGCGCGCGGGGGCCGCGGGCGGCGCACGCCGCGAGCACGTCGTCACCGCCCCCGCCGACGAAGACGGCGTCGGGGTCGGGCAGCGGTTCGAGCGCGGCGGGCGCCTGCCCCCTGGTCAGGGCGACCTTGACGCCGTGGGCCAGCACGTTGGCGCGCAGCCGCGCGCAGGCGGACTGGTCGCGTTCGACCGCCACGACGGCCGCGCCCAGCCTGGCGCACTCGACGGCGATCCCGCCCTCGCCCGCGCCGACGTCCCAGACCAGGTCGCCGAGCCGGGGACCCAGCTTGGCCAGGACGAACGCCCGCACCTCGGCGGGCAGCCCGCTCTCCCACGGCAGCGCCCACTCCGCCGGGCCGGGTTGCGCCCCGGCCACCCAGCCCGGCTGCCCGGGCCGGTGCAGCGGGTCGATGACGAGGACCACGTCGGGGTCCTTCCACGGCCGGGTGGTGGCCTCGCCCATGCGGCTGTGCGTGACGCGCTGTCCCGGGCCGCCGAGGTCCTCGCAGACGATCAGGGCGCGCGGCGTGGTCGGCGCCAGCTCCCTGGCGATCTCGGCGGGGCCGACGCCGGGCGCGACGAGCAGCGCGACCTTGGGATGGGCGCGGCAGGCGTTCACCACGCGGGCGAGCCGGCCGGGGCCGGAGGGGGCGACGACGAGGGCGTCCTCCCAGTTGAGCCCGGCGCAGGCGAAGGCGCGGCTGATCAGCGAGGTGGCCGGCAGGACGTCCGGCCGCAGGCCGTGCGCCCGTAATGTGCGGACGACTCCGAAGAAGCCGGGATCGCCCTCGGCGACCACGACGGCCGGGCCCCGGTCCTGCCCGAGATGGCCGTCGAGGGCCTGGAGCATGTCACCGTCGTCCGCGGCGCGTCCGTCGAGCCCGAGCCGGCCGAGAATGGCGGCGGGGCCCACGACGAGCTCCGCCTCACGCAGCCTGCCCGCGGCCCCGGCCGGCAGCTCGACCCCGTCCCAGCCGACAACCGTGATCATTCAGCCTCACCGTCCTCATCCCCAGGGTGACGGTTCCCGCCGGGTTTCACCATGGCCCGGCGAGGCCAGTCCGCTGTGCCCTCAGGCCAGGTCGGACGGGACCAGGCTGTAGACGACCAGGTCCTCGCCGTCGAGCGCGGCGCGGGCCACGCCCTCGCGGGTGAAGCCGGCCTTCTCCGCCACGCGTTGCGAGGCCGGGTTCGACACCGCGGCCCGCAGTTGCAGCCGGCGGAAGCCGTGCCGCTCGAACAGCCAGCGGGCGATCGCCGTCACGGCCTCGCCCGCGTAGCCCCGGCCGCGGGCCCAGGGCGCGGTCATGTAGCCGACCTCGGCCGTACGGTTGCGCCAGTCGAGGTCCCTGAGGTCCACGTTGGCCACGAAACGGGTGGTGGTGAACTCCTCCACGGCGAACGCGATGCCCGCGCCCCTCATCCGCATCCGTTCGCAGATGTCGACGAACGCGCGGGCGTGCTCCTCGGTGTAGCCGCGGGGGACGCCGGTCCTGGCCTGGGTGAGCGGGTCGGCGCCGGTGGCGGCCAGGCCGGGCACGTCGGCGAGGACGGGCTGCCGCAGCAGCAGCCGGGGCGTGCGCAGCTCGGTCTTCGGCAGGGCGGGCGCGGGCTCGCCGGAGTCCTCGCGCAGCAGGCCGAGGACGACCAGGTCGTGCGGGCCGTCCTCCTCCAGCACGGCGTCACGCAGCACGCCTTCCCAGGTGAAGCCCGCTTTCAGCGCGACGCGCAGAGAGGCCGGGTTGTCCAGGTTCGCGGTGAGGTCCACCCTGCGCAGGGCGGTGGTGGCGAACACCCAGGCGGTCAGGGCGCGGACGGCCTCGGTGGCGTAGCCGCGGCCCCGGTACGCCGGGTGGACGCCGTAGCCGACCTCGGTGGTGCCGGCCGTCCACGACGTCCTGAACAGGCTGATGGCGCCCACGATGCGGTCGTCGGCCTCGGTCATGGCCAGGTGCAGGCCCTGCTGCGACCGGTACAGCTCGTGCACGCCGTGCGCGAGCCACTGGCCGACGCCGGAGGGGTGGACGGGCGCGCCCGGCGGGAGGAAGCGGTCGCCGGGTTCCGCCGTCTCCACCACCGACCGGACGCGGGCGGCGTCATGGGGGCCGAACGGCCGCAGCACGAGCCGTCCGGCGGCGATGCGCGCATCGGGATCGAACACGTGCGCACCCTACACACTCACGATGTTTGCCCACGAAAGCGGGGGTAGGGGCCGATTCGAGAGGAGTGAGGGAACTATGGAACGTGGGAGCGACAAGCACGGTCCGCGCCTGGACGATCAGCAGAAGCACGAGACCGAGGGCATGGTCCGCGGCGGCGGCAGCACGCACGCCGAGGAGTGGAAGGAGACCGAGTCCATGCCCGCGCCCGGCGAGGAGTCATCGCAGTCGTACCCCCCAGGACACGAGCCCGGCACCCCCCATGGCATCACCCAGCGCGGCGTCGACATCCGCAGCGACCTGGCCAAATGGCTCAGCGACACCCCTTGGCCCGCCTCCAAGGACGACCTGCTCCAGCACGCCGAGGACGTGGACGCCCCCGACCAGGTGGCCGACATGGTGCGATCACTTCCCGACCGCCGTTTTGTGAACATCGCCGACGTGGCCAAGGCGCTCGGCCTCGGCATCGAAGATCGGAGGTGGTGACCTGTGCGTCTCGACTTCATCAGGCCGCTGTACGAGCGGCGGGGCCCGTACGCCTCGGTCTATCTCGGCGCGCTCACCGAGCCGCAGCGGGAGACGCACTGGCACAGCGTGCGTGACCAGCTCGACGGGACCGACCCCGAGACCATCGACGCCCTGGAGGTGGCCGCCAACCGGCCGGCGCCCGGCCAGGCGCTGTTCGCCACGCACGGCGCGGTGGTGCTGGCCGAGCCGCTGGCGCGGGCGCCGTACGAGCTGGCGACCGTGTCGCCGCTGCCGCACGTCACGCCGATGCTGAGGCAGCGCGGCGAGAACGTGCCGCACCTGCGGGTCATCGTGGACCACGCCGGGGCCGAGCTGTCGGTGTTCGGCGGCGGCGCGCCGCGCACGACCACCGTGGAGGCGGCCGACTGGCCGCTGCAGAAGACCGCCCAGGGCGGCTGGTCGCAGAAGCGGTACGAGCGGGGCGCCGAGGAGACGTGGGAGAAGAACGCGGTCGCCGTCGCCCGCGAGATCGACGAGCAGGTGCGCAGGATCGGCGCCGAGCTGATCATCGTGGCCGGCGAGCCGAAGTCGCGTTCCTACCTGCTGCAACATCTCAGCACCAAGTCCGCCGACCGGGTGATGATGGTCGAGCACGGCAGCCGCTCCGACCACGGCCAGTTCGAGGCCGACGTCGAGCGCGCGCTGGACGACTGGCTCGAACGCCGCCGCGCCGAGCTGCTCGACCGCCATCGCGAGTCCTCGGGCCCGGCCGGCCTGTCGCAGGTCGCGCACGCCCTGCGCGAGGGCCGGGTGCACGCGGTGCTCATGCCGGCCCAGCTCGACCGGACCGTGTGGACCGGCGAGGGCGGCACCCAGCTCTCCACCGACCGGGGCGAGCTGCGGCGCTGGGGCGTCGAGCAGCCCGTCGAGGAGCGCGCGGACTCGGCCGTGGTCAGGGCCGCCGCCATGACCGACGCCGAACTGTGGTTCACCGACGACGTGCAGGACGTGGCGGCCGTCCTCAGGTACTGACGGCCCCGGACGTGACGGCCCTGCTCAGGTACTGACGACCCTGGACGTGGCGGCCCTGCTCAGGTGCTGATGATCACTTCGAGGGTCCGGGGGCCGTGCACGCCCTCGACCCGGTTCAGCTCGATGTCGCTGGTCGCCGACGGCCCGCTGATCCAGGTGAGCGGGCGGGCCGGGTCGAGCCTGGCCACCGCCTCGGGCACGCCCGCCACGATCTGGTCGGCGCGCACCACGCACACGTGGTGGTCGGGGATCAGCGTCTGCGCCCTGGCGCCCTGGCCTGGCCCGTGGTCGAGGACGATGGTCCCGGTCTCGGCGACGGCCACCGCGCAGGCGGTGATCACCCCGTCGGCGGCGTCGAGCGTGTCCCAGCGCCGGTCGGTCCCGGCCTCCGGGCTGCTCGGGGCGGCCCAGGCGAAGCCGTCCGGGACGATCATGCGGCGGCCGGCGGCCAGCTCGGCCAGCTTGCCGGGCACGTCCGCGTCGGGCAGCACGTGCACGACGGCCCGGTAGTCGCGCACCCGCTCGGCGAACAGGCCCACCACGTCGTCCACGTCCGGGCGGGTGCGGTAGTGCCGGGCGACCTCCGGCTCGGGCGCGTCCGCGACCGCCTTCCTGACCTTGGCCAGGATCTCCTCACGCGCGCCCATCGTTGCGCTCCCACCAGTCTCTGAAGGATTCTTCCGGGATCTCCGGCACGTCCCGGGTGTCGGTCCAGGCCGCCAGCGGGCCGGGCAGCCGCCGTCTGGGCACCAGCCTGCGCAGCCGGCCGGCCAGCCGCTGCGCCCTGGCCAGCCGGGCCTGGTCGGCCAGCACCCAGCCGGCGGCCTTCATGCCCGCGCGCTCGGCCGCCGCGTGCGGCGCCTTGGCCCGCAGGTCCACCAGCACCTCGGGGATGTCGATGGCCACCGGGCAGACCTCCAGGCAGGCCCCGCACAGGCTGGAGGCGAACGGCAGCGAGGCGTCCAGGTCCGAGGACATGCCCCTGAGCTGCGGGGTGAGGATGGCGCCGATCGGCCCGGGATAGACCGAGCCGTACGCGTGGCCGCCCGCGCGTTCGTAGACCGGGCACACGTTCAGGCAGGCCGAGCAGCGGATGCAGCGCAGCGCCTGGCGGCCGACCTCGTCGGCGAGCACGTCGGTGCGGCCGTTGTCGAGCAGCACCAGGTGGAAGTCCTGGCCCTCGGTGGCGCCGGTCCAGGTGCTGGTGTACGGATTCATCCGCTCACCTGTGGAGCTGCGCGGAAGAAGCTGGAGGAAGACCTCCAGATCCCGCCAGGTCGGCAGGAGCTTCTCGATGCCGACGACGCTGATGAGCGTCTCGGGGAGGGTCAGGCACATGCGGCCGTTGCCCTCCGACTCCAGCACGACCAGCGTGCCGGTCTCGGCGATCATGAAGTTCGCCCCGGAGACGGCGACCTTGCTCCGGAGGAAGCGTTCGCGCAGGTGGAGCCGGGCGGCCTCGGCCAGGGCGGGCGGCTCGTCGGTGAGGCCGTCGGGCACGCCGGGCATGCGGTCGAGGAAGATCTCGCGGATCTCCGACCGGTTGCGGTGGATCGCGGGGACCAGGATGTGGCTGGGGAAGTCGTCCCCGAGCTGCACGATCAGCTCGGCCAGGTCCGTCTCGTACGCGGTGATGCCGCGCCGGGCCAGCGCCTCGTTGAGCCCGATCTCCTGGGTGGCCATCGACTTGACCTTGACCACCTCGGTCTCGCCGGTGGCCGCGACCAGGTCGCCGACGATGCGGTTGGCCTCCTCGGCGTCCCTGGCCCAGTGGACGGTGCCGCCCGCCCGCCGGACGGCCTCCTCCATCTGGAGGAGGTAGCGGTCGAGGTGGCGGAGCGTGTGATCCTTGACGGCCTTGCCGGCCGCGCGCAGCTCGGCCCAGTCGGGCAGCTCGCCGACGACGCCGGCGCGCTTGCCGCGAATGGTGTGCGTGGCTTTCCGGAGGTTGAACCGCAGTTGCGAGTCCTCCACGGCTTTCGCCGCATTTTTCGGGAAATTTCCGGGCATGCCGAGGAATGTCGCGCTCATCGGGTCTCCTCCGTGGCTGCGAGGATCTCCGCGAGGTGCATCGTCCTGACCCCCGTCTTCTGGCGGCTCAGGGTGCCGCCGATGTGCATCAGGCACGAGTTGTCGGCCGCGCAGATGACCTCGGCGCCCGTGTCGAGGATGCCGCGCACCTTGTCGGCCCCCATGGCGGCCGACACCGCCGGGTTCTTGACCGCGAACGTGCCGCCGAAGCCGCAGCACTCCTCCGCGCCGGGCAGCGGCACGAGCTCCAGACCTCGGACCTTCCGCAGCAGCCGGGTGGGCCGGTCGCCCAGGTGCAGCCCGCGCAGCGAATGGCACGTCGGGTGATATGTCACCCGGTGCGGGAAATATGCGCCAACGTCGTCGACTTTCAGGACGTCCAGCAGGAACTCGCTCAGCTCGTACACCTTGGGCACGACCTCGGCCACGGCCGCCGCGCCCCTGCTGCCCGGCCGCACCAGCTTCGGGTACTGCTCGCGCACCATGGCCGCGCACGACCCGGACGGCGCCACGACGGCGTCGTACCCGGCGAACACCTCGGTGAACTTCCTGGCCAGCCGCACGCCCTCCGCCCGGTAACCGGTGTTGACGTGCATCTGCCCGCAGCACGTCTGGGCGACGGGGAAGTCCACGTCGCAGCCCAACCTGCGCAGCAGCGACACGACGGCCTTGCCGGTGCCCGGGAAGAGCGTGTCGTTCACGCACGTGATGAACAGGGCGACTCGCACGACTCTCCCAACGAATGGTCCGACCACTGTATGGTCAGACCATACCTAACCACACTGTTCCGGGCCAGCACCGGGGAGGCATCGGTGAAACGCACACGGGCGTTCGAGGACGTGCTCGCCCAGATCGAACGGCGCATCGCCGAGGACGGCCTGACCGTGGGCGACCGGCTGCCCGGCGAACGCCAGCTCGCCGAGCAACTGGGCGTCGGCCGCTCGTCGGTACGGGAGGCGCTGCGCGTCCTGGAGACCCTGGGCGTGGTGTCCTCGCAGGTGGGACGCGGTCCGGACGCGGGAGCCGTACTGACCTCGCGGCCCGACACGGCGCTCACCGACCTGCTCCGGCTCAACCTGGGCCTGGCCACCCTGGAGCAGCGCGAGGTCGTCGACACCCGGCTGATGATCGAACGCTGGTCGGCCGCGCAGGCGGCGGCGACCGGAGCCGGCGTCGCGGAGCTGGCCGCCGCGATCGAGGGCATGGACCGGGCGGCCACCGCCGAGGAGTTCGTGGAGCACGACACCGCCTTCCACTGCGCCATCGCGGACGCCTCCGGCAACCGGCTCATCGCCGCCATCATGCGCTCACTCCGGGACGCGATGCGCAGGAACGCCATCGAAGCGGTCGAACGCCTCGGCGACCCGTCCGTGCTGCGCGCCGACCACGAGCGCATCCGCGCGGCCATCGCGGCGGGCGACCCGGAGGAGGCCCAGCAGGCGGTTACCGACCACCTGGCGCACGCCTACCCCGCACTGTTCCCCGGTCACTGACGCGCGTCGGCCTCCAGGCACGCCGCCCCCGAGCAGGCCCGCATCGCCTGGAGCCGGGCGTCGAGGCCGGCCAGCAGCGCCGGGTCGGCGGTGGCCGCGAGGTTGTCGAGCTGGTACGGGTCGGCGGCCAGGTCGTAGAGCTGCCGCTCCCCCGTGTCGAACCTGACGTAGGTGTAACGCTCGGTGCGCAGCGCCTGGTAGGAGGGCACCGGGGTCTGGGCCGCCGACGACCGGTTGACCGGCCTGTTGAACTCGACCAGCACGTTCTTGCGCCACTGGGCCGGCGGGCTGCCGCGCAGCAGCGGCACCAGCGAGCGCCCCTCGCTGAACGCCGGCACGGTGGCGCCGCCCAGCGCGGCGATCGTCGGCGCGATGTCGACGGTCGCGCCGAGCTGCCCGATCGTGGCCCCCGCCCGGATCCCCGGCCCGCGCACCACGAACGGAACCTTGATCGCCTCCTCGAACGGCGTCGTCTTGCCCTGGGGAAGCCGGTGGGTGCCCAGATGGAAGCCGTTGTCGGAGGTGAAGATGATGTAGGTGTTGTCGAGCTTGCCGGACGCCTGCAGCGCCTCGATCACCGAGCGGACCAGGTCGTCGACCCCCAGCATCGAGCGCAGCCGCCTGCGGTGGCGCTCGTCGACCCGGTCGATGTCCTCCTGCGTCAGCGAGGGCAGGGAGCGCAGCCACAGCGGCTCCTTGCTCACGTCGGCCTGGTTGAACGACGGCGTGCGCGGCGCGGTGACCTCGGGGAGGTCGGCGACGTGCCGGACCGCCGGGTTGGCCGGGTTGTGCGGGCCGATGGGCGTCAGGTAGAGGAAGAACGGCTCGTCGGCGCCGGTGATGAAGTCGCGGGCCTTGCCGGCCAGCACGTCGGACAGGTAGTCCTCCTCCGACCAGCCGTAGTCGTACAGGTCGCCGTTCTCGTTGAGGCGGTAGCCGTACTCCTCGTAGAGCTTGCGGACCGGGACGTCCCATTCGTCCCAGCCGGGCGGCACGTAGGCGGCGTCGGCGGTGGCGCCGGGATAGTGGTTGAGGAACTTGCCCATCAGCGCGGTGCGGTAGCCGGCCTGCTGCATCCAGGTGCCGATCGTGGAACGTTCCAGATCGAGGGAATGGAAGCGGTCGAACCCCCCTTCGGGGGCGGTGTTGGTCAGGACGCCGTGGCTGTGGACGTACTGGGAGCGCAGGATCGACGTGCGCGAGGGGCAGCACCAGGAGTTCGTCACGAAGAAGCGGCTGAAGGAGGTGCCCTTCGCCACCAGCTCCGCGTTGATGGCCGGGAAGTAGGGCAGCGTGCCGCTCTCCAGGTCGTCGGCCATCACGAACACGATGTTCGGCCGCGAGGCGCTCACGGCCATCGTCGGCTCGGTCGCCGGCGACAGCAGGAGCAGCAGGCAGAAGAGACGGCAGAGACTCTTGAGCACAATGTCTGATCTCCCCGGGAGATCACGCATTGACACTGCGGCCTCGGTAATGGAACTTTATTCCGGAGGTGCGTATGAAGCTCGGCCTGAACCTCGGTTACTGGCAGCGCGACGCCGACGACGCCACGGAGACCGTCCTCGCCGCCGAACGTCTCGGCTACGACTCGGTGTGGACCGCCGAGGCGTACGGCAGCGACGTGTTCACCCCGCTGGCCTGGTACGGCGCGCGGACGAGCCGGATCAAGCTGGGCACGTCGGTGGCGCAGATCTCGGCCCGCCCGCCGGTCACGACCGCGATGACCGCGATGACGCTCGACCATCTGACCGGCGGCCGGCTGCTGCTCGGCATCGGCGCCTCCGGCCCGCAGGTCGTGGAGGGCTGGTACGGGCAGCCGTTCGCCAGGCCCCTGGCCAGGACCCGCGAGTACGTCGAGATCATGCGCCGCGTGTGGCGCCGCGAGGAGCCCGTGACCAGCGACGGCGACCACTACCCGCTGCCCCTGGCGGGCGGCCTGGGCAAGCCGCTCAAGCTCATCACCCACCCGCTGCGCCGCGACATCCCCGTCTACCTCGGCGCGGAGGGGCCGAAGAACGTCGCCCTGGCCGCCGAGATCGCGCAGGGCTGGCTGCCGCTGTTCGCCTTCCCCGGCAAGATCGAGGAGATGTACGGCGACGCGCTGGCGGGCCGCGACCCCGGCTTCGAGATCGCCGCCATGGTGATGGTCGTCATCTCCGACGATGTCAGGGCCGCCCTCGACGGCGTCAAGATGATGCTCACGCTCTACATCGGCGGCATGGGCGCCAAGCAGCGCAACTTCCACGCCGACATCATCGGCCGCATGGGCTTCGCCGCGGCGGCCGAGCACATCCAGGCGCTCTATCTGGCCGGCCGCAAGGACGAGGCGTTCCGGGCGATCCCCGACGAGCTGGCCGACGGCATCTCGCTCGTCGGCCCGCCCGGCCGGATCAAGGAGCGGCTCGAACTGTGGCACAAGAGCCCGGTCACCAGCCTGCTGGTGATGGGACCGCGCGACGAGCAGTCGCTGCGCACGGTCCGCGACCTCGTGCTCGGCTGACAGTGCCGGATCGGAACGGCCCCGGCCGGGCGGCTAGTCCGGCCGGGGCGCCGGGTCGTCGGTCACCGAGCGCAGCAGCGGCCTGCTCAGCGCGCCCGCGCCGATCACGCCCGCGAATCCGGCGCCCACGCAGACCAGCAGCGTGACCACGCCGCTCGTGCTCACTCCGCCGATCATGAACGGCAACGCGCAGAACGCGCCCACCAGGATCGCGCCGCCGCCCATCACGGCCATCGGGATCAGCGTCTCGGCCCGCCGGGCCCGGTCCAGGACCTCCAGGGGCGTGCCCGCCAGCCGCAGCAGCGCGTACGTCTGCCGCCGGTCCAGCACCGAGGACGCCGCGGTGATGCCCGCGCTGGCGATCGCCACCAGGAACGACACCGACAGCACCACGATCGTGCCCACCCGCACGTCGGCCAGGATCTGCAGGCCGAAGCGCTGGTCGTCGGTCTTCGTCGTCGGGGTGCGCCCCGGCACGAGGTCGCTCAGCGCGGTGCGCGCCCGGTCGACCACGACGTCGTCGGCGCCGCTGCCGAGCGCCGCGACCACGGTGTGCTTGACGGTCTTCACCGTGGCCGTGACGCCCGCCCGCGCGAGCCGGTCGCGGGCCTGGTCGGCCACCTTCGCCGTCTCCCCCATCGGCGCCACGACGCTGAGCTGGGCGGGCCCGGCGTCCCCGCCGAACGCGCCGGGGCTGAGCAGGCCGAGGAACCCGGCCACGAAGCCGGTCAGGGCCACGCCGCTGACGGTCCGCCAGGCCGAGCGCGGATCGTCCACCAGCCTGCGGGCCGCCAGCAGCCGCGCGGGCCGGCGCGCGGTCCTGGCGGCGACCTTGCCGATGAGGCCGACCACCCACGGTCCGGCCAGGTTCAGGCACAGGAACGCCAGCCCGAGCGCCACGGCCACGATCGCCACGCTGGTCCCCCTGGTGAGCAGCGGGAACGCGGCCAGCACCGCGAGCAGCGCGAGCACGCGGACGAACCGCATGCCGGGCGGCGTCTCCCGCTTGGCCACGCCGAGCGGGCTGACCACGACCCGGCGCAGCCCGACCACCGCCGACAGCCCCACCAGCAGCGGCACCGCGACCAGCACGCCGGCCAGGATCAGCAGGTTCGGGAACAGGTCGGCGACGAACCAGGTGCCGCCCTGGATCGGGATGCGCGCCAGCAGCGGCACGGCCGCCCCGAACGCGACGGCCCCGGCCAGGGCCCCGGCGAAGGCGACCAGCACGGCCTCGGCCACCGTCATGCCGACCACCTGGCCCGGCGTCGCGCCGACCAGCCTGAGCGCGGCCAGCCGCTGGTCGCGCCGGGCGACGGTGAGCCTGGCCGCCGCGCCGCCGAACACCAGCAGCGGCACCACCATGAGCACGCTGGCGATCAGCGCCAGCACCTGGTACGCCTCGGCGTCCTCGCTGGGCGTGCCCGCCAGGGTCGCGACCTTGACCGGCGGCTTGCCGAGGATCCAGTCGTCGCTGCGCTCGGCGGTCATCGCGGGCGCGTCCGGCGCGTGGCCGACCACCGCGACCAGCTCCTCGGGCTGGACCAGCGCCTCCTCGCCCAGCACGCCCTTCACCGCCGGATAGCGCTTGGCCAGCCGGTCGGCGGGCAGTTTCGCGGCCAGCTCGGACAGCGCGGGCGACAGCCACACCTCGCCGGGGGCCGGGAAGCGCGGCATGCCGGGCGGGGCGGGCGCCCCCGGCTTGAGCGCGGCCAGGTCGACGACGGTGATCGCCTGGTCGCCCACGTAGTCGAAGCGGGTGGCCTCGACGGCCACCGCGTCCTTCTGGGCCGCCGCCACGGGGTTGCGCCAGGCGCTGCGCTCGGCCCTGGCGCCGAAGGCGACGTTCGCGGCGACGGCGAACAGCAGCAGCGCCGTGGCCACCGCGACCGCGCCGAAGGTGAGCCAGGTGCCCAGCATGCCCCTGCGTCCGCCGCCCTTGAGCAGCCGCCAGGTCAGGTCGAGGTTCACGCGGTCACCCCGTGGGCGAGCAGGCGGCCGTCGCGGACCTCGACCGTGCGGTCGCACCAGGCGGCCACGTTGGGGTCGTGCGTGACGACGATCAGGCAGGCCCCGTTGTGCCTGGTCGCCTCGGTGAGCAGGCGCATGGTGTCCTGGCCGGTCTGCTGGTCGAGCGCGCCGGTCGGCTCGTCGGCGAAGACCACGGCCGGCTTGCTCACCAGCGCCCTGGCGATGGCCACGCGCTGGGCCTGGCCGCCGGACAGCTCGCCGGGCCGCCGGGTCTCCATCTGGTGCAGGCCGAGCAGCGGGAACCACTCGCGGGCCTGCCGTACGGCCTGGGCGCGCGGCACGCCCCCCAGCATGAGCGGGAGCGCCACGTTCTCCTCGGCGGGCAGCTCCGGCAGGAGCTGGCCGAACTGGAAGACGAAGCCGAAGCGGGTGCGGCGCAGGGCGCTGCGCTGGCGCTCGCCCATGGCGTCGATGCGCTGGCCCAGCAGGTGGACCTCGCCGTCGTCCGGCTTCATGATCCCGGCCAGGCAGTGGAGGAGGGTCGACTTGCCGGAACCGCTCGGGCCCATGATGGCCACGGCCTCTCCCGCCCGTACCGTGATGTCCACGCCGCCCAGGGCGACCGTCTGCCCGAACCGCTTGGCCAGGGCTCGTCCAACAAGCACGTCGTTCATGGGCTCCAGCCTTGCGGGACAGGGGGTGCCGGCGGATCGGCCGTGCGTCCATTTCGGCCTCGGCCGAACGGCTGATCCTTAGAGTTGAGCCGTGACTATTCGGGTTCTCATCGCCGACGACCAGCAGCTGGTGCGCACCGGCTTCCAAATGATCTTGGACGCTCAACCGGACATGGAGGTCGTGGCCGCCGTGGCCGACGGCGCCGAGGCCGTGGCCGAGGCCAGGCGGCTTCGTCCGGACGTGTGCCTGCTCGACATCAGGATGCCCAAGCTCGACGGGCTGGAGGTGACCCGCGTGCTGGCCGGGCCGGGCGTGGAGAACCCGATGCGGGTGGTCATCGTCACCACCTTCGACCTCGACGAGTACGTCTACGGCGCGCTGCGCGCCGGGGCCACCGGCTTCCTGCTCAAGGACAGCGGCCCCACGCTGCTCATCGAGGCGGTCAGGGCCGCCGCCGGTGGCGACGCGCTGGTGTCGCCCTCGGTCACCGTGCGGCTGCTTCAGCACCTGACCCAGCCCAGGCGGGCGGCCGAGCCGCCGAACGGCCCGCTGACCGACCGCGAGCTCGACGTCGTGCGCCTGGTGGCCAGGGGACGCACCAACCAGGAGGTGGCCGCCGAGCTGTTCGTGTCGCTGTCGACGGTGAAGACGCACCTGGGCAGCATCCAGGCGAAACTCGGTGTCCGCAATCGGGTGGGAATCGCGGCTTGGGCGTGGGAATCCGGCGTGGTGAGCTGATTAACAGCGGTGCTCACGGGATACAAGTGAGTCAGAACCTCAGCGCATGGCCCGGGGGGAGAACATCGTGCGCTACGCCCAGGCACCGCCAACCAAAGCTGCTTCCGCCGTATATGTGACGCTTGCCGCGCAGGTCCTCTCCCTGGGCGCCCTCGTGGTCTTCGAGCGGTCCCGCGGCCGTCATCTCGCCGTCCAGCTCGCCGCGTTCGGCGGCCGTCCCCACGGGGCGCAGGCGGAGGCGGTCGTGGGGGCGGTGACGATGTTCGCGGTGCTGATGATGCTGGTCGCGGGCACCTCCGTCGCCGCCGGGGCCGCCTACGTGACCTGGCTGGTGCGCGCCCGTCAGGTGAAGGACCGTTCCAGCCCCACCGGGCCGGTCGCGGCCGCCTGGCTGATCCCCGTCGTCAACCTGGTCGCGCCCGCGCTGCTGGTCGACGACATCTGGCGGCGGGCCAAGCCGCCGTCCGGGCGGCGCGGGCGGTGGCTCGTGCTGCTGACGGCGTGGTGGCTGAGCTGGCTGGGCATGCTGACGCTGGTGACGGTCCGCCTCCCGCTGGAGTCCTCCTCCGACGGGCTGACCGGGGTGGGGGTGCTGGAGCTGGGCGGCGCGGTGGTGGCGGCCCTGCTGTGCGCCGCCACCGTCCGCGAGGTCACCCGCGTCCAGCGGCTCGACGTGGCCGGACGGCTGCGCGCGGCGGTCGCCGACTCCACGCCCGGCCCCGAGGTCGTGACCCGGCTGACCACCCGGCCCGCCCAGGGCTCGGCCCCGTTCGGCCACACCGGCTGACGACCGCCCGAGGCCCCGGGCACAGGGTCAGGCCCCCGGGCCGCCGGGCAGCGGGTCAGGCCGCCGTCGGGCCGGAGCTGCCGGGGCTGGCGTGCCAGAGCTGCCGGGGCGGGGCGGCGATGGCGGGGCCGAGGTCGGAGTAGGGCGAGAGCCGGAAGCCGTTGGCGTACTCGATCCTGCGTCCGCCGACGCCGGGCCGCTCGTCGGGGGCCCGGTCGAGCAGGGCGCGGACGGCCTCGACGCCCTCCGCCCGCCACAGCGCGTCCAGGTCGGTCAGGTTCCAGCAGTCGACGGCGCGCATGGAGACCGCGCGGGCCCCCGTACGGCGCACCACGCCCCTGGCCAGCATGAGCCACGAGCCGAACACCGTCGCCGCGCACCTGCCCTGCACCGACTCGAAGAAGGTCAGGTCGACCGGCCCGGTCGAGTCGTCGAGGGTGGTGAAGATGACCCGCTGCCCCGAGCGCACGGCGGGCGTCTGGGTGGCCACCTTCACCCCCGCGACCAGCACCTCCGCGCCGTTGCGCTGGGCGAGCAGGTCCTTGGAGCGCACCACCCCGAGCGCGTCGAGCAGCTCGTCGTGGAAGCTGATGACGTGCCGGCTGACGTCGATGCCGAGGATCTCCAGCTCGGCCTCGACCATCTCCGTCTCCGTCATCTCGGGCAGCTCGCCGGGCGGCAGGTGCTCGCCGAAGCCGAGCGGCAACTGCGTGGACGGCGGCTCGGCCCGGGGACGCGGCGGCGCCGCGGTGTAACGCCTGGACCGGGGCGCGGCCGAGCGCACCCCGATCGACGACGCCCGCTCCAGCGCCCCCACCTGGGCGATCAGGTCGCGCCGGGTCAGCTCGCCCGGACGCCACCGGGGGCCGCCGGGACGCAGCCCGTGCAGCGCGTCGAGGCCGCCGACCTGGACGATGCGCTCGATGGTCGGGCGCGAGGGCCTGGCCCGGTCCCAGAAGTCGGCCAGCGACGTGTACGGCTGCCCGGCCACCATGCGCTCGACCTCGGCCTCGCTCACCCCCTTGATCGCCGAGAACGGCACCCGCAGCGCGTAACCGCGGCCGATCTCCCCGATCCTGAACTCCTGCCGCACCGGACGCCGCTCCTCCCCCAGCTCCGACGGGCTCACCCGCAGCCGCAGCGGCGGGCGCGGGCCGAGCCGTTCCACCCGCCAGTCCCTGCCGGACCCGTTGACGTCGAGCGGCAGGATCTCGACCCCGCACTGCCGGGCCTCGTCGATGATGACGCGCGGCGGGTACATGCCGGGCTCGTGGGTGAGCACCCCGGCGAAGAACGCCGCCGCGTGGTGCCGCTTGAGCCAGGCCGACTGGTAGGTGGGCAGCGCGAACGCCGCGGCGTGCGCCTTGCAGAACCCGAAGGCGCCGAACGCGTCGAGCACCTTCCAGGCCCGCTCCACCGCCGCGTCGCCGAACCCGTTGGCCCTGGCCAGCGGCACGAACGCCTTGCGCACCCGCTCCCGGCCCTCCGCCGTGCCGAGGGTGCGCCGCAGGGTCTCGGCGAAGGACAGGTCGCGTCCCGTCATCACCGAGATGATCTTCAGTACCTGCTCGTGGAAGACGACCACGCCGTGCGTCTCCTTCAGCGCCTCGCGCAGCCGGGCGTGCGGGTAGTACGGCTGCCGCCACCCGTGCCTGGCCTCCAGGTAGGGGGTGACCATGTCGGAGTTGACCGGCCCCGGCCGGAACAGGGAGATGTCCACGATCAGGTCGTGCATCCGGCGCGGCTCCAGCTTGGCCACCAGCTCCCGCTGGCCCGGCGACTCGATCTGGAAGCAGCCGAGCGTGCGGCTGGCGCAGATCATGTCGTAGGTCTCCTGGTCGTCGTGCGGGACGTACTCGACGCCGGGGTCGTCGCCGGCCTGCTCGTCCAGCCTGACCTCGATGTCGTCCACGCGTTTGATCTCGCTCAGCGTGTACGCCATGGCCGACTGCATCCGCACGCCCAGCACGTCCAGCTTGAGCAGGCCGGCCTCCTCCACGTCGTCCTTGTCGAACTGGGACATCGGGAACTCCAGCAGGCTGCGTTCCACCGGCGTCCTGTCGCGCAGGCCCGAGTTGCCGACCAGCACGCCGCACGGGTGCAGCGCGATGTGCCTGGGCAGGCCGTCGAGCTTCTCGGCCAGCCGGAACACCCGGTCGAGCCCGGCCTCGCCGAGCCGGCTCTCGCGCAGCTCGGGCAGGTCGGCCAGGGACGCGGTGATCTGCCTGGCCCTGATGTGCGGGAACGCCTTGGCGATGGCGTCGATCTCGTGCGGCGGCAGGCCCATCGCGCCGGCGACGTCCCTGATGGCGCTGCGCGCGCGGTAGGTCTCCATCATGGACACGCAGGCCACGCGGGCCTCGCCGTAGCGTTCGAAGATGGCCTTGTAGCAGTCGAGCCGGCGGGCCGACTCCACGTCCACGTCGATGTCGGGCAGGCCGACGCGGCCCTCCGACAGGAATCGCTCCATGAGCAGGCCGTGTTCGAGCGGGTTCACCTCGCCGATGCCGATGAGGTAGTTGACCAGGCTGCCGGCGCCCGAGCCGCGGATGGCGCAGCGGATGTCCATGCCGCGGATCATGTCGGTGATGCCGGCCACGGCGATGAAGTACCCCGACAGGCGCTTGCGCTCGATGACGTCCAGCTCGGCCCGCAGGCGTTCCCTGGCCTGCGCCGAGCGGTCGAGGCCGCGCCTGACCAGGCCGTCCTCGACGCGGTTGCGCAGCAGCGGCACCGGGTCGCGGCCGACCTCGGGCAGGTTGAGGTCGGGCGGGTCGTTCCTGAGCGCCAGCAGCCGCAGCGGGTCCATCGAGCACGCCTCGGCCAGGCGCCTGGTGGTGGACAGCAGCCGGGCCACCCGCTCCCGGTCGGCGCCGCAGACCTTGGCCGCCACCTGCCACATCTCCTTGGTGCTCTTGAGGTAGGCGTGCGAGGTGGTGCTCTCCAGGTGCCGGGGGTGCAGCGGGACGAGCCGGCGGGCCGCGTCGAGCACGTCGCCGACCTGGTGGTCGGCCGGGTCGAGGTAGCGGACGGCGTTGGTCAGCACGGCCGGCACGCCGGCGGACTCGGCCAGGCCGAGCATGCGGACGGCCGTGGTGGCGTCGCGGAAGCCGTACTGGTCGACCAGTTCGATCACCACGCCGGGGACGGCCGCGCGCCACCGGCCGAGCAGCGTCCTGGCCTGCTCGTCGCGGCGTTCGGCGATCGCCCGGCCGACGTCGGAGCGCGGCCCGAGCAGCACCACGAGCCCGTCCTCTGCGCCGAACCCGTGGTCGCCGCCCGCCGGCCCGGCCCAGGCGCCGACCAGCTCGCGGGTCACCTTGGGCGCGCCGCGCTCGCCGGCGGCGTGCGCGGCGGTGACCAGGCGGCACAGCCGCGACCAGCCGCCGGAGCGGGCCAGCACGGTGACCCGGTCCTCGGCGTCCGGCCCGGTCCTGGGCCGCGGCGCGCGCATGCCGGGCGCCGCCGGGACGGCCGGGACATCGAGCGCCAGGTTCACGCCGACCACGGGGGCGATCCCGGCGTCCGCGCACGCCTGGACGTGCTTGACCGCGCCGTAGAGCCCGTCGCGGTCGGTCAGCGCGAGGATGTCCATGCCGTGTTCGGCGGCCCGTTCCACCAGGGCGTGCGGGAAGGCGGTGCCGTACCTCATGGAGTAGGCCGAGGCCACGTCGAGGTGCGGGAACGGGGGCGCCATCAGTCCCACGCCCGCAGCAGCAGCCAGCCGTCGCCGGCGGTGTCGTAGCGCAGCTCGTACGAGCCGACCTCGCGCCCCGGGCTCGCCTCCACCCGCCAGAAGCGGCGCTCGCCGGGGTCGCCCTCGCCGGTCTTCCACCACTCGCGCGCCACGACCCAGTGGTCGAGCACGTTGCGGACGAGGTAGAGCCGGTCGCGCCAGACGAACTGGGTCGGCTCGCCGTCTCTGGTCCACACCTCTATCGGATCGCCATAGAGTCTGCTCAAGACGCTTCTCCCCGCGGCTCTGGTTCCTTTGCTGAGCCACCCGGGGGAAGACGGGCGCTTATGTATCGAACATATGTTCTTACGGCCCGAAGCGCAAGTCGCCCGCGCGCCGCGTCAGGGGGTTGGCGCCGATCGAGTTGCGGATGCTGAAGGTGACGCTGCCGGCCCGGTAGCGGTCGTCGGAGGACTCCACCGGGCGGCCCTCGTGCGTGGTGGTGACGCGGCGCTGGCGCAGGAGCGGGCTGCCGCGCCGCACGCCCAGCAGCCGGGCGTCCCCGGCGCCGGCGGGCACGGCGTCGATGAGGTGCTCGCCGTAGGCGAAGATCAGGCCGACGGACTCGTACAGGGCCTCGGTGACGGACGCGCAGTCGGCGGCCAGCGCCTCGACGGCGGGGGCCACCCACTCGGCGTAGACGGTCCGCTCGACCAGGACGGGCTCGCCCTCCAGCGAGCGCAGGCGCAGCACCTCCAGCACCTCGCCCCCGCCGAACCTGGCGGACTCCGGCGCGGTGGCGGCCCGGCGGCGCTGGGAGATCACCTGGCCGCCGATGCGGTAGCCGTTGGCCCTGGCCCACTGGGCGAAGCTGTGCAGCTCGGCGAAGCTCTGGCTGCGCGCGTTGCCGAGCACGATGCGCCTGGCGCCCTGCCTCGACCCCACCAGCCCCTCGGCGACCAGCACGGCCACCGCCTGCCGCACGGTCCCGCGCGCCGCCCGGTGCCGGGTGGCCAGCTCGGCCTCGCTCGGGAGCTGGGAGCCGACCGGGTACGCGCCCGCCAGGATGTCATCACGCAGCTCAGCGGCTATCCGTTCATAGCGCGCAACCATTCGCGACCTTCTCCATTCACGAAAGAGCAATGTTTATGCGACTTACTGGTGCTCGCTTGTTTGTACAAGTTCCCTTAGGTTCTTTCCACACCCCCCGGAGAGTGGAGGCGACGTGTTCACACCTCGCGCCCGTGCGGCCGGCGTCATCGCGGCCCTTACCGTTGTCACCGCGGCGTGTGGCGCCGCCCCGAGCAGCCAGCAGACCACCAAGACGGCCGAAGGCGGGGCGAACGCGGCGACCGCCGCCTCCGCCGCCGACTTCGGCGGCTTCGACAAGCTCGTCGAGGCCGCCAAGAAGGAGGGCAACCTCCACGTCATCGCGCTCCCGCCCGACTGGGCCAACTACGGCGAGATCATCAAGTCGTTCGAGGCCAAGTACGGCATCAAGATCGAGAGCGAGACGCCCGACGCGGCCAGCGCGGACGAGATCAACGCCGTCAAGACCCGCAAGGGCCAGGACCGCGCCCCCGACGTGCTCGACCTCGGCCAGTCGTTCGCGATCAGCGGCGCCAAGGAAGGGCTGTTCGCGCCGTACAAGGTGCAGTCGTTCGACAAGATCCCCGAGGGTCAGAAGGAGCCGACCGGGCTCTGGACCAACGACTACGGCGGCTACGTCTCGATCGGCTGCGACGCCAAGAAGATCGCCAACTGCCCGACCAGCTACGCCGACCTGCTCAAGCCCGAGTACAAGGGCAAGGTCGCGATGAACGGCAACCCGACCAAGTCCGGCTCGGCCTTCGCCGGCGTGTACGCCGCCGCGATCGCCAACGGCGGCTCCTTCGACGACATCCAGCCCGGCATCGACTTCTTCAAGAAGCTCAAGGACGCCGGCAACTACAACCCGGTCGAGACGACCCCGGCGACCATCGAGAAGGGCGAGACCCAGATCAGCATCGACTGGGACTACAACAACGCCGCCTACGCCCCCCAGATGGCCGCCAAGGGCCTCGACTGGAAGGTGAACGTGCCGACCGACGGCAAGTACTTCCAGATGTACGCCCAGGCCGTCAACAAGGACGCCCCGCACCCGGCGGCGGCCAGGCTGTGGCAGGAGTACCTCTACAGCGCCGAGGGCCAGAACCTCTACCTCAAGGGCTTCGCCCGTCCGGTGCTGCTGCCGTCCATGACCTCCGACGGCACGGTGGACAAGGCCCTGGCCGCGAAGCTGCCCCAGGTCGATGGCACGCCCGAGTTCCCCACGCCCGAGCAGGTCGACGCGGCCAAGGCCAAGCTGGCCGGCGGCTGGGACGCCGCGATCTCGGGATGACCCGCCCGCGTTCCAGGGGCTGGGCCGGCGCCCTGCCCCTGCTGGCCTTCTTCGCCCTCGTCTTCGGCGTCCCGGCGGTCGCGCTGGTCGCGGGGGCCTTCACCGTCCAGGGACGGCCGAGCCTGGCCAACCTCGCGCAGAGCCTCCAGGGCGGCTACCTCGTCGCCATGGCCGGGAGCGTCAAGCTGTCGGCCGTGGTGGCGCTGGCCGGGGCCGTCCTCGGCACGTTCCTCGCCTACGCCGTGGTGACCTCGCGCTTCACGCTGCTGCGCGAGGCCGTGCTGACCGCCTCGGGCGTGCTGGCCAACTTCGGCGGGGTGCCGCTGGCGTTCTTCTGGATCGCCACGCTGGGCAACTCGGGCGTGATCAGCGGCCTGGTGGGGCTGCCCTCGGGGTCGTTGTACACGTTCTGGGGGCTGGCGATCGTCTACCTGTACTTCGCGATCCCGCTGATGGTGCTGGTCATGGCGCCCGCGCTGGACGGGCTGAGGCCCCAGTGGCGCGAGGCCGCCGCCAACAGCGGCGCGACCGCCTGGCACTACTGGCGCCTGGTCGCGCTGCCGGTGCTCGCGCCCGCGATGCTGGGCGGGGTGGTGCTGCTGTTCGGGTCGGCGTTCTCGGCGTACGCGACCGCGAACGCCATGGTGGGCACCGTCGTGCCGCTGGTCACCCTGAAGATCGCCAGCGCGCTGACCGGTGACGTGCTGGTCGGCTACGAGAACATCGCGCTGGCGCTCAGCCTCGACATGATCGTGGTGGCCGGGCTGGTGATGGCGATCTACCTGCCGCTGCAGAGGAGGAGCTCCCGATGGCTGCGCTGACCGGGCTGGAGCCCGTCGCCGCGGCGGCGGCGAAACCGCCCGCCCGGCCCCGCTGGTGGCGCGGCCTGGTGTTCGCCCTGGCCGCGGCCTACTTCCTGATCCCGCTCGGGGCCTCGCTCTGGTACACGATCCACAACCCGGCCACCGGGGTGTCGTTCTCCGCCTACGGCGAGCTGCTGACGGCCGAGGGCTTCGCCCGCTCGCTGCTGATGTCGCTGTCGCTGGCCGCCGCGACGATCGTGCTGGTCCTGCTGCTGGCGCTGCCGGCGATGCTGGCCGTACGGCTGTTCGCGCCGCGGCTGCGGCCGGTGATGGAGGTGTTGTGCACGCTGCCGCTGGTGGTGCCGCCGATCACGTTCGTGGCCGGGCTGACGACGTCGTTGCGTGACGGGGCCGACATCCTGGCGCCGACGCCGTTCTGGGGCACGCTGATCGCGATCCAGGACCCTGGGTTCCCCGTCGTGCTCGTGCTCGCCTACGTCGTGCTGGTGCTGCCGTTCGTCTACCGCTCGCTGGACGCCGGGCTGCGCACCATGGACGTGCGCACGCTGGTCGAGGCCGCCCGGAACCTGGGCGCGTCCTGGCCGCACGTGCTGCTGCGGGTCGTGGTGCCGAACCTGCGCTCGGCCCTGGCCAGCGCGTCGTTCCTGACGCTCGCGCTGGTGCTGGGCGAGTACACGGTGGCCAGCCTGCTCGGCTACGAGCCGTTCGCGGTCTGGATCGTGACCGTCTCCGGCTCCAAGGGCCAGCTGTCCGTCGCGGTCTCCATCCTCAGCCTGCTGCTCATCTGGGCGCTGCTGCTCGCCGTCTCCACCGTCTTCAGTGGAAGGAAGAAATCATGACCGCTGCGGTGGAGTTCCGCGGGCTGCGCCGGGTGTTCGGCAGGACGGTCGCGCTCGACGGGTTCGACCTGACCATCGCCCCCGGCGAGTTCGTCGCCCTGCTGGGACCGTCGGGCTGCGGCAAGACGACGGCGCTGCGCTGCGTGGCCGGGTTCGAGCGGCCCGACTCCGGCGCGGTGCTGCTGGACGGCAAGGACATCACGAACGTGCCCGCCAACAAGCGCGACGCCGGGATGGTCTTCCAGTCCTACTCGCTCTTCCCCAACCTCAACGCCCGCGACAACGTGGCCTTCGGCCTGCGCGTCCGCAAGGCGCCCGCGGCCGTCCGGCACGCCAGGGCCGCCGAGCTGCTCGAACTCGTCGGCCTCCCCACGCACGCCGACCGTTTCCCGCACCAGCTCTCCGGCGGCCAGCAGCAGCGCGTCGCCCTGGCCCGCGCGCTCGCGCTGGAACCGCGCGTGCTGCTGCTGGACGAGCCGCTGTCGGCGCTGGACGCCAAGGTGCGGGTGACGTTGCGCGAGGAGATCCGCCGGTTGCAGCTCGACCTCGGCATCACCACCGTCTTCGTCACCCACGACCAGGAGGAGGCCCTGTCGATCGCCGACCGGGTCGCGGTGCTGCGCGAGGGGCGGCTGGAGCAGTGCGGGCCGCCCGCCGAGGTCTACGACCGGCCGGCCACGCCGTTCGTCGCGGAGTTCGTCGGGGCCATGAACCATCTGGCCGGGCGGCTGTCCGGGGACGGCGTCACCGTGCTCGGCCAGCTCCTCCCCGTGGACGGCCCGGCGCCCGCCGAGCCCGACGTGGACGTGTTGATCCGGCCCGAGGCCGTCCGGGTCACGCCCGACCCGGACGGCCGCGCCGAGGTGCTGGCCGCGTCCTTCCGGGGGGCCTCGGTGCGGCTGCGGCTGTCGCTGGAGGGCGGCGAGGTGCTGGCCGACGTGCCGGGGCACGAGGCGGCCCGGCTGGGGGCGGGAGCCCGCGTCACGGTCCGGCTGGTGGAGCGCCCGGTGCTGGTGGCCGCCCGCACGGTGACGGCGCCCGCGCCGGTGTTGTCGACCGATGCCTGAGAAGCCGCCCGACCCGATCCCGTCCGACGCGGTGCTGTTCGACGCGGTGCTGTTCGACATGGACGGCACCTTGGTGGACACCGAAGGGCTCTGGTGGCAGGCCGCGGCGTCGGTGGCCCGGTCGCTCGGCCGCGCGCTGACGGCCGCCGACGCGCCGCACGTGACGGGCCGCACGGTGGGCGACACGGCCGCGTACCTGGTGGCCGGGACCGGCGGGACGAGCGGCGGGATGAGCGTGGAAAGGGTGGCGGGCGCGCTCACCGAGGCGTTCGCCGAGCGCGTCAGGACCGGGCTGACGGTCGTGCCGGGGGCGCCTGAGCTGCTTGCCGAGCTGGCCGCGGCGGACGTCCCGACCGCGCTGGTGACCGCCTCCCCCCGCGGCATCGTGGAGCTGGTGCTGCCCCGGCTCGGGCACGCGTTCCACCTGGTGATCGCCGACGAGGACACCGCCCGGGGCAAGCCGCACCCGGACCCGTACCTGGAGGCGGCCCGCAGGCTGCGGGTGTCCCCGGCGCGGTGCGTGGCCGTCGAGGACAGCCCGGCGGGCGTGGCCGCGGCCACCGCCGCGGGCTGCCGCGTGCTGGTGGTGGACCCCGCACGCGGGCTGGCCCAGGTGCGGGCCGGACTGCGCGGCTCTCCCCCGCACGGGGGATGAGCCCGCCTCCCGCAGGGGAGGGACGGGCCCGCCGGCGTCGGCAGGATCTCGTGCATGAGCCCCGACGTGAGAATTCTCAGGACGCCCGCCGTCGCGCTCGCGCTGGTCGTCCTCTACGGCGGCGTGCGCGTCTACTGGGAGCTCGGCCACATGCCGGAGCGGATGTCGCCGATCGGGTCCGACCTGATCGTGTTCACCGGCTGGGCGGCGGTGGGCCTGTGCGCGGCGGCCGCGGCGGCGCTGGTCGTCCTGATGGCCGCGCGCCCGGACGGGCCGCTGGGGTGGGCGCCGCCGGCGCTGGCGTGGGCGGTGGGCGGCGCGCTCATCGTGTCGGGGGCGCTGCTGCTGCTCGACGTGGTGTCCGCGGTCGTCCCGGGGCTCGGCATGCCGTTCTCGTGGGCGGGGGCGCTCAGCAAGGCGGCCTGCGTGGGCTCGGGGGCGCTGCTCTGGCGGTCCGCCGCGGCCTACCGGCGGCGGGCCGCGGGGGCGTGCGCGGCGTGCGGGCGGCGTTCGTCCCGGGTGCTGGCGCGTACGCCGGGGTGGGCCTTCGCCGCGGCCTACGTCTCCGTGGCCGGCTGTCTGGCGCGGATCGCGGCGCAGGCGGCCGTGGGGTTCGACGTCGTGCCCTACCGTGCCGGGGCGGTGGCGTTCGAGATCGAGTTCCTGCTCGCCGGGACGCTGCTGCCGCTGGCGCTCGTCCACCGGTTCGGGCGGGTGTGGCCGGGATGGGTGCCGTGGCTGGCCGGGCGTCCGGTGCCGCGCCGGCTGGTGCTGTGGCCGGGGGTCGGGGTGTCCGGCGGGCTGCTGGCCTACTTCGGGGTGGCGCTGGGGCAGATGGTCGCCGAACGGCTCAGCGGGGGCGTGCCGTTCTCCGGGGGCGATCTGCCCGAGGCGTTCTTCTGGGTGGCCGTGCCCGGGTACGTGGTGTGGGGCGCCGGGATGGCCGTGGCGGCCTGGTCGTACGCGCGGCGTACGCGCATCGCGTGCGCGTCCTGCGGCGGATAGCCGCGATCGGTAAGCTGGGCCGCCGTGAGCGGTGATATATCCCAGATCGGGCACTACCGGCTGCTGAGCGTGCTCGGGCGGGGCGGCATGGGCACGGTCCACCTCGCCGAGGATCCCGCCGGGCAGCGGGTCGCCATCAAGGTGATCAATCCGGAGCTCAGCCAGCACGAGCAGTTCCGGATGCGCTTCCGCCGGGAGGCCGACGCCGCTCGCCGCGTCCGCAGGTTCTGCACCGCCGCGGTGATCGAGGCCGCGCTCGACGGCGACCTGCTCTACGTGGTCACCGAGTACGTGCCCGGCCCCAATCTGGAGGAGGCCGTACGCCAGTCTGGGCCGCTGCGCGGCTCCAGCCTCGACGCGCTGGCCGTCAGCGTGGCCACCGCGCTGACCGCGATCCACGGCGCCGGGGTGGTCCACCGCGACCTCAAGCCGTCGAACGTGCTGCTGTCCCCCGTCGGGCCGCGCGTGATCGACTTCGGCATCGCGCGGGCGCTCGACACGCTGGGCGGCGTCACCGGCACCGGCGAGCTGGTCGGCACGCCCCGGTACATGGCCCCCGAGGTGCTGCGCGGCGAGCCGGTCTCGCCCGCCTGCGACGTGTTCTCGTGGGGCTGCCTGATCGCGTACGCGGCGAGCGGACGGGCGCCGTTCGGCGGCGACACGCTGCCCTCCATCGTCTACCAGGTGCTCAACACCGAGCCCCGCCTCGACGACGTCGATCCCGGCCTGCGCGAGCTGGTCGGGGCCGCGCTGCGCAAGGACCCGGCCGCGCGGCCCACCGCGCAGCAGCTCCTCGACCACCTCGTGGGCCGCTCGGCCGCGCCCGAGCAGGCGGCGCACACCGTGCAGGTGGCCTGGCAGCACGCCACCACCCCGTTCACCGAGGCCGCGCCCACGGCGGCCGACACGGCGGCCAACACGGCGGCGAAGCGGCGCGGCAGGCTGCTCGGAATCGGCGCGGCCGCCGCGGCGGTGCTGGTGGCCGCCGCGGCGACGGCCTGGGCGGTGCTCACCCCGAGCGGGCCGCCCGACGACCTGGGCGTCCTGTACCGCGAGGACTTCACGCAGACCTCCGGCGGCTGGCTCGGCACCTACGACCCCGACACCACGGGCAGCAGGGGCTACCGCACGGACGGCACGTACGGGCTCGACGTGGGAGACGGCCGCGAGGAGCAGTGGGCGAAGGCCCCCATCCCCTTCCTCGTCGCCACGCCCACGAACACCCCCGACCCCTCGGCCACGCCCACGCCGATGTTGCCGTCGTCGGTGGTCGTCGGCGTCACCGCCGAGATCCGGGAGTACACGGGCAGCGGCGAGTACGGCATCTACTGCCACAACTCCGACGACGACGACACCTACTACGAGTTCGGCCTCGACACCGAGGGGAACGCGCGGATCCGCCGCGTGTACGACGGCGCGGGCGGCACACTGACCCAGCCCGCCAAGGTGGCCAAGCCGGAGGGCCGGTTGCGCATCGTGGCCTCGTGCGAGCAGCGCGGCTCGGCGGTGCGGCTGACGATGTGGGTGAACGACAAGCGGGTGCAGCAGGCCGACGACCCCAACGGGCTCGGCAACGGGTACGTGGGGCTGTTCGCGCGTACGCCCAAGGACAGCCAGTCGGCGTTGAAGATGACGTTCGACGACTTCGAGCTGCGGGGGCAGAAGGAGCCCTAGACCGGCGGGCCCGCGTTCCCGGCGGCCATCGGGGTAGGGGGTGAGGATGGCGAAGCTCATGGACCGGGTGCGCGCGTACCTGCGCAGCCCTGAAGGCAGGCAGACCGTCGAGAAGGCCAAGCGCATGGCCCGAGACCCGCAGAACCAGGAGAAGGCCCGGCGCTTCCTCGACCGGCTCCGCCCCCGACGCCACTGACCACCCCGCGGCCGCCTCCCCGGGGCGGCCGCTTGTGGCGACTGCCTCGCGGCTGCCTGTTCACGGCCGCCTCTTCGCGGTCGCTCGCGTCGGTCGCTTCTTGTGGACGCCGGTCGCTTCCTGCGGACGCCGGTCGTTTCCTGCGGACGCCGGTCGTTTCCTGCGGACGCCGGTCGTTTCCTGCGGACGCCGGTCTGATCGGGGTTGTCAGAGGATCCCGGCGCGGGCGGCGGCCAGGGCGGCGTCGGCGGCGCGGTCGGCGTCGCGCTCGCTCACCGGCTCGTGCGCGACGAACAGCCGGTAGTAGACCGGGGCGACGGCCACCCTGATCACCTCCTGAACGTCGACGACGTCGGGCAGCTCGCCGCGGGCGATCGCGCGCCGCACCACCTCGGCCGACTGGTCGTGCCGGGCGGTGAAGAACTCGTGCAGGGCCCGCGCCGCCTCCGGGCTCTGGACGGCCGCCGCCACGAACGCCGACGACACCGGCCCCAGCTCCGGGTCGGCGAACCCGCCGCGGACGAGCTGGACGATCGCCCGCAGGTCGCCCTCGACGCTGCCGGTGTCGGGGATCGGCCACGGCTCGTCCTTGGCCAGCTCCAGGGCGTCGGAGATGAGGCCCTCCACGTTGCCCCACCGCCGGTAGACGGTGGTCTTGTGCACGCCCGACCGCTCCGCCACGTTCTCGACCGTCAGGCCGCGGAAGCCATGGGCCGCCAGCTCGGCCAGGGTCGCCTGGCGCACGGCGTCGCGAACTCGCGCACTGCGCCCTCCCGGACGTCTGCTCGGTTCCAAAATCTACTCCAGTTGCGTTTGCGCTTCGCCTGTGCCAAACTAAAGCTACAACAGTTGCGATTGGAGTTCCATCCTGATCAACGTCCGCAGGCTCAGCAAGTCGTACGGCGACCGCGTCGTGCTCACCGATGTGTCCCTGTCCGTGGGCCCCGGCGAGCGCCTGGCCGTCGTCGGCGAGAACGGCTCCGGCAAGTCCACCCTGCTCCGGCTGCTGGCCGGCGTCGAACAGCCCGACGACGGCGACATCACCATCACCGGCGCCGTCCCGGGCTCCGTACGCGGCGATGTCACCGGAGGCGTCACGGCCGGCGTCACCGGTGTCGCCGGCGATGTCGGCCACCTCGGCCAGACGCTCGGCCTGCCGCCCGGTCACACCGTCCAGCAGGCGATCGACCACGCGCTCGCCGACCTGCGGGCCATGGAGCGAAGGCTGCGCGAGCTGGAGTCGGCGCTCACCGACGACGTCATGGGCGAATACGGCGAGCTGCTGACCGCCTACGAGGCCCGCGGCGGCTACACGGCCGACGCGCGCGTCGACAAGGCCCTCCACGGCCTCGGCCTGGCGCACGTCGCCCGCGACCGGGTGCTGTCGAGCCTGTCGGGCGGCGAGCGCGCCCGGCTGGGCCTGGCCTGCGTGCTGGCCGCCGACCCTGCCACGCTGCTGCTCGACGAGCCGACCAACCACCTCGACGAGGCCGCGCTGACCTGGCTCGAAGAGCGGCTGCGCGGCCACCGGGGGCAGGTGGTCGTGGTCTCCCACGACCGGGTCTTCCTCGACCGGGTGGCCACCGCCGTCCTGGAGGTCGAGGAGGGCGCCGTCACCCGGTTCGGCGGCGGGTACAGCGGCTACCTGGCCGCCAAGGCGGCGGCGCGGGCGCGCTGGGAGCAGGCGTACGCGGCCTGGCGCGAGGAGGTGCGGCAGGTGCGCGAGCACGCCGCCACCACCGCCCACCGCGTGGCGGCCGGGCGGGCCATGAGGGACAACAACAAGATGGCCTACGACCGCAACGCGGGCCGGGTCCAGAGCTCGGTGGCCACCCGCGTGCGCAACGCCCACGAGCGGCTGCGCCGCCTGGAGGACGACCCGGTCCCCCGTCCGCCGACGCCGCTGCGCTTCCGGGCCGCCTTCCGCGCTCCCGCCCCCGCTCCGGCGGCCGACGGTCCGGCCGCGCCCGCGCCGCTGGTGGAGCTGCGTGACGTGCACGTCGGCGACCGGCTCCACGTCGGGTCGCTGACCGTCCGGCCGGGCGAGCGGGTGCTGGTGAGCGGGCCCAACGGGGCGGGCAAGTCCACGCTGCTGCGGGTCCTGGCCGAGCGCGCCGGGCGCCGGGCCGGCCACCTCGCCCAGGACGACGACCTCGACCCCGGCCTGGCCGTGCTCGCCGCGTTCGGGCACGACGGCTACGCCGACGAGCGGCGCGCGGCCCTGCTGGACACCGGCCTCTTCCCCGAGCACGCGCTCGACCGGCGGGTGGGCGAGCTCTCGGTCGGCCAGCGACGCCGGCTGTCGCTGGCCAGGCTGCTCATCGGCGAGCACGACCTGCTGCTGCTCGACGAGCCGACCAACCATCTGTCGCCCGTCCTGGCCGACGAGCTCGACCACGCGCTCGCCGCCTATCAGGGGGCGGTGGTCATGGTCACGCACGACCGGGCGCTGAGGCGCCGTTTCACCGGCACCGAGATCCGACTGACAGGGGGACACATATGTTGACCATGATTTCCGCGGGCTCGCCCTACGGCGTGGCCACCGCCGCCGACGGCGCGCTCTGGTTCACGCTCGTCCACCAGGGCCGGGTCGGCAGGCTGGTGCCGGGGCACGAGCCGGTGATCCACCAGCTCGACCCGGCCGACGGGCAGCCCGGCGTGATCGTGCCCGGCCACGACGGCGCGATGTGGTTCACCGAGGGCAAGGGCGGCCGGGTCTGCCGCATCACCGATGACGGCCAGGTCACCGCGTACTCGGCCGACTCGCCGTACGGGATCGTGGCCGGGCCCGACGGGGCGATGTGGTTCACCCAGATGGGCAGCGGGCGCATCGGGCGCATCGGCGCCGACGGCGAGCGGTCCGACTTCAACGTGCCGGTGGAGGGCGGCATGCCCGCCTTCATCACGGTGGGCGGCGACGACGCGCTGTGGTTCTCGATCAACCAGGGCCACGCCGTCGGCCGGATCTCGCTGTCCGGGGAGGTCACCGTGCATCCGCTGCCCACCGAGGGCGCCGCCCCCGTGGGCATCACGCTCGGGCCCGACGGGGCGGTGTGGTTCGTGGAGATCGGCGCGGGGCAGGTCGGCCGGATCGATCCGGCAGGGAAGATCACCGAGTTCCCGCTGCCCGATCGGGCCTGCCGTCCGCACGCCATCGTGGCCGGTCCCGACGGCGCGCTCTGGTTCACCGAGTGGGCCGCCGGGCGTCTGGGCCGCATCACGGTCGAGGGCACGATCGAGGAGCACCCGCTGCCCTCGGTGCCGGCGCCGCCGTCCGCACCCGCCGGGCAGGGCGAGCCGGGCCCCGCCGGAAGCAATGAGCCGCACGGGCTGACGGTCGGGGCCGACGGAGCAATCTGGGTGGCCCTGGAAGCCGGCGCCCTGGCCCGCCTCCTCCCCACCCCGACCAGCGACGCCCCCATCCGGTGACAGCCACACCCGCCCAGTAGCGGCCGGCCCCAGCGACAGCCACACCCCGCCAGTGACGGCCGCATCCGGGCAGTGACGGCCGCTTCCGGGCAGTGACGGCCGCATCCGGTGACGGCCACGCCCGCCCCGGTGAGCCGCGGGCCGCCTACCGCCGGTGAGCTGCGGGCGGTGCGCCCCTCGCGACCGCGGCAGGTGCTGCCGATCCGCCAGAGCCTCCGGCGGCGCGGTGGGGGCAGGGCGGCGATGGGCCGCCGGGGCCGAGTTGACCGAGGGAGTGCGGGCCGACATCGTCTCCGGCCAGGGCGGCCAGGGGCGGGTGCTGAGCGGCCCGCACTACGGCCTCACTGAGGCTCCTCGGTGGTGGGGTGGGGTGGCGGGGGGTGGCTCGGGCGGAGTTGACTGGGGGGATGCATGCCATCATCGTCTCCGCCCAGGGCGGTCCAGAGGTTCTCGAATACGTCGAGCGTCCCGATCCGGCGCCGGGTGACGGGGAGGTCGTGGTCGACGTCGCGGCCAGCGGCGTCAACTTCATCGACATCTACCACCGTTCCGGCGCCTACCCGCTCTCGCTGCCGACCCCGATCGGGTCCGAGGGGGCCGGCGTGGTCTCGGCCGTCGGCCCGGGGGTCGAGGGGCCGGCCGTCGGCGACACCGTCGCCTGGGCCGGCGTGCTGGGGAGTTACGCGGAGAAGGCGGTGGTGCCGGCCGACCGGCTGGTGCCGGTGCCCGACGGCGTGTCCGCCGAGCTGGCGGCGGCGGCGATGCTCCAGGGCATGACCGCCCACTACCTCACCCACTCGACGTACGACGTCAAGGAGGGCGACCAGGTGCTGGTGCACGCCGGCGCGGGCGGCATGGGCCAGCTGCTGATCCAGGTCGCCAAGCTGCGCGGCGCCAAGGTCTACAGCACGGTCTCCACGCCGGAGAAGGAGAAGCTGGCCCGCGCGGCCGGGGCCGACGAGGTGCTGGGCTACGACGAGTTCGCCGACGCGTTGCGCGGCCGGATCCACGTCGTCTACGACGGCGTCGGGAAGACGACGTTCGACGGCGGCCTGGAGGCGCTGCGCCCGCGCGGGCTCATGGCGCTCTACGGCGCGGCCAGCGGCCCGGTCCCGCCGATCGACCCGCAGGCGCTCAACCGCGCCGGCTCGCTCTTCCTGACCAGGCCCACGCTCGTCCATTACGTCGCCGAGCGCGAGGAGCTGCTCTGGCGGGCCGCCGACCTGTTCGGCTGGATCTCCTCGGGGCAGCTCAGGATCAATGTGTCCGAGCGCTACCCGCTGGCCGAGGCGCGACGAGCCCACGAGGACCTCGCCGCCCGCCGTACGACCGGAAAATTGCTGTTGATTCCTTAGCGCTACGCTCGCCCCTTGTGGACATCAATGCGGCAGTCTGGTCGTTCGCTGCCGTCGTCGCGCTCCTGACGATCACGCCGGGGCTCGACACGGCTCTCACCCTGCGCACGTCGCTGCTCACCGGCAGGCGGGCGGCCTGGGGGGTGGTGCTGGGCATCCAGCTCGGCACGCTGGTCTGGGGCGTGCTCACCGCGGCGGGGCTGTCGGCGCTGCTGGCGGCCTCGCGGTTCGCCTACGACGTCCTGCGCTGGGCGGGGGCGGCGTACCTGGTGTGGATGGGGGTGCGCATGCTCCTTGCCAGGGCGCGGGCCGGCGAGGAGGAGGACGGGCAGCGGGCGTTCGGGTTCGGCAAGGGGTTCCGGCGCGGCCTGCTCACGAACCTGCTCAACCCCAAGGTGGGCGCGTTCTACGTGGCGATGTTGCCGCACTTCATCCCGGCCGGCGCGCCGCACGCGGCGATGGGGCTGCTGCTGGCCGGGGTGCACGCGGCCGAGGGGCTGGCGTGGAGCGCGGTGCTGATCGGCTTCGCCTCGCTGATGAGCGACGTCCTGCGGTCGGCCCGCGTACGGCGGATCCTCGACCGGGTGACCGGCGTGGTCATCGTCGGGTTCGGGCTGCGGCTCGCCCTTCACGACTGATCCCACGGCCAGTCCAGCAGCCGCGCGCCCAGGACCGCGGTCTCCAGGGTGAAGCGCTGGGTGGGGTCGTCGGGCGAGAAGCCGGTCAGCCGGCGGATGCGTTCCAGCCGGTACGTCACCGCCCGCGGGCTGATCCGCAGCCTGCGGGCGGCCGCCGCCTGGTTGCCGTGCGCGGCGAAGACCGCCTCCAGCGTCTCGACCAGCGGCTCGTGGCCGCCCCTGGCGTGCAGCAGCGGGCTCAGCACGCTGGTCACCAGGTCCTCGATCGCGCCGCGGTCGCGCAGCAGCACGGGGAAGACCAGCAGGTCGGCGGCCTTGACCACGTCGAGCGTGAGCCGCAGCGCGTCGGCCAGCTCCAGCGCCCCGGCCGCCTCCCTGAAGGAGGTGACGACGCCGCCCGGCCCGCGGTGCGGCCGTCCCACGCCGACCCGCCACCCGGCCGGGAAGCGGGCGCGTACGTGATGGGTGAACTCCCCCACGGCGGCGGGCAGCGTGGCGGGCACGACGCACACCAGCAGCCCCTCGCGCACCGCCACCAGCACGTTGTGCGAGCCGAACCGCGCGATCAGATCGCGCTCGATGCGGTCCTGGTCCCCGTCGCGCAGCCCGCGGGCGGCGGCCACCACGTACGACTCGGCCAGCCGCAGTCCGAAGTGCTCGGCCCGTTCGGCCAGCCGCTCGGCCCGTCCCTGGAGCAGGTCGTCCACGAACTCCCTGCGGGCCGTCTCCTCGCCCCTGAGGGCGGCGAGCTGGGCCAGCTCGTACCCCTCCATGAGCGCCGAGACGGCCCTGCGCAGCGCGGGCAGCACGTCCGGCAGCCCCTCGGCGGCGGCGAGCGCGCCGTCGACCAGCGCCCGCAGCGGGACGCCCTGCTCGGCGGCGCGCGTGCCGTCGGCGCGGCAGGCGTCGAGCGCCGCCCGCGAGGGCGGACGCCCGGCGGCCGCCCCGGCCAGCACCTGGCGATGCCCGCCGAGCAGGTCGGCGGGCATCCTGGAGAGCACCATCACACTCCTACGTCACGCCTGTCGAAGGACAGGATCGCGGTGAGCGCGAGCACTGCTGTCGCTCCCGCCAGCACAAGGTAGTCCCCGACCGGCAGGCCCTCATAGAGCGGCCGGCCCTCGGCGTAGTAGTGGAACGGCGACAGCCACTTCAGCCAGGCGATGGCCGCCACGCCGCGGCCGAGTGTGACGACGATGTACCCGGCCGCCACCCACACGCCGACCACGGCCGAGGCGATCACCCTGCGCCCGGTCACCGCGCCCACGGTCAGGGCCACGGTCCCGAAGAACAGCGCGAGCAGCAGCACCCCGGCGTGCGCGGCCAGGACGCGGTCGAACGGCACCCCCAGCTCCGCCCCGGACGCGGCCGTCCAGGCCACGGCCAGCGTCACGGCGAACACCGCCAGCAGAGCCAGCGCCAGCGCGCAGAACCGCTGGAGCACCAGCCGCTTGCGGTCCACCGGCAGCGTGACGACGAGCTCCAGCGTCCCGGCCTCCTCCGGCTGGGCGATCGCCCGGTTGGCCAGCATGGTGGCGAGCACGACGAACAGCATCGGGACGAAGAGCTGGTAGACGACCGTCTGCAGGAAGTTGACGCCGAGGGCCAGGTCGGGCATGCCGCCCATGAGGTCCCTGAGCGGACCGGGGTACTTGGCCAGGGCCTGCTGGTTGAACGTCTCCGGGTCCTGGCTGACGCTGCGGAAGATGCTGATGTAGAGGGCCATGAACGCGCTGATGCCGACGGTCCACCAGATCAGGGCCCGGCGGTGGTCACGCAGACTCTTGGTGATCATGGTGCCGGTCCTCCTCGCTGTAGTAGGTCAGGAAGATCTCTTCCAGGTCGGGCTCCGCGCTGACCAGGTGCACGACGGTGAACCGGGCGGCGGCCTTGACCAGGGCGTCCGGGCGGCCGTCGATCGTGCACCGGACGCTGGCGCCCTCCACGCGCAGGTCGCGCACCCCCGGCAGGCCCTCGAACGCCGACGCCGGCACCGGGGCGTCGAAGTGCAGCTCCATCCGGCGTACGGCCTTCTCGCGCAGCGCGGCCACGTTCTCCACGGTCACCAGGCGGCCCGCGCGGACGATGCCGACCCGGTCGGAGACGCTCTCCACCTCGGCCAGCACGTGCGAGGACATGAGCACGGTCCGGCCGGACGCCCGCACCTCCCGGACCATGGCCAGGAACTCCTGCTGGACGAGCGGGTCGAGCCCGCTGGTCGGCTCGTCGAGGATGAGGAACTCCGGCTCGTGCATGAACGCCTGGATCAGCCCGACCTTCTGCTTGTTGCCCTTGGAGAGCTTGCGCATCGGCACCGACAGGTCGGCGTCGAACCGTTCGGCCAGTTCCTCGATGCGGCTGCCCGGCACCCCGCCGCGCACGCGGCCGAGGAAGCCCAGGTAGTCGCGGGCCCGGTCGCGGCCTTCGAGCGCCAGCTCGCCGGGCAGGTAGCCGATGCGGGCGCGGGTGGCGGCGGCGCGCGGGTCGTGGCCGAGCACGCGGACCGTGCCGCGGGTGGGCCTGATCACGTCGAGGAGCAACCTGATCGTGGTGGTCTTGCCGGCGCCGTTGGGCCCGAGGTAGCCGAAGATCTCGCCGGGCCGGATCTCCAGCGTGAGGTCTTCGAGCCCGCGCCGCCCGCCGTAGTACTTGGTCAGCCCTTCGGCCTGTACCACTGCTGTCATGCCGGAATCGTCCCGCCGGGGCGGCGCCGGGGTCACTGGCCGAAGTCGGCAGCGTCCCGGCCGGTTCCCTTCCGGGACACGGCAACGAGAATGGGCCGCGTGCGATGGGCAGCCTGAATTGGGCAGGGTGAGGAACGTGGAGACGGCGTTCGTGCTCGGTGGCGGTGGCGTGCTGGGGGCTCACGAGGTGGGCATGCTCCAGGCGCTCGACGACTTCGGCATCCGGCCCGACGTGGTCGTCGGCACGTCGGTGGGCGCGCTCAACGGCGCGCTCATCGCCGCCGACCCCGCGCGGGCGGTCGACCGGCTGACCTCGTTGTGGCGCTCCGACGTCGTGCGCACGGCGTTCGCCGGGTCGTGGGTGACGCGGCTGTCCACCCTCGCCAGGACCGGCACCCACCTGCATCCCAACGGTCCCCTGCGGGAGGTGCTGGCCGGGACGGTGCGCACGGAGCTGATCGAGGAGCTGGCGGTGCCGTTCCAGTGCGTGGCGGCCTCGGTCGAGCGGGCCGCGGCCCACTGGTTCGCCAGCGGGCCGCTGGTGGACGCGGTGCTGGCGTCGTGCGCGGTGCCGGGGCTGCTGCCGCCCGTGAAGATCGGCGGGGAGCACTTCTTCGACGGCGGGCTGGTGCACAGCATCCCCGTCGGCCGGGCCGTGCAGCTCGGGGCCAGGCGGGTCTACGTGCTGCACGTCGGCCGGATCGAGCGCCCGCTGACCGCGCCCCGGCGGTTCTGGGAGGTGGGGATGGTGGCGTTCGAGATCGCCCGCCGCTACCGGTTCGCCGAGGAGATGGCCACGTTGCCGCCGGGGGTGGAGGTGCACGTGCTGCCCGCCGGGGTCGCCGCGCCGCTGTCCACCCTGCGCTACCGCGACCTGTCCCAGATCTCCACCTACATCGAGCGGGCGTACCAGGCTTCTTCCCGCTACCTGCGGACAAGAGGAGGATGAAGGTAGGACCTCGGGGAAGGCCGACCTCAGGGAGGCGCCGTTGATCCCACCGCGCATCGTGCGCCGGATCGTGCTGGCTCCGCTCGTCATCGCGGTCACCGTGGTGGTGCTGGTGACGTTGCCGTTGTGGCTGCTGGTCACGTTCGGGGCGTCCTTGCGGCTGCCGCCGCCGCAGCGCAGGGGGTTGCGGTTCGTCTGGTTCGCCGCGGCCTGGCTGACGCTGGAGTCGGCGGTGCTCATCGCGTGCCTCGGGCTGTGGCTGTCGGGGGCGTTCGGGCGGGCCCGGCGCCAGGAGCGGCACTACGCGCTGATCCGCTGGTTCCTGGCCAAGGTGTACGCCGCGGCGGTGCGCATCTTCCGGCTGACCGTGGACGTCGAGGAGCCCGCGCCGACCCCGCAGGAGCGCGCCGCCCGGCTGAGCCGCCCGGTCGTGGTGCTCTCCCGGCACGCCGGGCCCGGCGACTCCTTCCTGCTGATCTACCACCTGCTGGCGGTGTACGGGCGGCACCCGCGGATCGTCATGAAGGCCGCCCTCCAGTACGACCCGTCGCTCGACGTCGTGGTCAACCGCCTGCCGAACGCCTTCGTGCCGCGGCGGTCCGGCCGCGAGCGGGTGATCGAGGAGATCCGGCGGCTGTCGGCGACCATGGACGACCGCGACGCGCTGGTGATCTTCCCCGAGGGCGGCAACTTCACCCCGCGCCGGCGGCGGCTGGCGATCCGCCGGCTGGAGGACAAGGGGCTGGCCGAGGAGGCGGAGCGGGCGCGCGGCATGACGCACCTGCTGCCGCCCCGGCCGAACGGGGCCATCGCCGCGATCACCGCCTGCCCGGAGGCCGACGTGGTCTTCGTCGCGCACACCGGCCTGGACGACCTGGTCACGATCGGCGACGTGTGGCGCAGGCTGCCGTACGCGGCGCGGATCACGGCCAGGTGGTGGCGGGTGCCGGCGGCCGAGGTGCCCAGGGACGACCGGAAGAGCCAGGTCCGCTGGCTGTACTCCCACTGGGAGGAGATCGACGCCTGGATCACCGCCCAGGGCGAGCGTGCCCGGCGCGATCAGGCCGAGGGGGCGCCCGGCGGCAGGTAGGGCACGGGGGCGGGGCCGTCGCGCAGCAGGCCGAGCAGGGCGTCGGTGTCCAGGTGCTGCTCGACCAGGTCGCCGAGGGCGTCGAGGCGGGCCTCGCGCAGGCGGCCGAAGTCGGTGTCAGGGGCGGGGACGAAGGCGCGCCCGGCGCGTTCGGCCACGTCGGCCAGGAAGGCCCGGCGGAAGGCGTCGTTCTCCAGGGCGCCGTGCCAGGTGGTGCCCCACACGTCGCCGGCGCGGCAGCCGTCCAGGAAGGGCTCGCCGCCCTCGACCGTCGCGCGTCCGTGGTGGATCTCGTACGCGCTGACCGGCTGCCCGTAGGCGTGCCCGACCGGCCGGGCGAGCCGCTTGTCGGGCGCGAACTCGACGCGCACCGGCAGCAGCCCGAGCCCGTCCACCCGGCCCGCCCGCGACTCGACCTCGTCCACGATCTCCCGGCCGAGCATCTGGAACCCGCCGCAGATCCCGAGGACGGGCCCGCGCCGCGCGAGCAGGGCGTCGGCCAGGCCGGTGCGCCGCAGCCAGGCCAGGTCCTCGACCGTGGCCCGCGAGCCCGGCAGCACCACCAGGTCGGCGTCGTCCAGCTCGACCGGGTCGGTCACGAAGCGCACGACCACGCCGGGCTCGGCGGCCAGGGCGTCCAGGTCGGTGAAGTTGGAGATCCGGGGCAGCCGGACGACCGCCACGCGCAACGTCTGCCTGCCCAGCGGCCGGCCGGTCGCGACCCGGCGGTTGTCCAGCGCGAGGGAGTCCTCGACGTCCAGCCAGAGGCCGTCGAGCCAGGGCAGCACGCCGTACACCGACCGGCCGGTGAGCTTCCTGAGCATGTCGAGGCCGGGTTCGAGCAGCTCGCGGGCGCCCCGGAACTTGTTCACCACGAACCCCGACACGAGGGCCTGGTCGGCCGCGTCCAGCAGGGCGACCGTGCCGTGGAAGGCGGCGAACACGCCGCCCCTGTCGATGTCGCCGACCACGACGACGGGCAGCCCGGCGGCCCTGGCCAGGCCCATGTTCGCGATGTCGCCGCGGCGCAGGTTGATCTCCGCGGGGCTGCCGGCGCCCTCGCAGATCACCACGTCGTACTGGGCGCGCAGCCGGTCCAGGGACGCCAGGGCGGTGGCCCGCAGGAGGTCCTTCAGCGCGCCGTACTCCATGGCGTCCACGTCGGCGACGGGCTCGCCCAGGAGCACGACCTGGCTGCGGCGGTCGCTGCCCGGCTTGAGCAGGACGGGGTTCATGTCGGCGACCGGTTCCAGCCCGGCGGCCTGGGCCTGCATGGCCTGGGCGCGGCCGATCTCGGCGCCGCCGGCGGTGACGTAGGAGTTGAGCGACATGTTCTGGGCCTTGAAGGGCGCCACGCGCACGCCCTGGCGGGCCAGCCAGCGGCAGATCCCGGCGGTCACCACGCTCTTGCCCGCGTCGGAGGTGGTGCCGGCGACCAGCATGGCGCCCGTGACCTGCCCAGCATTCATGCGATCACCGTACATGAGCCCCAAACTGCGAAATTTCCCAGAAACCGCCCATTTACGAATCGTGTGACTTCTGCCACTCTGGCTAGAACGTTCGCCTAGAACAGAATTCTAGATTTTCCTACGGGAAGGGTGAGCATGGTCAGGACGTTGGGTTCGCCGCGTGCCGGCGTCATCGACGCGGGGACCAGGGCGCCGTTCGGCTGGGCGCCGCTGGTCGTGCTCTTCTTCGTCGGGCTCGTGGACCGCATGGAGTACAACCTGCTGTCGGGGGTGCTGCCGCTCGTCCAGAAGGAATGGGGCTTCAGCGACACCGCCGCGGGCTCCATCCCGACCGCCGCGGCGCTGGCCGCCGCGATCGTCTCCCTGCCCGCGGGCTTCCTGGCCGACCGGTTCAGCCGGACGCGGATCATCGCGGTGGTCGTCCTGCTGTGGGCCGTCGCCACGCTCGGCTCGGGCCTGGCCACCGGCTTCGTGATGTTCTACCTGATGCGGGTGCTGCTCGCGGCGGCCGAGAACATCGACAACCCGGCCGCCGGCAGCCTGCTCGCCGACTACTACCCGCCGGTCAGCCGGGCCAAGGCGTACGGGCTGACCCGCGTCACGACCTACCTCGGCGGCATCGGCACGCTGCTGGGCGGCGTGCTGGCCGAGGTGTTCTCCTGGCGGACCGCGTTCCTGGTGATGGTGGTGCCCGGCGTGCTCACGGCGGTCCTCGTCTGGTTCCTGCGCGAGCCGGGTCGCGGCGACCTGGACCGGATGGTCGCCGGAGCCCCCGCCGAAACCGCGGAGCCGGCCGAGCGGGCCACCCCGCCCAAGGCGCCCTTCTGGCAGCAGTTCGGGCAGGTCATCCGCATCCCGACGCTGCTGTACGTCTGCGTCGGGCTGGGCCTGCTCACCCTCGGCCTGGCCGGGATCTTCTACTGGCTGCCCACGCTCATGGTCCGCGAGTACGGCGTCGGCGTCGGCGCCGCCGGCTCGCTGAGCGGCCTGATCACCATCGCCGGGACGCTGGCCGGCACCCTGGTCGGCTCCTGGCTGGGCCGCAGGTGGCACGGCACCCGCAAGGGCGGCAGGCTGCTGGCCGGCGGCGGCGGCATCACGGCGGGCGCGGCCGTCCTGGCCGGGGCGCTGGCCATGGACTCGATCGGCCCGATGACCGCGCTGGTCCTGCTGGCCTGCTCGCTGATGTCGATCGCGATCCCGAACATGACGGCCTGCGTGGCCGACGTCGTCCCGGCCGCCGCGCGCGGTCTCGGCTTCGCCGTCCTGCAACTGCTCATCACGGCGGCAGGGGCGTTCGGCTCGCTCGTCGTCGGCATCGCCTCCGACCGGTTCGGCTCGCTGATCGGCGGCATGTACCTGCTGGTCGTCCCCATGATCGTGGGCGGCCTCCTGACGCTCGGCGCCCGCGCCTCCTTCGAGCGCGACGCCGGGCGGGTCATGGACGCCGCCCGCGCCGGCTAGGACGGCAGGCAGACGGTCAGCGCGCCCGGGACCACCTTCGCCTTGATCTTGGTGGTGGCCTCGCGGTCGCCGCCGTCCAGCTCGTACGTCATCGGCGACCCGAACCGGGCCGTCACCTTGCGCGCCCGGGTGATGCGCACGAACGGCGAGTCCTCCGACCGTCCGGCGGCCATCTTGCCCATCACCCGGGCCCACTGGATCGGCCCCTTGGCCGTGGACAGCCCGACCTCCAGCCAGCCGTCGTCGGGCCGGGCGTCGTCGAACGCCTCGACCCCGCCGGCGAGCGTGCCCACGTTGCCGAGCAGCAGGCAGCTCGCCTCCCCCTCGAACCAGGTGGCCCCGTCGACCTTGACCGTCATCGGCACCAGGGGCCCGCCGACGTGCCGGACGGCGGCCTTGACGTAGCTCAGCTTGCCGAACTTCCGCTTGGCCTTGCCGTCGGCCTCGGCGATCATCTCGGCCTCGAACCCGGCCCCGGCCATGACGGCGAAGTGCTCGCCGTTGAGCACCCCGAGGTCCAGCTCGGCACGGCGGCCCTCGAAGCCGATCCGTACGGACTCCTCCAGGTCGGTCGGGATGCCCAGGTTGCCGGCGAACAGGTTGGCCGTCCCGGCGGGCAGGATCGCCATCGGCACGCCGGAGCCGGCCATGGCGTCGGCGCAGCGCTGCACCATGCCGTCACCGCCCCAGACGAACACCAGGTCCGCGCCCGCCTTGAGCGCCTTGCGCACCTTCTTGGGCGCCTTCTTGCTCTTGGGCACCTCGTGCCAGATCAGCTCGCCGACGTCCCGCTCGGTGAGCAGCACGCGCAGCCGGTCCAGCCCGGCGCCGAGGATCTTCTTCTGATGTGCGACAACCGCGATAGTGGGGGACACTCCTCCCTCACTACCCGGCCTTTACCGGGTTATTAATGGGTTTCGTACGGGTAGCGGTGGCCGAATGCGCATCCAGGACTGGTTCCTCACCGAGGAGGAACGCGACAACCGGGCGACCGGCCTCGACGCGTGGTCCAGCGGCAACGACGTACGGCCGCTGATCCACGGCGCCACGTACTTCGCGGAGCTGAAGACCTGTCTGGAAGCGCTGCGCAAGGACGACCTGCTGCTGTTCGCCGACTGGCGGGGCGACCCCGACGAGCGGCTGACCGACGACGGCCCCACGGTGAGCGCCGCCCTCGGGGCCGCGGCCGAGCGCGGCGCCGTCGTCAGGGGCCTCATCTGGCGCTCGCACCTGGACCGCCTGCGGTTCAGCGCGGCCGAGAACCGGCACCTGGGCGAGAAGATCGAGAACGCGCACGGGCAGGCGCTGCTGGACACCCGGACCAAGCCGGGCGGCTCGCACCACCAGAAGTTCGTCATCATCCGCCACGACGGCGACCCCACGGCGGACGTGGCCTTCGTCGGCGGCATCGACCTGTGCCACAGCCGCCGCGACGACGCCGAGCACCTGGGCGACCCGCAGTCCTGCCCGATGCCCGACGTGTACGGCCCCCGCCCGCCCTGGCACGACATCCAGCTCGCCATCCACGGCCCGGCGGTCGCCGAGGTGGAGAAGACCTTCTGCGAACGCTGGGAGGACCCGGCCCCCGAGACCAGGGACCCGCTGCGCCGCCTGCGCGACCACTTCAGCAAGCTGGACGACGCTCCCCCGCTGCCCGAGCCGGGACCGCCGCCCCCGCGGGCGGGCACCCACCACGTGCAGCTCCTGCGCACCTACCCCGCCCGGCACAGCGCGTACCCGTTCGCGCCGGACGGCGAGCGCAGCATCGCGCACGCCTACCACAAGGTGCTCGGCAGGGCCCGGTCGCTGGTGTACCTGGAGGACCAGTACCTGTGGTCCACGGACGTGATCGAGCCGTTCGCCCGGGCGCTGGAGCGCGAGCCGGAGCTGCGCATGATCATCGTGGTGCCGCGCCACCCCGACCAGGACGGCTGGCTGGCCGGCCCGGCGAGCCTGATCGGCCGGGTCGAGGCGCTGGACCGGCTGATGCGGGCCGGCGGCGACCGGGTCGCGATCTACGACCTGGAGAACCACCAGGGCACCCCCGTCTACGTGCACGCCAAGGTGTGCGTGGTGGACGACGTGTGGGCCTCGGTCGGGTCGGACAACGTCAACCTGCGCTCGTGGACCTACGACTCGGAGCTGAGCTGCGCCGTCCTGGACGAGCGGGAGGACCCGAGGCCGCCGCACGGCGCCCTGCGCTTCGCCCGCGACCTGCGGCTGACGCTCATGGCCGAGCACCTGGACGAGGAGTCGGAGTCCGGCCGGGACGAGCTGTGCGACCCGGTCGCCGCCTTCGACGCGTTCGCCGAGTCGGCGGCCCGGCTGGAGGCGTGGCACTCGGGCGGCTGCCGGGGCCCGCGCCCGTCCGGCCGGTTACGCCCCCACCCGGCCCCCACGCTGTCCCGGGTGCGCAGGGCGATGGCCATGCCGCTCTACCGGTTCGCCGTCGACCCCGACGGCCGGCCGCCGGAGCTGCGGAGATCGCGGAGGTTCTGATGAAGACATTCCTGCTCGACCGGCTGGGACCACGGATGACGGTCGCGGCGTTCGCCGTCGCGCTCATCATGATCCCGTTCTCCCTGCTGCTCGTCGTGGCCAAGATGCCGCTCAACCGGCTGGACGCCGGGGTGGCCCACGAACTGCACGAGTACGCGCTCGCCCATCCCGGCGTGACCAGGGTGCTCATCGTCTGGACCGACCTGTTCGGGCCGTGGCCGTGGCGCGTCGCGGTGGCGGCGTTCACGATCTGGCTGCTGGCGCACGGCAGGCGAAGGCTGGCCCTGTGGGCGATCACGACCGTGACCGCGGGCGGCCTGATCGGGCTCGGCCTCAAGATCCTCGTCGCACGGGTGCGCCCGCACCTGCCCGACCCCGTGGCGCTCGCGCCCGGCGACTCCTTCCCCTCCGGCCACGCGGTCAACGTGACGCTCGGGGCTGGGGTCGTCACCCTGCTCCTGCTGCCGATGCTGCCCCGCTGGGGGCGCCGGCTGGCCTGGGTGCTGGCCTGTTTCGTGGTGGTCTCGGTGGGCTTCACCAGGATCGCCCTCGGCGTGCACTGGGTGAGCGACGTCGTGGCGGGGGTCGTGCTGGGCGTGGCGGTGATCGCCGCGACCGCGGCGGCGTTCGAGACGTGGCGGCGCGACACGGGCCGCCGGCCCACCGCGCCGCTGACCGAAGGTATGGAACCCGAACCGGTGAAGGTGCCCGATGAGCAAAGCTGAGCATGTCCGGTACTACGCGTTGACGCTGGTGTTACCTCTGGTGCTGATGGGCGCCGTCACGTACGGCATGGGGCTGCTCATCGTCGGCGTCCCCCAGCCCGGCGACGTGGCCGTGAGCAAGGGCTTCGCCTCCATCCGCACGTCGCTGTGGAACACGCTCACCGACTACGGCACCAGCCTGTCGGACACGCCCTACGTCGTGGCGTTCACGGCGGTGGCGGTGGTCCTGTTCCGGCTGGTCTACAAGCGCTGGCGGGAGTCGATCTTCATGATCGCGGCGGTCTGGGGCCAGTCGCTGGTCTTCCTGGCCACCACCGAGCCCGTCGGCCGCAGCCGTCCGCCGGTGCCCCACCTCGACCCCGCGCCGCCCACCTCCAGCTTCCCCTCGGGGCACGTCAGCGCCGCCGTCGCGTTCTACTGCGGGCTGGCGCTGGTGCTGACGACGCACGTGCGCAACCGGGCCCTGCAGGTGGTGATCTGGACGATCGGGATCGCCGCCCCGCTGATCGTCGCCTTCTCCCGGCTCTACCGCGGCATGCACTTCTTCTCGGACGTGACGTGGGGGCTGCTGCTCGGCGTGTTCTGCGTGGTGGTGGCCGCCCGGTCCGTCCTCTACCGCACCTGGGACAGACGGCCGGCGGCCGCGGTGGGCGACCGCCGGCGTCCCGCCCCCGTCCGGGACTAGCGGCGGTGGTGGACGGGCTCGCGGCGCGCCCGCCGGCGGCCGGTCGGCCGTCCGGCGGGCCGCCCGGCCTGCCTCCTCCGCCGTCCGAGCAGGTAGGCGGCGGCCAGGATCGCCAGCCCCCAGGGGGTACGGGCCAGCCAGCGCGCCACGAAGATCTTCATGAACTTCTTCATCCCCGCCCGCTGCCCCCATCGGGCCCCGTGATGCGAAGGCCCGGCCCCACCAGGGACCATGCCGCCGCGGCGCCTACCATACGGCCCATGACCACGCACGGATTCACGCTCACCGCGAAGGGCCCGTTCGACTTCGGCGCCGCGCTGCGCTTCGTCGAGGACTGGCCGGCCACCAGCGCGCTCCCCTCCGACGGCCGGACGCTGCGCTTCGCCTACTGCGCCGAGTCCGACTGGCTGCCGATCGGGGTGAGCGTCACCGCCGCCCCCGGCGGCGTCGCCGTCACCACCACCCGGGCACCCGGCCCCGCGATCCGCGGCGAGATCGCGCGCATCCTCTCCCTCGACGTGGACGCCACCGGCTTCGCCGAACTCGGCACGGCCGACCCGGTACTCGGCGACGTGCAGCGGGACCGCCCGGGGCTGCGGCCGGTGTGCTTCTGGAGCCCGTGGGAGGCGGCCTGCTGGGCGGTGATCGTGCAGCGCTCGTCGATGCTCGTCGCCGCGCGCGTCAAGCAGCGCATCGCCGACCGGTACGGCGCCGCCGTCACCGTGGACGGGCAGGCGTACCAGGCGTTCCCGCCGCCCGTGAGCCTGGTGGACGCGGGCGGTCTCGGCCTGCCCGCGCAGAAGGAGGAGTGGCTGCGCGGCCTGGCGCGGGCGGCGCTCGACGGCGTGCTCACCACCGAGCACCTGCGCTCGCTCACCCCCGAGGACGCCCTGGCCGAACTGCGCGCGCTGCCCGGCGTGGGGCCGTTCTCGGCCGGGCTGATCCTGATCCGCGGAGCCGGCGCGCCCGACGCGTTCCCCGGCGACGAACCCCGGCTGTTCGGCATCCTGCGCGAGGCGTACGGGCTGCCCGAGGACGCCCCCGCGGCCGCCTACCGCAAGCTCGCCGAGGCGTGGCGGCCCTACCGGTCGTGGGCGTCGTTCCTGTTCCGCGCCACCGGCTACCGGACCGCGAGCGACTGAACCCGCGCGCATGGCCCGCGAGCCCGATGATCCTTAGAGTGGTCGCCATGACCGACGACGCCGACATCCGGGCCGGCGACCACGACCGCGACCAGGTGGCCGACAGGCTGCGGCAAGCGGTCGCCGAAGGCCGCATCAGCCTCGACGAGTTACGCGAACGCATCGACCGCGCCTACGCCGCCAGGACGGTCGGCGAGCTCGGCGCCCTCGTCGCCGACCTGCCGGCCCTCTCCCCGGCTCCCGCCTCCTCCGACGTGCTGCGGATGCACACCGAGCACTGGCGGGTGAGCCGGGCCGGGCGGTGGGTGGTGCCGCCGCGCATCGACGTCCGGCTGGGCGTCTGGGGCACCGCGACGCTCGACTTCCTCGCCGCCGAGTGCCCCCATCCCGAGGTGCTGGTGCAGGTGACGATCACCTCATGGTTCGGCGACCTGCACCTGAAGGTGCCGCACGGCTGGCGGGTGCGCGCCGACGAGGTGGTCTCCCCCGGGCTCGGCCGGGTCCACAACAAACCGGTCGAACCGCCCGCCGCCGACGCGGTGGTCCTCCGCCTCTCCGGCCACAGCCGAGGCGACATCTGGATCCGCTACCGATCCTCCATGGCCTGACGTCTTCTCATACAGGCACCTGACCACTTCGCTCTCGATCATCTGATCACCTCGCGTTGATCACCTGACGGTCCGCCCCCGTCCGAACAGGCTCTCCCGCCGTCCGGGCCGGGGGCATGGTCGTCACAGGGCCGTCAAAGCGGCGAGTTCGCGCCATTCGGGGAGGGGCACGTCGCCGGGGCGGTCGGTGAGGACCTGGAGGCACACGTGGTCGGCGCCCGCGTCGAGGTGGGCCCGTACGCGCTTCTCGATCGCCGCCGCGTCGCCGTGGGCCACGATCGCGTCCACCAGCCTGTCGCTGCCGTGCTCGATCTCGTCCTCGCCGAAGCCGAGCCTGCGCAGGCTGGCGGCCTGGTGGGGCGCCCCCGTCCGGTAGAAGGAGACGTGCTCCGCGGCCACCTCGCGGGCCCTGGCCGAGTCGTGGTGCAGCACGACGGCCTGCTCGACGGCCAGCAACGCCCCGGGGCCCATCGCCTCCCTGGCCCGCGCGGTGTGCTCGACGGGCACGAAGTACGTGTGGGCGCCGAGCGTACGCCGGGCCGCCAGGCCCAGCATCTTCGGGCCGAGCGCGGCCAGCATGCGGCGCGGCGCGTGCGCCGGGGCCGCCGATTCCAGCGGGACGGCGTCCATGGCGTCGAGGTAGCCGCCCATCGTGGTCACCGCCCGGCCCAGGCTGGGGATCTTGTAGCCGTCCATCTGGATCGGCTCGTCGCTGATGCGGTGGCCGCCGAGGCCGAGGACGTACCGGCCGGGGTGGGCCTCGTTGAGCGCCCGTTCGGCGGCGGCCATGGAGATCGGGTCGCGCAGGGCGATGTTGGCGATGCCGGCGGCCACCGTGATCCGCCTGGTCGCCGAGAGCAGCAGCCACGACTGGCTCACCGAGTCGCGGCCGAACCCCTCGCCGAACCACAGGGCGCCGTACCCCAGCTCCTCGATCTCGGCCGCGGCCTCCTGCGCCTCTCCGGCGGGGCGGGCGTCGAGGGCGAACGTCCACAGGCCCACCTTGCCCAGGCGGGGTCCGTCGTCGGTCATGGGTCACCGTCCCGTCTATGCGGAGTACTTCTCCGGTTACGTCCGGGACTATAATCGGAGACGTTCTCCGATTTCAACCCGCGGGAGTGTCCAGTGCCGGCACGGGCCATGCGCGCCGACGCGCGCCGCAACTACGAGCAACTGGTGGCGGCGGCCATCGCCGTGGTCGCCGAGGAGGGGCCGGACGCCTCGCTCAACGAGATCGCCAGACGCGCCGGCGTCGGGGCGGGCACGCTCTACCGGCACTTCCCCACCCGCGAGGCGCTGCTCGCGGCCGTGTTCGAGGGGCGGCTGACCCGGTTGTGCGCGCGGGCGGAGGAGGCGGGCCGGGCGCTGCCGCCCGGCGAGGCGCTGGTGGCCTGGCTGCGGTCGCTGGTCGCGCACGCCATGACCGACCGGGGGCTCGGTGCCCGGATGATGCTCACCCAGGACGGCGCGGGCGTCGACTGCTGGGCGATGTTGCGCGCCGCCGCCACCCGGCTGCTGCTGCCCGCCCAGGAGGCGGGGGCCGTGCGCGCGGACGTCGAGGTCGCCGACCTGGTCGAGCTGGCGGCGGGCATCGCCCAGGCCACCTCCGACCCGGCCCGCGCCGACCGCCTCCTCACCCTCACCCTGGACGGCCTCCACCCCCGCCCCTGACCCCCGTACGACCCCTCAGCGGGCCGCCGTCGCGAACGCGGACATCCCGGCGGCCCAGGCGGCCTCGATGTCGGCGCCGGGCGGGAAGCGGCCGTCGAGTTCGAGCATGACCAGGCCGTGGGCCAGCCCCCAGACCGCGCGGGCGGCGGCCTCGCCCCGCACGATCCGGACCAGCGGCAGCGCCGCCCGCTCCTCCACCCCGGCGGGCAGCAGGTCGCGCGGCAGCGGCCCCGCGCTCATCAGCCGGTACAGATGCGGATGGGCCAGCGCGTACGCCCGGTAGGCCCGCCCGAGCACCGCCAGCCCGCCACGGCCGTCCCGCTCGGCGCCTTCCAGGGCGGCGGCCAGTTCGGCGAGGGCGACGGCGATGAGTTCGGCCTCCACCGCCGACTTGTCGGGAAAGTGCTTGTAGAGCGAGGGCGCGCGGATCCCCAGCCGGGCGGCCAGCGCGCGCATGGTCAGCGCGTCCGACCCGCCCGCCTCGACCAGCTCCCGCGCCGCCGCGACGATCTGCCCCGCCCGCGGCGACAGCTCAGCCACGCGCGCTCCGCGGGCCGTGGCCGAGGAGACGGGCGACGGCGACGTACGTCATCCAGGCCAGCCCCGCCGTGAAGACCGGCACCCAGCCCAGCGGCGAGACCGAGTAGCCGACCAGCACGGCCAGCGGGATCCACGGACGGTGGGCGAGGTCGTGCGCCACCGCCGGCCCGCCGAACCTGGTCGCGTACGGCGCCAGCACGAACAACGCCGAGCTGACCGGCGTGGCGCCTCCGTGCTTGACCACCTCGAAGACGAGGAACGCCAGGCAGAAGGCGGCGAGCGCCGCCCACCCGGAACGGCCGGCCACCCGCCTGACGGTCACCGCGGTCATGACGCCCTCCTTAGGAGCTAACGCTGTTAGCCGGAACTCTAGGCTAACGACGTTAGCCTGTCCAGGACCAAATAGGGTGGAACCATGATCGATCGGGAGGTGGCCGTGCTCATCGGCCTGCAGGCCTCCGGCAAGTCCACCTTCTACCGGCGCTGCCTGGCCACCACGCACGCGCACGTGAGCAAGGACGACTTCCCCAACGCGCGCCGCCGTCAGCACCGCCAGCTCCGGCTGATCCGCGAGGCGCTGGAGGAGGACCGGAACGTGGCCGTGGACAACACCAACGCCTCGCCCGAGGAGTGGCAGCCGCTCATCGTGGCCGGCCGCGAGCACGGCGCGCGGGTGGTGGCCTACTGGTTCCCGCCCAACGTCAAGGGCTCGCTCCAGCGCAACGCCGAGCGGACGGGCCGGGCCAGGGTCCCCGAGGTGGGCGTCTTCGCCACGCTCAGACGGCTGCGCCGGCCGCGCGCCTCCGACGGCTTCGACGCGGTGTACGCGGTGGAGTTCGACGGCCGCGGCGGCTTCCTCGTCCGCAGGCAGGACGGCTGAACCGGCGCCCGGTCAGGGGCGGCGGGTGGCGAAGCGGTAGGCGATCTTGGCGGGGGTCAGCCAGCGGACGTGGGCGCCGTTCCGCGCCCGGCTGACCACCCGTTCGGCCAGCCACGGCGCCACCGTCTCCACCGGGTCGGCGAGGATGGCGAAGATGCGGGCCGACCGTTCCCGCTCGGCCGCCGAGTAGCCGTGCGTCAGCAGGTCGGTCATCACCATGCCGGGGCTGAGCAGGCCCGCCGTCACCCCGTCGGGGGCCTCCTTGGCCAGCGCCCTGGTCAGGTATGTCACGGCCCGCTTGGTGGCGCCGTAGACGGCGAGTCCGGGCACCGTCCGGCCGTCGCCGCCCAGCCCCTCCATGTTCCAGACGTGGCCGCCGCCGTCCTGCGCCGCCATGCCGGCCACCGCCACCGCGCAGCCGTTGACCGTGCCCAGCAGGTTGACCTCGGTCACCGCGCGGGCCTCGTCGGCGGGCAGCCGCCACAGCGGGAGGCGGTCGTGGGAGATCCCGGCGTTGTTGACCCAGATGTCCACCCGGCCGTGCCGCCGTACGGCCTCGTCCCAGAGGTCCTGGAGGCGGGCGCGGTCGGCGACGTCGGCCACCACGGCCGGCACGCCGAGCTCGGCCCCCGCCGCGGCCACGCGGTCCGGGTCGGCGCCGCACACGGTGACCCGGTGGCCGAGGGCGGTCAGCGAGCGGGCGAGGCCGAAGCCGAGGCCGCGGGTGCCGCCGGTGATCACGATCGAACGGGACGCGCTCACGCCTCGTGCTCCTTCCTGGCCGCCACGGTCGCCTCGATCGCGTCCGCGAGAAACCGGCCGACGACCTCGCGCTCGGCCGGGGTGAACGCGTCGATCGCCGCGGTCAGCCGCCGGACGAGCGGCGCGAAGAAGGCGCCCGCCAACTCGACGGCCTGCTCGTTCATGACGACCTCGACCTTGCGGCGGTCGCCCTCGTCGCGCCGCCGCACGACGTGCCCGGCCTGCTCCAGCCGGCCGAGGAGGGCGGTGGTGGCGGGGGCCGAGAGGTTCAGCGCGGCCCCCAGCCCGCCGGGCGAGAGCGGCCGGCCGGCGAGGTGGGCGTCGAGGATGACCACCAGGGCGTTCATGTCGGTCCTGTGCAGCCGATGCCCGACCGCGAAGCCCTCCACGAACCGGTCGCTCTCCACGTTGAGCCGGCGGATGAGGACCATCAGGTCGTAGGCCGTCATGTCACCCCTTATATTTCTATCGTGGAAGTATTCCATCGTAGAAAGAAAACGTTAGCCGCGATCCGCCCTGAGACGGTACTCGTCGCGGGGGTGGTCGCGAGCGCCGTCCTGACCGGCCTGATCTGGTTCCTGGGCCGGTGGCTGGACGACGTCGTGCTGCTGCCCGACCAGGGCGCGTCCTGGTACTACTGGAAGCTGCCCGAGCCCACCGTGTGGACCAGGCTGTCGGCCTGGGCCGGTTACGCCGCCCACCAGCTCGTGTTCTGGTGGCTCATCCACCACGCCCAGACCCGGGTCCGCCGCTACTCCGCCGGTCTCCACCCGGTCAACATGGTCGCGCTGGCGGTGAACGCCGGGTTCGTCGCCCTGCACACCGTGCAGACCCACCTGTTCTACGACGGCCTGGCCCAGGACGTGTCGATCTACAGCTCCCAGGGCTCGGTCGTCCTCCTGCTGGTCGTCGTCCTGATCATGGAGAACCGGCGGCGCGGCCTGTTCCTCGGCCGGCCCGCGCCCATCAGGCGGGAGATCGTCGACTTCGCCCGCCGGTACCACGGCTACCTGTTCAGCTGGGCGGCGGTCTACACCTTCTGGTACCACCCGGCCGAGTCCACGCCCGGCCACCTGATCGGCTTCTTCTACATGTTCCTGCTGCTGCTCCAAGGCAGCCTCTTCCTCACCAGGGCGCACACCAACCGCTACTGGACGGTGACGCTGGAGCTGGCCGTCGTGGTCCACGGCACCCTGGTGGCCGTCATGACCTCGGGCCCGGACGGATTGTGGCCGATGTTCCTGTTCGGCTTCCTCGGCGTCTTCGTGATCACCCAGATGCACGGCCTGGGCCTGTCCCGCGCCGCCCGCTGGGCGCTGACCGGCTGCTACGGGGCGGCCCTGATCGCCGTGTACGCCCTGCGCGGCGACCTCGCCGGCACGAACGAGGCGATCAGGATCCCGGCCATCGAATACCTGCTGGTCGGCGTGCTGGCCCTGCTCGCCTGGGGAGCCGGCCGCCTGTGGGCGCTCAGAGCGGGAGCGGGACCCGGTCGAGGAACCAGTACAGGCTGACCGCCACGATCGACAGCGACACCGCGGCCACCGTCCAGCGGGCCGCGGCCGTCCGCCGCAGCAGCACCAGCAGCGGGAAGAGCACGGCGATGATCGCGAGCTGGGTCACCTCGATCCCGACGTTGAAGCTCAGCAGCGACAGCAGCAGCTCCCACGACCCGCTCTCGCGGATGTCGAGCGCGCCCGCGAAGCCCAGCCCGTGCATCAGGCCGAAGGCGAAGACGACGGGCAGCCGCCAGGCGCCCGGCCGGTCGCGGCCCAGCAGGTTCGCGACCGCGACGACGACGATCGAGGCGGCGATCACCGGCTCGACCACCGCCGCCGGCACGGCCACCACGCCCATCGCGGCCAGCAGGAACGTGATGCTGTGGGCGACCGTGAAGGCGGAGGCGGTGACCACGACGTCACGCGCGCCGCGGGCGCCGATGATCAGGGTGAGCAGGAAGAAGACGTGGTCCAGCCCGAGAGCGAGGTGCTCGACGCCGAGCAGGAAGAACTCCCCGATCTGGCCGGCCGGCGCGCGTTCGGCCAGGCGCAGGGTCGGGCTCGCGGCGGTCAGGACGGCCGAGCCCCGCTCGCCGGCCAGGTCGTAGCGCAGGAGCGTCTGGGTGCTGTGGACGAACGTCTCGGCGTCGGGGAACAGGGCGCTGGAGATCGTGTGCTCGCCCCCGTCCACCGCCGGGCAGGCGTAGGCGAGGGTCAGTGTCGCGAAGGCGGCCTTGCCGCGCGGGTGCACGTCCGCCCCGCCCACCTGCCGGGGGACGCACGGCCGGTCGGCGCGGGCGACGGCGAAGCGCCGGGTGACGTAGCCGAACACGGCGTCGCGGTTGACCGCGAGCTGCCGGAGCTGCTCGGCGCGCTCCTTGGCCTCGTACGCCTCGGCGTAGAGCCAGGCGGACTTCATCAGCAGGTCGTACTCCAGGTCCAGCACGACCCTGACGTCGGTGGCGGTGCCGGTCACCTCGGCGTGGGCCTTCGTGGTCGCGTCGTGCGCCGCCGCGGGGGCGGGATGCAGCAGGTCGGCCAGCGCCGCGCACAGGATGACGGCCAGGACGACGGCGTACGGCCAGCGCCTGCGAGGCATGTCTCGTGTCTCCAGGATCAGGGGGAAGGGCGCCGCCCCGGGCGCGGGCCCGGGGCGGCGCGGGGGGGCGGATCAGCGGGTGAACCAGCGGTACATGGGCGAGTCCTTGTCCCACTTGCCGGGACGTCCGTGCTCGTCCTTGGTGACGAAGACGCTCGGCTCGGACGCGGTGACGCCGCCGCCCGCGGAACGGGCCGTGACGAACCAGGCGTAGGCCGTGTCGTCCTTGAGATGCTGCCAGGTCACCGAGGCGACCTGGCCCGAGGCTGCGGCGCTCCTGCCGATGATCTTCGTCGGCTTGTAGAGCGCCAGGGAGTCGGTCCTGAAGCTCGTCGTCCGGGTGGTGAGGTCGACGGGCAGGACCATGTTGTCCTCGCGCCCGTCGTAGCGGCGCAGCGGGTCGAACTCGCCGGCGCCGAAGTCGCCGAGCAGCGGCGAGTAGGTGTCCACGCTCAGCTCGGCCCGCTTGACGTCGAACTGCAGCAGCCGGAAGTAGCTGGCCCCGAACTGGAGCTGGTCCTCCGGCTTGTAGCCGCCGACCTCGGTGAGCCCGAGCCGGTCGGCCGAGACCGTGTAGAACTGGTAGTCGGCCAGCAGCTCGACCACGCCGTTGCCGACCTGGCCGACCCTCGGCTTCACGTTGGTGCCCACGCCGTGCTCGTGACCGGCCAGGATGAGGAAGACGTTCGGGTTCTTCTCCACCACCGTCTTGTAGAGCATCGAGCCGTCGGGGGCGGAGAAGGCGGCGCCGCGGCCGTCGGGGCTGGTGCTCGGCACGAGGTAGTCGTGCGAGAGCAGGATGCCGTTGCGGTCGGGGAACTTCTTGAAGACCGAGTCGGCCCACTCGGCCTCCTCCCTGGTCACGCCGTACGACAGGCCGACGACCACGAAGTCCAGGCCGCCCGCGGAGAACAGGTCGTAGTGGTTCTGGTTGTCGCCCTCCTTCCACGGGCCGCCGTACTTGGCGTGCCGCCAGCCCTGGGAGGCGTCCTGGTAGCGGGACGGGCCGTAGTACCTGTTGTAGATCGCGCCGGGGCCGTCCTCGGTGCCCGACTGGTTGTCGTGGTTGCCGGCGATGACGCCGTTCGGGATGTTCGCCTGGTCGAGCACGCGCTGCTGCTTCGACGACACCTCGAACTCGCCGACGACCTCGCGCTGGGTGGCCTCGTCGGCGGGCTTGCGGATGTTGTTCTCGATGATGTCGCCGGTGTGGGCGACGTAGGAGATCTTGCGCTGGTCCTTGTTGGCGGTGATCCAGTTGACGATGCCGGCGTAGGCCGACTCCCACACCGCGCGCTCCTGCGGGGTCTCCTGCTCCACCGCGCCCTCGGAGATGTACTGGGTGTCGGTGAAGTGCACGATCGAGAAGTCGTAGGTGGCGGGGTCGGCGAAGCCGTTCGGGTCGCCGGGGTCGATGTCGTCGGCGAACGGGTCCTCGCCGGTCACCATGACGTGCACCCGCTGCCGGTCCACGTACTCGGGGCCGACGACGGCGGTCAGGACGGTCCTGCCGTCGGCCCCGCCGCGGGCGCTGGTCAGCAGGTCCCACGCCTTGGCCTCGGTGTTCCAGGCCCGCAGCGAAGCCAGGCGCTCGGGGTCGACGACGCCCTCCCAGCGCAGCACGGGCGCGTCCACGTGGCCCTGCACCTTGACGTCGAAGCGCTGGTAGACGAGGTCGCGGCCGGTGGGGGCGTCGAGCGTGCGGCCGTCGCCGGGCTCCAGCCCGTCGGCCGTGATCCGCTGCTCGCCCGGCACTTTGAGCGTCGTGGGCAGCGTCGTGGCCGTGCCCTGGTACGCCTCGTCCGGGGTGAGGATCTTGGCCTCGGAGAAGGTGGCCGTCACCGGGCCGCCGCCGGGCTCGCCGACCTTGGCCGACAGCGTGACGGGGCCGGTCACGTCGGCCGTCCCGGAGGCCGGCGTGAGCTCGGCGGGGGCGTCCGGGATGCCGGCCGACTCGAAGACGATCTCCCGGGCCGCGGTGTTGCCGAGCCCGTCGGCGCCGGTGACCGACAGCGTGTGCCGGCCCGCCTTCAGCCCGGGGCCGATCCGGGCGCCCAGCTCCACGGCCTGGCCGTCGAGCTTGACGTCCGGCCCGGACACGACGCCGGAGGCGTCTTCGAGCTTGACGTCCAGGACGACCGTCGCGGTGATCTTCTCGTCCGCGGCGGGGACGCTGCGCGCGACCTTCGGCGCGGAGTTGTCGGTGATCAGGACGCGTTCGGCGGTCTGGCCGGAGGTGGACCTGGCCGCCAGGGTGTGCCGGCCGTCCTTGATCGCGGTGGTGTCGAGGTCGGCGCGCAGGCCGCGAGCCGGGGCGTCCACCAGGAACTCCAGGTCGATCTCGGTCAGCGGGTTCGCCGTGTCGCCGCAGTTGCCGTCGCCCATGGCGTACGACGGCTTGATCATCTGGCCGGCCGCGGTGCCCTGCGCCGGGGTGAGAACGATGTTGGAGATCGCGAAGTCGTCCCGGTTGGCGCCGCAGGACGTCGGGTACGTGCCGGCCACGAAGTCGATCGTGTTCCAGCCGGGCACGAGGTACTCGTTCGGGATCGGCAGGTCCACCCGGCGGCTCACGAAGTCGCCGTCGAGCACCACCTTCTGGCCGTTGACCAGCACGAAGTTCTGGTAGCGGGCCTCGATCGAGTTGCTGCCCACCGTGAAGCCGAGCGTCGCCTGGCCCGCGCCGAGCGTCTCGGTGACGTGCACGGCCGGGGCGTCGATCGTGTAGCGCAGCTCGGCCTCGCGCGGCAGGGCCTGGTCGCTGCCGCAGTCGCCGTCGCCCAGCGCGTACGAGGGCTTGACGTCCTTCCCGGTCACCGTGGCGCCGTCGAGGGTCAGGGCGAGGTTCGCGATCGTGAAGTCGTCGCGGTTGACGCCGCAGGCGTCCTTGTAGTCGCCGGTGACGACCTTGATCGTGTTCTCGCCCGGCGTCAGGAACCTGGCCGGGACCGCGACGGTCACCCGCCGGCTCGCCCAGGTGCCGCCCAGGTCGATGCGCTTGCCGTTGACCAGCAGGAAGTCGTCGTACTTGTCGTCGATCGAGTCCGCGCCGACGTCGAAGGCGAGCATGGCGGCGCCGTTGCCGAGCGTGGCCCTGGTGACCGGCTTGCCGCCGTCCACGGTCAGCGACTCGACGCCGCCCGCGCCGGCCGCCGGGACGGTCGCGTTCACCGTCCTGACGCCGGCCACGAGGGTGCCGTCGGTGGGCATCAGCCGCGGCGCGCCGGCCGGGGCGTTGTTCACCGTCACGGTGTTGCGGACGGTCGCGCCCGCCGCGGTGGCGGCGCTGAGGACGTGCTCGCCGTTGGCCAGCCCGGTGGTGTCCAGGTCGGCGGCGAGGCCGGTCGTGCCCCGCGGGTCGGACTGGGTGAAGAACTTGAGGGTGGCGCGCTTGAGCAGCGTGGTGTTGCTGCCGCAGTTGCCGTCGCCGAAGTTGAGCGTGTACGGGTTGTCCTCGCCGTCGGCCACCTCCCCGAGCAGTTCGAGGCCCACGTCCGAGAGCACGAAGTCGTCGTGGTTCTGGCCGCAGGACGACTGGATCGTGCCGACCACGATCTCGACCGTGTTCTCGCCCTTGACCAGGTGCTCGTTCGGGATCTCGATGGTGGCCCGCTGATTGGCGAAGTTGCCGATCTCGGCCTTGTATCCGCCGTTGACCTGCACGTAGCTGTGGTACTGCGCCTCGGTGGAGTTCGAGCCGACGTCGAAGGCCAGCTTGGAGACGCCCACCGTCGCGGTGGCGGTGACGGGGGCGCCGTCGAGGTCGAGCTTCGTGACGCTGTCGCCGGCCGTGACCGGGACGGCGGCGACCTTCGCGGTGCCCTCCAGGTAGGAGCCGGTGGCGGGGGTGAGCGCGGGCGGGGCGGGGGTGCTCGTCGGGGTGGGGGTCGGCCGGCCGCGGCCCTGCTCCCCCGGGTCGGCGTACGCCGCCGTGACGAGGCCGCCCACCAGCACCGCCGCGAACGCGGTGGTGACGACGAGCCGTCCCCCGCTCCTCGAACCGCCTGATAACTGTCGTGCTGCCATCGGCTGCATCGGGTCCTTCCATGACGTTCACGGGCAGCCGATGAGGCGGCGTGCCCTTCGAGCGGACACGTTGGAGCGCACGGGTGAACGTTGTGCATGGAGAGACTGAAGGGGCGGGGAACTGTCTCCTCATTCTGGTCATCTGTCCACAGACAGGAACAACCCCGACAAGAGAGACGGCGTGACCCGCGGCCCGCGGGCCGGGTGTCACGCCGTCGTGCCGCTCAGGCTCAGCTCTGGTGCCCCGGGAGGTTCTTGCCTTCCTGGGACTTGTTGCCGGAGGACTTCTTGTCGGTGCCGGTGCGGCTCTGGGTCGAGGAGCTCCGGCTCTTGTCCTTGTCCTTGTCGCCCGTCTTCGTCTTGCGGGCCTTGCTCTGCGGCATGACGGTTCCTTCCTTCGGTACGCGGAGTCAGCGGGTCGCTTGGCTCCGTAACTGCGCGTGCCCGTGGCCCGGACGGTCATACGGCAGGCCGGTCAAGGTTTCCTCAATAGCCCGAAATATCCATACATGTGACGCCGATCGCCCGGCGTCGTCGTCAGATCTCGATCACGGCCTTCCCCGGCACGCCGCCGCGCTTGTCGCGGAACGCCCGCCCGGTCTCGGCCAGCGGGTACACCGCGCCGACGTGGGCGCGCAGCAGCCCGGCCCCGGCCCGCGCGGCCAGCTCGGCGAGCTGGGCGCGGTCGGGCTCGACGATGAAGAACACCGCCCGCCCGCCCTCGGGCACGACCGGCGGCGGCGCGGTGATCGAGACCAGCGCTCCCCCCGGCTTGACCTTGGCCGCCGAGCGGGCGAGCAGGTCGCCGCCGATCGTGTCGAAGATCAGGTCCACCGGCTCGACCGCCTCCTCGAACGGCTGCCGCTCCAGGTCGACGAACTCGTGCGCCCCCAGCTCCACCGCCAGGCCCGCGACGCGCCCCCGTCCGGTGGCGATGACGTGCGCGCCGGCCCGGCGGGCGAGCTGGACGGCCAGCGTGCCCGTGCCGCCGCCCGCGCCGTGGACGACGACCGTCCGGCCCGCCTCCAGGCCGCCGTGCGTGAACAGGCCCTGCCAGGCGGTCAGCCCGGCGAGGGGCAGCGCGGCCGCCTCGGTGAAGGTGACGTTCGGGGGGATCGGGGCCAAATCACGCGCCTCGACCGCGACGTACTCCGCCGCGCCGCCGTCGCGGTGCCAGTCGGTCAGGCCGAAGACGCGGTCGCCCACGGACAGGCCGGTGGTGCCGTAGGCGACCTCGGACACCACGCCGGCCACCTCGTGGGCGGGCACGGACGGCGCGCGGTCCCGCCCTGCCCGGTCGGTCCAGGTGCCCGGCCAGTCCAGCTCGTCAGGGACGAAACCGGCCGCGTGCACGCGCACCACCACGTCGCCGGTGGCCGGGCGCGGCACGGGCACGTCCTCCAGGACCAGGTCGCCGCCGGGCCGGTGCGCGCGTATCGCTCTCATGGTCATCGCCTCTCCGTTCATCGTCATTGTCGGCGACAGGACGGGACGGCGGCCCGAAGTGTGACAGCGACGCGCCGGTCAGGGCCAGGCCCACCGGATCCCGACCAGGCCCGGCTGGAGGGCGGCGGCCATCAGGTGGACGGCGTGCTGGGCGTTCAGCGTCAGCTCGGAGGCGGTCAGCTCGCCGCCGCCGGGTCCGCGGCGGGCGAAGCGGTGGATGCGCACCGGCAGCTCGACCGGGTCGAAGGCGACGCGCAGCACGTACTGGCCGGCCGGGAAGCGGAAGCCGCGCTCGTAGAAGCAGGACTCGGCGCCGCTGAGGTCGGCGATCTCGTACCGCAGGACGTGGGTGTCGCCGACCCGCAGCGACCGGTCGAACAGCAGCTCGGCGACCACCGTGGCGGTCTCGCCGTCCCTGGTGACGCGGCCGACGCGGCAGTCCTCCAGGGCGGCGACGGTGACCCGGTCCACGTCGCAGCCGGCGTCGCCGCGGTAGATCATGATGTAGCGGTCGGCGCCCTCCTCGTGGGCCTGCACCACCTGCGTGGTCTCGCGGGTGGTGAGGCTGCGGTCGGGGCCGATGCGCAGCGACTCGTACATCACGGCGATGTGCAGGCGGCGGTCGTCGGCCACCGCGTCCAGCTCGTCCAGCATGGCGGAGACCACCTGGGCGGGCCGGAACAGGGTCGAGTACGCCACCCCGGGCGCGCGGCCGCGCGGCTTCGGCGGCCCGAGCAGCCCGATCAGCGAGCGCGGCGGCAGGTCGAGGATCTCCTCCAGGGCCCCCACGGCCCGCAACGACTCCTCGCGCTCCGGCCGGCGCAGGCCCTGCTGCCAGTAGCTCAGCGTGCTCACCCCGACGTGGAGGCCGCGCTGTGCCAGCCGGTGGCGCAGCCGTTCGAGGGTCAGCCCCCGCGCTCCGACCGCGGCCCGCAGGGCGACGTGAAAGGGGCCGGCGCGCAGCGCGGCCTGGAGCTCATCCGCCACGTTGTGAATGTTCACAGATTTCCACAGATTCGTCATCACTTCATGAACGTCATGAAATGTCACCTTCCACAGTGATCTGTCAGGGAAATCCGCTCCCTCTTGTCCGGCCATCTCCGCAGGTCGAACATCCTTCGCAGCACCCCCCAGCAGAAGGAGCGCCTATGTTCCGCCTGGCCGTGGCCCTCGCCCTAGCGGCGGCCACCTGGATCGCGAGCAGCCCCCCGGCCGAGGCCGCGTCCTGGTACAAGCTGAACTTCACCCAGCAGTCGCAGCAGTACTCCAACTGGTGCTGGGCCGCGACGGGCAACTCCGTCGCCGCCTACTACGGGTACTCCTACAGCCAGAACCAGTTCTGCAACCTGGCCTTCAACCGCGGCGTCAACACCAGCTGCCCGAACAACCAGGCCACCCTCGGCAACGACCAGACCGCCTTCCGCCAGATCGGCATCAACCCCGGCGTGTACGTCTACGACTACCTGACCTACGCCGCCATCGTCCGGGAGATCGACGCCGACCGCCCGATCATGGCCCGCATCCAGTGGACCAGCGGCGGCGGCCACATGGAGGTCATCTACGGCTACGACCAGAGCTCGTCGTACGTGTACTGGAGCAACCCGTGGCCGTCCAGCACCCGCTACAACTGGTCCACCTACAACTACTACGTCTCCAACTCCTCGTTCTTCTGGACCCACTCGCTCGACTACATCGGCGCGTGAAGGAGGCCATCGACATGAAGCTCTTCGCAGCGGTCGCGGCCCTGACCGCGCTGTTCCTGTGGGTCCCGAGCCCGGCGCTGGCCGACCCCGGCGCGCCCAGCCAGGCCGACGTGGAGGCCGCCAGGGCCGCCGCCGCGGGCGCCGGCGACACGGTCGGCCGCTTCTTCGCCGGCCAGGGCAGGCAGACCAGCCTGGCGCCGGTGGCCGCGCGGGTGGACGGCCCCACGGTCGCCGTCAACGACCTCAACCCGGACTTCGTGGCCGGACGGTCGGCGGAGATCGCCCGCTTCGCCTTCCTCGCCACCGGGGCCACCGCGCCGGACGGGCAGACCGCCTCCGTCTGGACCACCCGCGACCGCCGGGGGTCGTGGGTGGTCAGCAACATCGCCAGCGGCGGCGACGAACAGCGGTACGCGGGCCAGACCGGCACCGTGTTCCGCGAGCCGCAGCTCAACGCCTGGTACGCCGTGCGCGACGGCACGGTCGTGCCGCTCAACGACGAGGCCGCGCAGTCGGTGGGCCGGGCGGGCGTCCCCGTGGCCGACTACCGGCAGCTGGTACGACAGCGCTACGCCGCCAAGCTCCCCGGCAGCTCCTACGCCAGGGACGGCTACGCGGGCGGCTACGGCGTCCCCGGCCCGGGGAGCACCCCCTTGCCCTGGGTCGTGGGCGCCGTGGTCCTGCTCGGCGCGGTGATCACCATTCGCCTGCTGCGCGGGCGCCGCACCTGACGAGATCCGGTTGCACGGCCCGCGCCTCCGGCGGCCATCTCGGCGGAGGCGCGGGCCGCCTTTTTCTGAGTAGCCGCTACTCATGCCCTCCCCCGCCGCCCGCCCGCACCATGGCGGCACAGCTCATCCACGAGGGGGGACGACCATGGCAGACATCCACAGCGCGGCGGCCGCCGGGCCGCCGTCCCCGCCGGCCGCGCCGGTGCTGGACAACTCGGCGCGGGAGGTGCTGAAGGGCACGCTCGTTCCGCTGCGGGTGCCCGGTGCGCACGACGCCGCCCCCGGCGGCGCGGGCGGCGGCGCGGGCGGCGGCATCGTCAAGCTGGGGGCGGTCCGGCAGCTCGCGCTGGCCCCCGGCGACACCGACGCGGTCCGTGACCGCCTCCGGGCCGCGGACGACGCCGAAGGCGTCTCCGGCGCGGCGTTCGACCTGCTCAGGCGCTTCGAGGAGCAGCCCGTCGCGGCGCTGCGCCCCGACCCCGCCGCGCTGGCGCGGGTGCCGGCCGCCGAGCTGGCGCTGTTCGCCGGGACGCTCGTCGAACTGCGCGCCGAGCGCCTGCGCGAGGCGGAGGGCGCGGGCGCCCGGGAGGCGGCCGGCCGGGCCGCGCAGGCGCTCAACACCGCCGCGGTGGCCCTGCGCGGCCTGGCGGTCAACACCGCCGCGCCGCCCATCGGCATGCTCAACCTGGAACGCATCGAGATGGTGCCGGTCGGGATCCAGCGCGGCGAGCTCGTCTCGACCATCCCGCTCGCGCCCGGCGAGGAGACCGCGGTCACGCACAAGGAGTGGTCGGTCACCTCGAAGGAGTTCACCACCATCGTCACCGACTCGCTGGAGGAGGTCAGCGAGACGGGCGTGACCGACAACACCGACCTGTCGCAGTCGACGGCGTCGCAGAGCCAGCACTCGAACCAGTTCAACATCACCGGCACGGTCCAGGGCGGCATCCCGATCATCTCCGGTTCCAGCACCACCGGGTTCACCGCGCAGGGCTCGGAGTCTGCCTCGGCCGCCGAGAGCATCAAGCACGCCCGCGCCACCACGCAGAAGGCGTCCTCGCGCTCCCGCCGCGAGCACAAGGTGACCATCTCCACCACCACCGTGACGGGGTCGGAGGAGACCTCGACCCGGGTGCTGAAGAACGCCGGCAACGACCCCGTCCGGATCGACTACTTCAGCCTGATGCGCAAGTGGCGGGTCAGGCTCTACCGGTACGGGCTGCGCCTGACGTACGACATCGCGGTCCCCGAGCCGGGGGCGTCGATGCGGCGGGCGTACGCGGAGCTGGAACTGCTGCGCTCGCAGCAGGGCCCCTTCGAGTTCCCGGTCAAGCACGCCGACATCACCACGGAGCCGGTCGACCAGGACGGCCACCCGTCACCGACCGGCGTCCCGAAGTACCAGTGGCTGGCCGACCGGCACGGCGTGACCGTCCGGCCGCACCCCGAGGAGCCGACGCCGCTGACCGTCAGCTCGCACGTCAACACCGACGGGAACTGGTGGTTCCTGGACCTGGAGTTCGACGTGCCCGGCGGCACGCACATCCGGGAGCTCGTGCTGGACGCCCAGGTCGGCAAGGACGACTCCGACGACAAGATGAACTTCGACGTCATCGGCGCCCGTTCGGAGCCGACGTGGCGCAACCTGTCGGACGCGCTCGTCATCCGCGACCACCGGATCATGTCCTTCGACGGCGCCACGCCCTACATGCGCGGCTTCACCGGCCGCCACAAGATCACGTTCTTCTTCCACCACTCCGAGCGGGTGTTCGTCGGGCTCGGCGTGCGGCTCGACCTCACCGACGAGGCCGTCGAGCAGTGGCGCACCGACGTCTGGAACGCGCTCTACAACGCCGCCCAGACCAGGTACTTCGCCGAGCAGGAGGACATCGCCGCGCGCATCGCGGCCATCGAGGACAAGCTGGCGAACGTCGACACCCTGACGCTGCGGCGCGAGGAGAGCGACGAGATCATGAAGTGCGTCCTGCGGTTCGTCCTCGGCAGCGACTTCGACTTCATGCCCGCCGACGTCCTGGCCGCCTTCCTGGCCGCGCACGTCGATCTCCAGCACGGCATCGGCTTCGACGGGCCGGGCCTCGGGCTCAGCGCCGAGCAGTGGACGCTGCTGCGGCGGCACGAGGACCTGGTGCGGTTCATCAACCAGGCGATCGAGTGGGAGAACGTGGTGACGTTCCTCTACTCCTACTTCTGGGACGTCCCGCCGAGCTGGCCGTTCATCCGGCAGTTGCGGCACCCCGACCCGACCAGGCAGGCGTTCCTGCGGGCCGGCAGCGCGCGGATCGTGCTGACCGTGCGCAAGGGCTGGGAGGAGGAGTGGATGCGCTTCGCCGAGGGGGGCGCGGTCGGCGCGCCGGTCCCGGCGCCGTACCTGACGATCGCGCAGGAGATCGCGGCCTACGACGACCGCAACTATCCCGGCATCCCGCCCGCCAACCCCGAACGGGCGGCCGCCCGGCTCCAGGACGCCGCCTTCACCACGTCCTCGTCGGACCTGGCGCCGAGCCCGAACCCGGTGAACATCAAGGTCGGCAACAGCTCGGCGTTCGTCGTCGGGCTGCCGGTCGTGCTGGACGCCGAGGACGACCGCCGCGTCCAGGAGGCCCAGCTCGTCGTCGCCATCCCGGACGCCACCCACCTCACGGTCGAGCGCCTGAGCTTCGCCCACCGCGGCACGCAGGCTCCCGTGCCGATCCTGCAACCGGGTGAGAAGGGGGCGCTCATCGCCGAGTGGCACGAGTACACGCCGTCGTCCGGCACCGACATCGCGCTCACGTCCAACCTCGCGACGATCTCGTAGGGCGGCGGACGGCCCGATGACGTACTTCTGCTTCCAGGCGAGCCAGGACGACCGGGTCTCCCGGATCTCCCTCACCGTCGGCGAGGAGACCCGGCCGCTGATGTGGAAGGGCGAGAAGCCCGGCGACAGCGTGCACTCCGTGCTCTTCCACCACACCTCCGGGCTGGTGTTCCTGGAGGAGACCCGGGCCTCCTACGGCCCGCAGGGCTCCTACCGGGTGTTCGCCCTGACCGGCCGGACGCCCGGATCGGGCCGGTTCGAGGCCGTCGAAGTGCCCCGGACCGGCGCCCTGCGCACGCTCGGCCGGTTCGACCTCGACGTCCGCGACGCCGCCGACGACCAGGCCGACCTGGTCTACACCGGCAGGTTCCTGTACTGGCGCAGGTCCATGCCCGCCTCCCTCCAGAGCTCCGGCACGCTGCTGTACGCGGCCACGTCCGGCCTGGTGGGACACCAGATCGGCAGCATGCAGAACAGCAAGGACCACGGCCCGCTGCCGGAGGGCCTGTACACGTTCTTCACCCACGTCGACCCCCGGCAGAGCTCCGTCGAGGCGGCGAATCAGCGGGGCGACAAGGCCGTCTCCAACCCCGGGGAGGGCATCCAGTTCCTGCCCGTGGGCGGCAACGGCCCGGTCTTCCCCGACTGGGGCACCTTCCGCGTCCGGCTCACCCCGATCCAGGGGAACATGTACGGACGTGGCGGCTTCTATCTGCACAACTCGCACAAGGGGTACAGCCACGGCTGCGTCGAGGTCGGGGTGAACGCCGACGGCCTCGACTTCTTCTCCGGCCTGCTGGCCTACGCCGGCAGCCAGCCGCGCAAGCCCAAGCTCGTGCTGCGCGTCCGGTACTCCTATCCCGAGCAGGGCACCCTGGGCAGAACCCTGCGCTGACCCGCCGGCCCGCGCCGCCGGGTCACCAGCGGCAACGGGCGCGGGCGGCGGAGACCGTCACCTCGTGGGTGTCGTCGGCCGTGACGGGCTGGTTGCCGACCAGGACGGTGAGCCGGCCCGGGGCGGGCACCCGCCAGGTGCCGAGCGGGGCCCAGCGTCCCCGGAAGGCGCGCTGGTCCACGGTCACCGGCGGGCCGAGGTGTGGCGGGTCGGTGCTGTCGCCGTCCAGGTAGTAGAAGGCCAGGCCGGTCGAGCGGGGGTCGTCGGGGATGTGCACGTCGATCGTGCAGCGGGCGCCGCCGCGGGTGTCGAAGTACCAGTTGACCACCTGGTTGAAGTGGGCCGGCACGCCCCCGACGCGCAGCGCCAGCGCCGCGCCCGCGCAGCCGTCGCCCTTCCACCCGCCGGTGACGGGACGCCAGGCGGGGTCGGCGTAGAACCACTCGGCCGTGCACCGGGGGCCGTGCACGGCCTGCCACCGGACGGGGCCCGCGGGGGTGGGGTCGGGTGGGGGCTGGGTGACCACCGCGGTTCCGGGATCGTCCGCCATGGTCGCCTGAACGGCGGCCGGGCCGCCCTTCGTGGGGGTGGTCGTGGGGCCGGTGGTGGGTGTGGTGAGCCGGGGGAACAGGACGGCGGCCGTCGCCCCCAGAGCCAGCAGGACGGCTCCAACCGCCAACGCCGGGCCGGACCAGTACGCCCGCGTGCGCCCCGCCGCCCCGGTGGGACCGTCCCCGGCCAGGTCGTCCTTGGCTGGTTTGCCCGTGCCGGGACTGCCCGTGCCGGGATTACCCCTGACCGATTTGTCCTCAGCAGGGTCGCCCTCTGCGGGGTTGTCCTCGCCGAGGCCGCCCTTACCGAGGCCGCCCTTGACCGGTTTGCCCTTGGCGGGGTCGGTCTCTGCGGGGTTGCTCTCGCCGGGGCCGCCCTTGGCGGGGTCGCCCTCGGTGAGGTTGTCCTCGGTGGGGCCGGTCTCGGCGACGAGTGCCTGGTACTCCGCGTCCGAGGCCCACGACAACGGGCCCGCGGCGCTCCCGGCGAGCGCCGCCGCCCGGTCGGACGTGATCCGCTCCGCCGGGTCGCGCCCGGCGCACGAGCGGATCAGCTCGGCGAGCGCGGGCTCGACGCCGTCCACGTCGATGTCGGCGTTCAGGCTGCTGTAGAGCACCGCCATCGGCTCGCCGCGCCCGAACGGCGGACGGCCGGTGGCGGCGTAGGCGATCGTGCCGGCCAGCGCGAAGACGTCCGCCGCCGCCGTGACGGGCTCCTGACGTACGGCCTCGGGAGCGATGTAGCCGGGGGTGCCGACGATCTCCCCCGACGTCGTGATCGTGCTCTGGCCGGGGGCCCGCGCGATGCCGAAGTCGATCAGCCGCGGGCCCTGCGGCGACAGGATGACGTTGTGCGGCTTGAGGTCGCGGTGCTGCACGCCGTGCCGGTGCACGTCGGCCAGGGCGGCGGCCAGCCCGGCGAGCAGCCGACGGCACAGCCCCGCCGGCAGCGGCCCCCGTTCCGCCACCGCCCGCAACAGCGTCGGCCCCCGCACGTACGCCGTCGCCAACCAGTACGGCGGCGCCGTCACCCGGGCGTCCACCAGCGGCGCCACGTAAGGGCTGCGCAGGCCGCGCAGGGTGGCCGCCTCGCGGCGGAAGCGTTCCATGGCCTCGGGGTCGGCCGGGTCGTGCTTGATGACCTTGACGGCCACCAGCCCCAGGCGGCGGCTCCTGGCCAGGTACACCACGCCCATGCCGCCCGCGCCGAGACGCCCGAGCAGCCGGTGGCCGCCGATCTCGGGTGGATCCGTCGCCTGTAACGCCTGCACGCTCATCCCAGTCGATCATTACAGACCATCCGGCCCCCAGGCAGCCCCAGCCACACCCGGATCGAGCCGGACCAGGCGAGCGACCCGTAGGTCTCGTCCCGACCGAGCCGGATCGAGGAAGCAACCCGGTGTCATGGTCGGCCGGATCGGGCGGGCGGCAGTCTGGGTCAGGCCGTGCCGTCCGGCGCGGGGAGCAGGCCGCGATCGGCGAAGACCTTCTTGGCGGCGAACGTCGCGTTGAGCGCGCGAGGCATGCCGCAGTAGACGGCCGAGTGCAACAGGGCCTCCGTGATCTCATCGGGCGTCAGGCCGACGTTCAGGGCGGCGTTGACGTGCACGTCGAGCTGGGGTTCGCAGCCGCCGAGCGCGGTGAGCGCGCCCAGGGTCACCAACTGGCGGTCGCGGGGGGCAAGGCCGGGACGGTCGTAGATCTCGCCGAAGGCCCAGGCGACCACCTGGTGGGCCAGCTCGGGCGAGACGTCGGCAAGGGCGTCCACGACCCGCTGCCCGGCCTCGCCGTCGATCTTCCGCAGCACCTCCAGGCCGTGCTCGTAGCGCTGTTCACGGTCGAATCCTTCAGCAATGTTCGTCATGTCCGAAACCGTAGAACTTCGAGCGCGCTCAAACGCAAACCGCCCCACGCGGCAACGGCCGAGGGATCACCGCGGCCGACACGACGACGGGGGCAGCGAGGGGGCGCAGCACAAGGGACGCGGCCCGCTAGGGCGCAGCGCGGAGACGCGACATAGGAGCGCGCGCACGGGGGCGCAGCGCGAGATACCCAGCACGGGAGCGCTACCCGTTGGCGCAGCCCGGTGGGGCGCAGCCCGCTGGGGCGCAGCCCGCTGGAAGCGGCGTGGGCGTGGCGTCCGGGGCACAGCGCGGGGTGCGGGTGCGACGGGGCAAGACCCGGGGCCGCACGACCCGGGACGGCACACCAGAGGCAGCACGACCCGGGGCCGCACGATCGGAGGCGGTGCGACCCGGGCGGTGCGACCGGAGGCGGGGTGGGGGTGGGGGTGATTGGGGGTTATGGCGTTGGTTCGGGGGTGTTTGGCTTTTGCGGGGTGGGGATGTCTGGCTTATTCGATATTCGTGTGGTTTTGTTCTTGATATCGGTACTAGTCCAGAGATTGCGGGAAAGTTCGCGGTTACTCAGGCTTGATGAATACCACAATTCCGTCGTTCTCGCCCGCACGCTGCCACCCCAGGCGCTCATACAGGCGAATGGCGTCGGGGGCGTTCACGGAGGTCAGGAGCCAGCCCCGACTTTGGCCGCACAAAAGGTGCAGAATGCGTCCCGCCAGGCCCCGGCCGCGGGCGCGTGGAGCGACGGCCAGCTCGTCCACCTGGAGGGCGCCGGCCAGCATCCGGGACACCCCGTCCGGGCCGAGCGCCGCGAGCACCTTGCCGTAGCTGCGGGTCTGCGGCAGGGGGGTCGCCGTCGGCCAGGCCGTCCCGAACCCGCACGGACCCGCGTCGTCGACGGCCAGCACCGCACGGAAACCGGGACGGGCCGCGTCGGCGGCGAACCGGACGCCGAACTCGGCGACCTCGCCCTCCCCCTCGTTCCACGGCGGCCCGGTGAACACCTCGCGGTAGAGGTCGATCAGCTCCGCCCGGCGCGCGAGCGCCTGCTCGCCGGTCAGCAGTTCAAGCCGTACGTCCGTACGTTCCGTCACACTCCACCTCACTGTCTAGTAGTGGTACGACAGTGACGATAGCGGACGTCCGGCCAAACCGGCACCCCCAGGCCCGCGGCGCCGGACGCCCGGAGCGCATGTTCCCGGCAGCGCCGCATTTTCGGGGCGACAGTGCTAGGGAATGATCGAGTCACAGTAAAGCGACACCACCGCTCTTTGTCGCAATAAAACTGGACAAGTCGGCTGTAAGGGCCTGGTAAATCTGGTCAAGCTTTAGGAGCTCATGCCTGTCTTGTCAGAACTCCGAACTCAATGCGCGGGTAAGACTGCTCATGCCGGAGACCGACGGCAGTCGAGAAGTCCCGCGGCGGTTCTGGAAACTTCTGAACGGAAAGCGCGATGAAATCAATGATGAAGAAGCCGGCGGCCGTGCTCGCCACGAGCGCGTGCCTGCTGCTGGGTGGCGGCCAGATGCCGGCCGCTCAGGCCAGCACGGCCGGCACGGCGTCGTATCAGAGCCCAGCCGATGAGAAGCCGGTCCTCCGGGGCGGCTGCGGCTGGCGACACTGCGGTCCTCGCTGGTGGGGCCCGCGCTGGGGCGGCTGGTGGGGCGGCGGTCACCACCACGACCACGACCACGACCACCACCACCGCGTAGGCCCGCGTGGTCCCCAGGGCCCGCGTGGTCCGGAAGGCCCTCCCGGCCGTTCCGTCCACAAGCCGGACCACGACAACGACGACCACGGCCGCGACGACCACGGCCGCGACGACGACCACAACGAGGACGACGACTGGGGCGAGTGGGGCGAGAACTTCGACGGGTTCTAAATGAACCGCGGCGAAGTTCCCGCTGACACACCAGCACGCTGAACGGCGGGGTTCCCGGCGACATGAGCACACCGGCCGTCCGGACGAAGACCGGCTCCCGGTCCGGCGACCGGCCACGCGCCCATGTCCCGGCGAACCCCGCCCTGCAGTCCCCGCCCTGCCGCCCCCACCGCGCACGCCCCTGTCCCGCACACCTCACCCCTGCATGCCTCCACCCCGCACGCCCTCGCCGCTGCATGCCCCGCCCCGCAGGCCCCCGCCCCCACCAGCACCGGAAGCCCCTCCGGACGCCCCCGCCCCACCTCCCCGCCGACCGGGCGCCGCGCCGCCGGACCGGAAACCGGACGGTAATGCCTTTTCTCATCGGCTGGGCTATGGTCGGCCTTATGACGGGACCGTGCAGAACGCCACGAGGCCCCATCGCGCTGTGTTGCGTGGTGGGCCTGGTTCTGCTGTCCCTGCTGGTCGCCGGCCCTTCCTACGCCGACGACCAGACGATCCCGCGCCCCCTGTCCGCCGGTCACGCATGGACCCCGGACCAGAGCGGCGACCGGATGCCGAGCCTGCCGCCCCAGGCGTCCAGCGGCCGTGAGCACCACGTGCTGTCGCTGTGGCCGCCGCTGCGCGGCGCGCGGCACGCCGAGGCCGCCCACCTCGCGCTGCTCCCGGCGCCCGGTTCCGACGCGGCCGCGATCCGCGACCCGCAGCAGGTCGGGCACCGCACCGCGGGCTCGCGCAGCCCGCCGCTGATCTAGCTCCCTCCCTCTTCACGAGTCGCCGCCTCCCGGCCCGCCGAGCGCGCCGCGGGGCCGGTCGTCGCGCCCGGCCCACGCACGGCCGGGTCCACGCGTCGCCCGGCCGCCCGCGGGTTCCGCGCGTTCCCGTACGGCCGGAGGTCGCCGTCGTGGCGTCCCCGCGTGCCGGGATGCGCCCTTTTCTCTCGTCCTTCGCGTACGAGTTGTCCGCGTACGAGTTCTCCGCGCCAGAGCAAGGAGCCGATCATCGTCATGTCCGACGCCGGATCAGTCCACGAACACTCACCGCGAACATCCGCGGTGCACCGCGCCCACGTGGTGCTCGACCTGGGCACCTCACGCACCCGTTCGCTGTCCCTGGACGGGTTCGCCATCGCCGACCGTCCCTCGGCAGTCGTGGTCCCGTCGCCGGAGAGCGCGGCCGGGATCCCGGTCCGCCCGATCCGCCGCGGCATGGTCGTCGACCCGGGCGCCTGCCTGCGGCTGGTCCATCTCGTACTGCAGGACGCCTGGCTGGCCGGCGGCCGGCCGCTGGAGCACGTGATGGCCGCGGTGCCGAGGGCCGCGACGGGCAGCGACCGTCAGGCGGTGCGCGCGGCCGTCGCCGAGGCGGCCGGCTGCCAGGTGACGCTGGTCGAGGCGCCGCTGGCCGCAGCCGCGGGCGCCGGTCTGGACGTCGCGGGGCCGGGACCGTACCTGCTGCTGGACGTCGGGGCGGGCATCGTCGAGGCCGTCGTCGTCAGCGGCGGCGCGGTCAGCGACGCGGCGGCGCTCCAGCTCAGCGCCACGACGAGCGCGGGCCTGCTGCCGGACGCGCTGGACGGCGTCGTCGAGATGACCGCCGGCCTGCTGCGCCGCCAGCCCGCCCACCTCCGCCCGGCCGTCCGCGACAACGGCCTGACCGTCACCGGCGGGGGCGCGCTCCAGACGCGGCTGCTGGACCGCCTGCACACCGCCCTTCGCACGCGGATCAACGCCGCGCCGGAGCCGCAGCACGCCACCGTCCGCGGCCTGCTGCGCCTGTGCCTGCGCCCCGCGGCGCCCGTCATCGCCCTCTGAACCCCCGCAATTCACAGCGCGGAAAGGAAACCACCATGACCGACCACCTCAGCACCGTGCAGCTCCAGTCCCTGCGCCAGGACATCGACGAGCAGCTTGAGCGGCGCAGCCGCCACCTGCTGGGCCTGCAGGCCGCGGCCCAGGACGGCAACGGCGCCGACGACACCTGGCAGGAGCTGCTGGTCTCCCTCGCCACCGCCGACCGGGCCATCGCCGAGCTCACCCAGGCCCGCGACCGGCTGACGGCCGGCTCGTACGGCCGCTGCTCGCACTGCGAGGCGGGGATCCCGTTCGAACGGCTCAAGATCCGCCCGCTGGCCCGGTTCTGCATCAACTGCCAGCGCCAGCACGAAGCCGCCTGACCCCGGGACCGGCCACCCTTCGCGACGTCGGGCGGCCGGTCCACCGACGGCGGCCGAATGGACAGGAATATGCAGACCGGTCTAGTGTGTGCCGCATGGCGGCCAAGGGGGACGAGACGCGGGCGCGCATCATCGCGGCGGCCCGGACGCTGGTGGAGGCCCAGGGCAGTCACGGCACCGGCCTCAACGAGGTGCTGGCGGTGGCCGGCGCGCCTCGCGGGTCGCTCTACCACCACTTCCCCGGCGGCAAGGACCAGCTGGTGGGCGAGGCGCTCGCCGCCGCCGGGCGCGAGGTCGACGCCATGATCGACGACCTGGCCGGCACGCTGCCGGGCGCCAGGGAGCTCGTGCCGGCCGTCCTCGACGCGCTGGCCGACAGGATGGTGGCGGCCGGGTACGCCAAGGGCTGCCCGGTGGCGACCGTGGCCCTGGAGGTCGCCTCCTCCAACGAGCAGCTGCGGCGCGTCTGCGCCGGCATCTACGAAGGCTGGCAGCGCAGACTGGCCGACGCCCTGCGCGCCGACGGGCACGTCACGGCTGACAACACGGCCGGCGACACGGCCGGTGACACGGCCGGTGACACTGCTGACGACGCGGCCGACGAGCTGGCGGCGACCGTGCTCGCGCTGATCGAGGGCGCGCTGGTGCTGGCCCGTGCGAGCCGGTCCCGGACGCCCGTCGAACGGGTCCGCCGCCAGGTCGTCAGGCTGCTGGCCTGACGCGGCGGTTTTTCGTACCCCCAAAATATGCAGATCGGTCTAGAGAGGAATCGTCATGGAAGACGCCGTGGTGTTCGGCGCGACCGGCCTCATCGGCAGATGGACGGTCCTGCACCTGCTGGAACAGGGCCGCGCCGTGACGGCCGTCGTCCGCCGCGCGGACGGCGGGCTGGGCCGCTGGCTGCGCGAGCAGGGCGTGCCCGGCACGCGGCTCACGGTCGTCGAGGGCGACGTCACGGCCGGGCCCGGCCTGGGGCTGAGCGGGTCCGCCGAAGAGGCGGCGGGCGTGCGGGACGTGTTCAACGCCGCCGGCGTCTACCGCTTCGGCATGGGACGCGAGGAGGCCAGGACGGTCAACGTCGAAGGCGCGCTCAACGTGCTGAACTGGGCCGCCGCCCGTCCCGCGCTGCGCCGGCTGGTGCACGTGTCGGGCTACCGCGTGGGGCTGGACCCGCGGCCGCGCCATCCGCTCCCGGAGGCCGAACTGGCGGCCCTGTACCGGGACAAAGGGGCGTACGAGGGCTCCAAGGTCGAGGGGGACGCCGCCGTACGGGTCGCCGCGGCGCGGCTCGGCGTGCCGCTGACCGTGGTGAACCCGAGCAGCGTCATCGGCCATTCGCTGACCGGCGAGGCCGGCCAGTACCTCGGGCTGGCCTCGCTGGTCCGCGACCTGTGGGCGGGACGGCTGCCCGCGCTGCCGGGCGGCGCCCGTACGTTCGTCCCGGTGGTGACGGTGGACCATTTCGCCCGGTTCATGGCTGCCGTGCCCGAGCACGACCCCGAGCCCGGCGGCCTGCACTGGGTGCTCGATCCCGCCACGCCCGACCTGCCCGACCTGATCCGGCTGCTCGCCGGCCACCTCGGCGTACGCGCGCCCCGCATGCGCGTGCCGGTGGGCATGATCCGCCGCCTGCCGTCCGCGCTGACCTGCGCCGAGCCCGAGACGCTGGGCTTCCTGACCGAGGACCGGTATGACACGGGCTCGGCCGACCGGGTCGCCGCGTCCGCGGGGCTGCGGCGGCCACCCGTCGAGCACGCGTTGCGCCGCTGGGCCGACCGGCTGGTCGCCGACCGCTTCGGGGCCGCTCCGGCCGCGCGTCCCGGCGGTTTCCACAGCGTGGCGGGGTCGCGTACGTACGTGGCGGGCGAGCGCACGTCGCCGCGGCTGGTCCTGCTGCACGGGCTTCCGCTCGACGGCGACTCCTGGAACGGCGTGCTCGGCGAACTGGACGGCACCCCGCCCGCGGCCCGCCCCGACACTGACGCGGACCGGATTCCTGCGGGTCGCCCCGGAGCTGGCGCGGACCGGTTTCCCGCGCTCGTCGCCGACCTGCCGGGGCTGGGGCGTTCCTCGCCCGCCGAAGGCGCGGCCTCGGACTGGCTGGCCGGGTTGCTGGAGCCCGTGCGCACCCGTCCGGTGATCGTCGCGCACTCGGCCGCCGCCGCCCCGGCGCTCCGGTACGCCGCCGCCCATCCCGGCCGGATCGCCACCCTGATCCTGGTGTCGCCGTACTTCCTCCAGCGCCGGCCTTCCGCGCTCACCCTGCTGCTCGCGGCCCCGCTCCTCGGGAGGATGGGCCCCGACCGGCTCGCGTCCGCCCTCCTCGGCCCGGCGTCCCCGCCCGAGGACGCGCGGCGGGCGGTCGCGAGCGCCGCGGCCGGGCTCCGCCGTCCCGGGGCCGCCAGGCGCACCGCCCGCGTGCTGCGCGCCGCGCACCGCCCCGCCGAGCGCGCCGCGCTCCGCACGCTGCTCGGCGGCCCGGTCCCCGTGCACCTCGTGGCCGGCGAGCTGGACCCGCTGACCGGCAGCCCCGTCCCGGTGACGGTCGTCCCGGGGGCCGGGCACCACCCGCACCTCACCCACCCGGCCGCCGTCGCGGAGATCGTGCGTCAGGTCCTCCTCCGGCCCGCCGTGGACGATTGCCCTCCGCCGTCCATGCCTGACATCATGACCGGCCCACTCCCTCACCACCTCAGGGAATCATGAGCTCCGTCACCTACACCGAGCCCGCCGAGCCACAACCCGAGATCCCGCTCACCGGCGGCGACGTCACCGAAGGCGTCGTACGCGTCGGCGACACCGTGCGCCGCACCGTGGGGCCCAACGCCCCGCTGGTCCACGCCCTGCTGGGGCACCTGGCGGAGGCCGGGTTCGCGGGCGCGCCGCGGTTCCTCGGCATCGACGCCGCCGGCCGCGAGGTGCTGACCTTCGTGCCCGGCGAGGTCGCCGGGCGGCCGCGGCCCGCGTGGCTGGCCGACGAGGAGCGGCTGGCCTCCGTGGGCCGGCTGATCCGGGCCTACCACGAGGCGGTGGCGGGGTTCGTCCCGCCCGACGGCGTGCGGGCGGACTTCGGGTTCACCGAGCCGCCGGGCATGCCGCCCGCGCCGCCGTACCCGCCGGAGCTGGTCGGGCACCTGGACTACACGCCGGACAACATCGTCTTCCGCGACGGCGTGGCGGCCGGGCTGATCGACTTCGACATCGCCAGGCCGGCCACCCGGGCGGAGGAGCTGATGAGCGCGATGATGTACTGGGCGCCGCTGGGCGACCCCGCCGACGCCGACCCGCCCCTGCGCGGGCTGGACGTGCCGCGCCGCTGCCGCCTGCTCGCCGACGCGTACGGGATGTCCGGCGTCGACCGTTCGCGCCTGGTCGAGGTGGCCGTGCTGCGTACCCGGCGGTCGTGGTTCTCGATGCGGCAGATCGCCGAGGAGCGGGGCGGCGGCTGGGCCCGGATGTGGCAGGAGGGCGTCGGCGACCTGATCAAGCGGCGCGAGGCGTGGCTGGAGCGCCACGGCCCGGCGATCGAGGCCGCGCTCACCGCCCCCTGACCGCCCCTCCCCCGGAGCGGCGTCCGCCCTACTGGCCGGGCGGCGGCAGGCGCAGGGCGAGCAACGCGATGTCGTCGGTACGCGGCGACGGCGCCAGCGCGAGCACCTGCTCGCAGAAGTCCTGGAGCGGACGGCGGGCCAGCGTCGCGGCGTGCCGGCGCAGCCGGGCCAGGCTGTTGTCCAGGTTGACGCCGGGCACCTCGACCAGCCCGTCGGTGTAGAGCAGCAGCGTGCTGCCGGGCGGCAGCGGCGCCAGGGCGTCGTGGCGGGTCACGTCGTCGAGATGCACGCCCAGCAGCAGCGACTGGCCCTCCTCCAGGTAGCGGGCCTGCCCGTGCGCGGTGACCAGCAGCGGCGGCAGGTGGCCGGCGCTGGTCCAGCGCAGGATCCGCGTGTCGGGATCGCTCCCCGGCTGCGGCGGCTCGATCCGGGCCAGGATGGCCGAGGCCGTGAGGGCGTCGCTGGCCACGGCCATGACCTTGTTGAGCCGGTCGAGGATCAGGCTGGGCGACTCCTTGTGGTCGCAGGCCAGGGCGCGCAGCATGTTGCGGAGCTGGGCCATCTGCCCGGCGGCCTCCAGGTCGTGGCCGGCGACGTCGCCGATTGCCAGCGCGGTGACGCCGTCGGGGAGCACGAACGCGTCGTACCAGTCGCCGCCCACCTGGGAGCCGGCCGGGGCCGCCAGGTAGCGGGCGGCGAGCTGCAGGTGATCGACCTGGGGCAGCGCGGTCAGCAGGTGGCGCTGCATGGTGTCGACGATGTCGCGCTGCTGGCCGAACAGGCAGGCGTTGTCGGCGGCCAGCGCCGCGGTGCGGGCGATGTCGGCCACCAGCTCCACGTCGGCCTCCGTGTACGGCCGCGCCGGGTCGGTGCGCGCCACCGTCAGGGCGCCCAGCACGCGGCGCGGCGTGCGCAGCGGCGCCACGATCGCCGACGAGCCGCCCAGCACGTTGAACAGGGCGTCGTGGGCGGCGGCCAGCGGCCCGTCGGGCGGCGCGGCGATCTGCTCGGGCCCCAGCAGCAGGGCCTGCTCCCCGCGCAGCACCCGGACCAGCGCCGACCGCGACGGGCCCTTCGGCAACGACGGCAGCTCGGCGAACCAGGACGGGTCCACCGGCGCGGCCCCGGCGCAGGCCATGGCCAGGCGGCGCAGCTCGCGCGGCCCGAGGAACATGTCCACCGCCGCCCAGTCGGCCAGGCGCGGCACCAGCAGCCGGCCGAGCCGCGTCATCGCCTCGCGCACGTCCAGCGTCTGGGTGAGGACGGTGCTGATCTCGGTCAGCAGGCGGAACTGCTCGGTCAGCTTCTGGGCGCGGGCGAGCTCTTCGGCCTGCCGGCCGGCCGCGTCGAGGCGTTCGACGACGTCGATGAAGACCACGACGACGCCGGCCGGCTCGCCGTCGTGGTGGAGGGGCGAGGCCAGCCAGGCGACCGGGAGCAGCCGGCCGCCGGCGGTGGCGAAGGTGGCGAACTCGCTGCGTACGGACCGGTCCTGCCGGCACACCGTCACCAGCTCGCAGCCGGAGCGGGGCGGGAGGCTGCCGTCGAGGCGGCGGTGCAGCGTCTGGTGCGCGTCGGCGCCGCGCAGTTCGTCGGCGGTGAAGCCGAGCAGGGCCGCCGCCCCCGGATTGACCCACGTGATGCGGCCGGCGAGATCGGTGAGGTAGATGCCCATGCCCGTGCCGTCGAAGGCCGCCCGCAGCAGCCACTCCGCCGGCTGGGCGCCGGAACCGGAGCCGTCCGGCCGGTGTCCGACGTCGCCCCGATCAGCCATCATCACACTACGTTATCGGATGATTACTGACATGCCGACTTCGTGTACCCGGGAACGTGCCGGGCCGGCGCCGGCCGGGCTAGGACCAGGGGAAGGCGCCGCCGGCCATGCTGATGAGGCGGCGATCGGCGGCGCCGGGGGTCTCCGAGGGCACCAGCATGCGCAGCCGCAGCCGCGAGCCGAGGCCGGTCTGCTCCAGCGCGACCGAGTCGCACAGCTGCTGGATCACCCACAGGCCGAACCCGTGGGACGCGGTCGGGTCGACGTCGGCGGCGTCGAGGTGGTCGGGGGTCAGGCGGCCCGCGGTGTCCAGGATCTCCACGCAGACGCCGATCGGGTCCCGGGTCGCGGTGACCAGGCCGGCCGAGCCACCATGGTCGAGGACGTTGGTGACGGCCTCGTTCACCGCGAGCACCAGGTCCTCCAGCCGCTCGCCGGACAGTCCGCTGTGGTGGCCGTGGATGCGCACCAGGTCACGGATGAACGCCAGATCGGCGCTGATGGGACAGCGCAGCTCGAACTCCACAAGCATGATCGTCTCGTCTATCGGGCGTCGGGAAGGGGTACGCCGGCCCTTCTCAGCTTTCCCGCCGAGTGATCGTCAAACGCGGCCGACCGCTCGGCCCGGCTCGCGGACGGCTCAGGGCATGACCGCTTGGGCGAGGGCGATGCCGCACCAGGCCGCTCCCAGGCCGGCCGCGATGCCGGCCACGGCGTTGAGCGCGGCGTAGGTGCGGGCGCCGTTCTGCAGCAGCCGCAGGGTCTCGTAACCGAAGGTGGAGTACGTGGTCAGCGCCCCGCACAGGCCGGTGCCCAGGAGGGCCTGCGCCCCGCCGGTGGCGGGCAGCGCCAGCAGGAAGCCGAGCAGCGCCGACCCCGTCACGTTCACGGTGAAGGTGCCCCACGGGAACAGGCTGTCGTGCCGGGCCTGGACGGCCCGGTCGATCAGGTAGCGGGCGGGCGCGCCCACGGCGGCGCCCAGCACCACCAGCAGCAACGTCGTCACGGACGCCTCCCACCGCGCGGACCCCGCGCGGCCTGCTCGGGAGCGGCCTCATCGGGGACGGCCTGGTCCGGGGCGGTGGCGAACCGGCCGAGCAGCCCGCGGCCGAGCACCTGGCCCAGGAAGACCGCGGCCAGGGCGGTGACCAGCGTGACCGCCAGGTAGGCGAGCGCCGTGCGCGGCTCCCCCGCGGCCAGCGCCCCCTGGGCGTCGGCGATGGAGGTGGAGAACGTGGTGAACCCGCCCAGAACCCCCACCCCCAGGAACGGCCGGGTCAGCGGATGGGCCTGCCAGACCTCGGTGATGGCCACCATCAGCAGCCCGATCAGCAGGCAGCCGGTGACGTTGACGGCCAGCGTCGGCCAGGCGAACCCGCCGCGCGGCACCGGGAAGGCGGTCAGGACGGCGTAGCGGGCGAGCGCGCCCAGCACGCCGCCGGCCGCGATGACGGACAGCGTGGCGACCGGGGCGCGGGCCAGCTCGCCGCGCTGGGCGGGCACGTGGAGATCGACGTCGGGATCGACCGCGGCCCGCGGATCGACCTGCGCACCCCGGATGCCGCCGGCGGCATGCGCGCCACCGGCCTCGACGCCTTCGACCGGGGACGGGCCGCCGATCGCCACCCCTTCGGCGGCGGCGTGCGCCCGGCCGCGTTCAGGCTCGGGTACGGGCTCGGGGGGACGGGCGTGGGTCATCAGGCATCTCCTACCAGCACATGAGCGTGGCACATCTCTGGCAGGGACCGTTGGCGGCGACACCGCGGTTACCCCCGGACGGGCGGGAGGCGGCGGGCCCCACCGCCGCGGCTCCCGGCACGGGAAGCCGCCACCATCATACCGGCGACCACCCCGAACCCACCGCCGAGGAGCTTCCCCCACAGGCAGCCGGGGCGTCAGCCGCTGAGCGACAGCCAGACGCGGTCGGGCAGGACGCGGGCCGCCTCGTCCAGGTCGATGTCGGGCGCGCCCGCCAGCCACCGCCTGCTCACCTCGGCCACCGGCCCGATCAGCAGCATCTCCACCTGCGCCGCCGGCAGCCGGGCCACCGCCCCCTCCGCCATGCGCGCGCCGATCCAGGCGTTCAGCCTGCCCAGCCGGGACGCCTTGGCCGCGGCGATGCGCTCGGCGTACGGACCGAGGTCCAGCGCGTACGGCGCGGCGTGGATGAAGCGGGCCTTGTCCGGGTGCGAAGCGGTGAAGCCGAGGTAGGCCGTCACGGCGCGGCGCACGCCGTCACGGGCGTCGGCGGTCTCCTCGGTGACGGCGACCAGCGCGTCGAGCAGCTCGTCCATGCACCGGCTGTACAGCGCGGCGGCCAGCCCTTCCAGGCTGCCGAAGTGGTGGTAGACGCTGCCCATGCTGACGCCGCTGCGCGTGGTCACCGCCCGGAGGGTGAAGTCGGCGGGGTAGACGTCCAGGGCGGTGTCCAGGAGCCTGCGCACGGTTTCCTCGCTGCGCCGGTGCCGGGTCATCGCACCGCGGCCAGCGTCTCGGCCTCGTCCCAGACGCGCCGGGCCAGGTCGGCGTCCAGCGCCGGGCCCTGCAACGGGACCTCGCGGTCCTGGTCGAAGTACCGGCCGGTGCCGGGAGCCCCGGTCAGGGAGACGACGTGCCGGGCGCCCTCCTCGGGCGCGGCCCAGCTGCGCTTGGCGGCCTTGAGCAGCCAGCCGAGCGGGCCGCGGCGGTCGCCGAGCCCGGTGCGGATGACGCCGGGGTGCACGGCGTCGATCGTGATCCCGGCCGTCCGCCAGCGTTCGGCGAACAGGGGCACGGTCAGCAGGTTGCACAGCTTGGTGTCGGCGTACGTGCGCATCGGCGAGAAGTCGGCGCCCACGGCCGTGCGTCCGGGTTCGGCCCGGCCCTTGGCGTACAGGCCGGCGGTGACCTGCACCACGCGGCCGAGCCGGTCCTCCAGCAGGTGGTTGAGCAGGAACGGCGCCAGGTGGTTGACCGCGAACGACTCCTCCAGCCCGTCGTCGGTCAGGACCCGGCGGGCGGGCCAGCGGCCGGCGTTGTGGACGAGCACGTCGATGCGCGGGCAGCGATCCAGCAGGTCGCCGGCCAGCCGCCGGACCGACTCCGCCGTGGTCAGGTCGCCCGCCACGACCTCGACGTCCCCCGCCATCCGCGCGGCGGCCTCGCGGCCCCGCTCCGCGTCCCGCGCGACCAGCAGCACCTTGTGCCCGTCGGCGGCCAGCCGTTCGCACACCGCGTACCCGATGCCCCGGTTGCCGCCGGTCACCACCATGATCGACATATCAGAGCATTTTTCTAGAGAAATGATCTAATTTCAAGAAGGCGGCCCGTCCGGCTTGACCTGGAGTTCGCTCCAGCCCCCAGACTCCCCTTCCGGGGCCTCGTACAGAACGCCACGAACTGGGGAGACAGCATGAAGTACCGGACGATCGGCACGAACCCGGACACCCGCCGCGAGGTGAGCGCGCTCGCCCTCGGGGCGATGTTGTTCGGCTCGGTGACCGACGAGAAGACGTCGTTCGCCATCCTCGACCGCTACGTCGAGGCCGGCGGGACGTTCATCGACACGTCCGACAACTACGCCTTCTGGGTGGACGGCGGCCAGGGCGGGCAGAGCGAGGAGCTGCTCGGCCGCTGGCGGCGCTCCAGCGGCGCCGGGGACGAGATCGTGATCGCCACCAAGCTGGGCGCGCGGCCGCTCGCGCCGGGCACCAGCTACGTCGACAACGCCGAGGGCCTGTCCGCCAAGGTCATCAGGGAGTCGGCCGAGCGCAGCCGCGAACGCCTCGGCGTCGACCGCATCGACCTGCTCTACGCCCACATCGAGGACCGCACGGTGGAGGTGGCCGAGACCGTCGAGGGCTTCGGCGCCCTGGTGGCCGAGGGCACGGTCGGCCTGCTCGGGGCGAGCAACCACGCGATCTGGCGGGTGGAGCGGGCCCGTGCCCTGGCCGCCGCGTCGGGGGTGGCCGGGTACGAGGTGCTGCAGTACCAGCACAGCCTGCTGCGCCCGCGCTTCGACATGCCGGAGTCGATCTTCCAGGACGGCAGCCTCGGCCACGCCGGAGCCGAGCTGCTGAGCTACCTGCGCGCCGAGCCGGCCCTCACCCTGGTCGCCTACTCGCCGCTGCTCGGCGGGGCCTACACCCGGCAGGACAAGCCGCTGCCGCCGGACTACGACCACCCCGGCACCCCGGCCCGCATGGCGGTGCTGCGCGAGGTCGCGAAGGAGTGCGGGGCCAGCATGAACCAGGTGGTGCTGGCCTGGCAGATCGGCTCGGCGTTCCCGGTGATCCCGCTGGTCGGGGCCTCGTCGGTGGCCCAGCTGGAGGAGAGCCTGGCCGCCGTGGACCTGGAGCTGACCGCCGACCAGCGCGCCCGCCTCGACGCCGCCCACTGACCCGCGCCCGCCCCGGCGCCGGAAGGACCCGGGGAGGCCGCCGGGGCGCCGTGCCTGAGCCCGGTTCGCCCGGGTAAGGATGGGGCTCATGTTCATCAAAGCGTGTCTGAACGGCAGCCGGACGGCGGGCGAGCACCCCCGGCTGCCCCTGACGCCCGCCGAGCTGGCCGCCGACGCCCTGGCCGTGCGGCGGGCGGGGGCGGCCGCGGTGCACGTCCATCCGCGGGACGCGGCGGGGCGCGAGTCCCTGGCCGCCGCCGACATCGGGGCGGCGGCGTCGGCCGTCAGGGCGGCGGCGCCGGGGCTGCCCGTGGGCGTGTCCACCGGCCTGTGGATCACCGGCGGCGACGCCGCGGCCCGCCTGGACGCGGTGACCGCCTGGGCGGAGCTGCCCGCCGGCGCCCGTCCTGACTTCGCCTCGGTGAACCTGTCGGAGCCGGGGTTCGGCGAGCTGGCGCGGGTGCTGCTGGCGGCGGGGATCGGGGTCGAGGCGGGGGTGTGGACGCCGGCCGACGCCGCGACACTGACCGCCTCGGGGCTGGCCGGACGGATGACGCGCATCCTCGTCGAGGTGATCGACGCGCCGGCCGAGGAGGCCGTCCCCCGGGCCGCGGCCGTTCTCGACCGCCTGGACGGCTCGCCCGCTCCCCGCCTGCTGCACGGCGAGGGGCCGGCGACGTGGCCGCTCGTGGCGGAGGCCGTACGGCGGGGCCTGGCCACCCGGATCGGCCTGGAGGACACCCTGCTCGCCCCGGACGGCGGCCCGGCCGAGGACAACGCAGGGCTCGTCCGCCACGTCCTGGCCCTGGCCCGCCCCGGCGGGCAGAACGCGGCGCCCGCCGGTCGGTAGTGGCAGCCCCCGCATGAGGGCGGGTGGTGCCGTGACTGTGGCGAAGCCGCCGATTCGCCACAGTCGGGACATAACTTGATCGACGCGACAAGGAGTCCCGATGCCTTCCACCGCAGCCCGGCGCGCACTCGCCCTGCTCGTGATCGTCCCCCTGGCGCTCGCGCCGATGGCCCCGGCGTTCGCCGCCGGCCGGGCGCCGTCGGTGCAGTCGCGGCTGGACGCCCTCACCGCCTCCCCCGACGTGCCCGGCGCCGTGGCCTACATCCGCCACCCGGACGGCCGGACCGCGACGGTCGTCTCCGGCACCGCGCGGCGCGGCACGAAGCAGCCCATGCCCGGCGCCGACGGCCGGTTCAGGATCGCCAGCGTGAGCAAGTCGATCATCGCGGCGACCGTGCTGAAGCTGGCCGACCAGGGCAAGGTGAACCTGGACGAGCCGGTCGAGACGTACCTGCCGGGGGTCATCCGCGGCAAGGGCGTCGACGGACGGGACATCACCGTGAAGATGCTCCTGCAGCAGACCAGCGGCCTGCCCGACTTCACCCCCGCCGCCGACTGGTCGAAGATCGGCAAGCAGGACCTGCTCAAGCTGGCCCTCTCCCTCGAACCGACGCCCCGCGGCCGGTTCGCCTACTCCAACACCAACTACATGGTCCTCGGCCTGGTCGCGCAGGCGGTGACCGGGCGCGACTTCCGCGCGGTCAGCCGCGACCTGGTGCTGAAGCCGCTGGGCATGCGGGACACGTACTGGCCGGCCGAGGGCGAGACCGGCATCCGCGGCCCGCACGCGCACACCTACGGCGTGCACCCGCTGCACCCCGGGGACGGCGTCGTCGACGTGACCCGGCTGCCCGGCCACGCGTTCGGCGCCAGCGGCGGGCTGGTCTCGACGCCGCGTGACCTGAACACGTTCTGGCGGGCGCAGTCCGTCGAGGCCGGTTCGTACGTCGACGTCGACCGGCCCGGCTGGCCCAAGGGCGCCCGCTACGGCTACGGCGTCATGGAGATCCCGCTGAGCTGCGGCGGGAAGCTGTGGGGGCACGGCGGCGACGTCCCGGGCGTGTCCACCTTCAGCGGCCGCGACCGCGCGGGCCGCACGGTCACCGTGTACACGACGGGCTCGGCCAACGGCGGCAAGGCCCGCGACCTCCTGATCGCCGCCTTCGACACCGCCCTCTGCACCCGCTGACCGGCGTTCCGGCGGCCCCGCCGACCGGCGTTCCGGCAGACCCGCCGACCGGGGTTCCGGCAGACCAGCGCGCCCGTCAGGCGGACCGGCGGCTCAGCACGGGGTCGGCGATCAGCCGGGCCGCCGGGCACAACGTCTGGCCGTGCTCCCGGAACAGCTCGTCCCGGGAGCCGACTTCGCTCATGCCTGCCACGGTAACCCGCCCCTTCGGGCCCGTCCCGCCGCCCCCGGTCGCGGGTGGGGAAGCGGTTCATGTCGGGGCGGGGCAGGGCGGGGCAGGGCGGGGGCAGGGCGGGGCAACGCGCGGTCGGGGGCCGGGGGCCCTCCGTCGGTATGGGCGACTTTGGGGAAATTTCCGATTTCGCCATCATTTCTGACCACAACCCGCAATGATCAAGGTCGGCCGGATGCCCACGGGGGGCGCACCGACCGTTGATTGGAGCCCCATTTTGCGGAGAAGACTCCCACTGTTCGCCACCGCCTTCGTGGCGCTGGCGGCGTTGATCCCGGTTCCGGCGGCGAACGCGGCGACGACCGCGAAACCCGCCACCACCACGACGAACGCCATCACCTGGGCGCCCTGCGAGGAGGAGCCCAGCGCCGAGTGCGGCAAGCTGACCGTGCCCATCGACTGGGCCCAGCCGAGCGGGCCCTCGATCGACCTCGCGGTCGCCCGGCGCAAGGCCACCGACCCGGCCGCCAGGGTCGGCTCGCTGGTGATCAACCCCGGCGGTCCGGGCGGGTCCGGCGTGGAGGCCGTCTACGGCGCTCCCGGGTCCTACACCGAGGAACTGCAGCAGCGGTTCGACATCGTCGGCTTCGACCCGCGCGGCGTGGGCCGCAGCCACCCGGTCATCTGCTCGGCGTCGGTCTACAACCAGATGCCGCCGACCGTCATGCGCAGCCAGGCCGACTTCGACGCCTGGAACGCCTTCACCAAGAAGCTGCACCCGGACTGCCGGGCCCGTACCGGCCCGCTCTACGACCACGTGGACTCCGTCTCCGTGGCCCGTGACATGGACGCCCTCCGCGCCGCCCTCGGCGAGGAGAAGCTCACCTACTACGGCATCTCGTACGGCACCCTGATCGGCCAGATGTACGCCGAGCTGTTCCCCGGCCGCATCCGGGCGCTCGCCCTCGACAGCAACATGGACCACAGCCTCGGCGTGAAGGGCTTCTTCGCCACCGAGGCCCTGGCCGTCGAGGACGGCTTCGACCAGTTCGTCGACTGGTGCGAGCAGGACCCCAGTTGCGTGCTGAACGGCCGCGACATCCGCGCGATCTGGAAGAGCCTGCTGGACAAGGCCCGCCGCGGCGAGCTCGTCTACCCGAGCACCGGTCAGCGGATGACCGAGCTGCAGGTCATCTACAACGCCGCGCTGGGCAACGAGGGCCCCGACTGGCGCACGCTGAGCGAAGTGATCAACTGGCTGAACGGCGGCCCGGCCCCCGAGTGGGTGCCCCCGCTGCCCGGCCGGGGCCCGGTGGAGGGGGACGTCGCCGAACTGCCGACCCGGATCCTCTGCCAGGACTACAACCTCAAGGTGAACAGCTACGCCGAGTACGCCGACCTCATGCGTACCGCCGGCCTGCTGGCGCCGGACACGAAGTACCACCCGTACCCGACCGACGACCTGCCCATCTGCCTCAACTCGGGCGCCCCCGCCAACCCCCCGCACACGCTGCGGTACACCGGCCAGGCCCCGCTGCTGCTCGGCAACTCGATCCACGACCCGGCCACGCCGTGGATCTGGGCCGCCAACGCCACCCGCCAGCTCGGCGCGAAGGCCGTGCTGCTCACGTACAAGGGCTGGGGTCACCGCATCTACGGCAAGGACAAGTGCCAGACCGACATCATCGACCAGTACCTCATCGACCTGAAGGTTCCGCCGCAGGGCACCCGCTGCGCCGTGGGCACGCCTGAGGAGACGCTCAAGAAGCAGACGAAGCGGGCGTGGCCGTCCGACTCGCTGCCCTGGGCCGGATAGTCCGCACGTCCCGGGTACGGCCCCTTCGCGGGCCGTACCCGTCCCCACAAAGGGATATTTGCCCTGGCCAACCCCTCGGTATGGACAATTCAGCGTAAGAAGGTAGCTGACGAGGGGGTGAGCCATGATCGAGGTCAAGAGCATCGACAAGCCCGACGAACGGCGCGACTTCCCGAAGGGCCATCTGGAGATCTGCGAGCTGAGCGGCCTGACCTTCGGCGTCGCCACGTTCGAGCCGGGATGGCGCTGGTCGGAGTCCGTCAGGCCGATCGCCGGCACGTCGTCCTGCCAGGTGCACCACAACGGGTTCGTGGTCTCGGGCCGGATGCGCCTGCGCATGGACGACGGCACCGAGGCCGAGGCGGGGCCGGGCGAGGTCTTCGTCTGCCCGCCCGGACACGACGCCTGGGTGGTCGGGGACGAGCAGGTCGTCCTGTACGACTTCGCGGGCGGCGCCGCCGGCTACGCCAAGGCGAGGAACGGCTGACGCCGCGCGCGCTGCGGACGGGCGCCGCCTAGGCGGGCGCGTGCGACCGTCTGGGAATGATCTCCTCCAGCGCCTCGGCGACGGTGGAGCGTACGCCGAGACGTCCTTCCAGGCCGGTGATGCGCATCAGTCTGGCCGGTTGCGGGGTCGGCGCGGCGACCATCACCGTCCGTCCCGTGGCGGTGATGCGTTTCCACGCGCCGATCAGCGCGCCGAGTCCGGCCGAGTCCATGAAGCCGACGTCGGACAGGTCGATCAAAGTGACGGCGGCCGGCGTGCCGTCGAGATAGCCGGTCGCCCAATCCTCGATGGCGCCGGCGGTGTGCAGGTCAAGGTCCCCGGCCGGGTGCAGAACGACCGTTTCCCCTGCGGAGTTCGCCAGGATCCGGAAAGTGTCCACTTTCACTGCTATCACTTCCCTCCTTGGTCCGCTCTCCCCTGCTCATCGGCCGACAAACCCCGCGACCCGCCCGCCGGACGCAGCACCGCTGCTCAATGCGGATTTTTTCGCGAGGTAATTAGCGGTGCTCGGCGCGGCAATTCCCGGTGCGAATGCGCGGCCATTTCTTCGACGCCGGACGCATGCCCGTACATGAGTAAAGAAATGCTGGGCAGCGGTAATGGAACGTGTTCGCCGACGTTCGAGGAGAGTGAGAACCATGGTCCTGCTCGGCCTGCTGCTCATGGTCGCCGGGTCGGCCGCCGTGGTCGTCCTGTTCACCCAGACGACGACCACCGCAACCGCCGCCCTGACGCTGATGGGCGTCACCTTCCGGGTGGGCGACCTGGAGCTGTTCGCCGCGGGGGCCGCGACCGCGGCCGCGTTCATCTTCGGCGCCTTCCTGATCGCCGCCGGGACGGGCCGCAGGCTGGCCCGCCGCCGCGAACTGCGCCGCCTGCTGGCCGAGCGCGCCGACGACCGGGCCGCCACCGACCAGACCGTCACGGACCAGAGCGCCACGGACCGGGCCGCCACGGACAAGGCCGCCACGGACCGGGACGAGCGCCGCACGACGGACCAGCCCGCCGACCGTCTGGTGGCCACCGGGCGCACCGCCGACCGGCAGCCCGGCTCCGCCCCCGCCGCCCGTCACCGGACCCCGGCCGACCGCCTGGCGGCCGGCCGCCGCCGCCCGGCCACCGGCTGACCTGACGGCCGGGCCGGCCCGGACCTGGCTCCCGGGACGTAACAGGACGGGACGGATCAAGCGGGCAGGGCATCGACAGTGGGGACCACCAGGCCGAACAGGTCGCCGATCGTCGTCAGGGCGGCCTCGTGCAGCACGTCGGCAGCCAACGGCGCGCCGCCGGGGCCGGCCAGTGTGCGGGTGGCGCAGGCGTCGGCGACGACCGTGGGACGGTAGCCCAGCCGGAAGGCCCCCTGGGCGGTGAAGGTCACGCACATGTGGGTCATGAACCCCGCCAGCACCAGGTCGGGCCCGGCCTCCATGCCCGCCAGGACGTCCTGGAGCCCGGTCTCGTGGAAGGCGTCGGGGAACGTCTTGACCACCACCGGCTCCCCGTCGCGCGGCGCGACCGGCGCGCTGATCGCCCCGATCCCGGCGCGGACGTCGTAGGGGCTGCCGGGGCCGCCGTCGTTGACGACGTGCACGACGCGGGCCCCGGCGGCGCGGGCGCGCTCCAGCAGGCGGGCGCCGGCGGCGAGGGCCCGCCCGGCGTCCGGCAGGGCCATGACGCCGGTGCTGTAGGTGTTCTGGTAGTCGATGAGCACGAGGGTCGAGTCGGCCAGCCGGGCGGGCTCGGCCGGCAGGCCGACGACCTGGCGCAGGGTGGGCGAGACGGTGCTGCTCATGGCAGGGGGTTTCCTTTCTGGCAGGCTCGCGCCGCCGCCCGGCCGGACGGCGTACGCGAAGAGTGACGGGATCAGGCCACCGTGCGGAAACGGCGGCGGTAGGTGCCGGGGCCGGTGCCCAGACGGCGGCGGAAGGCGCGGTGCAGGGTCTCCACCGAGCCGAGCCCGCTGTCGGCGGCCACCCGGGGCAGCGACAGGTCGGTGGTCTCCAGCAGCCGGCGCGCCACCTCCACGCGCGCCGACTCGACGTACGCGGCCGGGGTGAAGCCGGTCTGCTGCCGGAACACCCGGGTGAACTGGCGCTGGCTCAGCCCCATCCGCGCCGCCAGCTCGACCGTGGTCAGCTCCTCGGCCAGGTGCTCGGCGATCCACAGGCGCAGGTCGTCGATGTCGCGGCGGCCCGAGGCGGCCCGGGTCAGCGGCACGCTGAACTGGCTCTGGCCGCCCTGGCGCTTGAGGTAGACGACCAGTTCGCGGGCCACCGCGAGGGCCGTCTCCTCGCCGTGGTCCTCGGCCACCAGCGCGAGGGTCAGGTCGAGGCAGGCGCTGATGCCCGCGCCCGTCCAGATCCGGCCGCTGGAGCGCAGGAAGATCGGGTCGGGGTCGACGGTGACCCGGGGGTGGTCGGCGGCCAGTTGCCCGGCGGTGGACCAGTGGGTGGTGGCGGTCAGGCCGTCCAGGAGGCCGGCCTCGGCCAGGATGTGCGCGCCGACGCACACCGAGGCCACCCGGCGGGCGCCGGGAGCGGTCCGCCGTACCCAGGCGACCACCTCGGCGTCGGTCAGGGCGCGCGGCCCGTCGGGCGTGACGGTCACCGCGCCGGGCACCACCAGGGTGTCCACCTGGTCACCGACCTGGTCGAAGGTCAGGTCGGCGACCAGCCGCACCCCGGCGGACGTGGTGACCTGACCGCCCTGGGGCCCGGCCAGCCGCACGTCGTACAGAGCGCGACCGGCGACCCGGTTGGCCAGGGCGAACACCTCGGCCGGGCCGGTGACGTCGAGCAGGTCGACGTCCGGGAAGAGCGCGATGACGACGCGGTGGGCAGCGGGCATGACCCGATTCTCACCGAACCGGCGGAATGTCCGCAACGACAGTTATCTGGCTGATTTGGCCATCGAGCAGGGGACGGACCCGGTCAGCCGGCGTGCAGGTCGGCCGGTTCGCCGAGCCGCAGGGCCAGCAGGGCGACGTCGTCGGTGAAGCCGTCGCCCCGGTGGACGAGCAGCAGCTCGCACATGTCCTCCAGGGGCAGGTGGCGCAGCCTGGAGGCGGTGTGGATCAGGCTCTCCATGCCCCGGTCGAGACCGTGCGCGGGGTCCTCGACGAGCCCGTCGGTGTAGAGCAGCAGCGTGGATCCGGCCGGGATGACCTGCTCGTGGTCGGGCCGCGCCAGGTCGGGGGTGACGCCGAGGGGATGGCCGCCCTCGGCCCGCAGGTAGCGGGCGGGACCGCCGACGGGGAGCAGCAGCGGGGGCAGGTGCCCGGCGGTGGCCCACCTGAGCCGCCAGTCGGTGCCGCCGTACTCCTCCAGGCGGGCCAGCAGCACCGTCGCCATCGGGCCGCCGTGCAGGGCGTGCAGGATCTCGTCGAGCCGGCGCAGGATGTGGGACGGCGGCTCGCAGTGCTCGTAGGCCAGCACCCGCAGCATGTTGCTGATCTGGCTCATGACGGTGGCCGAGCGCAGGTCGTGGCCCATCACGTCGCCGACCATCAGGCAGGGCACGCCGTCGGGCAGGACGATCGCGTCGTACCAGTCGCCGCCGATGCGCGGGACGGTGCTGGAGGGCAGGTAGCGGGCGCAGGCCCACAGGCCGTTCAGTTCGGGCAGCGACGGCAGCAGGCTGCGCTGGAACTCCTCGGTGTTGCGGCGGATGCGCTCGTAGAGGCGGGCGTTCTCGATGGCGACGCCGGCCGCGCTGGCCAGCGCCGCGACGATCCGCTCGTCGTCGCCGGTGAACGGCAGGCCCGACCGCTTGTCGGCGAAGTACAGGTTGCCGTACACGGTGCCGCGGACCAGGATCGGCGTGCCCAGCAGGGTGCGCATCACCGGATGGCCGGGAGGGTACTCGCGGAAGCCGGGGTGGGCGAGCACGTCGTCCACGCGCAGCGGCCTGGGCCGGGCCATCAGCTCCTGGAGCAGGCCGTGGCTGGTCGGCAGGCGGCCGACGGCGTCGTACACCTCTTCGGTGACGCCGTAGGTGAACAGGTCGGCGAACTCGCCCTCGTCGTTGAGCACGCCGAGGGCGCCGTACCGGGCGTCCACCAGGTCGGCCGAGACCTCCACGATCGTGCGGAGGGCGGCGTTCAGCTCCAGCTCGGAACTGATCGCGAGGACCGCCTCCAGCAGGCGCGCCATCCGGCCGTGCAGATCCTCGATCTGCGTCAGGCTCGCCTGCAGCCGCCGGAGCTTCTCGGCGCCGAACGGCCCCAGGTCCCCGCCGTACGCGCCGCCCTCCGGCCGCTGTCCGCCCACCCCACCCCCCGAGATGCCCCTGCCCAGGTCCATGCCCCCGGTCACCGGCATGACACCTGCTCAAGGGCACTGCGGAAGGCGCCTCAGAGCACCTTGGAGGAGGCGGCCGCCCAGGTGTTGCAGGAGCCCGGGTCGCCGGTGGCGAAGCCGCGCTTGATCCAGGAGCGGATGGTGGCGGTCCTGCCCCACGAGCTGTACTTGCCCAGCTTGTCCCCCGCGGGAAGGGTGAGGAGATAGTCCCAGTCCTTCTTCGACCTGCCCTCCAGGGGCCACACGCTCTTGATGAAGGCGCCGCTCAGGCAGTCGGTCTGGAGATTCTTACGCCGGTCCTGCTCCCGTCCTTCCGCCTTGGTGGGGTACGGGATCACGTCGTAGGCGTCGTAGATCCCGACGAGGTTCTGCACGTGGTAGGCGTACATCCCGGCCGCCGTGTGGAGCAGCCACAGGTCGCTCGGGTCGTCGGTCCAGCTCTTGCCGATCTGGAAGACCAGCGTGCGCGTCTTCTCGCAGTACCACGTCTGCGAGTCGTCGTCGCCCACGGAGATTCCGCAGTACTTCTTGGGGATGCGGTCCATGTGCCGCACCTTCACCGGCTCGTACGGCAGCCCGGCCGCGGTCAGGTGCTGTTCCCAGGTCGTCTCCAGGCAGGCGACGACCGCGTCCACGTAGGCGCGGGCCTGCTTGAGGTTGCGGCGCTTCACCGGCGGCTCGGCGCAGGTGGTCGTGGGCAGCGGGCCCGCCTCGTAGAGGGGGTTGGCGACCAGCTTGGGGTGCTTGACCGGGTAGGCCGCACTCTCCGCGGCGGCCGTGCCGGCCAGGGAGGCCGTGAGCACGCCCGCCATCGTCAAGATCATGAGGGGTTTCACGAAGGGTGACAATAGGGCCAGAACGTGACTGCCACAAGGCGGTCAGCCGCTCACGGTGGTGACGGTGAGTTGCGGGGCTGAGTGGATCTCGGCGTCGGTGAAGCGTTCGGTGACCCAGCCTCCCTTGGAGAACAGGCTGGTCTGGTCGGTGTGGTGGGGGGAGTTCGGGTTCGCGGACAGGGAGTAGGTGAGGACGGTGCGGGTGCGCGGACCGTCCGGGGTGAGCTCGACGGCCATCATGAAGCTGGAGCCGGTGTTCACCTCGGGGTAGCGCCCGTCCTTGCCGAGCGGGCCGGAGTTGCGGACGCGGTCGAAGCAGCCCTCCCCCTCGGTGCAGCCGGGGATGGGGATCGACGCGTAGTGCTGGGCCTGGCCGGCGGTCAGCGTCAGGGGCAGGCGGTTGTCCAGGAAGAACAGCACGGCGTCGGCCAGGGCGCGCCGCACGGCGGGGTCGTCCCGCCTGAGGCCGCGCGGCGTGGTGAGCGGCCGGGCGGGGTCGAACGGCACCCGCCACCAGCTCCGCGGCGGCTCGCCGGGCTTGACGGGGGCCTGGAGTCCGTCGAAGAACCGCCGCCAGAGCACCGCCCCCTCGCCGTCCAGGGTGGCGCGCCCGTCCCAGCGGGTCAGGGTCCGGCAGGCGTCCCGTACGTCCACCCGCTCCCCCGAGGAGGCCCGCAGCTCGCGGTGCTCCCGGCACAACGCCTTCAGGTCCGCGCGCATGAGCTCGAAGCCGTGATTGCGCTTGCTGCGCGCGGTGGCCTGGAGCGTCTCCAGGGTGAAGCCGGGGCCGCCGAGCCCGTCGGCCCCCTTGAGCCGCCGGTCGATCATGTCCAGGCTGACCCGGGGCCGCAGCTCCACGTCGGTCCGTACGGCGCCCCAGACCTGGGCGTAGCCGGTCAGCGGCGCGGCCGGGTTCGTCATCCACGGACTGTTGTTGGAGTTGGCGACGTAGTCGGCGCGGGTCAGGCCGGGCTGGTTGCGGGGGCCGAAGATGCCCGGCACGACCGCGTCGGCGTCCTTGCCCCACAGGCACGCCGAGGTCGAGCCGTCCAGGACGAACGCGTCGATCGACGGGTCGGGCGACGGCTTGGCGCACCGGCGGGCCTGGGCGTCGGTGACGTGCGGGACGACGGAGGCGTCGGCGAAGGACGCCGTCCCCCCGACGTCGGTGGCCAGCGTGTAGACGAACGGCAGGCCCTGGTGGGCGTCCTGGGCGGCGCGCAGCCCGCGCACGTCGCCGGCCTTGGCCATCGCCAGCCATTCGTCGGCCGCCCGCAGGTTGGCGGCGTTGACGTCGGCCAGCGCGTAGGCGTACCCGTCGCCGCGCCCGGCGGCCAGCACCGGGCCGTAGCGGGAGGTGAGCAGGGTGCGCGAGACGAAGGTGCCGTCCTGGAGCGGCACCACGACCTCCTGGCGGCCCATCGGCTCGGGCCGGCCGTCCACCAGGTAGGTGGTGGGGTCGCCCTGCGCCAGTTCGAGCCGGTAGAGGGTGAACCGCTGGGCGTGGGAGACGGTGTGAGTCCAGGCGACGGTCCTGTTGTGGCCGATCTGCACGACGGGGGTGCCGTACAGGCTGCCGCCGGCGACGTCCAGCACGCCGGGGATGGTGAGCTGCACCTGGTAGAAGCGGCGGACGCCGTTCCACGGGAAGTGCGGGTCGGCCAGCAGCATGCCGTGGCCGTCGCGGGTGGCCTCGCGGCCCAGCGCCCAGCCGTTGCTGCCGGGGGCGCGGCGCGGGCCGTCGTCGCCGTCGCCGTCGCCGCCGACGATGGCCTCCTTGAGCGCCGAGCTGCCCGACATGCGGCCGAGGTCGAGCAGGTTGGCCCAGACGTCCTCGGCGGTGATCGGGCCGACCCAGGACTTACCGCGGCAGGTGGGGTCGGGCAGGTTGGCCACGCCGGTGTCGTCGAGGTAGCGGTTGTAGCCGGCCACGTACCCGTCGACCAGCTCGCGCAGCTCCGCGCTCGGCCCGATGGGGGCGGGCCGGGCCAGCAGCCGCCGGACGACGCCGGAGTCGGCGACGCTGCGGTGGTAGAGGTCGCTGGTGAGGTTGGCGACCGGGCGCACCGGGTCGTCGGAGCGGGCCTGCGGGCCGAAGTGGCGGGATCGCTCGCCGCGCAACGTCACCACCCACGAGGCCAGCACGCACAGGTTGTCCTGGGCGAAGGCGTACCCGTAGCCGAAGCCCAGGCCGCCGTGGTCCTTGGCGGACACGTGCGGGACGCCGTACTCGGTGCGCCGGATCTCGGCCGAGTAGCGGCCGTCGGCGGCCCCGGCCGGCGGGGCCGTGAGCAGGGCGGCGACCAGGGCGAGCACGATCGCCGCGCTGGGCTTTCGCAGCTTCATGGGGCTCCTATTCGAAACGCGCGTTGTCGGGCGAGGTCATGCGCCGCAGCAGCGGCAGGACGGTCGAGATCACCAGCAGGGACGCGGCCAGCCCGCCGCCGACGCCGGCGAAGTAGGCGGGCCCCGGCATCGCCAGGGTGGCCCCCTTCATGGCCAGGGCGTCGATGAACGGCGCCGCCACCCCGAACCCGGCCCCGGCCGCCACGACGGCCGCCAGGACGAGCGGCAACGCCGACTCCAGCAGCACGACCGCGCCCAGGGTGCGGCCGGGCGTGCCGGCCAGCCGCAGCAGCGTGAACGGCTGGCGGCGTTCCACCAGCCCGCCGCCGACCGCCACCAGCAGGCTGCAGCCGCCGGCGAGCAGGGTCAGCGCGACCATGGCCAGCGCGATGTTCTCGGCCTGCGTGTAGAGCGCCGCCCGGACCTGGGCGACCTCGTCGAACGTCATCGGCGGGCCGGTGCTCTGCCCGGCCAGCAGGGTGCGGATCTCCTCCAGGGTCGCCGGGTCGGCCATGGTGACCAGCACGGAGGACAGGTTGAGCCCGTCGGCCGAGACGGGCTCGCTGTCGGGCCCGGCCAGGGGGATCAGCTTGTCGATGGTGAGCGGGTTGTCGGCCTCCACCACCCGGTCGAACCGTCCGGCGACCGCCCGCGCGCCCGGCGGGCACTGCCCGAGCGCCGGGAAGCGGGCCAGGTCGGCGCACTCGACGACCGCCCGGGGCGGCGGCGGCCGCTCGGGGTCGATCACCCGGTTCTCCTCCTCCTTCGCGGCGTGGATCGGCAGCACGCCGACGCCCGGATAGGCGCGCAGCCGGGCCACCAGCTCGGCCCCGGCCCGCGGCGGCAACCCGCCGCCGCCGAGGTCGCCGAGCGGGGCGCGCAGCACGCCGGACAGCGTGCCGCCGGCGACCGCCCGCTGGCCGTCCACCACGGCGGGCACGATCCCGGCGATGGCCGTCCCGATGAACACCGCGAGGACGAGCCCGCTCACCGACCTGAAGGCGGCCTTCGGGTCGGCGGCCAGCCGCCGGGCGGCCAGCAGCGTCGCCGCTCCGCCGGTCAGCCGGGCGGCCAGGCGGGCGGCCAGCATCGTCAGCCATGGACCTGCCAGGATCAGCCCGATCATGATCAGCGCCAGGCCCGCCGAGGCCGGCCCGGCGTTCGGCTTGCGGTCGCCGGTCTGGAACATCGGCACCGCGAACAGCGCCAGCCCGGCCAGCAGCGGGATCGCCCGCCAGGCGCGCGGCGGCCGTGGGGCGCCCTTCCTGAGCGCGCCCAGCGGCGAGATGCGGACCCGGCGCAGCGACCACAGCGCGCTCACCCCGGCCAGCAGCGGGACGCCGGCGAGCACGGCCGCGTACTGCCAGGCGGCCGGCGTCACCGTGTCGGGGAAGAACCGGGAGCCGGTGACGCGGACGGCGGCGACCGCCGGACGCAGCAGGAGGAAGAGCGCGATCCCGGCGAGCGTGCCGGTCAGCGCGCCGAGCGCGGAGTCCACCGCGGCGAACAGGTTGACCTGCCGGGACGTCCCGCCCACCAGCCGGATCGCGGCGAAGCGGGCCTCGCGGCGGGCGGCGGCCAGCCGGGTGGCGGTGGTGACCAGCACGAGCAGCGGCAGCAGCAGCCCGACGGCCGCGATCGCGAACCCGAAGTGGTAGATGTCGGCGTCGCCGTCGACGGCGGGCTCGTCGGCCGTCGTGTCGACCTGCCGGGTGCCGAGCAGGGCGGCGACCTGCTCGGGCGTGCGGCCGATCACGATGGTCAGGTCGTCGGGGCCGGTGAGCGCGGCGCGGCCGATCGTCCCGGCCCTCGTGCCGGGGAAGCGGTCGGCGAGCTGCGCGCGCGGCGCCGAGTCCAGCAGTTCGGCCAGCGCCGGGGAGACGTGGTACTGGCCGGGCGCGGGCATGCGGGAGAGCCCGGGGACGACGGGAGCCCGGCCGCCGAGCGCGGCGGCGTCGAGCCGCCTGATCGGGCGTCCGGCGTAGTAGTCCTCGTGGTAGTTCCACAGGGCGCCGGTGGCGGTGGCGTCGAGGGCCCAGCCGCTGGGGGCGGTGCCGCGGGTGCACTCCCAGCAGGTGCGCTCGCCGGCCGTCTGGAAGGCGTTGAACAGGGAGAGCGTGGCCAGCAGCACCGCCACGCCGACCGCCACGCCCGCGACGATCAGCGCGAGCCGGGCGGCCGCCTCCCTGCCTCCGGCCAGCGACAGCCGCAGGCCGAGGGCGATCACCGTGCGACCTGACCGGCGAAGGGGTCGGTGAGCCGGCCGTCGCGGACGATGACCTCCCGGTCGGCGCAGGAGGCGACGCGGGCGTCGTGGGTCACCACGAGCACGGTCGTGCCCTCCTCGCGCGCCAGGCCGACCAGCAGTTCCATGACGTGCTCGCCGGTCAGCGAGTCGAGCGAGCCGGTCGGCTCGTCGGCGAACAGCACCCGCGGCCCGGTCACCAGCGCCCTGGCGATCGCCACCCGCTGCGCCTGCCCGCCGGACAGCTCGCCGATGCGCCGCCCGCCCAGGCCGGCCAGCTCCAGCCGCTCCAGCCAGCCCGCCGCCCGCCGATACGCCTCCTTGCGCCGGGTACGCGCGAGCAGCAGCGGCAGGGCGACGTTATCGGCCGCGGTGAGCTCCGGCACGAGCTGCCCGAACTGGAACACGAAGCCGAACGCCGTGCGCCGCAGCCGGGTGCGCCGGTCGTCGCTCATGGTGTCCAGGCGGCGGCCGTCGAACCACACCTCGCCGCTGTCGGGCGTGAAGATCCCGGCCAGGCAGTGCAGCAGCGTCGACTTGCCCGAGCCGCTGGGGCCCATGACCGCCACGATCTCCCCGGCCGCCACCTCCAGGCCGGCCTCCCGCAGCGCCGGGGTGCGGCCGAAGGAGCGGCTGATCCCGCGGGCCTCCAGGATCACGACGCCCCCCGCACCAGCTCGGCCAGCGCGTCCAGCCGCGCCTGGGTGACGTCGATCCAGCGCAGGTCGGCTTCCAGGTGGAACATGCCGTGGTCGGCCAGCAGCGCGTCGGCCAGCGAGTCCCCCCGCTTGATCTGCGCGAACTCGCGCATGCGCCGCAGGTGGGTGGCGCGCTGGAGGTCGAGGTAGGCCGCCGCGTCGCGGCCCAGCATCAGCGCCAGCACGACCTTGGTGAACAGCACGGTCTGCAGGTACGGCTCGGCCGCGACCGGCTCGCTCAGCCACGCCTCGACCTCGCGCGCGCCGACGGGGGTGATCGCGTAGCGCTTGCGCTCGGGGCCGTCGCCGGGCTCGCTCTCCCCGGCGGTGACCTTGCCGTCCCTGGCCAGCCGGCCGAGGGTGGAGTACACCTGGCCGAAGGGCAGTGACTTGCCGCGGCCGAAGTAGGTGTCGTAGTCGCGCTTCAGGTCGTAGCCGTGGCTCGGCTCCCGCTCAAGGAGTCCGAGCAGCGCAAGAGGGACGCTCATGCCCCCGCACTATATACCGAGGGTATATACGGGGGGCATAATCGCGGTGAAGCCGGTGCGCTTCCCTCAGGAGGTGGCGCTGGGCGACGGCGTCGGCTGGTGGTCGCCGCCGTGCCGGGGGCCGCCCTTGCCGCCGTCCCTGTCGCCGTTCCTGTCGCCCCAGTGGCCGTCGCCGTGGGGGTGCCGGCCGCGGCCTTCGCGGGCGGTCACGTCGTGGACGGTGACGGCGGTGGCCGTGCCGCCGGTGACCTTGGCGCTGACCATGACCTTCTGGCCGGCCTTGATCGCGTCGATGCCCTGGTCGCGGTTGATCCGGGTGCCGGCGTCGACGGCGTACTCCTTGGTGTAGCCGTCCGCGCTCTTGACCGTGACGGAGTTCTGGCCGACGGCGGTGACGTCGCCGTACTGGGTGGCCACGGTCACATACGCGCCCTGCCCGTCGGGGACGACGAACTCGCCGTGGACGGGCGGGCCGCCGAAGCCGCGTCCCCAGCCGCGTCCCTTGTCGGACGGCGAGCCCGACGGGACGGCCGACGGGCTCCCGGCGGCCGGCGGCGGGCCGGTGGGCGAAGGCGACGGCGACGGCGACGGCGAGAGCGCCGAGGCGGCGGCCACGCCGGCGCCGGTGGCCAGGACGACCGCGGTGGTCGCGGCGAGCAGTACGGAGCGGGGGAATCGGCGCCTGGGCGGTTCGTTCTCCAGGGTCTCCGCCTTGCCGAATCCGTCAGGCCCAGAGGTCATGATCTTTCCTCTCTATGGGATACAACACCACAACCCTGCCCTGAACCACCTAAAACGGTCGTAAACACCCATCGACCTGCGGCCCGCGTCCCCGCACGCGGGCCGCACCGGCCGCTAGGACGCCGAGACGCGCACCAGCGCGCGGTCGCCGTCACGCAGGACGGCGATCCGGGTGCCGGTGTCCGGCACCTTCACCCCGAGCTGCGGCAGATCCGGGTGCCAGTAGACGCCACGGTGGTCGTCGAACACCGCGACGCCCGGACGCGCCGGGAACACGGCGGGAACGCCCGCCGAGTGCAGCCGGAGCCGGTCCGTGCGCGCGTTGCCGAACGGCGCGTCGAACACCTGGAGCCGCGCCCCGGCCGCCGCCCCGCTGGCCCAGCGCAGCGGCTCGGGCCGGGCGTCGACGGGCAGGATCATGCCCTCGCCGGGGTGGTCGCGGGTGGTGTTGTCGCCGTACCAGGCGTCCCAGAGCCAGATGAGCACGCCCTGCTGGTACGGGTAGTGCTCGACCCGCTGGCTGCCGGTCCACCCGAAGTTGTACGGCCCGGTCCGCAGGTAGGCGTTGTACCCGGTGTAGCGCCGGTTCTCGGCGAGGTAGGCCCGGGAGAAGCGCTGCACGCCCACCTCGCCGCTGCGGGCGAAGCCGACCGCCGTCCACTCGCCCTCGCCCTGCTCGACGTCGTCGGCGAACACGCCGGGCACCTGGACGTCGTCCAGCCGGAAGCCGGACTCGGAGGTGTTGGAGTCGGTCGAGTAGCGGAAGCGGAACCAGATCCGGCCGCACGCGTACGGGCTCAGGTCGTAGGCGATCTCCCGCCAGTCGGAGCTTCCGGTGAGCGGCTGCCCGACCGGCGTCCAGGCCGCGCCGTCGCGGGAGACCTCGGCGTACAGGAAGTCGTAGCCCTGCTCGATCGCGTAGGCCGCGTGCGCCTTGAGCGTCGGCTCGGTGGCCCGGGACAGGTCGATCTGCCGGGTGAGCGTCTGCTCAAGGTTGTCGCCCTTGCCGCTCCACCACTGCCACTCCCCCTGGTACGGACGGCCCAGCGGGGTGCTGATCTCGCGCGCCGGCAGGTCCACCACGAGCGCCTGTGGATCGCGGGTGTTGTAGGAGCCGACGCCGAGGGTGTGCGTGGAGGGGGTGGCCGCGCGGGCCCGGTCGTAGGCCAGCCAGCCGAGCTGGAGCTTGCTCCAGGCGTCCAGGTCGCCGGCGTACTCGCCGAGCGGGCCGGTCCGCGAGCTCAGGTAGGAGCCGGACGACATCAGCGACCAGAAGTTGACCGAGTTGTCCCCGCCGCCCGCGTACAGGTCGGGCAGGCCGAGGTCGTGGCCGAACTCGTGGGCGGTCAGGCCGACGCCGCTGTTCTCGCCGACCGTCAGGTAGTCGCCGACCCAGATGCCGGTGTCGCCGATCTGGGTGCCGCCGTTGCGGTTGCCCTCGGGGCCGGCCTGGCCGCGCTCGGGCCAGTAGGCGAAGTAGCGGTGGGCCCAGACGGCGTCCGCGCCCTGCGCGCCGCCGCCCCAGGTCTCGTCCACGCCGGCGTGCACGACCTGGTAGTGGTCCAGGTAGCCGTCGGGCTCGTCGAAGTCGCCGTCGTTGTCGTGGTCGTAGCGGTCCCAGACGTCGTACTTGGCCAGTTCGGCGCGGATCTGGTCCGTGGTCCTGCCCTTGGCCTTCTCGGCCTCGTACCAGGCGTTGGCCGAGTCGCGCACCAGGTCCCAGTTGTTCCAGCAGATGCCGCCCTCCTCGGGGGCGCACCGGTCGCTGCCATAGCGGGCCTCGTTGTACGGCACGCGCACCCAGTCGCTGACGTAGCCGTCGAGGTCGTAGCGGCCGGAGGACTGGAGGCGGTAGTAGTCGCGCAGGGAGTTGCCGCCGGTCGCGAAGTAGGACTTCGCGTAGGAGGCGCGGTCGAAGTCGGGACGCCAGAGGGTGTGGTTGTCGTCGGTGCCGCGCGGGTCGGGGATCGCGTTGTGGCGGGGGCCGGGCTGGCCGCCGTACTTGATCTGGCCGTCGATCTTCGTCTCGTTGTCCACCTTGTCGCCGAACTCGGCCAGGACGACGAAGACCTGGTCCTTGCGTTCCTGGGCGAGCTCGACGTAGCGGTGGCCGACCTTGACCGAGCGGCCGGGCCGCCCCTTGGCCGCCACCGCCGCGTCCGGGGATAAGACGCCTTCGACGGCCTGCCTGCGCAGCGCCGCCTGCTCGCGTTGCTGCGGGCTGAGCGGGGAGATCTCCCTGCTCACCTTCTTCACGGGCGGCGCCGCGGTCTCCGCCGCAGCGGAGACGGAAGGGACGCCGAGCGCGGCGATCGCCAGGAGGGCGGCCGCCGCGGAGAGAGTGATTCGCATGGCATGTAACATGTCACACTCCAAGCCTCCCGTCTCTACCTCCGGCCGATCTTCCGGGGCGCGGATCCCGTCACTCGACGATCAGCTCGACCGGGATGTTGCCGCGGGTGGCGTTGGAGTAGGGGCAGACCTGGTGGGTGGCCTCGACCAGCTCGCGGGCGACCTCGGGGGCGATGTCGTCGGGCAGCTCGACGCGGAGCGTGGCGTCGAGCTGGAACCCGCCCGCGCCGTTGGGCGACAGGCCGATCTCCGCCGTGACGGAGGCGTCGGAGACGTCGATGTGCTTCTGCCCGGCCACCAGCCGCATGGCCGAGGCGAAGCAGGCGGCGTAGCCGGCGGCGAAGAGCTGCTCGGGGTTGGTGCCCTCGCCGTCTCCGCCCAGCTCCTTCTGCAGGGCCAGCTTGACGTCCAGCCTGCCGTCGGAGGAGACCGCGCGCCCGTCGCGGCCCGCGGAGGTGGCGATGGCGGTGTACATGCTCATGACCGGTTGCCCTTCGTTCGGCCTTCGCCAGACAGACCTGTCTGTCTGGTTTGTCGAGCCCGAGACTAGACAGGTCTGTCTGGTAACGTCAAGGGGTGAGCGCAGCGACGGTGAAGGACCCCCGCCCGAGCCCGGCCCGCACCCGGGTCCTGGAGACGGCGGCGCGGCTGTTCTACGCCGAGGGCGTGCACTCGGTGGGGATCGACCGGATCATCGCGGCGGCGGGCGTCGCGAAGGCGACCTTCTACCACCACTTCCCGAGCAAGGACGAGCTGGTCCGGGCGTACATCGCCGAGCAGGGAGCGGTGCAGCGGGCCCTGGTCGACACGCTGCGCGCGGACTCACCCCGGGAGACGCTGGCGGCCGTCTTCGCGTTCATGTGCGAGTTCGGGTCCGGCCCGGGTTACCGCGGGTGCCCGTTCGTCAACACGGCGGCCGAGTACCCGGATCCGGCGCATCCCGTACGGAAGGCCATCGCCGAGCACCGGCGCTGGCACCGCGACCTGTACCGCGACCTGCTGGCGGCCGACGGCCGCGCCGACGCCGAGCGCACCGCCGACATCCTCCTCCTGGTCCGGGACGGCCTGGTGGTGGGCTTCGACCTGGACGACCCGGCCACCGTCCGCGCCACCGTCCACGAAACCCTGACCCGCATCCTCACCCCCTGACCCCCGCCCCACCCCACCTCCGGCACGACGACAGCATCCCCTCGCCCCCTCCCCACCCCCTTCGCCTTCCACCTCCCCGCGCCCTTCGCGCCCCCGGCGCCCTTCGCGCCCCCGCGCGCGCCCCTCGCGCGGCCCCTCCTGCGGCCTCTCCTCGCGCGGCTCGCCATCGCGCGGCCCCTCTTCTGCGGCATTCCCCCGATGGCGGTTGGGCTGGGTGATGAGGGTGGGGGAGGTGTGGGAGGTTTTGTGCTGTGTGGGTAGTTTGTCTGGTATTAGTGGGCAGCGCCGTTGCTCCCCTACCACCGCATACGAGGCAGTCATGTCGTTGTCCCGAAATATCAGGAGAAGTGTGGCTGCGGCGGTGGCCGCCATCCTCGCTCTGCTCATCGCCTCCCCCACGCCCCCGGCCTCCGCCGCCACCCCGGCCCGGCCGAACATCATCTTCTTCCTGGTGGACGACCTGTCCGCCGACCTGCTGCCCTACATGGACACCGTCCGCGGGCTCGCCGAGGGCGGCACCACGTTCACCGACTACTACGTGTCCGACTCCCTCTGCTGCCCCTCCCGCGCCTCGATGTTCACCGGCCAGTTCCCCCACAACACCGGCGTACGGACCAACCAGGGCTACGACCGCGGCGGCTACGAGGCGTTCGCCCGGCACGAGGGCCGCACCTACGCCGTCCCCCTCCACCAGGCCGGCTACCGCACGGGCTACCTGGGCAAATACATCAACGAGTACCCCGCCCGCCCCGGCTACCAGGTGCCGGACGGCTGGGACGAGTGGCACGTCTCCGCGGGCGGCGGCTACAACGAGTTCAGGTACCAGCTCACCCGCTACGTCAGGGAGGAGTCGGGCGACCGGCGACCGATCGCCCCCTCCAAGGGCGACTACCTGGTGGACGAGCTGGCCCAGCGGGCGACCGGCTTCATCGAGCGCTCCCGCGAGCACGCCCCCGGCCGGCCGTTCTTCCTCCAGGTCTCGCCCTTCTCCCCGCACAACCGGGTGGACGTCAGGCCCGGCGACACCGAGCCGCGTTTCCCGCCCGCGCCGCGCGACCGTCCGAAGGACCGCTTCCCGGACGGCGAGTTCCCGCACGGCGACTGCGGCGGCCCCGACTGCGACGGCATCGACGTGACCACCCTGCCCTCCTTCGACGAGGACACCGCCGACAAGCCCTCCTGGGTGCGCCGGGCCCCGATCGAGGCGAAGCGCGCCGAGGAGCTGCGCGAGGACTTCCGTGACCGGATCCGCATGGTCCAGTCGGTGGACGACATGGTGGGACGGGTGCTGTCCACCCTCACCGAGCCGGAGCGCCGCAACACCTACGTCGTGTTCGCCAGCGACAACGGCTTCCACCTCGGCCAGCACCGCCTGGTCCGCGGCAAGTCCACCGCCTACGACCACGACGTACGGGTCCCGCTGCTGGTCAGGCGGCCGGTCACCGGAGAGCGCGACCGGCGGGTGACCGGCGCCATCGCCCAGAACGTGGACCTGTTCGCGACCTTCCTCGACATGGCCGGCGTCGACCCGGCGATCCGCGACAGCCGGGACGGCCGCAGCCTGCTCCCCCTCGTCCAGGGCCGGCAGGTCGCCGGCTGGCGGCAGGCGGCGCTGGTCGAGCACGTCAGGCCCGACCCGCGGACGCCCGGCAGGCCCGACCCCGACGCCGACCGGCTGAGGCAGGGCAACGCGCAGCCGCCCACCTACAACGCCGTGCGGACCGCGGGAGAGCTGTACGTGGAGTACGAGAACGACCCGAAGCCCGAGTACTACAACACCGTCACCGACCCCCGCCAGGAGTCCAACGACCCCGGCAACGCCCGGACGGCGTACCTGGCCGGGGTCCTGCGCGGGCTGACGACGTGCGGCAGGCCCGGCGCGCCCGACTGCTGGACGGCCGCGCACCTGCGCTGAGACGTACGGCAGAAGTTGACCTCCTTCGGTCCGGCGGTTGACGCGCCGGCCGCCGGTCCCCCCGTACATTGGGGCGGTCGGGAGCCCGAACCGAAGGAGAGCGATGCGGTTCACGTCCGTCCTTGCCGGATTACTGATGGTCGCAGGCACGATCGCAGGCCCAGGAGTGGCGCAGGCGGCCACACGGACGACCGGATGCGAGGCGGTGCTGCCCCGGCCCGACGGCCACGGCATCACCTGCGTCGACGTACGGCGTCGCCCGCAGAGCGACGGCTCGGAGCTGCGGGACGTCACGATGACCTCGACGGCGATCTTCCAGGCGTCCGGCGGCACCCCGGTCATCGACCCGCCGGCGCGCCCGATCAGCGTCCGCCTCTACCTGCCGAAGGGCTACGACCCCTCGCGCGCCACCCCCTACCGGGCGCTCTACCTGCTCAACGGCGGCGGCGACAACTACGACTCGTGGACCACCAAGGCCGACCTCGTCTCCCTCGTCCGCACCGCGGGCTCCTTCGACGGCATCGTGGTGATGCCGACCGGCGGGATGACCGGCTGGTACGCGGACTGGGCCGGCCGTACGGACGGATATTTCGCGCCGAAGTGGGAGACGTACCACATCGACCAGCTCATCCCGTGGATCGACGACAACTTCAACACCGTCGCCGACCGGTCAGGACGCGGTCTTGCGGGCCTGTCCATGGGCGGCTACGGCACGCTGCGGTACGCGGCGGCCCACCCCGGCGTCTTCTCGGTGATCGGCGCCTTCTCGCCCGGCATCGACCTGCGCGCCAGGCCCGCCCAGCGCACGATCTCCGACTCCATGTGGCAGTCGGGCGCGGCGATCGAGCTGACCGACCTGGGCGAGTTCCGCGTCAACAAGTACGACAACGGCAGCCCGCTGCCCGTCCTCGACCAGGAGGTCCAGCGCCGCTACCGCCTGGACACCCTGTTCGGCCCGCACACCACCACGGTCTTCCACGGCCGCACGGTCGAGGACTGGCCCGCCGCCAACCCCGCCGATCTGGTCACCCAGGGCAGGTACGCCCCCTATGACGGACGGCTGGCCCTGTACGCCGGCGGCTGCGCGAGCCTCCCGCGCGTCCCGGACGGCGCCGAGCCCGCCCCCGCCGCGTGCGGCTACGACACCAGGGCGAGCGACGACGCCGCGGGCGTCAGCGAGCCGATCCTCGGGGCGTACGCGAGCGAGTTCGACGCGACGCTGACCGGCCTCGGCGTCGGCCACCGCTACTGCTACAGCAGGGGCGGCCACGACTGGAACGCCTGGTCGGCCTACCTGGTCGACTTCCTGCGGTACGCCTACGGCACCGCCCCCGCCCGCTGCCCCGCACTCTGACGCCCCAGCCCGCTTCCAAGTCGGCCACAAGTACCGGCCGGTAGTCCTGGACCGGTGACGAACCATCTTCCGGCCCGCGTCCTGACCGCCCTGGGCGCCGCCGTCCTCACGCTGACCGCGCTGAGCACGGCGGCCGCCGCCGGCACCGCCGCCCACACCGCCGCCCGCACCGCCGCCGATCCCGCGAGCTGGAGGTGGGGCCCCCTGCACTCGGCCGACGGACGGGCGACCGCCCGGGGCAAAGTCGTGGTCGGCCAGTCGGGGCTGGCGGTGACCGGCACCCTCGACGACGACCGCGGCAAGGACTGCTCGTGGGTCCTGATCAGGTACCAGAGCGGGAGCAACGGCCGCTGGCGCACGCACGGCGTCTACAACTGCCTGCCGGGCACCGGCTCCTTCCGCAAGAACGTCGGCGGAGCGCTGCAGATCCGGGTACAGGTGTGCCGGGGCGACGCCGCGCGGCCCGTCGGCCGGTGCTCGCGGTGGCGGACGACCTACACCCAGGGCGGCTGACGCCCGTCCCGCCGTCCCGGGGCGTCAGTCGGCGCGCTTCTTGCTGGCGATGATGTAGAGCACCAGCTCGCCGCAGGCGCGGCAGACCGTCATGTCGCCGTCCCCGCCCAGGTGGGCGGGCACGGACCGCGCGCCGCAGAACGCGCACGGCCGCTCCACCGGCTCCCGCTCGCCCCGCATCGCCCCGGCCGTCGCCAGCAGCGCGCATCCCAGGCAGATCGAGACCGACTTGCCGACGACGAGATCGGCGGGGTCGGGCGCCGCGCCGCAGAAGCCGCACTGGAACACCGCCGTCACCCCGATCCAGTCGCTCGGGCGGGCCTGCTCGCCGGACAGCACCATCCGCAGGACGCGCAGGCAGCGGCCGGCGACCTCGTCCGTGACGCCCGCCCGTCCGAGTTCGGCCCGGAGCTCCGCCCGCGCGCCGGGGTCCTCGGGCGGGAGCGCCTTCAGCAGGCCGAGCAGCGCCTCGTCGAGCGCGCGGAGGGCGTCGGCGGCGGAGGCGACGAGATCGCTCATGCCGCGCCGCCCGTGAGCGGCCGGCCCGGAATGTCACGCGCTTCCTCGTACGTCCACTCCGGGCGGCCGCGGCATTTGCCCGCGCGGCTTGTGCGTAATATCGCGACGCGCATCCGCCGCGCGTTATCACCAGTCGCACCGGAAACGCTTCCCGGCGATGACCGTTCTAGAATTCTGCACCACCCCGAGTCAATGGACGGGACCTCCGGGCCGAAGGGCATGAATTCATGCGCCCGGAATTCGGCGGCGAACTCGGTCCGGGCGGCGCGCAGGAGCGCCGCGGCGCCGGGCGCGGGCTTCATCTGCTCAGCCCCTGCCACCGCCCGCCAAAAACCCGCAGCTCACGGCCGCGTTCCGGCGCTCGGCCGGCACGCCGGCGGGCGTCCCGGGGCGTCGAGTATTCGCATCCTTAAGCAGGGTCACGCATTCCCTCATTTCCGGCGGAGGCGCGGGCGCCCCTTTCGCGGCCATCATCGCCCCGGCCCAATAAAGCGTCAACGGGCGACGGCCCTACATTTTCCCTATATTGCGGCGTGGCGCCGTCTTGCGCGCCCCGGGTTGTCCCGGCACGCTGGCAGACGTGGCGGATAACCGTACTGGAAAGGGCCGCGCGCGAGCGGCGCGCAGATGGTCGGCCGCGCCGCGCAGCCAAATGTTCAGCCTGCCGGAAATCCTCGCCAAGCTCGCCGACCCCGACCGCGAGGCGCCCGGCGATCCGGAGCTGCGTGACTTGTTCGAACGCGACCAGGCCGACCGGCGCGACGACGCGCCCGGCGACGGCGGCGAGCGCGGCCCGGCCCGGCGGGCGCGGTGCATGGAGAAGTTCGCGGCCGGAGAGGTGCGCTCGCCGGGCGACTACTACCACCTGGCCGCGGTGATGCAGCACGGCGGGCTGGCCGAGCACTACCACCTGGCCTTCGAGCTGGCGCGGCGGGCGGCCGACGCCGGTTGCCGGCCCGCCCGCAGGCTGGCGGCCTCGGCCCTCGACCGGTGGCTGCTGCAGATGGGCCTGCCCCAGCGGTACGGCACCCAGTACGTCGACATCGGCGGCCGCTGGTCCCTCTACCGCGTCGACCCCGTCACCACGGACGCCGAACGCACGGTCTGGGACGTCCCGCCCCTGGCCGAGGCGCTGGACCGGGCCGAGGAGATGAACCGCGCCGACGGCCTGGGCTGACGCCCGCGCCCGACCGCCGGACGGGGCCGCGCCCGGCCTCTCCCGCCGGAAACCGGACACGACCTTTGCCACTGGTTTTCGCGGAATTCCCGGGTCGCGGCGGGCCGGCGGGCGAACCTGACCATGACATGTTCCCGTCCCGGTCGAAACAGGCAGGTTCCCATGGTCAGACGGGCTCTCGTGGCGCCGGTCCCGCTCGCTCTCTCGCTGGTCGCCGTTCTCGCGGTCGCGCCGCCGGCCCAGGCGGTGACACTGGAGGAGAAGCTCGCCGCGCTCTCGGGATTCACGCAACCCACCGCGTCCAGCGCCGCGGCCTGGCGGGACGCCTGGGCCGACCAGGGGTCGTGGTCCGACTTCGACTTCGACTGGTCGAGCGACGGCTGTACGAGCAGCCCCGACCAGCCGCTCGGCTTCGACTTCTCGATCCCGTGCCGGCGGCACGACTTCGGCTACCGCAACTACCAGGCCGTCGGCGACTTCCCGGCGAACAAGGAGCACATCGACAAGGCGTTCTTCTTCGACCTCAAGCAGGTGTGCACCCAGTACTCGATCTTCCGTCAGCCGAGCTGCAACGCGCTGGCCAAGCTGTACTACCAGGCGGTCCGCCACTACGGCTCCCCGCGCGGCACCGGCGGGGAGATCGTGCGGGTGCCGGACAGGGAGGCTCTACGACAGCAGGGCGCCGCTGAGCCCGCAGACGGCGGTGACAAGATGTTCGCCCAGAGCGCGCCAGGATTCTTCGACTGAACCGGCGGCGACGTGGCCGGCCGCCAGGTCGGCCTCCAGCTCGGCGCCCATGTGCACGACGAGCAGCCGGATCATCGCCGCCTGCCGCTCGGACAGCTCGCTCTCCAGGTCGCGCATCGAGGGCGGGCGCAGCAGCTCCAGCCGGCGGAACGAGGGCGTGCTCAACGTCGCCCGCGCCGCGTACTCGCGCAGGGACGGCTCCACGACGGCCTGGGCGAGGAACCGCCCGTACCAGGACGGGGTGCCCAGCTCGATGTGGTGCTCGATGCTCGGCGCGATCGCGCAGGTGATCCAGTCGCGCAGCGACACCTCGCCCGCCGCCTCCAGCGCGGCCACCATCGGCAGGCGGTGCCGGTCGACGGCGGCCGCGTGACGGGACAGGATCGCGTGGATCAGCTCGTCACGGGTGCTGAAGTGGTATTGGACGGCGGACTTGTTCCGCTGGCCCGCGGCCTCGCGGATCATCCTGATCGACACGTGCGCGAAGCCGTGCTCGGCGTAGAGCCGCTCCGCAGTCTGCATGATCCTGTCCTTGGCCCGGATCGAGCGGGGAGACGGCGCGGCGACCGCCGTACTGACGTCCATGACCGGTCCTCGATCTCGTTTCCACCACCGTCCCCGAACGCTATCCCATGCCGCCTGCGGAGGTCATCGGGTCACCAGGTGACCCACACGTCCTGGAGGCCGCCGGACAGGCCGCCCGTGCGCAGCCGCAGCTCGCCGGGGTCGTCGCGGAGCCGCAGGCCGGGCAGCCGCCGTGCCAGCAGGCCCAGGACGACCTGCAGCTCCAGCCTGGCCAGCGGCTGGCCGAGGCAGTAGTGGCGGCCGGCGCCGAAGGTGAGGTGCTGGCTGCTGTTCTCCCGGCGCGGGTCGAACCGGTCGGGGTCGGCGAACTTGGCCGGGTCGCGGTTGGCCGCCGGGATGTTGGGGATCAGCGTGCTGCCGGCGGGCACGGTGACCTCGCTCAGCTCGACGTCCTCGGTGATGAACCGGGGCACGCCTCCGATGGCCGACAACGTGCTGTCCAGCCGCAGGACCTCCTCCACGGTGCCCGGGATCAGGTCGGGGTCGTCGATCACGGCCTCGTAGCGCTGCCGGTCCGACAGCAGCATCGCCGTCATGATGGCGATCATGTTGGACGTGGTCTCGTGGCCGGCCAGCAGCAGCCCGCGCACGGTGGCGATGAGCTCGTCCTGGCTGAGCCTGCCGTCCTCGGCGTCGGTGATCTGGGTCAGCTCGCTGAGCAGGTCGTCGCCGGGGTGGGCGCGGTTGCGGTCGATCAGGTCCGAGACGTACGCGTTGAACTCCCGGTAGGCCGTGTCGACCTCCTCCTGCGTGTTGCGGGTCAGGGTCAGCATCGTGCGCGACCAGTGCGCGAACTTGTCCTGGTCCGAGCTCGGCGCGCCGACCAGCGCGCAGATGACCCGTACCGGCAGGGGCAGGGCCAGGCCGGACGACAGGTTGCCCGGGGAGCCCTTGGCCAGCATGGAGTCGAGGAGGTCCTCGGCCATGGCCTGGACCCGGGGGCGCCAGACCTCCATCTTCCTGGCGGTGAACCAGCGGCTCAGCAGGCGTCGCCACCGCATGTGGCCCTCGCCCTCGCCGATGTCGCCGGCGCCGTCCTTGCGCCGGTTGAACAGGCCGCCGTCCTCGGTGGTGGACAGCCGGGCGGCGCCCTCGCGGGCGAGGTTGCGGCTGAAGCGGGGGTCGGCCATGACGGCGCGGGCGTCGTCGTACCTGGTGACCAGGGCCGCCACGTCGCCGCTGGGCAGCCGTACGTGGGCCACGGGGCATTTCTCCCGCAGGTCGGCGAGTTGCGGGGGCGGTTCCAGCGCCGTGGGGCGGTCGAAGGGGAAATCGGGGATCGCGTCAGCGGTCATGCGTCCTCCAGCTTGAAAGCCCGACACTTCGAAATATAAGGCGATCGACTTATTTGAGGCAATCGTCTTGACTGGATGGATTACTTCGGGTGCGGGAAATCTACCGACGCGTTGCATCCCCTTGGAGAACCTCCCGGCCGCCAAACCGGCACGTATCGGATTACCGCGATACGTCGCTATGCTGGCATCCATGGCGGAGGCTCCACTTATGACAGATTCCGAGCTGTCCGACGCGTTGCGGGCGCTGGCGAACCCGACCCGGCTGCAACTGCTGTCGTGGTTGCGGGAGCCGGAGCGCCACTTCTCCCTTGAGGGCGCGATCGCCGACCCGGTGGAGGTCGGGGTCTGCGTGACGCACATCCAGGCCAGGGTGGGGCTGGCGCAGTCGACGGTGTCGGCGTACCTGAGCGAGCTGCAGCGCGCGGGGCTGGTCCGCGCCACCCGCGTGGGCAAGTGGACGCACTACAAGCGCGACGAGCGGCGCATCGCCCAGCTCGTCGCCACACTCGGCCGCACACTGTAGAAGCCGCGCGCCACAGAAGCCGCACACCGCAGAAGCCGCGCCCTTCCCTCCCGGAGGCCACCCGGTTTCCATATATCGACATTTTGCGATATGTCTATCCATCTAGGCATCGACACATGACGAGGGGACGTCCCATGGGCAGCATCGACGGCCTGGATCTCGGCACGTTCGGGATCTACACGTTCGACTTCGAGCACGTGCCGGCCGCGCAGATGCGCGAGTCGATCCAGGAGCTGGAGGAGCAGGGGTGGCGGGCGTTCTGGATGCCCGAGCTGCTCGGGCGCGAGGCGCTCACGCACGCCGGCTTCCTGCTGTCGTGCACGCGGCGGATGCACATCGTGAACGGCATCGCCCAGATCTGGGCCCGCGAGGCCAGGTGGACGTACGGCGCCGCCCTGCTGCTGGCCGACGCCTACCCCGACCGGCACGTCCTCGGGCTCGGCTTCGGCGGCGCCCCCCGTCCAGGGACGACCCCGCTGACGGCCATGCGGGCCTACCTGGACGAGCTGGACGAGCTGGAGACCGTCAACCCGGCCCCGAAGTCGGGCGTGCGCCGCCTGCTGGCCGCGTACGGCCCCAAGATGCTCGAACTGGCCCGCGACCGCGCGGCGGGCGCCCAGACCTACCACGTCAACGTCGCGCACACCGCCGAGTCACGGCAGCTCCTCGGCCCGGACGCGTTCCTGGCCGTCGAGCATCCGGTGCTGTTCGAGACCGACCCCGCCAAGGCCCGCGCCGCCGCCCGCGAGCACCTGCGCCCCTACCTGAGCACGCCGTACAACGTGGCGAAGTTCCGGCGGCTCGGGTACGCGGAGGAGGAGATCACCGGCGGCGGCAGCGACCGCCTGGTGGACGACTTCGTCTTCTGGGGCGACCTGGACACCGTCGTCGGCAAGCTGCGCGCCCACGTGGACGCGGGCGTCGACCACGTCGCCGTGCAGGTGATCGGGATCGAGCCGGGCCGGACGGCGATGCCCCACTGGCGGGAGCTGGCCGGCGCCCTCTCCCCCGGCCGCGCCTGACCGCCATCCCCCGCGATATACAAACGATCGGTCGTTAATATAGTTTGGCGGCATGACATCCGAGACCGGCCGGCGCGCCGCATGCTGACCTCCCGCTGGATCCCCGGCCCCGAGAGCGACCGGCCGGGGCCGCTGGTCGCCGCCCTGACGGACTTCCGCATGCGGCGGCTGCTCGACCTGGCCGGCATCGCCCGGAGCGGCCGGTCCCTGAGCCGCCACTGGCCCGGCCTGCCGGGCGCGGTGGGCATGTGGCTCTGGGCGGACCTCGCCGGCCGCCGGGTCGGCTCGCTGTCGGTGTGGCGGAGCGAGGAGGATCTGCGGGGGTTCGTCCGGTTGCCCGAGCACGTCGCGATCATGCGCGCCTACCGCGACCGGGGCGCCCTGCGCTCCCGTACGTGGCCCCTCGACGCCCTCGACCGCGGCGCCCTGCTGCGGTCGCTGCGCTGACCCGCCGGTCGATCGGGCCGGCGGGCCCGCTCATGGCGGACCGTTCCGCGGGCACGCTAGGGTCGGGCGGGAACGGCAGCCGGAAGGCGGGGACGGATGGCGTGGGCAGCCCGGGTGGTCGCCGTCGTCATGGCCGTGCTCTCGCCGGCGCTGGTGCTCGCGGCGCTCCTGATGTACGCGGCGCTGCCGCCGCAGTGGCGGCTGCCGGAGATCTTCAGCCCGCTGGCCGCGGCCGGGGTCACCTTCCCGGCCTTCAGCGCGTTCCTCATCGTGCACCGGCCGCGGCTCAGGCTGGCCTGGCTGATGTGCGCGGGCGGTCTCGGCGGCGCGGTCAACACGTTCTGCCAGTCGGCGATGCTGGCCGCCGCGGCGGGCGGGGATCTGGCGCTGGCGGGGCTGCTGAGGTTCCCCGCGCAGGTCGGCTGGGCGGTGTCCGGGCTGCTGCTGGAGATGTTGCTGCCGCTGTACTCCCCCGACGGCAGGCTGCCGTCGCGGCGCTGGCGTCTGGTGGTGCTGCTCGGCGCGGTGTCGACCGCGGTGGAGCTGGCCCACATGTTCCTGCGTCCCGACCCGCCGGCCGAGGGCTATCCGCTGCCCGCGGTCATCCCCAATCCGTTACAGGTCCCGGAGCTGGCGCCGATCTGGCCGGTGGTCACGGTGGTGGCCTGGACCGGGATCCTCGCGACGCTGCCGCTGGCGGCGTGGTCGATGCTGCTGCGCTTCCGCCGGGCCGGCCCGGACGTGCGGCGGCAGATCGGCTGGCCGCTGTTCTCCTTCGGCGGGTACATCGTCTTCATGCTCGCCGGCCTGGTCGTGCCGGAGCTGTACTGGTTGTCGATCGGGTGGGCGACGGTCATCCCCGTGTCGATGGTGATCTCGGTGACCCGCTACCGGCTCTACGGCATCGACACCGTCGTCAGCCGGACGTTCGTCGCCGCCGGGCTGCTGGCCGTGGTCGGCGGGGTCTACTTCGGGGTGGCCACGCTGTCGAGCCTGCTGGTGTCGGGCTACCACCAGGTCGCCGGGCTCGCCTCCGCGCTGCTCACGGGCGCGTTCTTCCAGCCGTTGCGGCGGGCGCTGCAACGCGCGGTCGACCGCCTGCTCTACGGGCCGGTGGGCGATCCGCGCGTGCTGGCCGAGCGGCTGGCGCAGGAGGTGCGCAGGGGCGATCCGGCGCAGGCGCTGGCGGCGGTGATCGGCGTGCTGCGCGAGGGCCTGGCGGTACGCGGCGTCGCCGTCGAGGTGACCAGCGGCGAGCCGGGCAACCCGGTCAGCGTGGCCAGCACGGACCGGGGGCAGCTCGGCGACTCACCGCGCGAGGTGCCCCTGATCTGGCACGGCGAATGGGTGGGCCGGCTCCTGGTAGGGCCGCCCGCCGCGCGCCGCTTCCCCGCCGCGCACGACGAGCGGGTGCTGGACACGCTGGTCCCGTACGCGGCCGACGTGGCCCACGCGGTCCGCCTGGCCGCCGACCTGCAACGTTCGCGCGAACGCATGCTGGCCGCCCGCGAGGAGGAGCGCCGCAGGCTGCGCCGGGACCTGCACGACGGCCTGGGCCAGACGCTCAGCGGGCTGGCGATGACCGTCAACATGGCCAGGCTCAGCCTGAAGAGCTCGCCGGAGGCGGCCGACGGGCTGCTGCGCGAGCTGCGTGCCGGCATGGACGCCGTCACGGGCGACCTGCGGCAGCTCGTCCACGGCCTGCGCCCGCCCGCCCTGGACGACCTGGGCCTGGCCGCCGCCGTGCGGGCGCTGGCCGCGCCGGACGGCCCCGCCGCCGAGGTGATCGCCGAGGGCGACCTGACCGGCCTGCCGGCCGCCGTCGAGGTGGCCGTCTACCGCATCGCGCAGGAGGCACTGACGAACGTGCGGCGGCACGCGCGGGCCACCCGCGTCCGGGTCGAGCTGCGCCGCGAGCCGGGGGCGCTGCGCCTGCTGGTCGCCGACGACGGCCGGGGCCTGCCGCCGGAGCACCGTTCCGGCGTCGGCCTGACCTCGATGCGCGAGCGCACGGCCGAGCTGGGCGGCATCTGCCTGCTCAGCGGCGCGCCGGGGACGGGCACCACGGTCGAGGTCATGCTTCCGGTCCAGCCCTGACCGTGCGCCTCACCGGCCCGACCTCCTCCTGTCACGTAGAGTGCTGGACGATCACTTTCGATAACTCCCATGGAGGTGTCCATGAAGCTCATGGGCCGTATCACCTGCGCCGTGGCCGGTGGCGCGCTGCTGGCCGTCGCGCTCACCGCCCCGGCCGCGGCCGACTCGCTGGCCGCCGGCGGGCCCGTCGGCGCGCTGCTCCAGCCGGTGCTGGACGTGCTCAACGCGGTGAACGACACGTCCACCCTCGGCGCCCTGCTGCCCGGCGGCATCATCACCGCCCGCTGACGCTCGCCCTCCCCCCGGGGCGACCGCGCACTGCCCTGCGGGCCCGTCCGGGGCGTACCGTGGTGCGCGGCGGTCATGGCGGAGGGCGGGAGCAGCGTGCAGGGGTGGGAGCCGTCCACTGTCGTCAGTGACGAACTGGTCGATCCGTCGCCGGTCGCCGCGCTCGCGGCCCTGTTCGACGACGGCGTGCCGGTCCCGGGGCCGGGCGCGGAGCTGCCGCCGCTGTGGCATTGGGCGGCGCTGGCGCGCTGGCCCGTCTCGTCCGTGCTGGGAGGCGACGGGCATCCGGTACGCGGCTCGTTCCTGCCGCCCGTCGGCCTGCCGCGGCGGATGTTCGCCGGGGGCGAGGTCGTCTTCCACGGGCCGCTGCGGGTGGGCGAGACCGTACGCAGGCAGAGCACGGTGGAGTCGGTCACCGAGAAGTCCGGGCGGTCGGGACGGCTGGTCGTGGTGGTCGTGCGCACCCGGCTGACCGGCCAGGACGGCAGTCCCGGGCTGGAGGAGCGGCAGGACCTGATCTACCGGGAGGCCGTGGCCACCACCGGCCCGGCGGCGGCGGCCGAGGAGGCCGTGGCGGCGCGGGCCGCCGGTTCCCCGTTCCGCAGGGCGGGCGCCTGGGAGTGGCACTTCGACACCGATCCGACCCTGCTCATGCGGTTCTCGGCGGCCACCGCCAACGCCCACCGCATCCACTACGACTGGCCGTACGCCACCCGCGTGGAGGGCTATCCCGGCCTGGTGGTGCACGGGCCGCTGATGACGCTCGCCCTGGCCGAGACGCTGCGGCTGGAGAGGCGTCCCGAGCGGGTGACGCGCATCGCCCACCGCAACGACCGGCCGCTGTTCTGCGGGCAGCCGGCACGGCTGCTCGGCCGCAGGACGGCCGACGGCTTCGCGCTCGACCTGGCCGGCCCGGCGGGCGCGGCCACCGGCCCGCACACCACCCTGGCCGTGACGGCCGGTTAGACCGGGCAGGCGCCGCCCGTCAGACGGCGATGACGTGCTCGGCGAGCTCGCGGGCGGCGGCGCCCGGGTCGGTGCCGGGGCGGGTCGCGCCGACGGCGAGGGTGCCGTCGATGAGGATGAGGAGCTGGTCGGCGGCGCGGCCGGGGCGCGGGTGGCCGAGCGCGGTCAGCTCGCGCGCCAGCAGCTCGTGCACCTGGCGGCGGTAGTCGCGGGTGACCTCGTGCGCGGGATGGGCGGGGTCGGTCAGGCCGAGGTCGGCGGCCAGGTAGCGGCAGCCGTGGAAGCCGGGCCTGGCGACGATCTCGCCGATCCGGTCGAAGACGGCCAGCAGGCGCTCGCGCGGGTCGTGGCCGGCGGCGTCCATGGTGCGGCGGTAGTCGGCGGCGTCGGCGTCGGCGGCCGACCTGAGGACCTCGACGATCAGGCCGTCCTTGCCGCCGAAGTGCTCGTACAGCGAGCGCCGGGCCACGTTGGCGGCCTTGAGCAGGGCGTCTACGCCGACGTTGACGCCCTGGCTGTAGATCAGCTGGTCGGCGGCCGTCAGCAGGCGCTCCCGGGGGCCCGGTCCCGTGCGAACAGTCATGAAGCCAGGTTGCCACGGGTTGACGAGTAGATCAACCGGTCGATATACACAGATAGACCGATCGATCTACCAGCTTCCTTCTGGAGTAGCCGTGTCCTTCCCCACCACCGCCGACGTCATGGAGCGCTTCAACCGGGCCTTCGTCGAGCGCGACCGCGGCCTGCTCGACGACCTGGTCGCCGAGGACTGCGTGATGGAGTCCGTGCAGCCGGCCCCCACCGGCGAACGCGTCACCGGCCGCCGGGCGTGCCTGGACTGGTGGGGCGCGCTCGTGGACGACCAGACCAGCGCGTTCGAGCCGCAGGAGGTCGTCGTCGCCGGTGACCGCGCCACCATCCACTGGCACTACCGCTACGGCCCCGGCCCCTCCGACTGGGTCAGCGGCGTGAACCTCATGCGCGTCCGCGACGGGCAGATCGTCGAGGCGCTCGGCTTCAGCAAGACCGCCGGCGAAGTTCCCCTGGCCACCGCCTGATGAACGTCATGCGCAGCTACCACGTCGACAGCGGAGCCGGCATCGAGGGCCTGTCGGTCAAGGAACACCCCGTCCCCGCTCCCGGCCCCGGGCAGGTGGTGGTCGCGGTACGGGCCACCTCCCTCAGCTTCCGCGAGCTGATGATCCTGCGCGGCGAGTACGTGCTCCCGGTGAGACCGGACGTCGTGCCGGTCTCCGACGGCGCCGGCGAGGTCGTCGCGACCGGCCCCGGCGTCGAGTCGGCCCGCGTCGGCGACCGGGTCACCGCCACCCTGTTCCCGAGCTGGCAGGACGGCCCGTTCGCCCTGCGGCACCTGCCGCAGCTCGGCGGCTCGCTGGACGGCATGCTCACCGAGTACGCGCTGCTCGACGAGCACGCGCTCGTGCCGATCCCGGCCCACCTGTCCTACGAGGAGGCCGCCACGCTGCCCTGCGCCGCGGTCACCGCCTGGAACGCCCTGACCGGCGACGGCACCGGCTCGCTGACCGGCCGGACCGTCGTCACCCAGGGCACCGGCGGGGTGTCGCTGTTCGCGCTGCAGTTCGCCAAGGCGCTGGGCGCCCGGGTGATCGCCACGACCAGCAGCCCGGCCAAGGCCGAACGCCTGTACGCGCTGGGCGCCGACGAGGTCGTCGACTACCGGGCCACCCCCGACTGGGCGGCCCGGGTGCGCGAGCTGACCGGGGGCGAGGGCGCGGACCACGTCATCGACGTCGCCGGCGACCTCGGGCTGTCACTGGCGGCCACCGCGATCGGGGGCCAGGTCGCCAGCGTCGGGTTCGTCCTCGGCGACCCGCCGCCCCTCGACGCGCGGGCGGTCTTCAGCGCGGGAGCCACGCTGCGGGGGATCGCCGTCGGCAGCCGCGCGCAGTTCCTGGACATGAACCGGCTCATCGAGACCCACCGGCTGCGTCCGGTCATCGACCGCGTCTTCCCCTTCGACCAGGCGCCCGACGCCTACCGCCACTACGCGTCGGGCAGCCCGTTCGGCAAGGTCGTGATCACGGTGTGAGCCTGCTGGAGCCGCGCGCGGCTTCGTCCTAGCAGGGGGTCTCGTGGAACTCCGGGTACGAGCCGCGGGTGCCCACCCACGTCACGTCGCCCACGCAGTTCTCGTACTTGACGCCGACCAGCGTGGTCCGGGTGGAGTCGCTGTAGTAGTACGTCTCGCAGTGGTAGTCGATCTGGCAGGCGCGGGCCTGGGCGGGCGAGCCGGCGACGGTGAGCGTGCCGAGGGCGAGCAGGACGGCGAGCGATGCGCGACGAATCATGGAGATCCTCTCTGACGCGAGGAAGCGCTACTGCCCCTGATGATCGATCGCCGGAGCGAACAGTTCAATACGGTTCATCACGGTTCATCGCACTTCAATGCCGACAATGCCTGGTACCCCATCGCGAAGGCGAAATGATCGCCCCTGTCACCGACATAGGATCTTTTCATCTGGTAGATGGCCGATTGTCGAAGGGCTTCCATGACCCACCCCCTCAGCCGCCGGTCCGCCCTGCTGGGGGCCGCGGCCGTGGCCGGAATCGCTCTGTGGGAGAAGCCGGCCGAGGCAGCCGGCGCCGCCGCGTTCGACGCGGCCCGGGAGCGATGGGTGAGCCTGCTGGCCGGCGACACGTACGACCCGGCGTACCTGGACAAGACGCAGGCCGTCGAGGGCTCGGCCAACGCGGTGCTGCGCAAGATGGCGCCCGCCCCCGGCAGGCCCAGCCTGTGGCCCGACCTGCCGCTCGACGACCCCCGTACGGGCAACTTCAACCGCTCCTACAACCGCATGCGCACGCTGGCGCTCGGCTGGGCCACGCCGGGCACCGACATGCACCGCGACCAGCGGGTCGCCGAGGCCGCGGCCACGGCCCTGGACTTCCTGTACGAGCACGCCTACCGCGAGGGCCTCGACCGCCGCGGCAGCAACTGGTACTGGTGGGAGATCGGCGTCCCGCGCGCGCTGACCGACACCTGCGCCCTGCTCTACGACGGCCTGCCCAAGGACGACCTGCGCCGCTGGCTGCGTCCGCTGCGCCACTGGTGCCCCGACCCCGAACGCCGCGTCAGCCACCCCGGCGTCGTCGAGACGGGCGCCAACCGGGCGAGCAAGGCCATGGCGGTGGCGATGCGCGGGCTGCTCACCCACGACGCCCGGCTGCTCAAGCGGGCCAGGAAGGCCGTCTCCGACCTGCTGCGCCGCACCGGCGGGCCGGGCGACGGCTTCTACCGCGACGGCTCCTTCATCCAGCACGGCGTGTTCCCCTACAACGGCAGCTACGGCGTGGACTACCTGGAGAGCGTGGCCAAGCTGATCGCCATGCTCGCCAGGTCACCGTGGGAGATCCGCGACATCGGGAACATCTACCACATCGTCGACCGCTCGTTCACGCCGTTCATCTTCGACGGGCTGATGATGGACTGCGTGCGCGGCCGGCAGATCTCGGTGCAGGGCCACCGCGACCACCACTCCGGGCAGAAGGCGGTCGAGGCCATCCTGACGCTGCTGGAGACGGCGCCCGAGCGCCACGCCCGGCGCTGGCGTCCGATGGTGAAGGGCTGGCTCACCCGCAACCAGGCCGTCCCGTACGCCGCGGTCGCCCCGCTGGCGAGCGTCGCGCGGGCGCAGGCGCTGCTTTCTGACGCGTCCGTGCCGGTCGGCCCCCGCACGACCGGCACGTACGTCTTCGCCGACATGGACCGGGTCGTGCACCGGCGTCCCACCTGGGCGTACGCCATCGCGATGAGCTCGGAGCGCATCGGCGCGGCCGAGGGCATGAACCAGGAGAACCTGCACGGCTGGTACACCGGCGACGGCATGACGTACCTCTACACCGCCGACCTGACCCACTGGAACGACGACCTGTGGCCGACGATCGACCCGTACCGGCTGCCGGGCACCACGGTCGACACCCGCGGGCGCGCCGACCTCCCGCACGGCGCGCGCCGCCTGCCGCCCACCCCGTGGGCGGGCGGCGCGGCGCTCGACGGCGAGTACGGCGTGGCGGCGATGAGGCTGATCGCCGACGGCTCCTCGCTGCGGGCCAGGAAGGCGTGGTTCCTGCTGGACGACGGCGTGATCGCCCTGGGGGCCGGCATCACCGCCTCCGACGGCCGCCGCGTCGAGACCGTCGTGGAGAACCGCAACACCCACGGCGCCCATCCCCCGCTGACCCGCGGCGACGGCTGGATCCACCTGTCCGGCGTGGCCGGGTATGCGCTGCTCGACGGCGCCGAGGCGAAGGTGATCCGCGAGCGGCGCACCGGCCGCTGGCGCGACATCGACACCGGCGCCACCACCGGCGGCGACCGGACCCCCGTCGCCAGGCACTACACCACGATCCTGGTCGACCACGGCGTCGATCCGCGCCGGGCCCGCTACGCCTACGCCGTGCTGCCCGGCGCCACCCCCGGGCAGACCGCGGCCTACCGCGGGCGGGTCGAGATCCTGGCCAACTCCCGCACGGTCCAGGCCGTCAGCCGGGACGACCTGATCGCCGCCGTGTTCTGGCGCGCGGGGACCGTCGAGACCCCGCACGGGCCGCTGGCCGCCGACGGGCCGTGCGCCGTGCTGTTCCGCCACGACCGCCACCGGGTCCGGCTGGCCGTCTCCGATCCGTCCAGGACCGCCGACGAGGTGCGGATCAAGCTGCCGTGGCCGGTCAGGTCGGTCAAGGAGGGCGACCGGGGGGTGCGCCGGTCCAAGCGGGCGGTCAAGATCGAGGTCGGCGGCAGCCGCGGGCACACCCGCACGGCGGTCCTGCGCGTCTGAGCCGCCGGTCATGAGCCGGTGGTCATGAGGCGCCGGTGGGGGCGTGCGGCAGGAGCTCCGCCGCCGGGACGCCGGGGTCGGCCAGCCGGCGCGGATCGGCGGTGTGCCCGGCGGCGACCAGGGCCCGGAGGTGGCCGGCGGCGTCCTGGCCGTCCATGGTCAGCGCGGCCACCGGGACGCCGCGGTCGAGCCAGAAGGCGGTGAACCCGGGCTCCCCCGGCTCGCCCCTGGTGACGACGCGGTCGGAGGCGGTGGGCAGGCCGACGTATTCGAGGGTGGACCCGTACTGCGTGGAGAAGAAGTACGGGACGTGGTCGATGGTGACCGGCTCGCCCACCAGCGTGGCCGCGGCGGCGGTCCCGTGGACGACGGCGTTGTCCCAATGCTCGATCCGGACCGGTTTCAGGTAGCGCGGGTGCCGGTGGCGGGCGACGTCGCCGGCGGCCAGCGCGGCCGGGTGCGAGGTGCGCAAGTGCCCGTCGGTGACGATGCCGCCGTCGACGCGCAGCCCCGCCGCCTCGGCCAGCCCGGTCTCGGGGACGGCGCCCACGGCGACCACGACGAGGTCGGCCGGGACGCGCCGCCCGGCGACCGTGCGCACCGCCTCGGCCGAGCCCGTCCCGAGCACGGCCTCGACGCCGTCGCCGGTGAGCAGCTCCACGCCGTGGTCGAGGTGCCGGCGGGCGACCGCGCCGCCGATCCGGTCGCCGAGCACGTGGTAGAGCGGCGTGGGGAGCGGGTCCACGACGGTCGTGGGCACGCCGAGCGCGCGGGCGGCGGCGGCGACCTCGCAGCCGAGCCAGCCGGCGCCGACCACGACGACGGCGGAGGCCGCGCGCAGGGCCGCGCCGAGGCGTTCGCTGTCCTCGCGGTCGCGCAGGTAGTGGACGCCGTCGAGGTCGGCGCCCGGCACCCGCAGGCGGCGCGGGCGGGCGCCGGTGGCGATCAGCACCTGCCCGAACGGCAGCTCCACATTGCGCCCCAGCTTCACCCGCCGGCCGTCGAGGTCGAGCAGGGTGGCGGGGGCGCCGAGGGCGAGGGCGACGTCCTGGGCGGCGTAGAACCGCGGGTCCAGGACGTCTAGCTCGGCGGCCTCGGTGGCGCCCAGCAGATAGCCCTTCGACAGCGCGGGACGCTGGTAGGGCAGGTGGTGCTCGGCGCCGACGAGCGTGAGCGGCCCGTCGTAGCCGTGGTCGAGCCGCAGGGCCCGCGCGGCCTGGGCGCCTGCGAGGCTGGCGCCGATGATGACGATGCCGGGATCGGCGGGCATGGGGACGCTCCTTGTGAACGGGATCGGGCCGGCGCGAGAAGGGTCAGACGACCTGGAGGTTGGCCATCATGGCCATGTCCTCGTGCTCGGCGTTGTGGCAGTGGAAGAGGTAGCGGCCGCGGTAGCCGTCGAACCGGGTGATGATCTCCACCGACTCGCCCGGACGCAGGGAGACGGTGTCCTTCAGCCCCGCGTCGTGGGGCAACGGCGGCCGGCCGCTGCGGGAGAGCACCCGGAAGCCGACCAGGTGCAGGTGGACGGGGTGGTGGACGTCGGCGACCATCCGCCACACCTCGACGTCGCCGAGGCCCACCGTGACGTCGGACCGGGCGGGGTCGAACGGCAGCCCGCCGATCAGCCAGCCGCGGCCGTCGTGCATGCGGCCGGCGCGGAAGGACAGCTCGCGCACCCGTACGGCGTCCGCCCGCCGCCACTCCGGCAGGTCGGTGGACAACACGCGCGGGACCCGGCTGTCGTCGGCCGCGGCGCGCGCGACCCGGAAGGCCATCACGTCCCGGGTGCGGCCCGAGCCGAGCCGGTTCACGATCCGGACGCGCCCGCCGACCGGGACGCGGGCGAAGTCCACGACCACGTCGTAGCGCTCGGCCGGCGCGATCGGCAGGACCCGGTGGGTGACGGGGGACGCCAGCAGCCCCTGGTCGGCGCCGATCTGCACGAGGTCGAGCCGCCGCCCGTCGTCGAGCACGGCTTCGAGCTCGTAGTGGCGGGCGTTGGAGGCGTTCAGCAGGCGCAGCCGGTGGCGGGCCGCGTCCACCTCGTGGACCGGCCAGGGGGCGCCGTTGACCAGGATCACGTCGCCGAGCACCCCGGCGATGTACGGTTCGAGCACGCCCGGCCGCTCCCGCAGGGTGGGGTCGAGGGCCGGGTAGGCGAGCTCGCCCTCGGCGGTGAACGCCCGGTCGGCGATCATGAGCGGCAGCTCGCGCGGCCCCGCGGGCAGGCCGAGCGCCTGCTCGGCGTCGTCGCGGACGATCTGCAGCCCGGCCAGGCCGCGCCAGATCGCGGGGGCGGTGAAGTCCATCCGGTGGTCGTGGTACCAGAGCAACGTCGGCCGCTGGTCCAGCGGGAAGGTGTAGTCCCTGGTCCGCCTGCTCAGCACGGCCCGGGGGTCGCGCATGCCGCCCATGCCGGAGCCGTGCCCCATGTGCATGGTGGGCTCGGTCCAGCCCTCGGGCAGCACGAGGTCGGTCGGGTAGCCGTCGGAGGCGGCCGGGGTGCGCCCGCCGTGCAGGTGGACGACGGTCGGCACGGGCAGGTCGTTGCGGTGCGTCACGGTGATGGGCCGGCCCCGGCGGGCCTCGATGGTCGGGCCGGGGAAGGTGCCCCCGTACGTCCAGGCCCGGGTGCGCACGCCGGGCAGGATCTCCAGGGTCGTCTCGCGCTGGACGATCTCGTAGCGGTCGCCGCCGCCCGCGGTGCCGGACGGCGCCAGCACGGCGGGGATCGGCAGCGGCACCTGGAACGGCGGCGGCAGCGGCAGGTCGCTGCGCAGCTCGGCGCCGGTGATCGAGGGCCGCCGGGCCATCGCGGCCGAGGCGCCGAGCCCGGTGGCCGCCATCAGCCCGAGCGCGCCGCCGATGCCGAGCGCCTGCCGCCTGGTCACGCCGTGCGCAGGCCGGTCGAGCTCAGGCATCGCGGGCCGCCCGGCGCGGGAAGGGCCGCCGCCACACGTCGATGAACTGCACCGTGAGCGCGGCGACGGTCGCCACCCCCAGCGGGATGTGCAGCCACAACGCGCCGTCGAGCCCGGCGAAGTACTGCGCCGTCTCGGCCGCCACCACCGCCGCCGTGGCCAGGAACGGCCCGTTGCGGCGCAGGCGCGCCCATACCACGATCGTCACGATCAGCTGCAGGTATCCGATGGAGGTGACCACGTCGGCGCCGAGGGAGTGCCAGCGCAGGCTGTCGTAGTCGCCGGTCAGGTAGACGCCGGCGAACACCGGCTGCCCGGCGATCGCCGCCATGTGGGCGCTGACCGTCGCCCGCAACGTCCAGCCCACGGGTGCCGTGCGGCGCGTGGCATCGGCTCGCGGTCCGTCGACCACGCTGAGCATCGAGGGTCCTCCTCATGTCCGTCCTGGTGAAACGCCTCCGACGCTATGGCTCCCGCGTTATCTTGTCCAAGATCTATATTGCTATGGTGTTATGCGTTGGGAGGCATGATGGATCTGAACGCACTCCGCCAGTTCCTGGTGGTGGCCCGGCTCGAACACCTCAGCGCCGCCGCGGAGGAGCTGCGCGTCGCGCAGCCGTCCCTGAGCCGGACGATCGCCCGCCTGGAGGGCGAACTCGGCACGCCGCTGTTCGACCGCGGCGGGCGGCTCCGGCTGAACGACGCCGGCACGCTGTTCCGCGGCTTCGTCGAACGGGCGCTCGGCGAGCTCGACGCCGGGACGCGAGCCGTCGCCGAGGCCGCCGGCGAGGGGTTCGGCACCGTACGCCTGGCCTCGGAGACCTTCCTGACCCTCACCGGGCCGCTCGCGGCCTACAAGCGCGCCCATCCCTCCGCCGAGATCGAGCTCCACTGGGCCCCCGCCGACGACATGAGCCGCCGCCTGCGCGCCCAGGAGTTCGACCTGTGCGTCGCCTCCCAGCCGATCCACGCCGACGGGCTGGAGTCGGCCGAGCTGCTGGACGAGCCCGTCGGGCTGGCCACCGCGCTCGACCACCCGCTGGCCGGTCGCACGTCGGTGACCATCGACGAACTCGCCGACCAGCCCTTCGTCACCGCCCGCAAGGGACACTGGCAACGCCGGCTGCTCGACCGGCTCTTCGCCGCCAGGGGCCGCACGCCGCGGATCGTCTGCGAGGGCGACGAGTCCAGCGCCATCGCCGACCTGATCAGCACGGGGCTCGGCATCGGGCTCGTCCCGTCCCTGGCCCGCCGCTCCACCACCCGCGCCCCGCTGGCCTGGGTGGACGTCGACGACCCCGGCTGCCGCCGCACACTCACCCTGTTCTGGGGCGCCGACAGCCACCTGTCCACCGCCGCCCGCCTGATGCGCACCACCATCACCAGCTGGGACTGGCTGGCCGGCGAACCCCAGGAGAAACGCTGAGCGTCGCGGTCTGCGGGAGGCGGGCCAGGATCAGGCTCCCGGTGGTGGACCTGGGCGATCGCCGGGCCCCGGAACGGCACCGGCCGCCGATGGCCTGCCACCGCGTACGCCCGTTGGCGCCGGAAGATCGCAGCCCCTAGCGTGTCGGATCGTGAATGCCACGACCGTCACCTACGTCAGGGCCCTCGACATCCACGGCGCCGCCGCCGGTCTGCTGCGCTTCGCGGCCCCGTACGAGGTGGACTCCCTCCTTGGCGATCCGGTCGCCCAGGGCGCCCTCGTCAGTTACGGCATGCTCAACCGGGTCGTCGCCGAGGCGCTGCTGCGCCGTCCGGGCCCGAAGCGGCTCCCGCCCGCGGACGTGCTCCTCGACCCCGTGGCGTGCCTGCTCGGCCGGCTGCTCGACCTGGACGACCCCCAGGTCAACGGCCGGCTGTTCCTCTCCCCCGGGATGCCCCGCAACCTCCTCAGACAGCTCGCGCACCAGACCTCCCGCCACGACGGCCGCACCCTGCTGCCGTTTCCCGAGGACGTGCTGGAGGCGGCGGTCACCCAGAGACACCAGTCGTTCCTGCTGCACGCCGCCGACCCCGGCATCGCGGCCCGTGCTCTGCGGAGCCTGGGCAGGGGCGCGGACCCGCACGGCGCGATCCAGGCCTGCCGCACGCTGCTGGACGCCGGGCGTACCGCCGAGCTCGCCGAGCTGGTGAAGCAGGACCTGCTGCCCGATGCCCGCTGGGGCGCCGGGGAGGCGGAGCCGAGCGTGAGCGCGTACGCGCGGGCCGCGCTGACCAGCCAGGAGGGCGCGGCGCGGCTGCGCGAGGTGAGCGAGCGCCTGCGGCGTCCCGAACGGCTGCGTTCGGCCGCCGAGCTGGCCGACGCCGCCGCCCGCGCGCCGTACGGCGCCGCGCGGGCCCGCCCGGTCGTCCACCGGCGGCACCCGTCGACCCCCCGGGTGGACTGGGCCGCCGTGCTCGACGACGAGCCGGAGCGGCGGCGACGCGAAGGCCCGCTGCCCTACCGGGCGGCCAGGCTCATGGCGCAGCGCGCGGACGTCCCCGAGGAGCTGCTGCTCCTGGCCGTCGCCGACCATCCCGAGCTGGCGCCGCTCGTCCCCAGCCCGTCGCCCGCGCTGCTCGCCCTGGTCCGTGACCGTTTTCCGGCGATCGGCGCGGGCGCGATGGCGAAGGTCGCCGGGAACGGCCACGTCGCGGGCACGCTCACCGCCGAGGAGATCGTCGCCGGCCTGCCGCCCAAGGCGCTCGACCGGTACGCGGAGTCGCTGTGGCTGCCCGGCCTGCGCGGCACGGCGGCGGTCCGCACGCTGCTCGGCCGGGACGGCGACGTGCCGCTGCGCCCGTTCGTCGTGGACGAGACCGGTTCCGGCCCGCGCCGCCGCCTGCGGACCCCCGGCGTACGGGCCCACTGGGACGCCGAGACCCTCTACGGCCGGTTGGCCGCCGCCGAGCTGCGGCGGCTCGGCGAGCTGACCGCCGACGAGGTGCTGTCCATGGTGAGCCCCGAAGCGGTGCTCGCGCCCCCGCCCGGCGTGCTGCCGGATCCGCGCGTGCTGCTCCGGCTGGCCGAGCTGGTCCACCGGCACCTCGGCGGCCGTCCCGAGGCGTGGATTGTGGCGCTGCGCCTGCTCAGGGAGGGCTTCGTCGGCACCCTGCCCGAGCTGCTCGCCACGGCGGGCGCGGTCGCCGGCTGATCCCTCACCAGGGTGCGACGCGGTAGTCCTTCAGCAGGCACCCGTACGGCGGGTCGCCGGCCTCGCCGCGCACGATCGGGTCGTACACGCGGGCGGCGGCGTCCACCGCGTCCAGCGGCGGGCGGAAACCGGCGGCGGCCCGGCGGCGCCGGTCCGGGTCCGGCTGCTGGTCGGAGAACCAGCCCGGGTCCACGCTGGTGACGTAGACCCCCGCGGCGGCCAGCTCGGCGGCGCTGGTGAGCGTCAGCATGTTCAGCGCGGCCTTGGCCATGTTGGTGTGCGGGTGCTCGGGCCCCTTGTACACCCGGCCGAACTGGCCCTCGGCGGCCGAGACGTTCACCACGTACCTGCGCGGGCGCGGCGAGCCCACGAGCAGCGGGCGCAGCCTGCCGATCAGCAGGAAGGGCGCGGTCACGTTGATGAGCTGGACCTCCAGCAGCTCCACCGGGTCGACCTCGTGGACCAGCCGGGTCCAGGAGTTGTCCGGCGCGGGGTCGGGGAGCAGTCCCGCGACGTCCACTGCGGCGTTCGCTGTGGCGCTCGCTGTGGCGCTCGCTGTGGCGTCCAAGGCGGCCCCCACGGCGGTGTCCGGCGTGGGGGCCGCCCCCGGCGGAGGCGTCCGCCCGGCGGTCAGCTCGGCCGTCTCCTCCCCCGCGAGCAGCGCCTCGTAGGAGGCGGCGGGCGGACGCACGGTCTGGGCGGCCAGGTTCACCAGGATGTCCAGCGGCTCTCCCGCGGCCACCTGCTCGTCGCACCACCGCACCACCGCCGGGACGTCCCGCAGGTCCATGCCGGTGACCGTGAGCCGGTCGGCCCACTCCTCGTGACCGGGCACGGCGGCGAAGCGGCGGCGCGCGTCCTGCGGGAACCGGGTCAGCGCGGTCACCGCGGCCCCGTCCCGCAGCAGCTTCAACACCAGCTCGAACCCGGCCTTCACCCGGCCGCCGGTGACGACGGCACGCCTGCCGGTGAGGTCCGTCCTGGCCGTGCGCCGCCGCGCGTTCTCCTCGCCGCACACCGGGCAGAGCCGTTCGTACCGCTCGTCGGCCGTACGGAAATGGGCCTTGCAGACGTAACACCTGATCAGGCCGCCGATGCGAGAGGACGGCTCGGCGGGCCGGGCGACAGCCCCGGAGGTCGGGCCGGGGACGCCGATCGCGACGGCCGGAGCGGGGACGCCGGCGAGCGCGGCCGCGTCCCGCTCGACGAGCCTGCGCCGCTTCCCTGCCCGCTCGTTGTCCCGCGTCCTGCTGAGGAAGGCTCGGGCCGCTTCCCGGACGCGGACGAGGTCGGGATCACCCTCGGGCGCCTCGGCCAGCTCGGAGAGCACTCTTAGGCACGCCTGCAGGTCGTCGTCGCGCACAAATCAGATGATATTGCCGGGTCTGTCTGGCTCTACTGAGATCCATGGGAGGAACACGGCTGACGTCAGCGCTGGCCGACTTCATCGACGCGGTGATCGATCTGGGCGCGCCCGTCCCGCTCACCGACCTGGAGGCCAGGCTCGCCGACCGGCGGGTGACGGGCTGCGCGAGCTGACCGACGACCTCGACGGACGAGGCCCCAGAGGCCCCGAGGGCACGGACGCGGGCGACGTGGTGCACCGTGTCCTTGCCGACGCCGAGCTGTCGCAGCCGCGCGCCCACCGGCGCACCGCCGCCCGCCTGGCGCCCCTGCCCCTGCCCAGCTCAGGGCCGCCTACCTGATGGGGTGGACGGCGAGCCCGGCGCTTCTGAATCGACGTCTTCACGGCCGGCCCTGCCCCCGAGGCGGCCGCCGCGCGGGGAAGCGGTCGTGGTCTACGGAGGGGGTGGGGCGATCCAGCGGCGGTAGGCGTCCAGGTCGACGTTGGCGCCGCAGACGATGGTGACCACGTGCCGGCCGGCGAAGCGGTCGCGGTCTTCGAGGATCGCCGCGACGCCCAGCGCGGCCGACGGCTCCACGACCAGGCCGGCGTGGTCGAGGAGCAGCCGCATGCCGGCCACGATCGACTCCTCCCGCACCAGGACGGCGTCGTCGGCGACCACCAGGAGGTCGTCCAGGACGGCCGGGATCGGACGCCGGCCCGCGACGCCGTCGGCGATGGTGCGGGTCGGGCCGGTGGTGACGACGCGCCGCCGCCGCCACGAGCGGGTCATCGCGGGCGCGCCCAGCGGCTGGACGCAGATCACCTCGACGCCGGGCGCGAGCTCCTTCAGCACGTGCCCCACGCCCGTGGCCAGCGCCCCGCCGCCGAGGGCGATCAGCACCGCGTCGTACGGCGGCGCGGCCCCGGCCAGTTCCAGGCCGATGGTCGCCGCGCCTTCGCAGGTCTCGACGTCGAGGCTGTCCTCGACCAGCCGGATGCCGTCGCGCCCGGCCAGGGCCGCCGCCCGCTCGCGGGCCAGGTCGAAGTCGCCGTCGACCAGCTCCAGCACGGCGTCCAGGGCGCGGATGCGGTCGAGCTTGGCGGCGGGCGCCGAGCGGGGGGCCACGACGGTGACGTCAAGCCCCCGCCGGCGGCCGGACCAGGCCAGGGCCTGGCCGAGGTTGCCCGCGCTGGCGCACACCACGGCCCGCGCGCCGCCGTCGGCGAGCAGGCTCGCGACCAGCTCCGTGCCGCGGGCCTTGAAGCTGCGGACCGGGTTCGCCGTCTCCAGCTTGACGCTCACCGCGCACCCGAGGTGGGGCTCCAGCGCCGGGCAGGGGAACAGCGGCGTGTCGAGGAACATGGGGTCGATCAACGGGCGTGCCGCCCGGATCCGGGCCGTGTCGAGCCGCGTCTGCCGCACGGCACAGGAGCGTAGCAACGGCCGGGTAAGAGAACCCGGACACGCGGCGCGACCGTCCGTACACTTTCTGTCGCTGGTCTGCGTGGCCTTACGGCCCGGTCAAGAGAGGGCAGGTGGGGAGCGATGAGCGAGGTCCAGGGCGGCGGGCTGCCGCCGGGCGCCGCGGAGGCCACCGGGCCGGAGTCGGTGACCTGTCACGAGGATCTGGTGAGGCTGCTGGCCGAGCAGTTCGCCCGCGCCGACGTGTCGCTGCGGGAGTTGCAGGCGCGGGCCGACAGGGCGGGCGGCGTCCGGTTGCCGCGCAGCACGTGCGCGGACATGCTGGCCGGTCGGCGCTTTCCCAAGAAGGCGGTCATGGTGGCGTTCCTGCGGGGGTGCCGCGTGCCCGACCACCGGCTTCCCGCGTGGGAGCGGGCCTGGGACCGGGTGCGGATCAGCCGGCTGCCCGCCGGGGCCTGGGATGATCGCAGTTCGCAGGCGTCCGACGACCCGCCGCCGTCCGCGCCCGGCCCGGCGGGACCGGCCCTTCCGGGTGAGGCGGCGGCGGTCCCGGCGGGGCCGGGCCTGCCTGGTGAGGCGGCGTCGGTCGTGGGCGGCGGTGGGGCGCGGCGGGCCGTCCTGCTCGCCGGGATCGCCGTGCCGGTGGCCGCCGCGCTGGCCCTGGCCGTCGTCGTCGCGCTGCGGCTGACGGGACGGCCCGAGCCGCGGCCCGAGGTCGCCTCCGGCCAGACCGTGGACCCCGGTCGAACCGTGGAGTCCGGCCAGACCGTGGATTCCGGCCAGATCGTCACCGACGACGGCCGGGCGTTCCCCCGCGGCGGGTCGAGCCGGTTCACCGTGAGCGTCAGCCCGGCCAACACCGGCGTACGGCTGATCCGCCGGCTCGACGCCGGCGTCGCCCTGCAGGACGCGACCATCACCGTCGACGGCGTGCCCGCGGCGAGGTGGCGGCCGCTGCTGGAGGACGCCGTCCACAAGTGGCGGAACCAGATCGTCGACCTCCCGCCGCGTCTGACGGCGGGCCGGCGCGCGCTCACCGTCGTCAACACCTGCGTGTCCGACTCGGGGTTCAACGAGTTCCTCTACACCGTGGAGCACCGGATCAACGGCGTCTGGTCGGTCGCCGACCGGGTCGACGTGGGCCCCGAGCATCCCGCGAGCGAGGCGGCGCACGACTACCGCGTCGTGCGCGGCGACTGGGCCCACCATCAGACCTTCGCCTACCCGCCGCGAAGGGAGGACTGGGACGTTCGCTAACGTAGCGGCCCGGGGGCAGGAGCCGGGCCGGGGTCGGGCCGGGGCAGGGGCTGGGCCTGGGCGGCAGGGGCTGGGCCGGGGCAGGGGCACTTTGGGGAGGTCATTAGGATGGCCGGCGCCGGATGGCCCCCCGTCCCTCCAGCCGGCCCCCCGTACCACCCGAGAGGCGCACACCACGATGGCGGACTGCGACGCCACCCCGCTCGACGACCCGGTAGGCGCGTCACTGCGCGGCCGTCACGCGCACCTCGCCCGGCGGCTCGGTGCGGCGGCCACGTACCGGGCGGAGGTGGCGACCTTCTCCTCGGTCCCGGCCGAGCCGGACGAGCGGGCGTGGGCCGACCTGGCCCGGCTGCTCGGGCCGGGCGAGCTCGCCGACCTGTTCAGCTCCCCGGCGGCCCCGCCGCCCGACTGGGAGCCGGTGTTCGCCCTCGACGGCCGCCAGCTGGTGTGGGACGGCGGCGACCACGTCCCCGCAGGGCCCGGCGACGTCACCGAGCTGGGCGCGGACGACGTCCCGCACATGCTCGACCTCGTGGCCAGGACGCGACCGGGGCCGTTCTGGGCGCGTACCCGCGAGATGGGCGACTACCTCGGCGTCTTCGACGGCGGGAAGCTGGTCGCGATGGCGGGCGAGCGGCTGCGGCCACCGGGCTGGACCGAGATCAGCGCCGTGTGCACCGCGCCCGAGGCGCGCGGCCGGGGGCACGCGGGCCGCCTGGTCGGCGCGCTCGTCTCGCGGATCGTGGCCCGCGGCGAGCGTCCCTTCCTGCACGTGGCCGAGGCGAACACCGGCGCGATAGCCCTCTACGAGCGGCTCGGCTTCCGAACCCGCAGAAACGTGACCTTCCGCGGCTTCCGCACCCCCTGACGCCTCCGGAGCTTCCGAACCCCGTGACGGCCCCGGACCGCCCAGGGCGGCCCAGAACGATCCGGGAAATGTTCGGAAAAGCCCGGAAAGGCGCAGAAGGGGCCGGAAAGACACGACCCAGATCAGGCCCGGGCGGCCCAGATCAGGCCGAGGGCAGGCGCTCCGTGCCTGGTGGAAAACGCGTTGCCCCGGACGCTCGGCCGAACGTATGGTTTTGCGCTCGTGGTCACAGTCGTGGAACGGGTCCTGCCGGCCCGGTTGGGGACAGGGTTCCGATGGTTGCTGGCGTCGAGCTGGCTGACGAATCTCGGTGACGGGATCGCGGCCGCCGCCGGCCCGCTGCTGATCGCGACGCTGACCCGCGACCCGCTGATGATCTCGCTGTCCGCCCTGGTGAGCTGGGCGCCGCCGCTGGCGTTCAGCCTGTACGCCGGCGTCCTGTCCGACCGGCACGACCGCCGCAGGATCGTGCTGGCCGCGAACGCCGTGCGGGCCGTGGTGCTGGCGGCGCTCGTCGTGCTCATGGCGACCGGCACCGTGACCGTGGCGACGGCGCTGGCGGCGCTCACGCTCCGGTCCATCGCCGAGGTGTTCGCCGACAACGCTACGTCCACGCTGACGCCGATGATGGTCTCCAGGGACGACCTGCTCGTCGCCAACGCCCGCCTCGGCACCGGGTTCATCACGCTCAACCAGCTCGCCGGGCCGCCGATCGGCGCGGCGCTGTTCGGGCTGGGCCTGACCTGGCCGTTCGCGAGCCAGCTGCTCCTGGTGCTGGCGGGGATGGTCCTGGTCTCCCGCATCGCGCTGCCGGCGCGGGCCCGGCCGGACGGCGCGCCGCGCCCGAACACCGTGCGCGAGCTCGTCGCCGGGTTCAGCTGGACGGTGCGGCACCCGGCGGTCCGCACGCTGGCGCTCACCATCCTGATCTTCAACTTCACCTTCGGCGCGGCCTGGTCGGTGCTCGTCCTCTACACCCAGGAGCAGCTCGGCCTCGGCTCGATGGGGTTCGGCCTGATGACCACCATCGGCGGGATCGGCGGCCTGATCGGCACCGGCCTGTACGGGACGATCACCCGCAGGGTCAGCCTCGGCGCCCTGATGCGCATCGGGCTCATCATCGAGACGTTCACCCACCTGGGCCTGGCCCTGACCCGTTCGCCGTGGGTGGCCGGAGCCATCTTCCTGGTCTTCGGCGCGCACGCCTTCATCTGGGGCACCACCTCGGGCACCGTCCGCCAGCGCGCGGTCCCGCAGGAGCTGCAGGGGCGGGTGGGCAGCGTCAACACCGTCTGCGTCTTCGGCGGCCTGGTGGTCGGCTCGCTGATCGGCGGCGTGCTGGCCACCCGGTTCGGCGTCGCGGCGCCCTTCTGGTTCGCCTTCGCCGGTTCGGCGGTGTTCGTGGTGCTGCTGTGGCGGCAGCTCATGCTCATCGCCCACGACGACTGAGCCGCGGGCGCCGGGTGCCGCGCGGCCGCCTCACTTGAGCGGGTCGTGCCCCCAGTTCATCAGCGAGTGGCGCCACCGGCTCTCCCGGACGTCACCGGACGGGCGCTGCGCCAGGTGCCGGTGGATGTAGCCGATCACCTTGGTCATGTGCTCGTAGTCGTGGCCGGTCCAGGAGGAGCTGCCCTTGCGGAGGAGCCGGACGATCTCGCGGCCGGAGGCGTGGCCGGTCGACTCGCCGCCGCCGTCCTGCTTCTGGCCGACCTCCTTCGACTCCTCGGTGTCCAGCCAGCGTTCCAGCTCGTGCGCGGTCATGTTGACGGCCTGGCCGAACTCGGCCGCCACGTCCCGCTCGCCGCTCACCTGGCGCCCTTGCCCTTGCCCTTGCGCAGGGCGGACGGCTTGTGCACGGCCTCGCGCCCGCTCTTGTCGCTGCGCACGACGTACTGCGGGTCGTCGGGCGAGGCCGCCACCGTGCGGCCGGCCTCCTTCGTCCTCTTGGTGATCTTCTTCTCCACCTTGCCGCGGGCCGTGGACCCGTGGCTCTTCCAGGAGACCTCGTCACCCACGGACGGATCGTCCTTGCGCTTGCCGGTCATAGGATGCGCGCTACCCCAGCCCCCTCCCGCACTCGGCCGGGCGGGCAAACCTTCCTTTACCGTCGCCGTCCCGGGGGCGGCGACGGTGCCCTCGGGGCGGGGCGGCTGCTGCTCACGCGTGGCCGAATCGTAAAGTGAGCAGGATCGCACCAGTGATGTAGGGAGCCCTTGTTGCACGAGAAACTGTCGTCGACCTACGACAACGTCCTGCGCCGGAACCCCGGCGAGGTCGAGTTCCACCAGGCGGTGCGCGAGGTGCTCGAAAGCATCGGCCCGGTTCTCGGCAAGCATCCCGAGTACGCCGAATCGAAGATCATCGAGCGGATCTGCGAGCCCGAGCGGCAGATCATCTTCCGCGTGCCGTGGCTGGACGACCGGGGCGAGGTGCAGATCAACCGCGGCTTCCGGGTGGAGTTCAACAGCGCGCTCGGGCCGTACAAGGGCGGCCTGCGCTTCCATCCGTCGGTCTACCTGGGCATCGTGAAGTTCCTCGGGTTCGAGCAGATCTTCAAGAACGGCCTGACCGGCCTGCCCATCGGCGGCGGCAAGGGCGGCTCGGACTTCGACCCCAAGGGCCGCTCCGACCGCGAGGTGATGAGCTTCTGCCAGAGCTTCATGACCGAGCTCTACCGGCACATCGGCGAGTACACCGACGTCCCTGCCGGTGACATCGGCGTCGGCGGGCGCGAGATCGGCTACCTGTTCGGCCAGTACAAGCGCATCACCAACCGCTACGAATCCGGCGTGATCACCGGCAAGGGCCTGGTCTACGGCGGCGCCCAGGTGCGCACCGAGGCCACCGGCTACGGCTGCACGTTCTTCGTGGACGAGATGCTCAAGGCCCGCGGCACGTCGTTCGACGGCAAGCGGGTCGTCGTGTCGGGCTCCGGCAACGTGGCCGTCTACACGATCGAGAAGATCGAGCAGCTCGGCGGCGTCGTGGTGGCCTGCTCCGACTCCTCCGGCTACGTGGTCGACGAGAAGGGCATCGACCTCGACCTGCTCAAGCAGGTCAAGCAGGTCGAGCGGGGCCGCCTGGAGACCTACGCCGAGCGCCGGGGCGAGCAGTCCGTCTTCGTCCCGGACCGCAGCGTGTGGGAGGTGCCCTGCGAGGTGGCGATGCCGTCCGCCACGCAGAACGAGATCACCGGCCGGGACGCCGCCTTCCTGGTGGACAACGGCTGCATCGCGGTCGGTGAGGGGGCCAACATGCCGACCACGCCGGAGGGCATCAAGGTGTTCCTGGAGGCGGGCGTCGCGTTCGGGCCGGGCAAGGCGGCCAACGCGGGCGGGGTGGCCACCAGCGCGCTGGAGATGCAGCAGAACGCCAGCCGCGACTCCTGGACGTTCGAGTTCTCCGAGCGCCGCCTCCAGGAGATCATGCAGGACATCCACGGCCGCTGCCTGCAGACCGCCGACGAGTACGGCATGCCGGGCAACTACGTGGCCGGCGCCAACATCGACGGCTTCCGCCGGGTGGCCGACGCCATGCTCGCGCTGGGCCTCATCTGACCGCGCCGGCCCCCGGCCCGCCCTCGCCCGGACTGCGGGCGCGGGAGGTCAGGCCGGGGTGCCGGGAGGCAACTGGTGGTCGGCCCAGACGTAGGTCTCGGGCAGCAGGTCGAGGACGGGGACCGTACGGAGACGGTCGCCGTCGCCCACGATGACCTGAAGGGCCGGGAAGTAGTCCAGCAGGACCTGACGGCAACGGCCGCACGGCGGGACGACCCCGCGCTCCCGGTCCCCCACCGCGACGATCGTGTCCAGCTCGTACGCGCCCTGGGCGGCCGCCGCGCCGATGACGACCAGCTCGGCGCAGGGCCCGCCGGTGAAGTGGTAGGCGTTCACCGCCGTGACGATCCGGCCGTCGCGGGCGCGCGCGGCGGCCGCCATGGTGTGGTTGTCACCCCGGCAACGGGTGCGGGCGACCTCCGCGGCGGCCTGGACGAGTTCGTGGTCGACCTGGCGGCTCACTGCCCCTCCTCGTGACCTGGTGCGTCAGGCGCGGGTCTGCTCGCGCAGGAACGCGACGATCAGCTCGGTGACCTCTTCCGGCCGTTCCATGCTCGCCAGGTGGGCCGCCCAGGGCAGCTCGACGTTGCGGGCGGCGGGCAGGTCGGCCTCGGTGTGCCGGAAGTCGGCGACGTCGTGCGCGCCCGACACGGCCAGGCACGGCATCGTCACGGCCGCCGGGTCCACCTGGACCTTGACCGGGCCGACGACCCCCTCGGCGAGCTGGAGCTCGTAGGCGCGCAGCTGCATCTCGTGCACGGCCCGCCCGGCCTTCTCGTCGGCGTCGGGGCCCAGCCAGCGGTCGACCATGAGCTGGGCGGCGCCCGCCAGGTCGCCCGCCTCGACCAGCTCGTCCTCGCGCTGCCCGACCGCGCGCAGGTCGGCGCTCGGCTCCCGCCAGGGCAGGGCGGCGGAGAGCAGGATCAGCGCCTCCACCCGCTCGGGGCTGCTCGCGGCGACCTCCAGCGCCACCTTCCCGCCGTAGGAGGAGCCGGCCAGGAAGAACCGGTCGATGCCCAGGCTGTCGAGCAGGCTCAGCACGTCGCCGGAGTTGCTGTACGGCTCGGTCGGCAGCGGGCTCTGCCCGAAGCCGCGCAGGTCGCACCGGACCACCCGGAATCCGGCGGCGATCAGGGGCTCCCACTGGGGGTCCCACATGCGCCGGTCGCAGACCCCAGCGTGCAGGAGGAGCAGCGCCGGTCCGTCGCCTGCCACGTCATAAGAAATCGTCATCGCGCAGACGTTACCAGTCATTCACTGACCGGTTTGTCCCACGCGAGACGGCTCCGGGGCTTTTCCGGCGCCCCTGGCCATCCAGGCCGTCACGCCCAGCACCACGGCCGCCGGCACCCCCAGCGACACCGCGTTCAGCAGGTGGCCGGCTCCGGGCAGCCCGCCCACAAGGTGAGGATGCGCAGGAACTGCCGGAGCCCTGCCGCAACTCCGGGGCGCGGGGGGCCGCGCGGCCCCCCGCGCCGGGAGCACTACGGCAGTGCCACCGCCCGGTCCAGGGCGGGCGGGGTCAGCGGTCCCTGTCGCAGGTAGGCCCGCATGGCCTCGTAGTCGCGGCTGCCGCGCACCGCGTCGGTGTACCCGGCGAAGGCGGTGTAGCCGTCGGCGCCGAGCAGCGTGTACGCCAGCGCCGCGAGCCGGTAGGTCCTGCCGGTGTCGAGCGGCTGCCCGTTGATGACCACGTCGGCGGGGTTGATCCGGTCGCCCACGGGCCGGTTCGGGGAGTAGGAGAAGCGCACGTTCTTCGACACGGCCAGCGGGGCGAACTTCACGGTGCCGTCGGCCTGCGTCTGCCACTGCTGCTCAAGGGCCTGCTCAAGCTGCGAGCCCTTGACCGACACCGTGACCACCGGGTTGGCGTAACCCCAGGCGGCCCACGACTCGCCCATGAGCACCTTGCCGTCGGCGTCGGCGGCGTTGGCGCCCTTGGCGAACCTCAGGTCGCCGCGCAGCGAGTTCGAGCCCTTGGCCGGCGCCACGGCCACCATGGCCAGGTCGGCCTTGCCGCCCTCGGTCTGCTGGGAGTCGAAGTACTCCACGTCGGCCACGGCGTTGCCGAGCGTGCTCTGCCCGGTCGCGTCGCGGGTCCTGGTGAGGTCGCCGGTGACGGTCCCGTACGGCTTGGCGTAGGTCTCCTTCTGCATGGCGTTCCAGTGGTCGACCAGCTTGACCATGGCGGGGTCGGTGGCGATGTCGCGGGTCACCGGGTGGTTGGCCGCGGTGGTCGCGGTCCTGATGACGTCGCGGGTGCGGCGGTCGAGCTTGAGGTTGATCTCACTGATGAGGCGGCCGTGGTTGGCGGCCTCGACGACCGGGCGGGGGTTGCCCGCCGGGTCGGCGATCGAGCAGTTGAAGAACCAGTGCCAGTGGCCCGTCACGATGGCGTCGATGTCGGGCGAGGCGTTCTTGGCGAAGTCCCAGATGGGGCCGGCCTTCTGGTCCCCGCAGCCGCTGTAGTCCTCGCCGGCCTTGCCGCCCTCGTGCACGTTGGCGACGATGGCCTTGACGCCGCGGCGCTTGAGGATCTCGGCGTACTTGTTCGCCGTCTCCACCAGCGGCAGGTTGTCCAGCGACGGCTGGTAGGAGGTGGAGCCGTCCACGGTGGTGGGCGTGGTCAGGTTGATGAACCCGACGGGGATGCCCTGGAACCGCTTGATCACGTACGGCGGGAGCACCGGGCGGGTGTCGCCCTTCATGGTGATGTTGGCCGTGGAGATGTCGAAGTCGGCGCCCTGGAAGGGCTGCCCGTCGGAGTCGGTGAAGCAGCTGTCGAGCCCGACCTCGCCGAAGCACTCCCCCTTGCCCATGTGGTCGCGCAGGAACTCCAGCGACCGGTCCAGCTCGTGGTTCCCGACCGTGGTGAACTCCACCTTGATCTTGTTCAGGAACTCGATCGTGGGCTCGTCGGCGTGGTAGGACACCTCGGTGGGCCAGCCGCTGAAGTTGTCGCCGCTGGAGAAGGTGACCGTGTTCTCGTGCCCCTGCCGGAGCCGGTCGAGATGCGCCGCCAGGTACGGCGCGCCGCCCACCACCAGCGTGTTCCCCTGCGGATCCTTGATCGTGCCGTCGGCGGCGTTGCTCTGCGGGGTGATGTAGCCGTGGAAGTCGGTGAGCGACAGCAGTTGCACGTCCACGGGCTTGGGCGCGGCCAGGGCCGGTGAGGCGGACGAGGCCAGAGTGACGCCTAAGGCGACAACGATCCACTTACGGAACGAAGACACGCATACTCCTAAATAAGGGGATATAGCGGGAGAAAAGACTGGCCGATCAGCCCTTCGAGCCGGTGAACGCGATCCCGGCGATCAGCTGCCGTTGCATGACCACGAAGAGAACGATCACCGGCAGCGAGGCCACGACGGACCCGGCGAAGAGGATGGGGTAGTTCGTCAGGTACTGGCCGCGCAGCGAGGCCAGCCCGGCGGAGAGCGTCATCATCTCGGGGTCGGTGTTGACCACCAGCGGCCAGAGCAGGCTGCTCCACGACCACATGACGGTCAGCAGCCCGAGCGCCAGCAGGCCGGGCCGGACCAGCGGCAACATGATCCACCAGTAGATCTGCAGCGGGTTGGCGCCGTCCAGCCGCGCCGCCTCGTCCAGCTCCCTGGGCAGGGTCTTGAAGAACTGCCGCAGCAGGAACGTGCCGAAGGCGCCGAAGACGCCGGGGGCGATGAGCGCCTGGAGGCTGTTGAGCCAGCCGAGGCCCTGCATGATCTCGTACCGGGGCAGCAGGAACAGCTCTCCCGGCACCATCAGCACGGCCAGGAACAACATGAAGACCGCCCCGCGCCCGGGGAAGTCCAGCCGCGCGAAGGCGAAGGCCGCCAGCGAGCACAGCAGCAGCTGCCCGGCCGTCACCGCGGCCGTCACGACCACGGTGTTGAGGAACTGCCGCCCGAGCGGCACGGTCTGGAACACGTCGGCGAAGTTGTGCCACTGCCAGGAGGGGACCGCCGTGGGCGGCACCCGCATCGACTCGGTCATGGTCTGCAGCGAGACCACGAGCTGCCAGACGAACGGCATGACCATGATCAGGCCGCCGGCGAGCAGGACCGCGTGCACGATCCAGCGCCTACTCATAGTGGACCCACCGCCTCTGCAGCCGGAACTGGACGGCGGTCAGCATGAGGATCAGGGCCAGCAGCACGACCGCGATCGCGGCTGCGTAGCCGCGGCTGTTCTGCACGAAGCCCTGCTCGTAGAACAGGTAGACGATCGTGCGGCTCCCCGCCAGCGCCGGGCTCTTGGGGTCGATCATGAGGTAGATCAGGTCGAAGACCTGCAGCGTGTTGATCAGCGTGATCACCACGACGAAGAACGTGGTGGGCGTGAGCAGCGGCAGCGTGATGCGGAAGAACTGCCGCACCCGGCCCGCGCCGTCGATCGAGGCGGCCTCGTAGTAGTGCTTGGGAATGCCCTGCAACCCGGCCAGGAACAGCACCGCGTTGTAGCCGAGCGAGGTCCAGATCCCGACCACCGCGACCGCGTAGATAGCGAACTCGGGGTCGGACACCCAGTACGGCCCGTCGATCCCGGCCAGGCCGAGCAGGTAGTTGATCGGCCCGAAGTCGCCGTTGTACAGGTAGCGCCAGGTCAGGCCGACGGCCGCGGGCATGGTGACCACCGGCAGGAAGTACAGCGTGCGGTAGAAGCCGAGCCCGCGCAGCCCCGGCACGTTCAGCAGGGCCGCGATCACGATCGACAGCGGCACACCGACCAGCACGAGCACGGAGTAGAGCAGCGTGTTGCGCAGCGCGCCGGCCATCTCCTCGTCGCCAAAGAGGTTGGCGAAGTTGTCCAGGCCCACCCACGTCTGCCCGCCGAACACGCCCGACTCGGTGAAGCTGAGGTAGAGCGTCTGGACGATCGGCCACAGGTAGAACACGGCCAGTCCGAGGGCCATGGGCGCGATCAGCCCGTACCCCCACAGCCAGTCGCGTCGCGACCGCCGCCCCGGCGGGGCCGCCGCCTTGACGGCGGCGGCCCGTTCCTCGGTCAGCACCATCGGCTACTCCTTGGCCAGGATCTCGTTCATCTGCGCGGCGATCTCCTTGGCCGCCTCCGCGGTCGGCCGCTTGCCCGCCCACGCCTCGGCCAGGAGCTTGTTCTGCACGTCCTGCCACTTGGCGGTGTTGAGCGAGACGGGGTAGGGCACGCCGTTCGGGATCGAGGCGTCGAAGGTCTCCTTCAGGTGGTAATCGGGGAAGGCGGCGAACCAGCCGTCCTGGGTGCCGGCCCGCGAGGAGACCGAGGCGCCGCCGGAGTCGCTGAGGATCTTCTCGGCCTCGTCGGAGGACAGGAACGTGGCGAACTGCGCGGCCTCGGCCGGGTGCTCGCTCTTGGCCGAGACGGAGTTGGCCAGGCCGAGCAGGATGACGGCCTCCTGCGCCGGCCCCTTGGGCAGGGGCGCCACGTCCACCTTGCCGCCGCGCTCGGTGTTGGCCTTGAACGTGCTGGCCAGCCACGAGCCGCCGTAGTACATGGCGTACTTGCCGGTCATGAACAGCTGCACGGGGCTGGTGTCGGTGGTCGCCTGGGCGGGCGGGGCCACCTTGTCCTTGTTGATCATGTCGGTCCAGAACTCCAGGCCCTGGATGGAGCCGGGCTCGTCGAAGCCCGACTTCTTGCCGTCGGCGGAGATGACGTGGCCGCCGGCCTGGATCATCGTGGGGTAGAAGCCGCCCTGGTCCCACAGGGGAGCCAGCAGGCCGTACTGCTTCTTGGCCGAGTCGGTCAGCTTCTTGGCGGCGGCCTTGAGGTCGTCCCAGGTCCAGTCGGCGGTCGGGTACGCGACGCCGCCCTTGTCGAAGAGCTCCTTGTCGTACCAGAGCACGGGGACGCCGACGTCGCGCGGCATGCCGTAAAGCTTGCCGTCGTAGCGGTAGCCGTCCACGATGGCCTGCGGGAAGGCGCTGACGTCGGCGTTCTCGAAGGGGGCGATGACGCCGCCCTTGGCGTACATGCGCACGTTGAGGCTGTTCATCCAGAAGACGTCGGGGGCCGCGCCGCCGGTGGCCGCGGTCTGGAGCTTGGTCCAGTACTGGTCCCACGGGGTGATCTCAAGCTTGACCGTGATGTCGGGGTGCTGCTTCTGGAAGGCGTCGATGATCTTCTGGGTGCTGGGCTGGTCGTTCTTCTCCCAGATCGCGTAGCTGATCGTGACTTTTCCTGGCTTGGTGGCGGTGGTGTCGGAGCCGGAGCCACAACCGGCCAGTGTCATCGCCAGGGCGGCGGCGAGTGCCATACGCAGGCGCACGGGCAGTTCCTTTTCTCTAGAAGGCGTCGGGGGATGATGATCAGGGTCTCGATCGCGGCGGGCTCAGAGCCCGGTGTTGGTGAAGCCGGTCCTGGCCACGACGTCGCCGTATCCGTTGGCGTCGAAGTCCTCGACGTAGAACAGGTGGAACCCGCGGCCGTCGGCGGCGACGGCGGTGCCCGACTGGTCGCCGGCGGTGTTCGGGTTCATGCGCTCGCAGGGGAAGCGGCCGGTCGTCGTGCCGTCGGCGTTGAACCCGCGGGCGTACACCTCGTGGGAGCGGCCGGCGTTCCACAGGTCGGACTCGGTCCAGCCGACTACGAACCGCCCGGTGTCGTCGACGGCCACGGACGGCGACCCCTGGACGGCGCACCGGTAGGTCTGGTCCACCTTTCCGCAGAGCGGCGGGTACTCCTTGCCGCCGTCGGAGGGCGTGTTCGGCGCGTACCTGCCGAACGCGACGGGGATCTCGGCGAACCGCTGTCCCAGGGCGGGCGTCAGGCCGCGCGTGCGCACCCGCCAGACGGTCGTCACGTCGCCGCCGGTGACCGCCACGTTGTCGCTCCAGGCCACGACGCTGTCGCCGCCGGGGGTCGTCGCCACGGCGGGGGCAAGGTGCTGGGTGGCGGCGTTGGTGTTGATCCGGGTGGCGGGGGCGACGGTCGCGCCGGTCGCCGAGATCCGCCTGCCGTACACGTCGGGCGCCTGCTGCCAGACCACGGTCGCGGTGCCCGCGCCGTCCACCGCCACGTCGGGCCGGTCCCCCGTGCCCACCTGGAGCGGCGCGAAGGAACGGGCGGTCAGCGAGGCGTAGCCGGCCGCGCGGACGGTCCTGGTCGGCCCGTCCTCCCAGGTCACCGTGAACCCGCCGGCGCCGCGGACCGCGATCCTCGGCCGGGTCTGGTCGCCGCTCCACTGCGGGTCGTTGGCCCAGATCGTCGCGCTCAGCGTGCCCGACGGAGAGAGCCTGCGCACCGCGATGTTGTGCTCGCCGCGGCAGTCGCCGTCCTCGGCCCAGGCGACGTAGGCGTTGCCCGCGTCGTCCACGCCGGCCGACGGCTGCACGTGGTTCCAGCCGGTGGCGCAGCCGACGCCGCCCATCGAGACCTTGACGGGGCCGGTCACCGGCTGCCCGTCGCGGTAGATGCGCGCGTAGACCTCTGCGCCCTCCGCCGAGGCGCGGTCGCGGTCGTCCTCCCAGGCCACGGCCGTGTAGCCGGACCGCATGGCGGCGGCCCTGGGGGCGCGCTGGTCGTCGGGGCCGTTGGCGGTCATCTGGAGCCCGGCCCCGGGGAAGGCCCTGGGGACGATCTTGACGACCTCGTCCGTCAAGGAGGTGAAGTCGGCGTCGTAGGCGGCGTAGACGGCCGGGTCGTCGACGCGGACGAAGGAGTCGTCCGAGGCGGTCAGGGAGCCGCCGTTGAGGTTGTGGGAGCCGGTGTAGACGTAGCTGCGCCGTGCGCCGCCCGCCGCCGCCGACGGCCCGTCCACCAGGATGATCTTGGAGTGGATGCCGTCCGGGGCGCAGGTGTCGCCGGCCGGGTAGTGGCAGCCGCCGGGCCGGAAGGTGTGCACCACGATCCCGCCCTTGGCCAGCTCGGCGGCGGTCGCGACGGTCTGGTTGCCCTCGGCCACGAGCACCTGGACGTCGCAGCCCTGCTGCTTCTTGGCCTTGAGCTCGGCGATGACCAGCGGCCGGTCCGTGGCGAACTGCGACTGCACCACGCGGATCGCGCCGGGGCAGCCCACGTCCCGGATCATGGCCGCGACCAGGTCGGCGCTGCCGTAGGTGCTCTGGTCGTAGGCGGTGTCGCGGGGCTCCATCCAGACCGTGACCTTGCCGCCGGTCGAGGTGAACGGCGCCCGCCAGGAGGTGCGCACCTGGGAGACCAGCGTGTCGAACACCTGCCGGTAGCCGTCGGCCAGCGCGGCGTCGCCCGAGCTGATCAGCATGTTCTGGTGCAGGCCGGTGTCGGGGGCGAGGTTCTGGGAGCTCTGGACGACCACGTCGGTCCTGCCGTCCGTGAGCCGGCTGAAGACGAGGAACTTGTGGTGGCTGATGTCGGTGTCCGGCCCGTTGCAGCCCCTGTCGCAGAGCGTGACGGGCACGCCGGCCGCGGCCAGCTCGTCCAGGAGCGCGTTGTGCCCCGATCCCTCGGACACCACCCGCACGTCGACCCGCCGGTCGTGCGCCGCCACCAGGGCGTCCTTGACGGCCTTGATCTCCAGCACGAAGGTCGCCACGCGCAGCGTGGAGTCCGGGGCGGCCAGCCCGATCAGCTCCAGCACCTTCGCGGGCAGGGGGTCGGCGAGCGTGCCGTCGACGCTCGGCCTGCTGAAGTACGCCGACAGCTCCGGAGCCGCCGCCTGCGCCGGGGTGACCAGCCCGAACAGGCAGGACAGGCCGGCGACGACCACGGACAGACGCCTGACCACGCTCGCCTGCCAGGACGGACGCTTGATCATGCTCGCTTCCCTTCGCTGAGGTTCCGCCGCAGGCCGCGGGTCCAGGCCGCCACCTCGGCCTCGGTCTCCGCCCGCTCCCGGGGCCGGCCGCGGACGTCCGGCCGGGTCTGCCACGGCTCGGGGCCGGTCTCCTTGCGGTACTCCACGCCCAGCGCGGCCAGCCGGCGCTCGTGGTGGCGCAGCCGCGCCAGGAAGTCGTCGAAGTCGCCGCCGGCGGGGCTCCACACGACCTCGGCGAAGGCCGACAGCCGCGGGAAGGCCATGTAGTCGAGCCCGCGCGGCGAGTCGATGTGCTCGGTCCAGAGGTTGGCCTGCGCGCCGAGGACCCGGGCGGCCTCGGCCTCGGTCAGCTCCGGCGGCACCGGCTCGTAGCCGTGGACGTCGCGCAGCGAGATCACGTTGCCGATCGGGACCGGCTCGTCGGGCCGGTCGGACTGCCGGAAGTCCAGGTAGAGCTCGGTGAAGGGGCAGGTGACCACGTCGTGCCCGGCCCGCGCCGCCGCGACCGCGCCGTACGTCCCGCGCCAGGACGCCACGGTCGCCCCCGGCGGCAGGCCGCCCTCGATGATCTCGTCCCAGCCGAGCAGCCGCCGCCCGCGCGCCGCCAGGTGGTCGGAGAACTGGCCGATGAACCAGCTCTGCAGCTCCTCCTCGTCGCGCAGGCCGAGCTCGGCGATGCGGCGCTGGGCCGACGGGCTCTGCCGCCACTGCTCCTTGGGGCACTCGTCGCCGCCCACGCAGACGTACTCGCCGGGGAAGATCTCCATGACCTGGTCGAGCACGTCCCGGTAGAAGGCGAGCGTGGCGTCCTCGACGTTGAGCACGTGGGGGGAGACGCCCCACCCGGTGGCGACCTCCAGCGGTTCGTCCAGGTTGCCCAGCTCCGGATAGGCCGCGATGGCCGCCTGCGAGTGGCCGGGCAGCTCGATCTCCGGCACCACGGTGACGAACCGGTCGGCCGCGTACGAGACGATCTCGCGCAGGTCGTCCTGGGTGTAGAAGCCGCCGTGCGGGCGGCCGTCGAACACGCCGTGCCGGCGGTCGCCGAGCGGGCTCTCCCTGCGCCAGGCGCCGACCTCGGTGAGCTTCGGGTAGCCCTTGACCTCCAGCCGCCAGCCCTGGTCGTCGGTGAGGTGCAGGTGCAGCACGTTGAGCTTGTGCGCGGCCAGCAGGTCGATGTACCGCAGCAGGTCGGGCTTCGGCAGGAAGTGCCTGGCGACGTCGATCAGGCAGCCGCGCCACCGGAAGCGCGGCCGGTCGGCGACGGTGACCGGGGCGAGCAGCCAGTCCTGCTCGCCGACCGCGCCCCTGCGGAAGGCCGCGGGCGGCAGGAGCTGGCGCAGGGTCTGCGCGGCGTAGAACGCCCCGGCCGCGTCGCCCGCCTCGACGCGCACCCCGTCGGGGCGTACGGTCAGGCGGTAGCCCTCCGGGCCGGGCCCGGCGGTCAGGGCGAACTCGATCGCCCCCGGCCCCGGCGCTCCGGCGGGCAGCGGCAGGCCGGTGGCAGGCGACAACGCGGCCCGCAGCCAGCCCTCCACCCGCGACAGGCCGGGAGGGGCGGCGATCACTGTGGTCGCGGTGAGGGCGAAGGGTTCCCCGCCGTCTGGGGTCACTTGGACGGGTCGTGGCAGCAGCAAGACAGGTCCCTGGAGGGGTCGGGGGGCGGGATCGTCGGTCGGTGACAGGGCGGGCGGCGGGTCGTAGCATGGCGCTCGGCTTCCGGTCGCCGCGAGCCGCCCGCGGCCATGCCCGTGATCTGGCCTCTTTTTTCTGGGTGAGCGCCTCGATCAGGATTTATGATGGAGCTCACCATTAAGATTCGTCAAGAAGGGTCATCAGTGACGCTCTCCGTGACCGGCGGCGACCTTCAGCGGCTCCGGCGGTTCAACGCGCTCGCCGCGCTCTCGGCCCTGCGCGCCGGCGGGCCGGCGACGCTGACCCAGCTCGCCGAGCGCGCCGACCTGGCCAGGGCCACCATCAAGGTGGTGGTCAAGGACCTGATGGAGCTGGGCTGGGTGGTCCAGATGGATCCGAGCGGCGGCGAGAAGGGCAGGCCCGCGCGCCGCTACCGGTTCCACGCGGAGGCGGGCCGGGTGCTCGGGCTCGACATAGGGGCGCACAAGGTGCTGGTGGTCGTGGCCGACCTCGACGGCAACGTCCTGCACACCACCCGCGAGCCGGTCACCCCCGAGCAGCCGCGCGCCGAGCGGCTGGCCGCCGTCGACCGGGCCATCGACGCCTGCCTGACCGGCTCGGGCACCGCCGCGCCCGACGTCTGGCTCGCGGTCGCGGGCAGCACCGGCTATGTCGACCTCCAGGGCCGCGTCGTGCTCTCGCGGGCCATCCAGGACTGGTCGGACGTGCCGCTGGCCGACCACCTCGGCGACCGGCTGCGCTGCCCCGTCCTGGTGGAGAACGACAGCAGGCTCGCCGCGCTGGCCGAGTGCCGCAGGGGCATCGCCCGCGACGCGCGGAACCTGATCTTCCTGCACGTCGGACGCCGGGCCGGCGCCGCGGTCGTGCTCGACGGGGTCCCCCTGCGCGGCAGCGGCGGCGCGGCCGGGGAGATCGGTGTGCATCCGCTGTTCAACCTCGGTCATGTGGGCGAGCTGCTGCAGGCCGTCCCCTCGGTCGAGCCAGGGACGCCGCCGGAGGCGGTCGCGGGGGCGGTGTTCGAGGCCGCCAGGCAGGGCGACGTCGAGGCGCGCCGGGCCGTCCTGCGCTACGTCAAGGTGCTCGCGCTGGCCACCACCGCGATGGCGCTCACCGTCGATCCCGACCTGGTGGTGCTCGGCGGGGGGTTCTCGCGCTCGGCCGACGTGCTGATGGAGCCGCTGAGCGTCGAGCTGGAGACGATGTGCCTGCGCACGCCCGAGCTGCGGGCCTCCGTGCTCGGCGACGAGTGCGTGGCCATCGGGGCCGTGTGCCACGGCGTCGAGCATCTGACCAAGGTGCTCTTCGACCCCGAGATCGACCTGTCGGCCGCGGCGCCTCCGTCATTAATGGTGTAGCTCACCGAATGTATCGACGAATTACATCGAATTTCGTTATGAATAGGGCGTGGCATCCTCTCAGACGGCCCCCGGCCCCGATCTCGACCTCGACGCGCTGGTCGGCGCGATCGAGGAGTTCAACGCGTACTTCATCCGGCTGCCCTCGGTCAGGAGGCTCAGCTTCTCGACCCTGTCCGTGCTGCACACGCTGGCGGGCAAGGGCCCGATGCGGCTCACCGACCTGACGGCGACGGAACAGCTCAAGCAGCCCGCGCTCACCAGCCTGGTCGCCAAGCTCGAACGGGACGGGCTGGTCTCGCGCCGCCCCGACCCGCGCGACGGCCGCGCCGTCCTGCTGACCCTCACCGAGGAGGGCAGGGACATCGTCCGCTCCCGGCGCGCCGACCGGGTGGCGCGCGTCGCCCGCCTGGTGGCGCACCTGAGCGACGACGAGCGCGCGGAGCTGGCCCGGTACGCGGGCGTCCTCGGCCGCCTGACCGAGATCGCCGCGCGTGTCGACGACTAGGAGGACCGTTCCCTTGACCCGCCCGACTCCCCCGCGGAATCGTCCCTTCCCGCTGCGCCCGGAGCCGCTGCACGTGCCGGACGAGGTGCTCGACGACCTGCGCCGCAGGCTCGCCATGACCCGGTGGGCGCCGTCCGCCGGGAACGACGACGGCTTCTACGGCGTGCGCGGCGCGTACCTGCGCGAGCTGGTCGCCTACTGGGCCGACGGCTTCGACTGGCGGGCGGCCGAGCGGGCGATCAACGCCTACGAGCACTACCGGGTGGACGTCGGCGGCGTGCCGGTGCACTTCATGCGCAGGCCAGGCGTCGGCCCCGCCCCCGTGCCGCTGATCCTCAGCCACGGCTGGCCCTGGACGTTCTGGCACTGGTCGAAGGTCATCGACCCGCTCGCCAACCCCGGCGCCCACGGCGGGGACCCGGCGGAGGCGTTCGACGTCATCGTGCCCTCGCTGCCGGGTTTCGGGTTCTCGGCCCCGCTGGACGGCCGGCCGGACATGAACTTCTGGAAGATCGCCGACGTGTGGCACGAGCTGATGACCGGCGTCCTCGGCCACGACCGGTACGCCGCCGCCGGATGCGACGTCGGGGCGCTGATCACCGGGCAGCTCGGCCACAAGTACGCCGGCGAGCTGTACGCGATCCACATCGGCTCGGCGCAGAAGCTCACCCTCTTCAACGGCGACCGCGCCTGGGACCTGAGCGGCGGCACGCCCATCCCGGACGGCCTGCCCGCCGACGTGCACGCCCGCTTCGTCGAGCTGGACCGGCGGTTCGCGGTGCATCTGGCGGCGCACGTGCTCGCGCCGTCCACGCTCGGCCACGGCCTGTCCGACTCCCCCGCCGGCATGCTGGCCTGGATCCTGGAACGCTGGACGAAGTGGTCCGACAACCACGGCGACGTTGAGACCGTCTTCACCAAGGACGACCTGCTCACCCACGCGACGATCTTCTGGGCGGGCAACACGATCGACAGCTCGATCCGCACCTACGCCAACAACAACCGCTACCCCTGGACGCCGTCGCACGACCGGTGGCCGGTCGTCGAGGCGCCCACGGGCATCACGTTCGTCGACTTCGAGAACCCGCCCGGCGTGACGACCGGCGAGCAGCGGATCCGCAGCTTCCTCGACGGCGACCGGGCCGCCTGGTACAACCACGCCGGCATCACCTGCCACGATCGCGGCGGGCACTTCATCCCGTGGGAGATCCCCGACGAATGGGTCACAGACCTCCGCCGCACCTTCCGCCCCCACCGCTGACGCCCTCCTTCCCCCGGGCCGCCGTCGCCGGCAGGCCCGTCACCTGGTCTGTGGTGACGGGCGGCGCCGACCTGGGGATGGGACACCTCCGGGTTGCGCCTGTCGTCGAGCCGGCCGGCGAACGGCGGCGCGGGCGCCGTCCCGCCCACCTTCGGTCGCGGTGGCGCGAAGGGCGGCTTTCCTACATCCCGGCTCCCTGTCCCGCGCAGGCCGGGCTAGCCGGTGAGGGCCTCGGTGATCTGGCGGGTGGTCTGCGTGGCGACCCTCGGGTTGACGGCGGCGTAGGTGGTGTAGGCGTTCAGGCCGGTGGCCAGGGCCCAGCCGCGGCCCCGGGTCCAGGTGGCGTCGTCCACGCCGAGCGCGGCGCGGAAGGCGGCCCGGCTGCCGGCCGACATCAGGGTGAAGGCGATCATCAGGTCGGCGGCCGGGTCGCCGATGCCGAGCCCGCCGAAGTCGATGACCGCGCTGACGCGGCCGTCGGCGGTCAGCAGGTTGCCGGTGTGGAAGTCGCCGTGGAACCAGACCGGCGGGCGGTCCCAGCCGGGGGCGCTCATGGCCGCGTCCCACAGCCTGGTCATGGCGGCGCGGTCGAACACGCCGCCGAGCGCCGCGATGGCGGCCCGCGTCGCGCGATCCCGGCCCGCCAGCGGCTGCTGGGCGAGGTCGGGACGGGCCCGCAGCGACGGGACGGACCCGGGCGCGAACCGCTGCAGGGCGACCAGGAACTCCGCCAGCTCCTCGGCGGCCGCGGTGGAGCCGGCCAGCGCCTCGACGGTGGCCGGCTCGCCCGGCAGCCACCGGGACACCGCCCACCGCCACGGGTAGCCGAAGCCGGGCTCGCCCACCTCCACCGGCACCGGGACGGCCAGCGGCAGCCGCGGCGCGAGCCTGGGCAGCCACTCGCGCTCCTTGTCGGCCTGCCCGACGGCGTCGGCGTGGCGGGGCAGCCGGACGGACAGCTCCTCGCCCAGCCGGTAGATCACGTGGTCCGAGCCCGCCGGGTCGAGCAGCCGCAGCGGCAACGCGGCCCACTGCGGGAACTGCGTGTCGACCAGCCTCCTGACCAGGGCGGCATCGATCGTGGGAGGGACGGGCGCGGTTCCCGGGACTGCCAAGGACGACTCCAGCGACGGGCCCGCTCGGTGCGGCGGGCGGCCGGACCATCACAGTGCACCGCGAGCCCGCATGTCGACCCGATTATCGAAGGACCGCCACCCGGCACGACCCGGCCGGCCGGCGCCCCCGCCCAAATACCGCCCGAACCCGACGCGCCCGCATGAGCCGCCACCGCCCGAACCTGCCCGAACCCGGCCGCGCCCGTGGGGCAGGCTGAGTCTGCCCCACGGGGGTCGCCCGGGTTCGGTGCGCGTTTCCGGGGCGGAGCCGCCAGGTCAGCCGGGGCGGTTGCCGGTCGGGATCACGATCTTGGTCTGCGCGCCCTTGGTCAGGTAGAACGTGGTCCACTTCTTGATCATCTCGTCGAGCAGCCAGGCCGCGGCGGGCACCAGCGGCAGCCCGATCACCCCTTCCCGGAACGCCACCAGCAGCGGCCAGGCGGTCTTGACGACCGGGTCCCACAGCGGCTCGCGCGGGATGCCGTTCCAGTCGGCCGCCTGGTTGCCGGTGAGGTACCGGGAGAACGCGTTGACGAGCGGCTTGTCGATGCTGCCCGGGCTGGTCAGCTCCGCGAGCATGTCGCGCAGGATGTCGTTGAGCTCCACGCCCTCCGGCGTCGGCCCCATGTTCCTGGGCAGGACGATGTCCGACTGGGCGTAGGAGGTGTCCCAGGTGGCGGGGATGAACTCGTCCCTGATGCCGAGCATGTGCGCCAGCAGCTGCAACGAGTGCAGGTACGCCGCGGACTCGGCGGCGGAGATGCGCACCTTCCACTCGCGCATCCCGCGCATGGAGTAGGTCGCCAGGGTGTGCCACGTGACGAGCATGTCCTCCTGGCTGATCGGGATCGGCCCCGGCCAGTGGGGGGACGACTTGAGCAGGTGCCGCACCGCCGCGTGCACCAGCCGGGTCTTGACGGCCTCGACCACGGCCGTCCCGCCGGGCCCCCAGGCGTTCTGGGGCCTGACGGCGTACGCCAGGACGTTCGTCTTGGCGACCCGGTCCTTCAGGTCGGCGCCGCCCGCGGAGTAGTAGACCGCGCGGGCCTCCTTGGGGATGGCGGTGGCCAGCATGCCGGCCCCGACGATGGTGAGCACCACGATGTAGTTGCCCTTGAGGGCGTGGAAGCGCGACGCGGCGTCCAGCTTGCCCTGGTCGGCCCAGGACGGGAGCTGACGCGCCTGCTCGATGAAGGCCCGCAGGTCGGCCGGCAGCCCGGCGGGCAGGGGCTGGTCGTTGCGGTTCCAGTCGTAGAGCAGCCGGTTGACCTCGGGGATGACCCCGCGGTCGAACAGCGAGGCGAGGAGCGGGTCGGCGACGTCGTCCCACACCCAGCGAGGGTCGGCGCCGCTGCCGGAGCCGGCGACCGAGCCGGAGGCCGGCCACTCCCAGCCGTCGGCGAGGGTCTTGGCCTGGGCCGGGGACGTGATCCCCAGCGCGCCGAGGGCGCCCAGGGCGGTGCCCGAGATCAGTATCTCGCGCCTGCTCAGCTCTGCCATGCTCTGCACTCCTTCGAGATGGGGGGTCCCGCTCAGGGCAGTCTCGATCGGCTCGCCGGAGATCCACCGAACAGGGAGCGCGTGTCGGCGCCGTCGCCGGAATCACGCCTGCTGAGTTCTCCCACGCCGCTTCCTCCTTCTCGCCCGGGGCCGAGAAGTGGGTGATACTGAGAAACAAACCATGAGTCTGTGTATCATCATGAGAGCACGTTGTGATGGACATCACAAGACCCGCCCCTGAGGCAGAATCGATCCAGGAGGTGATCGTGGAATCCGTGCTGTCCGGCTTCATGGCGCCGTCGGGCTCGGAGTCGTTGCTGGAGCGCGCCTTCGTCGACGCCGTCGAACGCGTCGGCGACCCCGACGAGCTGCGGGCGCGCATCCTCGACGCGGCCTACGAGCAGTTCTGCCGGATGGGCATCAGGCGCTCCACCATGGAGGACGTCGCACGCCTGGCCAAGGTGTCGCGGATCACCGTCTACCGGCGCTTCGACTCCAAGGACACGCTGGTCGAGCACGTGGTGCGCCGGGAGTTCCGCCGCTACTTCGACCAGTTCCTCATCGACATCGAGCAGGCCCGCACGCCGGCCGACCGGGTGGTCCTCGGCTTCGTCAGCTCGTTGCGGGCCATCCGCGGCAACCCGCTCATCGGCGGTCTCATCGCCACCGAGCCCGACCTGCTCGTGCCGTCCATGATGACCGACGGCGGCCAGACCCTCGCCACCGTGCGGCAGTTCGTCGCCGGCCAGCTCCGCCGGGAGCAACGCGCGGGCAACGTGTCCGACGGCCTCGACGCCGAGCTCGTGGCGGAGATGATGGTGCGCATCTCCACCTCCTTCCTGGCGATCCCCAGCGCCGTCATCGACCTCGACGACGACGGGCAACTCGCCGAGGTGGCCAGGCGCTTCCTCGTGCCCATGCTCCAGCCGCCCGCCTGACTCCCCCTGCCGCGCCGGCCCGCCGGCCTCACTTCCCGCCGGGGAAGGCGGCGCGCAGCGCGGCGCCGCGGGTGATGACGGCGACGCCGGCCAGGGCCAGCGCCGACAGGCCCTGGAGCACGGCGTACCAGGCCGGGCAGAGGCCGGGGATCAGGTCCACGCCGATGATCGCGACCGGCACGACGGTGGAAAGGGTGCGCACCCGGTCGAACGCCTTGTACGACCCCTCCGCGGCGCGGACGGTCATCCGGTACATCAGCGGAGCGACCGCGACCAGCACGACCCCCCGGACCCACATGAACGAAGACGCCTCCCCGCCGATGAACGCCATCACCGCGACCACGCCGAGGACGATGACACCGACGGCCCCGAAGAGCGTGACGCACTTCCTCACCAGGGCCAACGCCTCCTGGGCACGGGCGTCGCCGAGGGCCGTCGTCGCGGTGGGGGTGTCGCCGGTGTTCGTCATGATCTGTCTCCTCCGTGTCGTTGTGGCAGCGAGCTTAGGAAGCATCCGCGGGGCCCGAACATGGGGTTGGCCGTACGGGTGGGTGGGGCTGGCCCCACTTCTGCGCCCGCCTGCCACGCCGCCCGTTCCGCCGGGACGGAATCCCGTGGAGCGATCCCGTCCCGGCCGTCCCTCTTGACTTATTCTTTTGACCGGCATATCTACTTTCCTGAAGACATATTCCAGCCACACCGCGTTGGCCGATCAGATGAACTCCGAGGCGATTAGGCAATTCGTCTGGGACCATGAATCGCGCGTCGTCACGTTCAGCCTTTCGCCGACCATCTGAACAGTGGAATGGAAATTCGCGATGTCTCACGCACCGGTTCCCTCCGACGTCTCCGCCGCCCCTTCCGGATCGAGGTCGGGGCCGTCCCGGCGGGCCGTCCTGGCGGGTGGCGGCGCCGCGCTCGCCGCCGCGCTGGCCCCGGCCGCACCGGCGCGGGCCCGCGCGGCGCGCGAAGCCGGCCGGACGGCCGTCACCTCCGGCACCGACTTCGCCGTCGCGCCCTCGCCCGACGGCCGCCTGCTCGCCCTCGACCTGCTCGGCGTCCTGTGGGTCTGCTCGGCCTCCGGGGGCGCCGCCCGCAGGCTCACCAGCGACCTGTACGACATCGCCCAGCCCGACTGGTCCCCCGACGGCGGGACCATCGTGTTCCAGTCCTACCGCGACGGCGTCTTCGACCTGTGGACGATCCGGCCCGACGGCTCCGCGATCAGGAAGCTGACCACCGGCCCGTACGACCACCGCGAGCCCCGCTACAGCCCCGACGGCCGCACCATCGCCTACTCCTCCGACGCCGGCGGCAGCTACGGCATCCACCTGCTCGACGTCGCCACCGGAACGAGCCGCGTCCTGACCGACGGCCCCGCCGAGGAGTACGAGCCGGCCTGGTCGCCCGACGGAAGCAAGATCGCCTTCGTCGTCGCCGACACCAGGATCGACGTCGTCGAGGTCGCCACCGGCACGCGCGGCACCGCGGTCACGGTGCCCGCCGGGCAGGTCGTCCACCAGCCGTCCTGGCTGCCGAACGGCGCCGACCTCGCCTACCACCACTTCCACTCGGGCGCCAACGACCTGGCCGGCACCGCGGGCGCGCTCGTCACGGGCGAGGAGGTGTTCCCGTTCCGCGCCCGGTTCGCCCCGGACGGACGCTATTTCTACACCTCCGCGGGCACCGTCAAAGTCCGCCGCCTCGGCTCCCCCTCCGCGGGCACGGTCGGCTTCACCGCCGCGCTGACGACGACCACTCCGAAGTACCGGAAAAAGGTCCGGGTATTCGACGAGCCGGGCTCATTCCCGGTCGCCGGAATCGGCAGCCCGGCCGTTTCACCGGACGGCTCCGCCGTCGCCTTCCGCGCGCTCAACGACATCTATCTCATGCGCTCCGGCGGCACCCCTGAACCGCTTTTCCGGGACCGCTGGTGGAAAGCCGACCCGGATTTCTCCCCCGACGGGCTGCGGCTGGCATTCGTCACCGACCGCACCGGCACGCTCAACGTCTGGGTCCGCGACCTGGACACCGGCGCCGACCGGCAGGTGACCCGGCTGGCCGACTCCGCCGCCCTGTCGGTCCGCTGGTCGCCGGACGGCAACGAGATCGCCTACCTGGACCAGGACGGCGCGCTGTGGGTCGTCGAGGTCTCCACCGGCGACCGCCAGAAGGTCTACGACGCGACCTTCGAGCCGGGCCGCCCGACCTGGTCGCCCGACGGCAGGACGCTGGCTATGGCCGCGGTGGTGCCGTACTCGCGGCGCTACCGGGAGGGGCTGTCCAAGATCCTGCTCGTGGACCGGGCCACCGGCGCCGGCACGTACGTCGATCCCGCGCCCCACCGGTCCCTGCAGACCCGCGGCGACGACGGGCCCGTCTGGTCGCCCGACGGCACGATGCTCGCCTTCGCCATGGAGTCGGTCCTGTGGGTCCTGCCCGTCGACCGGGCCGGCCGGCCCACCGGCGCGGCCCGTCAGGTCACCCGCGAGGTCTCCGACGCCCCCGTCTGGGCGGGCGACTCGGCCACCCTCCTCTACCTGAACGAGGGACGTCTCAAGAGGGCGAGCCTCGACGGGACACCCGCCCGGCCGGTCCCGGTACGGCTGACCTGGCGCAACGACCCCGGCCCCGACCAGGTCGTCATTCACGCGGGCCGCATGTGGGACGGCGTCTCCGGCCGCGTCGTCCGTGACGTCGACATCGTCGTACGGGGCCAGCGCATCGCCGCGATCGAGCCGCACCGGGACGGACGGCCCGGCGACCTGATCGACGCCCGCGACAGGTTCGTCATGCCCGGCCTGATCGACATCCACCACCACCGCGAGATGCAGGGCTACGCCTACGGGTCGCGGCAGGGTCCGCTGTGGCTGGCCCTGGGCGTCACCACCACCCGCTCGCCGGGCTCGCCGGCGTACCACATGGTCGAGGAACGGGAGTCGGTGCAGTCGGGCGCCCGCCTCGCGCCGCGCTACCTGGGCACCGGCGAGGCCATCGACGGGGCGCGCATCTACTACAACTTCATGCGCCCGACGTACTCGCACGAGCAGCTGCGGCTCGAACTGCGGCGGGCCGCCGCCCTCGACTACGACCTGCTGAAGTGCTACGTGCGGCTGCCGGTGGTCTGGCACCGGGAGGTCATCGACTGGGCCCACCGCCAGGGCAAGCCCGTCAGCTCGCACTACCACTACCCGGCGATCGCCATGGGCGGCGACCAGACCGAGCACGTCGGCGCCACCAACCGGTTCGGCTACTCGCGCACCGTCACGAACGTCGGGTCGGCCTACTCCGACGTCATCTCCATGTTCAACGCCTCGAAGATGGCCAGGACCCCCACCCTGTTCAACTCCTCGACCCTGTACCGGGAGGACATCTCGCTGGTCACCGACGAACGGGTGCGCCGGCTCTACCCGAACTGGCGGATGGCCGCGCTCCGGGCGACCGTCACCGCGGCGCAGAGCGCCGACCCGGCGACGGTCCAGGTGGTCCGGACGAACCTCGCCAACCAGGTCGCCCAGCTCGCCGCGATGATCCGGGGCGGCGGCGTGGTCACCGCCGGCACCGACGCGCCGATCGACCACCTCGGGCTCAGCCTGCACATGAACCTGCGGGCCATGGTCCGGTACGGCCTGACCCCGCGCGAGACGCTCACCGCGGCGACCAGCACGTCCGGGGCCTACCTGGGCCTCCCGCTGGGCCGGATCGCCAAGGGCATGTACGCCGACCTGGCCATCGTCGACGGCGACCCGCTGGCCCGCGTCGAGGACGCGGCCAACGTCACGGCCGTCGTCGTCGGCGGCAGGCACCACACCGTCGAGCAGCTTCTCGCGCCCTACCCGTCCGCCACCAGCACCGATCAGGCGGCCTCCGCGGCCCCTGGCCGGGTCAAGGCACGCGTCCCCGTCCATCCGAGCACGGCGGGCCACTGGTGGAACGACCCCGCCCACCTCGACCAAGCCCGCACCGCCTGCTGCGACGGCCACTGAACGGGCTCCCGTCCCGCTCGCCCCGGCGCGGGTCAGAACATCACGTCGCGCCGGGCGATCACGAGCCACAGCGCGAGCGGCGGCCCGAGCAGTGCCAGGGCGACGTACAGGTTGAAGCGGTCCTCGTTGTCGTCGGAGACCGCCTTCTCGCGGTGCCACGCGTACGCGGTGAGCCCGGTCGAGAAGCTGGTGACCAGGAGCGCGACGGCCATGAACCAGAGGCTGACGGCCAGTTGCACCTTGTCCTCCTGGGACGGGTAGTCCTTGGCCAGGTCGTCGTACCCGAAGATCCAGCCGAGGGCGGCGAGGCCGACGAAGCCGCCGATCCACACGGACGCCGGCGCGACGTAGGCACGCAGGGTGTGGACGGCGTCGCGCACGGCGTCCCCGGCCTCGGCCTCCGGCGCACCGAGCCGCTGCTCGCTCCCGGCGAGCGGCGGCTCGGTGGCGGCGCTGGAGAGCGGGGCGTCGGGCAGCGGGACGGCGGGGGCCTCGTCGGTGGGGTCGCGGGGCGGAGGCGCGGACTGGGCGGAACCCACCGGCTCGGGGCGGTCGGCAGGCGCGGAAGAGGGCGCTGAAGACGGCGAACGCGGCGCGCTCCCAGCCGGAGGCGACGCGTTCCCGCCCGCACGTGGCGCGTTCGCGGCCGGGTGTGCGCGGCGGGGTGTCGCCTGGTGGCGGGAGAGGCGTACCTGCTGCCAGGCGAGGTAGATCTGCGGAACGCCGATCGCGATCGAGACCACGAGACTGACGATGCCCAAGTCCACCGCACCAGCGTCCGCCCTCGCCCCCGGCCCCGCAAGCGGAAAAGGCCCGGCGGGGACGCCGGAATGTCCGTACGGCCGATCCGGCTCGGCCGTTCGGCCGATCAAGATCAACCGCCCGGCCCCCTAGCGTCGGTGCCGACATCATCAGAAAAGGGGGCTTTCTGTGCGTGCGAGAAAGATCGTCACAGCCGTCGCCACGAGCGCGACCCTGCTGACGGGACTGGCGGGGATCGCGGTCACCGGCCCGGCGTCGGCGGCCGTCACGCGTGACGACGGGACCGACGACCTGGCGAGGTTCCACCGGCAGACGCCAGCCTGGCACCGCTGCGCGACCGGTCCCGGCGACGACGCCGGCGCGGCCCTGGACGCGGCGGGCGCCCAGTGCGCGGAGGTGACCGTCCCGCTGGACTACCGCAGGCCGCGGGGGCGGACCGTGTCGGTGGCGATCTCGCGGATCAGGGCGGCCGAACCCGGCGCGCGCCGGGGCGTCCTGCTGATCAATCCCGGCGGTCCGGGCGGGAGCGGGCTGCAACGGCCGCTGCTCGGCCGGCTCATGCCCGCCGTCGCGGCCCGTTACGACCTGATCGGGATGGATCCGCGCTTCGTCGGCCGCAGCACGCCGATCCGCTGCCGGTGGACGACCGACACCCCCACCCGCTCGGCCGGCCCGACCCGCCGCACGTTCGACGAGAGCGCCAGGCTCATGAAGGAGCTGGCCGCCGGATGCGTCCAGGGCAACCGTGACCTGCTGCCGCACGCCTCCACCCGGAACACCGCCCGCGACATGGACGTCATCCGAGCCGCGCTCGGCGAGCCCAGATTGTCCTACCTCGGCTACTCCTACGGCACCTACCTGGGCGCCGTCTACACGCAGCTGTTCGGCGCCCGCGCCGACCGGTTCGTGCTGGACAGCGCGGTGGGCCCGGACGTCTACGGCCCCGACCTGCTGTCCGCGAACGGCCCGGCGATCGACGCCGCGCTCCGGCACTGGGCCTCCTGGGCCGCCGCCCGCGACGCCGAGTACGGCCTGGGCGCCACCGAGGCCGACGTCCTGGCCGCCGTGGAGCGGGTGAACCGGGCCGCGTCCCGCCGTCCGCTGCGCGTCGGGGGGTACCGGATCGACGCGCACCACGTCCCCTACCTGCTGTTCGTCCGCCTCTACGACGACAGCGCCAAGGCGTACGCGGGCCTCGCCGCGGAGGTGCGGACGCTGGCCGGCGCCGCCCGCGGCGACGCGGTCACCGTCCCGGCGTCGCTGAAGGAGACGCTCGACGGCCTGTTCACCGGGTCGGGGCCGGCCGAGGACCGGGCGGGCACGCCGATCCTCTGCGCGGACCGGGCCGCCTCGCGCGACCTGGAGTCCTACTACCGCGGCATCCAGGCCCACCGCGCGGACGAGCCGCTGTTCGGGCCGATGACCCGCAACCTCGGCCCCTGCTCCTTCTGGCCGGCCGCGCCGGTGGAGGCGCCCACCGAGCTCGGCAACGACGTCCCGCTGCTGGTCGTCGGGGCCGACGGCGACCCCGTCACGCCCTTCGCCGGCCAGCGGTCCATGCACCGGACGCTGACCGGCTCGCGCATGGTCACCCTGCGCGGCGCCTTCCGCCACGGCGCCTACCTCGCCGCGGGCGACGCCTGCGTGGACGCCGCCGTCAAGCGCTACCTGGTGGACGGCGTCCTGCCCGCCGCGGACCTCGCCTGCGACAGCACCGGCCGGGGGTGAGCCCGGCCGCGGGTCAGCCGGAGCGGGCGCGCCGGCAGCGGGCCAGCTCGGCGCGCAGGTCGCGGCGGAGCGCCCGGTCCAGGCCCGGCTGGGCGAGCGCGTCGGTGAAGTCGCGGGCCGCCTCCTCCCAGCGGCCGAGCCGGGCCAGCGCGGTGCCCCGGTTGTAGCGCGGCTCGGGCGCCGGCGACAGGGCCACCGCCCGGTCCAGGTCGGCGACGGCGGCGGTCACCTCACCGCGTTCGAAGCGGACGGCGGCGCGATTGGTCCACGCCTCGACCAGCGTCTCGTCGCCCTCCAGCGCCTGGGTGAACAGGTCCTCGGCCGGTTCGCCGCGCTCGGAGCGGATCAGGCCGAGCGTGCACAGCAGCGCGGGGTCCTTGGGGGCCAGGTCGAGTCCGGCCAGCGCGTCCCGTTCGGCGGCGTCCAGCGCGCCGCGCTCCAGGTGGGCGTTGACCAGGGCGATCCGGGCGTCCAGGTGGCCGGGGTCGATGGCGAGCGCGCGCTCCAGGTCCTCGCGGGCCCGGTCGGCGCGGCCGCGTTCCAGGTGCAGCACGGCGCGGTTGTAGTAGGCCTCGGGCAGGTGCGGCCCCAGGCTGATGGCGGTGCCGTAGTCCTTGATCGCGGACTGGACGCGACCGGCCGCCCGGTGCAGGGCGGCGCGGTCCACGTAGTACTCGCTGTTGTCCGGATCGTGGGCGATCACGCTGTCCAGGTCGGCCAGGGCGCGCTCCGGGTCGCCGAGCGCCAGGTGCACCTGGGCGCGGTTGTGCCGCAGGCGGGCCAGGTGCTGCGGGTGCTCGCCCGGCGCCAGCACCGCGCTCAGCCTGGCCAGCCCGTCGTCCACCAGGCGCAGCGCCTGGTCGGGCGCGCCCGCCTTGGCGTCCAGCAACGCCAGGCCCTGCTCGTAGAAGACGGTGGAGATCACCTGGTGGCGCCGGTCGTCCAGGCCCTGCGCCAGGTCGAGCGCCCGTTCCAGCCAGTGCCGCGCCTGCGCGGGGTCCTGGCGGGCGGCCGGGAGGTGGCGGGCGTACAACATGGCGGTGGCGTACGCGGCGGACATGTTGATCTTCGGGTCGTCGGTGGCGGCGCGGGCCTCGTCGTAGAGGTCGAGCGCCTCCTCGGCGCGCTCCAGCGCCGCCAGGGCGGTGGCCAGGCCGGTGCTGCAGGCCCACCATTGCCGCAGGTCGCCGTCCGGGGTGACGAGGGCGCGTCCGTGGGCGGCGACGCGGGCCGCGTGGTGGTAGAAGCCGCGGGCCAGGCCGTCGCCGAGGGCCGCGCGGACGGCGTCCGGGGCCGTGGGCAGCGGCGGCGGCTCGTCCGGGCCGTCGGCGCGCAGGTCCAGGCGCAGCGGGGTGGCGGCGGTCCGCGAGACCAGGGTGTCCAGCAGTTCGGCGGTGGTCTCGTCGGCGTTCGCGACGTGGTCGAAGGTGACGGTGACCGGGCGGCGGAGGGCGCCGGCCCAGGCGGCGGCGAACTCGGCGGCGCCGTACGCCAGGCAGGCGGTGCGGCGGGCGGGGTGGAACCTGATCGGCTCCTCCTCGGCGGCCGGCCGCGCCGTGCGGTCGAGCCAGGGGGCGATCGCGTACAGCTCGACCCGATGGCGAGCGGCCAGGCGGGGACGGTCGGCGGCGATCGCGGCGAGGAATTCGGCGACCCCGGCGTAGGGCCCGTGGCCGCGATGGCAGTCGTAGCGGTTCACGGCCGCACCGGGATCCGCAGGGGCGGGCACCCGAGAGCGCCCGCCGTCTCGGCACCTACCAGCACCACTCGATCCAGAGCCGGCGGGCCCCGGACATCAGGCGCTGCGTGCTCCTGCGGCGGATGGTCATCTTCTTCATGGGCGCCTCCCGGGGGTGTGATCCACTTCAGGATGCCCAGAGCATAAACCGGCTTGTCCGAAATAAGTAGAGCATCCGGAATCAAAGATGATCCGGCCTCAGGATCGGCGGAAGGCGCCCCGGCGATCTTGTCGGTGGCGCGATCTATCGTCCCGGCCATGACTTCAGCGACGCAGGCGTACACGTACGCCGCGCCCTCCTCCCTCATCGACGGTCGCCTCGGGCTCGCGACCTCCGGCGGCCGTGCCCTGTCCGGCCCCGCCCTGGCCCCCCGCTTCTTCAGCGGCGTGGTGACCCAGGCCGCCCCCGCCGCGGCGGCCCTGCTCGGCGTCGCCGACGTGGCGCTGGCCCGCTACCACCAGCCGCAGGAGCGGGGCTGGGTGCGCGACCCGGTGGTGACGTGCAACGGCGACCGCCTGCGCTTCGAGTCGTTCTCCGCCTGCGGCGGCGTGTACGCCCGGCTCGACCTGCTGCAGGGCGCGCTCGACGGCGAGGTCTTCGACCGGGGCACCACCAACGTCGACGTGAACGCCCCGCTGCGGGAGGCGCTGGCGCGCATCGGCGCGCGCGACCCGCTGCACCTGGGAGTGGGCCTCGACGAGCTGGTCGTGACCACGACGGACGGCGCGGTGGTGGAGAAGAAGGTGCCGCTGCCCGAGCGCTGGCTGCGCGGGTTCGCCGAGGTGCAGGTCATCGCCTCGGGCATGGACCAGCGCGGCGAGCTGGCCGGCATGGCGGCGGTGCGCTTCCTGCGCGGGCTGCCCAGGAAGGGCACGGTGTGGGTGGCGCAGGCGGGGCGCGACCTGAAGGTCTCCGACCGCCCGGTTCCCGGCTCCGTCCGACTCGCCGGCCCCAACCGGCTCGCCACCCTGCTGCCGCTGCTCCGCTTCGCCAAGGCCCTGCGGGTGTACGGCCCGTCCGACGCCGCCTCCAGCGCCTGGGAGCTGGAGCTGCCGGGCATGCGCTACACGCTCACCCTGTCGCCCGAGCGCTGGCGCGGCTTCTCCGGCGAGGGCGCGGTGCTCGACGACCTGGCCACCGACGAGGCCGAGAACGACGCCGACGTGGTCGGCATGCTGCTCAACTTCGAGCCCGAGGTCGAGATCGGCCTGCTGGCCGACCGCGCCGGCATCCCCGCCGACCGGGTGCGGGCCGCGCTGACGCAGCTCGGCGTCGCCGGCCGGGTCGGCTACGACCTGGCCGAGGCCGCCCACTTCCACCGCGAGCTGCCCTACGACAAGGACAACGTGACCGTGCTCAACCCGCGCCTGGCCAGCGCGCGCAGGCTCGTCGAGGCGGGCGCCGTGCGGCTCGACGGCGAGTCGGCCACCGTCCGCACCTCGGGCGGCACGCGCCAGGTCTCGCTGGCCGACGGCTCCTGCACGTGCGAGTGGTGGTGGGACCACCGCGGCTCGCGCGGCCCGTGCAAGCACGTGCTGGCCGCCCGGATCGTCGCCCGCGCCGCCGTGGAGGTCTCCCGATGACCCTCTGGACGGAGATCCGCGACCTCGTCGTCCGCAAGGAGGCCGGCCGCCTGGCCGACCGGCTGGTCACGCTGACCGAGCAGGAGCGCGCCGAGCTGGCCGGGCAGCTGCCGGGCCTGGTCAAGGAGCTGCGCCGGGTCCGCACCGAGCAGGTGCGCGCCGAGTACCCCGACGACTTCGGGGAGATGGCCTCCTGGGAGGTCGAGAAGCTGTTCACCGGCATGGCCAGGGCGCTGCTGGTGGCCGGCGTCGGGCTCATCACCGGCCCGGCCGCCGCGGTGACGTGGATGACCGGCCGCGACGTCAACCGCCGCTGGGCGCCGGCCGTCAGGGTCGACCAGGTGTGCCGGGTGGCGGCCGCCCGTCCGGAGGAATGGCGCCGGGACGTCGCGGTCCGGCTGGCCCGGCGGGTGCGCCGTCCCGCCGACCGCATCGCGCCGCTGGCCCTGGAGCTGCTGCGCCAGTCCGGCGCGGTGCCGCCCGACCACGACCCGCTGGTGGCCGCCTGGCTGTCCCTGCCGACCGTGCCCGACGACCCGCTGGCCCCCGTGCTGCTGCCCCGGATCTTCGACGCCGACGGCGCCGGCCGCGTCCTGCGGGAGGAGACGCTGCGGCCCCGGCCCTCCCGCTGGCTGGCCGCCGTCGCCCGCAAGATCCCCAGGGAGCAGGCACTCGACGGTTGCGTGAGCCGGTTCCTGCGCGGCGGCGAGCAGCAGGACCTGCGGTTCTTCGTCCGGCTGCACACGCTGCTCGATCCCACGCCCGCGGAGTCGGCCGCCCGCCTGCGCGACTACCTGCGGTTGCTGCCGTCCGCGCCGGGCACGGTCGCCGAGTCGGCCGCCGCGCAGGTGCGGGCGGCGATGCCGCTCGACCACGCCGACCTGGTCGAGGCGGTCGACGCGCTCACCTTCCGGGCCGAGGCCAAGCTCGCCGTCACCGGGCTGCGCTGGCTCGACCAGGCGATCAGGGCCACGCCGGAGACCGCCCCCGACTTCGTCGCCGCGCTGACCACGGCGTACGCGCACACGTCCTTCGACGTGCGCAACCGCGCGGTCGAGCTGACGCTCAAACACGCCGGCCTGCTCACCGGCCACGCCGAGGCGATCCTCGACGCCGTCCGCGACCTGCCCGCGGACCTGGGCGCGAAGCTGGCCGGGCGGTTCGGCGGGGAGACCCCGGTCGAGGAGCTGCTGGAGGCCAGGGAGTTCCCGCCGCTGCCCGAGCCCGCGCGGCCGCTGCCCTTCCCCGAGCCGTCGATCTTCCCCGGCGGGCACGAGCCCTGGATCGACGAGGAGCGCTGGCTGGCGGCCTTCGTCACCGGCGTCGCCGACGACCGGGCGGAACTGCGCCGCAAGCTCGCGCCGCGCGTCGAGCAGGCCCACATCGAGCAGGCCCACGTCGAGCAGGCCCACGTCGAGCAGGCCCGCGGCCACTGGCGGCTCAAGGACGTGTTCCTCGATCCCGGCGAATGGCGGTCGGCGCTGGCCGCCGAGCTCGTCACGCCCGGCAGCGTGCCGGAGGTCCCGCCGATCCAGCCGGAGAGGTTCTGGGAGCGCGCCGGCCACTCCGTGCGATTGCGCGCCGTCCCCCGCGGGCGGGAGCCCGGCCAGGAGCCGCCGACCGGGCGGATCATGATGGGCGGCGGCCACCGGCCGGGCCGCTACCTCGACGACGACGCCCCGATGCGCGCCTTCTCCATCACCTGGACCAGCGACGAAGGCCCCGCCGGTGCGGTGGCCCGCGAGGGCGGCCAGGAGATCCCCCTCTCCGAAGGCCGCATCCGGCTGAACGATCCCGATGATCCCCGCCCGGTCCGCAAGCGGCCCGGCGTCCGGTACGACGACTCCGTGGAGGTCATGCCGTACCACCTGCTCGACCGCGCCTACGACGAGATGGCCGCGCTCGGCGTGGACCCCACCCGGATCGCGGCGATGCGGCTGGGGCGACCGGTGCCCCCGCCGGGCCCGGACGAGCCGCTCGCCCAGGTGACCATCGTGTTCGTCCCGCCGCGGCTGCGCTCGTACCTGCCCCACGCGCTGTCCGAGCAGGACGAGTGGCGGCGGCGCAACCGGCTGCCCCGCCTCGGCCGGGTCGGCCCGCTCCACGACTTCCTGCTGCACCGCCACGCTGAGCTCGCCGCGGCCCTCCGCGAGGACGCCCTGCCGCCGGTGCTGCTGGCCACGCCGACCTGGACGAGCGGCCACCTCGACCCCGACGTGCTGGTCGGCCGGCTGGAGACGTGCGCCGCCGCCGGGGTGGAACCGCTCCCCGCCGACCTGGCGCAGGCGCTGCTGCGGCTGCCGCGGGGCCGCCATCCGGCGGCGGCCGAGCGGGCCGCCAAGGTCGAGTCGGAGGCGGCGCGGTCGGCCGCCCGATGGCTCGCCGGTGACGGCATGGCCGACCCCGAGTGCGGCCACGGGTGGCGTCACATGGTCGACGCGTCCATGGTCGAGTTCGGCGACGCGGAGCCGGAGCCCTTCGCCGAGGTCAGGCTGCGGCCCGTGCTGCGGGTGACGGCCCCGACCGGCAATCGGCTGATCGACGAGGTGGCGCTGCGCGAGCCGTCCGAGTGGGCGGGCAGCGAGTCCCGCCACACCATGGGGGCGTGGCCCGCGGTCCTGCCCTCCCACCGCGAGGTCGTGGCCGTCAGCTTCCTGCCCTACCTGCTGCAGGGCCACTGGGGCGACTGGCGCGCCCCGGCGGAGATCACCGGCCTGGAGCTCGCCCAGGGGCCTATGGGCGAGTCCGGGGCGCTGATCCTCGCCTTCCTCCTGGCCTCCGGCGTGCCCGAGATGATCCCGCTGGCCCTGCGCATGGCCGCCAGGGGCGAGCTGCCCGCCGAGGCGATCGGCCGTCAGCTCGCGCTGGCGCTGCGCCGCACCTGGCTGGAGACCACCCGCGCCATCGCGGCCCTGACCGGGCTGGCCGAGGCCGGCGGCCACCACGAGGTGTGGCGGGTCATGCGGGCCCTGCTGCCGGTGATGTTGCCCGGGGAGGGGCGGCGCGTCACCGTGAGCCACACCCGGCTCGTCGCCTTCGCCACCGACGTGGCCCTCTGGACCGGCGCGCGCGGGGACATCCCGGTCGTCGCCGAGCGCGCGGGCAGCCGCCGGACGACCCGCTTCGCCCACGCCTGCCGGCGCCTCCACGCCCAGCTCACCGGGGCCACGTCATGACCGCCGGCGACGTCCGCGCCGAGATCAGGCATCTCGTGCTCGCCTGTGACACCGAGCGGCTGGCCTCGCGGTTGCCGGGCCTCACCGGCGCCGAGCGGGCCGCCGTCGCCGCCGAGCTGCCGGGGCTGCTCGACGAGCTGCGCCCGCGGCTGCTCGCCGCCCGCTGGAACGCCTTCGACCAGCTCACCAGCCCCTGCGAGGCGCTGATGATGGTGGGCGCGGCGACCGTTCCGGGCCCGGCCGGCGCGGCGACCTGGCTGATGAAGCGCGATCTCGATCCGGGGACGTCCGCCGCGCCGAGCCCGTACCGGCTGGTCAGAGCGGTCTCCGGCCGCCCGGCGGACTGGCGGGCCGATCTGGCGGTCCGGCTCGCGCGCCGCGTCCGCCGTCCCGACGACCGGGCCGTGCCGCTGGCCCTGGCGCTGCTGCGCGACGGTCCGGTCACCCCGCCCGACCACGAACCGCTGGTGGCGGCCTGGTTGTCGGCGGCGGTCGTGGCCGACGACCCGCTGACGCCCCACCTGCTTCCGCGGATCTTCGAGGCGGCCGGCGCGGGACGGGCGCTGGCCGACGAGAAGCTCGCCCCCGAGCCGTCCCACTGGCTGGCCCTGGCCGGTCGCGCGCTGCCGCGCGAGCAGGTCGTCGCGGGCTGCGTGCGCCGGTTCCTGCTCGGCGGCGACATGCGTGACCTGCGCTTCTTCGTCCGGCTGCACACGCTTGTGGCGCCCGCGCCGGCGGAGTCGGCCGGACGGCTGCGCGACTACCTGCGGCTGCTGGCCACCGCGCCGGGCCCGGTGGCCGAGCTGGCCTGGCGGCAGGTGCGCGCGGCCCGGCTCGACCCCGCGGACGTCGCCGAGGCCGTCGAGTCGATGACCTTCCGCCCGGAGGCCGGGCTCGCGGTGAAGGGCCTGACCTGGCTCGACCGCGAGCTCGGCCCCCACCCGGAACGGGTGAACGACCACGTCACGGCGCTGACCAACGCGTACGGGCACGCCTCCCACGAGGTGCGCGACCGCGCGGTGGCCCTCACGCTCAAGCACGCCGGTCACGTCACCGACCCCACGGCGATCCTGGAGGGGGCCGAGCTGCTGCCCCCGGCCTCGGCCCGGCGGCTGCACGAGCGCTTCGGCGCGGGCCGGACCGGCGACTTCACCCCTGGCCTGCTGCCCGAGGTCACCGTGCCCGGCCCGTTCCCGGTCCGCGGCCCGGAGAGCGGCCCGCCGGCGGAGACGGGCTGGATCGCCGTCGAGGCGTGGCTGGCGGCGGTGGTGCGGGAGGCCCACGCGAACCCCGCGTCCCTGCGGGAGACGCTGGCCCGGCGGTTCGGCGAGGAGCTGCGGCCGGTGCTGTACGACATGCCGGTGTGGGAGTCGCCGCGCGACTGGTGCACCGCGCTGGCCAGGGAGCTCGTCAACCCGGGCGAGGATCCGGGGCCGCCCGGCTCGCGTCCGCCGCGGGAGTGGCCGCCGTACCGGAGCGCGCCCGGCGACGTCGGGCAGGCCCTGTACGACGGCATGGTCAACCTCGCGGCCACGGCCTTCCGCCTGGTCCCCGGCCTGCGCACGATGCTCCCGCTGCACGGGCTGCCCGACGACGTGCAGGAGGAGCTGCTGCGGACGGACGACGCCGAGCCCGATCTCTACGACCCGGCCGCCCGACCGGCGCCCGCCGACTGGGACCGCGTTCCCCGGCCGGAGCTGAGCGCCGGTCCCACCATCTTCCTGCTGTCCCGCCTGGACGAGCTGCTGCGCGCCGCGAAGGCCGGAGCCCTGCCCCCGGTCCTGCTGGCCACGCCCACTCGCGCCGACGGCCGCCTCGACCCCGAGACCCTGCTCACCCGCCTGGCCGGGTGCGCGCGCTCCGGCCGCGAGCCGCTGCCGTTCGACCTGGCACAGGCCCTGCTGCGCCTGCCCTCGGATCCGGCCCCCGACCTGGCCGAACGGGCGCGGGGCATCGGCTCCGAGGCCGCCGCCGCGGTGGCCCGCCGGCTCGGGCGCGGCGCGCCCCCGCCCCCTCGGGTCGAGGTGACCTGGGCTCCCGAGCCCGGCTCGGCGTCCCACGAGCAGGTCCTCGACCGGCACGGGATCGCCACGGTGAGCTGGCCGCCCGCCGCGCCCACCGGCCTCGCCCCCGCCGACGCCCTGCTGGGCGAGCCCTCCGTGAGGCGTCCTTTCCGGCGCGGGCCACGTGACTTCTGGCCCGGCATGACGCCCTGGCACCGGGAGCTCGCGGCGGCCCATCTGGCGCTCGGCCTGCTCGACCACTCGATCCCGCCCGGCATCGACGACCTGCGCGGCCTGGCGCTGGCCGACGGCGAGTCCGGCCCGGCCACGGCCCTGGTCCTGGCCTTCCTGCTCACCGCGGAGGGCGACGACGCGGTGCCCCCGCTGCTCGAACTGGCGGCCAAGGGCGCGCTCCCGGCCGCCGGGACGGGCCGTCTGCTGGGCCTGCTGAGCCGTCGCAGGGGTGTCGCGGCCGGCCTCGCCCTGCCGTCGCTGGAACTGGCCGCCCGGCAGGGCGCGCACGCCGAGGTGTGGACGATCCTGCGCCACTTCCTGGCCGTCTTCCTCCCGAGCGGGGGCGAGCGGGCCCGGCGGGCGCACACCGACGCCGTCGTGCTGGCCACGGACGTCGCCATGTGGGCCGGCGCGCGCGGCGGGATCCCGGAGGTGGCCGCCCACGCGGGCAGACGCGGCTCGACCTCGCTCACCCGGGCCTGCCGGGGCCTGCACCAGGCACTGACCCGCGCCCCCTGAACCGGCCCGGTGCCGACCCCGCCGGCCAGGCCGATCCGGCGCTGTGATCAGCCCTGGACAGGCCGAAGCGGCACTGGGATCAGCGCCGGACAGGCCGAAGCGGCGCCGGGTCGGCCCGGCGCCGCTTCGGTGGTCTCGCCGGCTCAGCCGACCACCAGCTCGTAGCCCGCCTCTTCGACGACGTCCCTGATCTTCGCGTCGTCGAGGGCGTCGGCGGAGGTGACGGTCACCTGCCCCGTGGCCAGCTCGACGTCGACCGAGGAGACCCCGGCGACCTTGCCGATCTCGGTCTTGACGGTGCCCGCGCAGCCGCCGCAGGTCATCCCGGACACCGTGTAGGTCTTCGTGCTCATCGCCTCGCTCCTCTCGTTGATACCCCTGCCGGGTATATCGGAAGAGAACGTACGCCCGATCCTCCGGAAAGGCAACTCATACGGCGGAGGGGTATGTGAGACGCGCGTCACATTGCCTCGCCCATACCCCTACCCGGTATCGTCGCCTCGCATGAGAACCCTTGACAAGATCGTCGTGGTCGGCGCCTCGCTGGCGGGGCTGCGGGCCGTCCAGACCCTGCGCCGGGAGGGCTTCGACGGCGAACTCACGCTGGTCGGCGCCGAGGCGCACGTGCCGTACAACCGGCCGCCGCTGTCCAAGAGCGTCCTGCGCGGCGACGAGGACGTCACGCTCCCCGGCGCCGAAGAGCTCGGCGACGACTGGCTGCGCGGCAGGCAGGCGGTGCGCCTGGACGCCGGGAGCCGCACGGTCGTCCTCGACGACGGCGCCGAGCTCGGCTACGACGGCCTGGTCGTGGCGAGCGGCGCCCGTCCCCGGCGGCTCGACGGCGTGCACGCCCTGCGCACCCTGGAGGACGCCCTGGCCCTGCGCGCCGAGCTGGCCGCCGGCCACGAGCACGTGCTGGTCATCGGCGGCGGGTTCATCGGCGGCGAGGTGGCGACCACGGCCAGGCAGCTCGGCCGCAAGGTCACCCTGGTCGACTCCGGCCCGCATCCCATGCACGCGGGGCTCGGCGCGCAGGCGGCGCGCTGGCTGGCCGGGCACCACGAGCGCAACGGCGTCGAGCTCGTCACCGGTGTCCGGGTCACCGGCGTGACCGGCGGCCAGGTGCGGCTCGACGACGGCCGCATGCTGTCCGCCGACCTGGTCGTGGGCGGCATGGGCGTGACCCCCAACACCGAATGGCTGGCGGGCAGCGGCCTGACCGTGGACGACGGCGTGCTGTGCGAGCCGACGCTGTACGCCACCGGCTCGGTGAACGTCGTCGCGGCGGGCGACGTGGCCCGCTGGCCGCACCGCCTGTACGGCGACGCCCTGATCCGCGTCGAGCACTGGTCCAACGCCAACGAGCAGGGCGCGGTGGCCGCCCGCAACCTGCTTGCCGGGCCCGACGAGGCGCAGCCGTTCGCGGACGTGCCCAACTTCGCCACCCACGTGCACGGCGCCCGCATCCAGACGGCCGGGCTGCCCCACCTGGCCGACGAGGCGCGCGTCGTCGCCGGCGACCCGGAGGAGGACCGCTTCGCCGTGGCCTTCGCCCGCGACGGCGTGCTGGTCGGGGCGGTCGCCGTCAACGCCCCGAAGGACCTGATCAGGCTCAAGCGGTCCATCGCCGCGGGCGAGGCGCTCTGACTACGACCGCGGGTAGCATGACCGGCATGATGCGTGGCCTTGGCGAGCTCGAATCCACGATCATGGACTGGATGTGGGCCAGGCGGCGTCCCGCCTCGGTCCGCGACGTCTTCGAAGACCTCAAGCAGCGGCGGACCATCGCCTACACCACGGTGATGACCGTGATGGACAAGCTGCACACCAAGGGCATGCTCCGGCGCGAGGCCGTCGGCCGCGCCTACGTCTACGAACCGGTCGCCTCCAAGGAGGCGTACACCGCCGACCTGATGCGCCGCGCGCTCGCGGGCAGCGGCAACCAGGCCGCCACCCTCGTGCACTTCCTCGAACGGCTCACCCCCGAGGAGGCCGTGGCGCTGGAGGCAGCCCTTCAGGTCTACCCGCACCGGGGCCGTCCCGCATGATCGCCGCCGTCGTCCTGGCCTGTTACACGGTGGTGGCGGCCGTCTGGCTGCCCGCGCTGGGGCAGCGGGCCGCAAGGTGGTCCGACCGGGCGCCGCGGCTGGCGATCGCGCTGTGGCAGGCGGGCGCGGCGTCCGTGGTCGCCTCGGCGGTGCTCGCCGCGCTGGCCTTCGCCGTGCCGGCCGAGCTCGTGGGCCACGGGCTGGCGGGGTTGTTCGAGGCGTGCGCCGACATGCTGGGCGACGGCTCCGGCGTGTCCCGGGCAGGGTTCGCGGCCATGCTGGCGGCCGGCGCGGTGCCGGCCAGAGTGCTCTGGTGCGGCGGGACGGTGCTGGTGAGGGCCGCCCTGGAACGCCGCCGGCACGCCGCCATGCTGCGGCTGCTCGGGCGGCGCGACGCAGAGCTGGGCGTGGTGGTGATCGACTACGACGAGCGGCTGGCGTACTGCGTGCCGGGCCGGCGCGCGCAGACGGTCATCACCACGAGCGCGCTGCGCGCCCTGACGCCGGAGCAGATCGCCGCCGTGCTGGAGCACGAGCGGGCGCACCTGCGCGGCCGTCATCATCTGGTGCTGGCCGGGGCCGAGGCCCTGGTCCGGGCGTTTCCCAGGGTGCCGTTGTTCGAGCGGGCCAGGACCGAGATCGCCCGGCTGGTCGAGCTGCTCGCCGACGACGTCGCGGCCCGCCGCCACCCGCGCGCCCAGATCGCCGCGGCGCTGGTGGGCCTGGCCACCGGGCGCGCGCCCGCGTTCACGCTCGGGGCGGGCGGGGAGACGGCGCTCAGCCGCGTACGCCGGCTGCTCGGCCCCGAGCAGCCGCTCGGCCGCCGCGAACGGCTGACCGGGCTGCTGGCGGTCAGCGCGCTGCTCGGCGGGCCCGCGGCGGTGGCGCTCGCGCCGGGCGTCGGCTCGTTCCTGGCCCACCACTGCCACTCGCTGCTGTCGCTCTGACCTACTACTGCCGTTAGTAGCCAGGGGCCGGACGAGGTCAGGCGACGCCCCAGCGCGCCCAGTGCCGCACGCCCCGCGACCGGCTGCACGGGCCAGCGGTCCCATCACCCGGGTGATCGGGTTGAGCCGGTTGTCCTTGAGGACCACAGAGGAGAAGCGCACCGTGGGCCAGGTCAGGAGCAGCGCCGCGGCCGGCGCCAGGCCGACCGCCGTCACGGCCGTGGCGGTGGCCGCCCGCTCCATGTAGAGCATCGTCGCCGCGACGGCCCCGGCCCGGCCGACAGCGGCGTACACGAAGGCCACGGCTCGGCTTCCGTGGTCAGTCCGGTTGCGGGCGCAGTTGGTCTTGAGCAGGTCGAGCCCGATGAGCGCGAGCAGCACGCCGCCGGCCACCTGCAACCCCTTCAAGGAGACGCCGAGCGCGTCGAACAGCCCGTCGCCGAACACGGCTGCTCCGTGGAGCCGCTGGGCATGGTCCGGCGCAGCCACACCGCGCCGCCGCGTTCCCGCCTGTTCATGGCCACCCGAACGGGGCGGCAGCCGCGCTGTTCCCGAGCCGGACGGACGGCGTCGGGCCGCGCTATCTACTATACAGAATAGTATTCTGACCTCTCGGCCAAACCGGCCCCCGACCTCCCTCTTCCCCCTTATGCCGCGGACAGAGGGCTCACCTCCCTCTTTACCGGCATACCCCATACCCCTAAAATCGGTCACCCCACCTAAGGAGTATCACCATGGACCATAGTGGACATCACCCTCCCTCCTCCCCCTCGGAGCACCATCACGCCGCTCCGCCCGCCGCCACGTGGGCCATGGCCGCCCAGGCGACCCTGCACTGCCTGACCGGGTGCGCGATCGGCGAAGTGCTCGGCATGGTGATCGGCACCGCGCTCGGCCTGTCCAACCTCGCCACCGTGATCCTCTCGGTGGCGCTGGCCTTCGTGTTCGGCTACGCGCTGACCATGCGAGGCGTCCTGCGCGCCGGGGTGGACTTCAAGTCGGCGCTGAAGGTGGCGCTGGCCGCCGACACCATCTCGATCGCGGTGATGGAGGTGCTGGACAACACCGTGATGGTGACCGTGCCGGGCGCCATGGACGCCGGGCTGGGCAACTGGCTGTTCTGGGTGGCGCTGGCCGGGTCGCTGCTGGTGGCGTTCCTGCTGACGACGCCGGTGAACAAGTGGCTGATCTCCCGCGGCAAGGGTCACGCCGTGATCCACCAGTACCACCAGGGCCACGCGGGCCATCACGGCCACTGACAGGACACCGCCTCAGGTACACCATGAGCCGCCCCGCCCGCCGTCCGTGATCGCCCGCATCCCGGACGAGAGGCGGGCCCGCTCGCGGACACCCGCCACGAGCGGCCCTCCGACCACCGCACAGGCCGGCCCCTCGACGTCGAGCCCGGAGAGCATGGCGGTCCGACACGACACCCGGCTCGCCGCCACGAGCGCGCATTTCCCTGGCACTGTCGCGGCCCCATCCACCCCCGAGCCAGGAAGGCACGGCAACTCCGGCCCCGGCTCACCGCCATGAGCTGACACTTCCTGCCGCCACCACGGGCCGCACCGACGCCAAGCCAAGAGAGCGCGGCGAAGCCCCGCGGGCCGCCTCCCACCCCACATAGCCCGCACACCCCGCCTCTCACGCACCGCACATACCCCCGCCCCGCATACCCCGGCCCCGCATGCCGGGAGGCCCGCATGCCTCGCATACGCAGGGCTCGCCCCCGGCCTCGCATACGCGGGGCTCACCCACTCCGGCCTGGCATACCGGGGGCCGCGTTCCGAAGGCCACCCGTATACCCCCGCCCCCTACAGGCACCGGCCCACATACCCGGGGCTCGTGTACTGGGGGTCCGCATACCCCGGCCCCTACAGACATCGGTCCACACACCTGCCCCCCTCGCATACCCGGGCCTCGCATGCCGGACCCGCACACCCCAGGCCCGATACGCCGGGCCCGCATACCCCCGGCCCGCATACCTCTGTCCCGCATACCCCCTCCCTGCATACAGCGCGACCCATCTCACACACCCCACCCTCCGGCACTTCCCGCACACCGCGGCCCGTGACGCGTCACCTGCGCGCCCTGCCTCCTGACGCCTCGCCCTAGGCGGCCGGAGCTGCGGAAATACCGTCAGCGTCCGGCCATCGGGCCGGGTCGCCGAGGCGTGGGGGCCCGTCGCCGCGCAGGGCCGTCCGGACGATCTCCGTCGCGCGGACTTGACAGATACCCCCCAGGTGTATGTATGTTCATCGCCAGATACCCCCTATGGGTATTAACGAAGAACCAAAAGACCCGCCCGCATCCCCCACCGGGGTACGGCGTAGTGCTGGAGAATGCTCATGTCCGCACCATCCCCCCGGCGATGGACCGCCCTGGCCCTGATCGCCACGGCCCAGTTCATCGTCATCATGGACACGTCGATCATCGGCGTGGCCCTCCCCCGCATCCAGGAAGACCTCGGCTTCTCGCAGGAGAACCTGTCGTGGGTCTTCAACGCCTACGTCGTCGCCTTCGGCGGGCTCCTGCTGCTCGGCGGCCGGCTCTCGGACCTGTTCGGCGCACGCAAGCTGTTCGGCGCCGGCTGGCTCATCCTGCTCGCCGGCTCGCTCGTGGCCGGCATCGCCCCCGAGGTGTGGGTCGAGCTCACCGGACGCGCCGTCCAGGGCGTCGGCGCGGCCCTGATCGCCCCGTCCGCGCTGACCCTGCTGATGATGCTGTTCGGCCACGACCCCAAGGAGCTCACCAAGGCCCTCGCCCTGTACGGCGCGGCCGCCCCGGCGGGCGGCACCGCGGGCGTGTTCCTCGGCGGCGTCATCACCGAGTACCTGAGCTGGCCCTGGGTCTTCTACATCAACATCCCGATCGCGCTCGTCGCGCTCTTCGCCACCCGTCCGCTGATGCCCGCCGGGCAGTCCCAGCGCGGCTCCATCGACGTCCTCGGCGCGCTGACCGTCACCGCCGGGCTGGGCGCGGCCGTCTACGCGATCGTCCGGGCGCCCGAGGTCGGCTGGGGCTCCGCGCAGACCTGGGGCGTGCTGGCCGCCGCGATCGCGCTGCTCATCGCCTTCCTGGTGATCCAGGCCCGCCGCCGCGAGCCGCTGATGAGGCTGTCGATCTTCCGTACGCCCAACCTCGCCGCCGCCAACCTGACCCAGCTCCTGCTCGGCGGGGCCTGGATCCCGATGTGGTTCTTCCTGAACCTGTACCTTCAGCAGGTCCTCGGCTACAGCGCCTTCCCCAGCGGCGCGGCCCTGGTGCCGATGACCGTCCTCATCATGCTCGGCATGATCGTCCTGGCGCCGCGCGCCATCAACCGGTTCGGCCCCAAGGCCGTCACGGTGGCGGGTCTCGTCCTGCTCGCCGTCGGGATGGGCTGGCTGTCGCTGATCAGCCCCGAGGGCAGCTTCGCGGTCGACGTCCTGCCCGCCAGCCTGGTGGCCGCGCTCGGCATGTCGCTGGCCTTCATCCCCTCGCTCGGCACCGCCATCTCCTCCGCCCGTCCCGAGGAGGGCGGCCTGGCCTCCGGCATCGTCAACACCAGCTACCAGGTCGGCTCGGCCCTCGGGCTGGCCGCCATGACGGCCGTCGCCGCCGCCAACGGCGCCGCCCAGCTCGGGAACCTGCCCGCGCTGACCGACGGCTTCTCCTCGGCCTTCGTCGGAGCCGCCGGCATCGCGGTCGCCGGCGCCCTGATCGCCGCGCTGACGCTCCGCTCGCGGGCCGCCGCACCCGCCGAGGCCGCCGACACCGCCGGGACCACCGCCGCCACCCGCGGCTGACCTCGACGCTCACAGCTCCGAAGGAGATCCCCATGTCCATCCTCATCGCCTACGACGGTTCACCCGACGCCCGCCACGCCGTCGAGGAGGCCGCCCGGCTGTTCCCCGGCGCGTCCGCGGTGGTGCTGTACGCCCGTCAGCCTCTGGAGAGCCTCGCCGCCCACCTCGAAGGGCATCCCGCCCTGGAGGACCTGCGGGACATCGACGCCAGGACCTTGGACGCCTCGGAACGGCTGGCCGCCGAGGGCGCCGACCTCGCCCGCTCCCTCGGGCTGCGGGCCGAGCCGCGGGTCGCCTCGGTCCCGGAGGAGGTGGTGGCCGCCGCCATCGTCGAGGCCGCCGAGGAGGTCGGCGCCTCGCTGATCGTCCTGGGCTCGCGCGGACGGCAGGGGCTGCGGGCGCTGCTGTCGGGCAGCACGTCCACCCATGTCATGCACGCCACCGCGCGACCCACGCTGATCGTCCCGTCCAAGCCGCTGGCCGACGCCCGTCGCGCCGCCGAGCACCGCGCGGTCCGCTGAGGCCGCCGAGAGACGCCCGGCTCCTTTCGGAGCCGGGCGTTTCGGCGTTCCGGTGAACGCGCCGAACGCGGCGTGCGTATCCCCCAACGAGCCGGAACGACGGCCTGTTACGCCGGGTAGTACCGGCGAAATGCCAACGAACAGGGCAGACTTCTGTACTATTCCGCCTCAGGCATGGAGACGTACGAGGAGGCATCGTAGTGGTCGTGGCGACGAGGCTGGGGCGAGCGGCAGTGGCCGTGACACTTGCGGCGGTCGCGGCGGTCTCCATCCCGGGCGTCGCCTCGGCCGATCCCTCGCCCGCCAGGGCCAGGGCCAAGCTGGTGAAGCTGAACGAGCGCGCCGACGAGGTGGTCGAGCAGTACAACCAGGCGACCGAGGCGCACAAGAAGGCCAAGCAGAAGTACGACGCGCTCAACGCCGAGGTCGCCCGCAAGAACGCCCAGGCCGACGGGTTACGCCAGGACCTCGTCTCGGCGGTGGTCAGCGACTACCAGTCGGGCCCGCTCACGACCTGGGGCCGTTTCGTCGCCGACGGCACCCCCGACGAGGTGCTGGGCGGCATGGCCGCCCTGGAGCAGATCTCGCGGGCCAGGGCGGCGAAACTGGCGGCGTTCCAGGCGACGACCAAGGACCTGCGCGCCCGGCGCGACGAGGCCCGGACCGTCCTGGCCGAGGCCGACGCGGCGCGCGACAAGGTTCGGGCGGAGAAGGCGCGGGTCGACAAGCTCGTCAAGGCGCAGACGAAGCTCCTGCGCAGGCTGGGCGCCTTCCGGACGGGCGATCCGAACAGCGCCGGCATCAAGTACACCGGCTCGGCCTCCGGCAGCGCCCGCCTGGCGTTGCAGTTCGCCTTCGCCCAGGTCGGCAAGCCCTACCAGTACGGCGCCGAGGGCCCGAACTCCTACGACTGCTCCGGCCTCACCCAGGCCGCCTGGCGCACGGCGGGCGTCGAGCTGCCCCGCACCACCTGGACGCAATGGGCCTGGGGCGCGAGCAGGCGCGTCTCGCTCGACGCGCTGCAACCCGGCGACCTGCTCTTCAGCAAGGGGCTCGGCCACATGGGCATGTACGCCGGCAACGGGAAGATGGTCCACGCGCCCCAGACCGGTGACGTCGTCAAGGTGGTCGACCTCGACGACTACTGGCGCACCCGCCTGCTCGGCGCGATCCGCCCCTGACCGGCCACGGTGCCGGACGTGACGTCCGGCACCAGGCGGGCCGTGGGGGGCGCTCGGGCCGGGGACGCGAATAAGGCTCCGAGCGTCGTGCCCGGAGCCCTCTTCACGTGAGGCCGTTGTTCAGTTGAGGCGGATGTTCACTTGAAGCGGCGCAGCCGCAGGCTGTTGCTGACCACGAACACGCTGGAGAAGGCCATCGCGGCCCCCGCGATCATCGGGTTGAGCAGGCCGAGCGCGGCCAGCGGCAGGGCGGCCACGTTGTAGGCGAACGCCCAGAACAGGTTGCCCTTGATCGTGCCGAGCGTCCGGCGGGAGAGCCTGATCGCGTCGGCGGCCACCCTCAGGTCACCGCGCACCAGGGTCAGGTCGGACGCCTCGATCGCGGCGTCCGTGCCGGTGCCCATGGCCAGGCCCAGGTCGGCCTGCGCGAGCGCGGCCGCGTCGTTGACGCCGTCGCCGACCATCGCCACGACCTTGCCCTCGCCCTGGAGCTCCTTGACGACGTCGACCTTGTCGGCGGGCAGCACCTCGGCGATCACCTCGTCGATGCCGACCTCGGCGGCCACCGTCTTGGCCACGGCCTCGTTGTCGCCGGTCAGCAGGACCGGGGTGAGACCGAGCGCCCGGAGCTGCTGGATGGCCTCCTTGCTGGTGGGCTTGATCACGTCGGCGACCACCAGCACCGCGCGGGCCTTGCCGTCCCAGCCGACCGCCACGGCGGTCCTGCCGCCCGCCTGGGCGGCGTGCAGGGCGCGTTCCAGGTCGGACGGCAGGTGCTGGGACCACTCCTCCAGCAGCCTCGGCCGGCCCACCAGGACCGCGTGCCCCTCGACGACGCCCTGGACGCCGAGGCCCTCGACGTTCGCGAAGTCCTCGGGGGTGGGCAGGTCGCCGACGCGGGCGGCGGCCCCCTTGGCGACGGCCTGGGCGATCGGGTGCTCGGAGGCGTGCTCCAGAGCGCCCGCCAGGCGCAGCACCTCGGCCTCGTCCTCGCCGTCGGCCAGGTGCACGCCGGTGAGCGTCATGCGGCCCTCGGTGACGGTGCCCGTCTTGTCGAGCACCACCGTGTCGATGCGGCGGGTGGACTCCAGCACCTCCGGCCCCTTGATCAGGATGCCGAGCTGGGCGCCCCGGCCGGTGCCGACCAGCAGCGCCGTCGGGGTGGCCAGGCCGAGCGCGCACGGGCAGGCGATGATCAGCACGGCCACCGCGGCGGTGAACGCCGCCCCGACGCCGTCGCCGGTGCCGAGCCAGAAGCCCAGGGTGCCCAGGGCCAGCGCGATCACGATCGGGACGAAGATGCCCGACACGCGGTCGGCCAGCCGCTGCACCTGCGCCTTGCCCGTCTGGGCGTCCTCGACCAGCTTGGCCATCTGGGCGAGCTGCGTGTCGGCCCCGACCCGGGTGGCGCGGACGACCAGCCGGCCGCCGGCGTTCACGGTCGCGCCGGTGACGGCGTCGCCGGGACGCACCTCGACGGGCACGGACTCGCCGGTCAGCATCGAGGCGTCGACCGCGGAGGCGCCCTCCTCGATCACGCCGTCCGTGGCGATCTTCTCGCCGGGACGCACGACGAACCGGTCGCCCACGGCCAGCCGGTCGCTGGGGATGCGGGTCTCCACGCCGTCGCGCAGCACCGCGACGTCCTTGGCGCCCAGTTCCAGCAGGGCGCGCAGGGCGGCGCCCGCCCGCCGCTTGGAGCGGGCCTCGAAGTAGCGCCCGGCCAGGATGAACGCGGTCACCCCCGCCGCGGCCTCCAGGTAGATGTTGCCCGAGCCGTCGGTGCGCTCGATCGTGAACGCGAAGGGGTGGGTCATGCCGGGGGTACCGGCCGTGCCGAAGAACAGCGCCCACAGCGACCAGCCGAGCGCGGCGATGGTGCCGACCGAGATCAGCGTGTCCATCGTGGCGGCGCCGTGGCGCAGGTTCGTCCAGGCGGCCTTGTGGAACGGCCAGCCGGCGTAGACGACGACCGGCGCGGTGAGCACCAGCGACATCCACTGCCAGTTCGTGAACTGCAACGGCGGGATCATCGCCATCGCGATCACCGGCACCGCCAGCACCACCGAAGTGATCAGCCGGCTGCGCAGCGGCCGCAGCTCGTCCTCCGGCTCCCGCTCGCCCGGCTCGCCCTCGGTACGGGGCGGCGCGGGCAGCGCGGCGGTGTAGCCGGCCGCCTCCACCTGGGCGATCAGCTGCTGCGGATCGACGCCTTCGGGGAAGGTGACCTTCGCCTTCTCGGTGGCGTAGTTGACCGTGGCGGTCACGCCGTCCATCTTGTTGAGCTTGCGCTCGATGCGGTTGGCGCACGAGGCGCAGGTCATGCCGCCGATCGAGAGTTCGACCGCGTTCTGCCGGTCATCGGTGACAGAGGTCATCACCGTTCCCCTTTCCCAGTGGCTGTTCTCAGTGCTTGTGGTTGCCGTGCCCGGCGGGCGTAGCCGAAGCGTCGGGGGTGGCGGGCCGCGGTCCGGCCGCGAGCGTGAAGTCGGCGGTACGGACCTCGCCCTCGTGCTGGAAGTCCAGGAACAGGCGGTATTCGCCGCCGCTCGGCACCTCGGCGTAGAAGACGATCTCGGGGCCCGGCTGCGTCTTGCCGTCGCCCGGCTCGCCGTCGGGGTGGACGTGCAGGTAGGCCAGGTCACGGCCGCGGAGGGCGACCAGGTGGCCGAAGGCGCCGAGGTAGGGCTGCAGGTCGGTGACCGGCTTGCCGTCCTTGCTGACCTTGAGGGTGAGCTTGCTGGCCTGGCCCGGCGTCAGGTCGCCGTCGAGGGTGACCTCGTAGCCGTCGACCTTGGAGGTGCGGCCGGTCTCCGGCAGCGGCTTGGGCTGGTAGTCGCCCGCCACGGCCAGGTCGGCGCCCAGCGTCAGGGCCTCGCCGCCGGTCGGCGCGAAGTCGGCGAAGGCGCGGTAGGCGCCCGCGTCGGGGAAGGTGACCTTGACCGACCAGATGCCGTCGGCCGACATCTCCGGATGGACGTGCTGGAAGCTGCCCAGGTCGCGGGAGACCACGATGAAGTGCAGCTTCTTGTCGTGCTGGACCTGATAGTCGGTGACCGGGCGGCCGTCGGGGCCGGTCACGGAGAAGCGGAAGTCGGCGGGCTCGCCGGGCTTGAGCGACGTGGTGAGCGGGTTGAGGGTGTAGCCGTTCTCGGACACTTGGAGCCCCCCGGGGGTATCGTTCTTCTTCGTCGTCGTCTGCTGGGCGGTGTGCTCGTCGTGGCCCGCGCTCCGCGCGGGCGCCGGGGTGGCCGTCATGGCGCTGTGGTCGGCGGCGGGTGCGGCCCCGACCGGGCCCACGGCCTTGCCGGCGCCCAGGGCGCCGCCGAAGACGACGGCCAGCCCCAGGGCGTAGGAGCCGAGCTTGGCTGCGGTGTTCACGACTGGTTCGCCACTTCGTACCCGGCCTCCTCGACGGCGGCGACGATCTTCGCCGCGTCGATCGGGCTGTCACTCTCGACGGTCAGCAGGCCGGAGGCCAGATCGACCTCGACGCCGGTCACCCCGGCCACCTCGCCGACCTCCTCCTTGACCGAACTGACGCAGTGGCCGCAGGTCATGCCCTTGACGGTGTAGGTGGTGGTGCTCATATCGGTCTCTCCTTCAATCCGGTCAGGAACGAACAAGTCTGGCGATGGCGTCGGAGGCTTCCTTGACCTTGGCCTCGGCCTCCGGGCCGCCCTTCAGGGTGGCCTCGGCGACGCAGTGGGCCAGGTGGTCCTCCAGCAACGACAGGGAGAACGACTTCAAGGCGCTGGTCGCGGCCGACACCTGGGTCAGGATGTCGATGCAGTACTTGTCGTCCTCGACCATGCGCTGCAGGCCGCGGACCTGCCCCTCGATGCGGCGCAACCGCATCCCTTGATCCTGCTTGCTACCGCCGTGTCCAGCCATGTCAGCCCTCCCTCGGCTCGTTGCCGTTGAAGACACTATACCCCCCTATGGTATCCAGAAGGCAAGTGGCGGCCCCCGCGACAAGATCCGGCGGCCGGATGAAAGGCTGAAGGCATGTTCCCGGAGACTCCCGCCGCCGCCGCGGCGCTGTCGGTGGCCGGCCGCTACTGCTCGCCCGCGCTGCTCAACCACTGCGTCCGCGCCTACCTGTGGGGGGCGATGTACGGCGCGGCCCATGGCATCGCCTTCGACGACGAGCTCTACTACGTCTCCGCGCTGCTCCACGACATGGGGCTGACCGAGCCGTTCGACAGCCACCGGCTGCCGTTCGAGGAGGCGGGCGGGCAGCTCGCCTGGGTGTTCGGCACGGCGGCCGGCTGGCCGGCGGAGCGGGCCGAGCGGGCTGTCGAGATCATCAGGCTGCACATGCGCGCCGACGTGTCCGCCGCCGACGACCCCGAGTCCCACCTGCTGCAGGTCGCCACGAGCTGGGACGTGGTCGGGCGGCGGCCCGAGGAGTTCGCGCCGGACGCCCGGGCGGAGCTGCTCGCCCGCTACCCCAGGCTGGGCTTCGGCGCCGAGTTCCTGGCCTGCTTCGAGGACCAGGCCAGGCGCAAGCCGGACAGCGCCGCCGCCGCGTCGGTCCGGAACGACGTCGCCGGGCGGATCGCCGCCAACCCGCTGGACGGCGGCTGACCCGGGCCCGGCGACTGATCCGAGTCCGGCCGCAGGTCAGGGACCGGGCCGCAACGAGTTCCGGTACGGCGGCATGAACCGCGCCCTCGGCATCTGGTCGGCCAGCACGCCGCCGTCCACGACCAGGGTGGAGCCGGTGACGTAGCGGGCCGACTCCGAGGCCAGGTACGCCACCGCCCCGGCCACGTCGTCCGGCCTGCCGTACCCGCCGCGCAGCGGGATGCGCTCCTCCCACGCCGCCTCGAAGGCCGCGCGGTCGAAGGGGAAGTCGCCGTCGATCGGGGTGGCGATCATGCCGGGCGCCACGGCGTTGACGGTGATGCCATGGGCGCCCAGCTCGGCGGCGAGCGAGCGGGTGATCAGCTCCAGGGCGCCCTTGGAGGCGTTGTAGTGGGCCAGCCCGGCCTCGGCCATGAGGCCGTTCTTGGAGGAGACGTTGACGATCCGCCCCCGCACGCCGTCCGCGATCATGTGCTCGGCCACCCGCTGGGCCAGGAAGAACGGCGCGTCGCAGTTGACCCGCATGACGGCCTGCCAGCCGGCCACGGTGATCTCGTTGAAGTGTTCCAGCCGGGCCACCCCGGCGTTGTTGACCAGGACGTGGATCGGCCCGTGATCGCGGCGGACCGCGTCGGCGAGCCCGGCCAGGCCCTCGGTGTCGGCCAGGTCGAAGTCGTAGGCGCAGCCCGCGCCCGGCCGGTCGACGGTGATCACCCGGTAGCCGTCGGCCGTCAGGCGCGCGGCGATGGCCTGGCCGAGGCCCCTGGCGGCCCCGGTGACCACGGCCAGTTCGGTCATGACAGCCCCAGCAGGTCGAGCGACGGGCGGTGGATCAGCTTCTCGATCTCCTCCCGGTCCAGGGGCGGCAGCCCGGGGATGCCGGGGACCGCGCCGACCGCGCGCAGCCCCGCCACCGAGGCGTCCACCGTGGTGAAGGGGTAGTCGCTGCCGAACAGCAGCTTGCCCCACACCCCGTAGTCCTGGGCCAGGCGCAGGCTGTGCCAGAGCTGGAAGGGACGGTAGTGCAGGGCGGAGACGTCGGCGTAGACGTGGCGGTGCTTGCGGATCACCGCGATGCACTCGCCCTCGTACGGGTGGCCGAGGTGGGCCAGGACCATGCGCAGCTCGGGATGCCTGATGGCGACCTCGTCCAGGTGCACCGGCAGCGCGTAGCGCAGGGGCGCGGCCGAGACGAACGTGGTGCCGGTGTGCACGAGCAGCGGCAGGCCGTGGCGGGCGGCGTAGGCGTACAGGTCGTCCAGCTCGGGGGCGGCCGGGTCGAAACCGGCGTACATCGGCATGAGCTTGATGCCGCGCAGCCCCAGGTCGCGGTGGCCGTGTTCGAGCTCGTCGCGCCAGCCGGGCTGGGTGGGGTCGAGCGACAGGTAGCCGATGAGCCGGTCGGGGTGCTCGCCGGCGTAGGCGGCCACGGCGGCGTCGTCCACCCACAGGCCCGACCGCCTGGCCTTGCCGCCCACCACCACGGTACGGGTGCCGTCGGGCGAGGTGGCGGCGTAGTCCGCCCAGCGCACGGTCAGGTCGACGTGACCGCCGTGCGCGCGGGCGGACTCGGCCGCGAACGGGTCGCCGACGTCGTCCGGGCAGGTGAACAGGTGGGAGTGGACGTCAACGATCACGCTTCTCCCAGCCCTCCTTGAACATGTTCCAGAACCGGTGGGACGGCGGGTGCTCGGCGAAGACCTCGTCGGCCAGCTCGACGCCGAGGCCGGGCCGCTCCGGCAGGCCGACATGGCCGTCGACCACCGGCAGCACGCCCTTCAGCGCGTCGAAGACGTACGGCTCCAGCATGCCGTCGAACGTCTCCAGGACGAGCAGGTTCGGCATGCCGAGCACGGCGTGCACGGAGGCCGTGGTGCACAGCGGCGAGTTGGAGTTGTGCGGGGCGACGAGCATGGCGTGCACGTCGGCCTGCGCGGCCAGCTTCCTGATCTCGGTGAACCCGCCGGCCATCGACAGGTCGGGCTGGATGATGTCGACCGCGCCGGTGGCGAACAGCCGGGCGTACTCGTAGCGGTTGTGGAAGTGCTCGCCGCCGGAGATGGGCATGGCGGCGCGGGCGCGCAGCTCGGCGTACCGCTCGATGTGCGTCCACGGCAACGGCTCCTCGAACCAGCCGAGGTCGAACGGCTCCAGCTCGCGCACGAGCCGGACGGCGGTCGGCATCGCGAACCGGGCGTGGCCCTCGACGAACAGGTCGAGGTCGGGCACGGCCTCGCGGACGGCCGCGACGATGTCGACCGAGAGCCGCAGCTCGGCCCGGGACAACTCGCCCAGCCCGGCGCCGAACGGGTCGAACTTCAGCCCGGTGTAGCCGCGGGCGGCGACCTCCTTGGCCTTGGCCGCGAACACCTGCGGGTCGCGCTCGCCGGTGTACCAGCCGTTGGCGTAGACCCGCACCCGGTCGCGGCAGGCGCCGCCGGTCAGCCGGTAGACGGGCACGCCGAGCGCCTTGCCCATGATGTCGTGGAGCGCCTGGTCGACGCCGGAGACGACGATGCCGCCGACGTCGCCGCCGCGCAGGAAGTCGCCCTGGTACATGCGCAGCCAGATCTCCTCGACGTCGAAGGGATCGGCGCCGATCAGGTGGCGCTGTGCCATGGCCTCGGTCAGCGAGCAGGTCTCCCGTCCCCGGTAGGGGTGGGTGATCTCGCCGATGCCGCTCAGCCCTTCGTCGGTGTGGATGCGCACGTAGGAGAAGTCGCGCCAGGCGGTGCCCAGCGAGAGGGTCTCGACGCGGCTGATCCGGCCGGCGGGCCCGGCCGGGCGGCTGGTGTCAACGGTGAGCATCGGCACCGCCCATGGTGCTGACGTCGGTCAGGTCGAGCACGTCGCCGCGGGCCAGCCGGGCCGCGGTGGCGGCCGCCTCCAGCAGGTGGTCGGCGTCGGCGTCGGTGTGGGCGTAGGAGACGTGGCTGCGCTTGAGGTTCAGCGGCAGCTCGAAGACGCCGTGCTCCAGCAGCCGGCGGCGGTACCCGATGAACATGTTGGCATCATTGCGCAGCAGGTCGTCGTAGGTGCGGGCGGGTCCGGTCATGAAGTAGCCGACGAAGACCGAGCCGTACCCGCTGACCAGCGCCGGGATGTCCAGCGAGGCGAAGACCTCGGCCAGGCCGGTCCTGATCCGCTCGCCGAGGCGGAAGACGTGCTCGTGCACCGGCTCCTCGCGCAGCTTGCGCAGCGTGGCCAGGGCGGCCGCCACGACGGCGGGGTGGCCGTTGTAGGTGCCGGCGAAGAAGGCGGGGCCGCCCGGCCGCGAGCTGAACAGCTCCATGAGATCGGCGCGGCCTCCGAGCGCGCCCACCGGGTAGCCGTTCGCGATCGCCTTGCCCATGGTGGTGAGGTCGGGGGTGATGCCGCAGATCGCCTGCCAGCCGCCCAGGTGGTGGCGGAAGCCGGTGATGACCTCGTCGAAGATCAGCACGCTGCCCGCCCTGGTGCACTCGGCGCGCAGCGTCTCCAGGAACTCCTGCTCGGGCAGCAGGCAGCCGACGTTGTGCGGCACCGGTTCCAGGATGACGGCGGCGATGTCGTCGCCGTGCTCGGCGAAGGCCCGGCGTACCGCCTCGGGGTCGTTGAACGGCAGGACCAGCGTGGCCTGGAGCACCTCGGGCAGGATGCCGGTCGAGATGGGGTCGTGCGTGCCGACCTTCTCCGGCGCGGAGATCACGTTGAGGCTGACCGCGTCGTGCCAGCCGTGGTAGCAACCCTGGAACTTCACCACGAGCCGGCGGCCGGTCGCGGCCCTGGCCACGCGCAGGGCGTGGAAGGTGGCCTCGCTGCCGGTGCTGGTCAGGAGCACCTTCTCCACGCTCGGCACGAGCTCCACCAGCGTCTCGGCGAGCTCGACCTCGCCGGCCGTGACGCCCACGCCGCACAGGTCCACCGTACGGCCGGCCTCGGCGACGGCCGCGCCGACGTCGGGGTCGTTGTGGCCGAGCAGCGGCGGGCCGAAGGCCGCGTGGTAGTCGACGAACTCCCGTCCTTGCGAGTCGCGGAAGCGGGCGCCGGCGGCATGGGTGATCACCAGGTCGGTGAGCCCGGGGATGCTGCGCTGCCCGCTGTTCACGCCGCCGGGGATGACCTGGCGTGCGCGCTCGGCTAGGTGCTTCAAATCTCTCTCCTCCGACGCGCCTCCCGGCCCGGCCCGGCCTGGAAGCGCTGATCGTCCGCCACAAATTCCGAACAGTGTTTGGCAATACCGAACAGGTGAGGGAGATTGAAACACGAGATTGGGTGGGGGTCAACGATGAATTCCGCTAAGCTGTTCGGCTGTGACGAACACTGCTGCTGAGGAATCGCGATATTGGGTCCGCAGCGTCGCCCGCGCCGCCGAGGTGCTGGAGGTCCTGTCGCGCGTGGGGCCGGGTGGCGGCATGAGCGTGACCGAGGTCGCGGCGGCCTGCGGGCTGAGCAAGAGCGCCGCCTTCGCCACCCTCTACACGCTGCGCGGCCACAGCCTGGTCGCCGACGACGGCGAGGGCATGAACCGCCGCTACCGGCTGGGCATGGCGCTGGCCAGGCTGGGTGCCAGGGCCCAGGAGCAGCTCTCGCTGCGCGACGTGGCCCGCCCCGCGCTGGTCCAGCTCACCGAACGCACCGGGATGAACTCCCGGCTCGCGGTGCCCGAGGCCGGCCAGGCCGTCGTCGTCGACCAGGTGAGCAACGGCGAGCGCATCCAGGTCGACCTGCGGATGGGCACCAGGGAGCTGCCCCACTGCACCGGGCTGGGCAAGGCGCTGCTGGCCGAGATGAGCGACGAGGAGGTCGCCAGGGTCGTCGGCAACGTCGGCCTGCCGCGCCGGACCGGCAACACGATCACCGAGCTGCCGCTGCTGCTGACCCACCTGAAGACGGTCAGGGAGCTCGGCTACGCGGTCGACGACGAGGAGGACGCCGACGGCATCTTCTGCATCGGCAGCGCGCTGCGCGACCACACCGGCGCCTGCGTCGGCGCGATCAGCGTCACCTCGCTCAAGCGCGACCTGCCCGCCTGGCGCTACCAGGAGCTCGGCCGGGAGGTGAGAGAGACGGCGGCGATGATCTCCCAGGAGCTGGGGCATCCCACGTGACGGCTTGACAGATGCCGCACCCACTGTCTAACGTCCTCGCCAATCGTTTCGGGCGAAGATCCGACTCCGAGCGCCGCGGCCCCCGGCGCCGGACGTCAGGGCCGCAGCACCGCCGCCTGCCCGCCTTCGCACGTCGCCCGGCCTTCCCATCACCCCGTTCCCGAAGGCCTCCCCCCATGAACCAAGTAGCCGACGTCGCGCGCCTTCTCGCGCTCGACGCCTCCCGACTCGCCGACGGCACGCTGCTGCGTGTCGCGGGCTATCACCGCGCCGGTGACGGCGGCGGCAAGCTCGTCCGCTGGGACGCCGCCTCCACCACGCCCGCCAACGGCGGCACCGTGCTCGGCTCCGCGCCCAAGGGCCGCTGGATCCAGCTCCACGACGGCTGCCTCGACTTCCGCGCCTTCGGCGTCTTCGACGACAAGACGCCCGCCGACGCCGCCCTGGAGGCCATGGTCGGCGACCCGGCCGTCTCCAGGATCGAGGCCCACACCGACCTCAACTTCGTCAAGCGCCACACCTTCCGGCGCTCTGACCTGGTGCTCGACTTCGGCGGCCACACCATGACCACCGCCGGCATCGAGAAGAACTCCCACGACAACCCCTTCGGCGCGGTCCTGTTCTTCCAGGGCGAGCGGACCGGGACCACCGTCACCGGCACGCTCACGGCCACGCTCCCCGACCTGGCCGACGTCTTCGAGGTCGACTCCCGGCAGTTCCGGGTCGGCCAGTGGTGGGCCGTGGAGGTCAACGCGCTGGCCGGCACGTACGAGCGCGAGCTCCAGCGGCTGGTCCAGATCACCCAGGTCGTCGACGGCCGGCACGTCCGGGTCAACTACAAGAACGGCTGGGAGCTGGCCGCCGGCCGCACGATCACCTGGACCCTGGTCGAGCCGGTCGAGCGCGTGCACGTGCGCGGCCTGCGCTTCGAGGCGGCCCCGGGCGGCGACGAGTACACCGGCTCGCACCCGGTCGCCTACGAGTACGCCGTCCACTGCGACGTCGAGGACGTGCACGCCACCGGCAGCTTCTGGCCGGTGATCATGCGGCGCTGGTGCACCCACTTCCGCACCGAGCGATGCAGCCTGAAGAACCCCCCGACCGTCATGTACGGCGGAGCCGGCTACCTGACCCAGCAGATCTACTGCCTGTACGGCCACGTCGCCGACTGCACCACCTCCAACGTCCGCCATCTCAACGACTTCACCGCCAGCGCCTACTGCACGGTCGAGAACTGCCACGGCGACGGCGACGACGAGGGCGGCAACCCCTTCACCACCCACGGCCAGTACGAGCACGACCTGGTCTTCACCGGCAACTCCGGCCTCATGGACATCGCCAACAGCGGCGCCCTGTGGGGCACCAGCGCCAAGCGCATCACCGTGCGCAAGCACCTGTGCTCGTGGTTCGTCGCCGGAACGAAGATCACCGACCTGACGCTTGAGGACGTCCGGGTGATCCCGCGCTCGACGTTCGACCCGGCGGGAACGCTCCAGGTGAACGCCGACGGCCTGCACATGCGCGGCTGCTCGGCCAGGACCGTCGCGATCGGCCAGCGGTCCAGCCGCTCCGGCCGGCCCAACGTCATCGAGGGCTGCTCCTTCGACCTGCCGAAGGACCAGGTGCTGGTGCAGACGCCGGTGAGCAACGCGCTGCACTTCAAGGAGTGCGCCGTCACCGGCCTCGACGGCGCCACCCTGCGCGGCTCCGGCCCCTTGCGCTTCACCGACTGCGACCTGAGCGGATCGGGCAAGGTCTCGCTGGGCTCGGCCGACGTCGTGATCAGCGGCGGCCGGCTCGACGGCGTGCAGGTCGAGCTGAGCGCCGTGCGCGACCAGCGGCTCCGCCTGGAGGGCGTCACGCTGGAGAACTCCGCCCTCGGCCGGGCCGCCGGTCCGGGCGTCCTGACCTGGGAACTGGCCGCCTGCACGGCCACCGGCACCCGCGTCGAGCCGGCCGCGGGCGACAACCGCTGGCGCGCCGCCGGCTCCCGGTTCACCGGCGGCCGGCTCGACCTGACCGCCGCCACCGTCCTGGTGCACACCGGCTGCACCGAGGAGGGCGTCGAGCGCGCCTTCCCGCCCGCCGGCCCCCGCGTCCTCATCGCCGACACCCTCGCACTGTAAGGAACCACCCCCATGGAACGTCGTGACATCCTGCGCGTCACCGGTTTAGCGGCTGTCGGCACCGTCCTGATGGCAAAGCCCGCGCTCGCCGAGCCGGACAAGAAGCCCAAGGACGAGGTGCACGCGGTCGGCACCGTGGCCGAGCTGCTCGCCTTCGAGGCCGCCAAGCTGGCGGACGGCACGCTGGCGCAGGTCGCGGGCTACCTCAAGCCGGGCGACGGCGGCGGCAAGCTCGTCCGCTGGGACGCCGCCTCCACCACGCCGTCCAACGGCGGCACCGTGCTCGGCTCGGCGCCCAAGGGCCGCTGGATCCAGCTCCACGACGGCTGCCTCGACTTCCGCGCCTTCGGCGTCTTCGACGACAAGACGCCCGCCGACGCCGCCCTGGAGGCCATGGTCGGCGACCCGGCCGTCTCCAGGATCGAGGCCCACACCGACCTCAACTTCGTCAAGCGCCACAAGTTCCAGCGCTCTGACCTGGTGCTGGACTTCGGCGGCCACACGATGCGCACCGTGGGCATCGAGAAGGCGGGCCAGGACGACCCCTTCGCGGCGGTGATGTTCTTCCGCGGCAAGGTCACCGCCACCACGGTCAGCCACAAGCTGAGCGCCCCGGTGCCCGACCTGTCGGACGTCTTCGAGGTCGCCGACTCCGCCGCCTTCAAGGTCGGGCAGTGGTGGAGCGCCGAGGTCAACGCGCTGTCCGGCCGCTGGGAGCGGGAGCTGCAGAAGCTGGTCGAGGTCACCCAGATCATCGACGGCACGCACATCCGGGTCAACTACAAGAACGGCTGGGAGCTGGCCGCCGGCCGCACGATCACCTGGACCCTGGTCGAGCCGGTCGAGCGCGTGCACGTGCGCAACCTGCGCTTCGAGGGCGTCGCGGACGGCGACCAGTACACCGGCTCGCACCCGCTGGCCTACGAGTACGCCGTCCACTGCGACGTCGAGGGCGTCCACGGCACGGGCACGTTCTGGCCGCTGATCATGCGGCGCTGGGCCACCCACTTCCGCACCGAGCGCTGCACGCTGAAGAACCCCGCCAGCGTGACCTGGGGCGGGGCGGGCTACCTGACCCAGCAGATCTATTGCCTGTACGGCCACGTCCGCGACTGCCACACGGCCAACGCCCGCCACCTGAACGACTTCACCGCCAGCGCCTACTGCTACGTGGAGAACTGCCACGGCGACGGCGACGACCAGGGCCCGTTCGTCACCCACGGCCAGTACGAGCACGACCTGACCTACACCGGCAACTCCGGCCTGATGACCTTCGCCAACTCCGGCGCGGCCTGGGGCTCGGCGGCCAAGCGCATCACCGTGCGCAAGCACGTCTGCTCGTGGTTCGTGGCCCGGGTGAAGGTCACCGACCTGACGCTGGAGGACCTCCAGGTCATCGGCAAGCCGTCGCTGGAGGGCTCGGGCATGATCTGGGTCAACGCCGACGGCGTGCAGATGCGCGGCTGCTCGGCCAGCCACACGCTGATCGTCTCCCAGCAGTCGAAGTTGTCGCGCCGGCCCAACCTGATCGAGGGCTGCGTCTTCAACGTCCCGGCCAAGAGCGAGATCGTCCAGGCGAACGTGACCGCGCCGCTGCACGTCAGCCGCACCACCTTCCACGGCCTGAACGGCAACGCCTTCAACGGCGCCGACCTGCGCCTGTCCGGCTCGACGCTGAACGGCGCCGAGGGCGCGGCCCCGCTGGTCCTGGCCGGTTCGGTGTCGCTGACCGGCTGCACGGTGAAGAACGTGGGCCTGGCCGCCGCCGGCAAGGCCGACCAGCGCATCCGCCTCGACGGCGGCACCGAGCTGGCCGAGGCCGGGCTGTCGCGGGTGGAGGCCGCCGGGCTGGTCTCCTGGCAGCTCGCCGGGGTCCGCAGCCAGAACGCCGGGGCCCACGTCCAGCTCGACTCCGGCCGGAACCGCTACGCGGCGACCGGCTGCCAGTTCGGCGGCGGCCGCCTGTCGATCAAGGCCTTCGAGGTGGTCCAGCACACGGGCAACGTCGAGGAGGGCGTCGCCAGGGAGCTGCCGGCCGACGGCCCGAAGGTCCTCACATCAGGAAATCTGGTGATTTAAGTGCGAAAGATAACGCTGGCGGTCGCGGGAGCGGGCAACCGGGGGCAGACCTACGCCTCCTGGATCGCCGCGCACCCCGATCGCGCGGAGCTGGTCGCCGTGGCCGACCCCGACCCCGCCCGCCGGGCCAAGCTGGCCGGTCCCGGCGTGCGCGAGTTCGGCGACTGGCGCGACCTGCTGCGCGAGCGGGTGGCCGACGCCGTCGTCCTGGCCACCCAGGACCGCCTGCACGTCGAGCCCGCCATCGCCCTGGCGCGGGCGGGCTACGCGCTGCTCGTCGAGAAGCCCATGGCGCCGACCGAGGAGGAGTGCCGCGAGATCGTCTCGGCCGTCGGCGAGACCGGCGTGCTGCTGGCCGTCTGCCACGTGCTGCGCTACACGCCCTACACCGCGCTGGTGAAGGAGACCGTGGACAGCGGCGTGCTCGGCGAGGTGATGAGCGTCGAGCACCTGGAGCCGGTCGGCTGGTGGCACCAGGCGCACTCCTACGTGCGCGGCCCCTGGCGCAGCGAGCGCCTGGCCAGCCCGATGCTGCTGGCCAAGTCCTCGCACGACCTCGACTGGCTGACCTACGTCACCGGGCTTCGGATCGAGCAGGTCGCCAGCTTCGGCTCGCTCGGCCACTTCAGGCCCGAGCGGCGCCCGGAGCAGGCCGCCGACCGCTGCCTCGACTGCGTCCTGGAGCCCCGGTGCCCGTACTCGGCTCCGCGCCTCTACCTGGACCGCGGCTACGACTGGCCGACCAGCGTCCTCGGCGAGAACGAGGAGCAGGTCATGGACGCCCTGCGCACCGGCCCGTACGGCAGGTGCGTCTACGCCTGCGACAACGACGTGGTCGACCACCAGGTGCTCGCCATGCAGCTGACCGGCGGCGCGACCGCGACCTTCACCATGACCGCCTTCACCGAGCAGACCCACCGCCAGACCAGGATCTTCGGCACCCACGGCCGGCTGATCGGCGACGGCGAGTCGGTCGAGGTCCTCGACTTCCGCGACGGCCGCAGCAGCCGGCGCAACGTCGCCGAGACCGGCTCGAACGCCGGCGACGGCCACGGCGGCGGCGACGACGGCGTGATGGACGCCTTCGTCACCGCCCTGGCCACCGGCGACCCCGCACACGTGCGCTCGGGCCCCACCGAGTCGCTCCACAGCCACCTCGCGGTCTTCGCCGCCGAGAAGGCCCGGCACAGCGGCACGGTCGTCACCGTGCCCGCACTCTAGGAAGGAACCATCATGCGACTGCGCGCGCTGGCCGCCGCTGCGGCCGCCCTCGGCACGCTGACCGCCTGCGGCGGCGGCTCCGGAGGCGACGAGAAGCAGACCGTGACCATGTGGATCTACCCGAACATCGCCGACCAGCCCAAGCACCAGGCGTTCTGGGACGAGCAGACCAAGGCGTTCGAGGCGGCCAACCCGAACATCGACGTCAAGGTCGAGATCTACCCGTGGGCCAAGCGCGACGAGGCGCTGTCCACGGCGATCGCCGGCAACAAGGCGCCCGACGTGGTCTACCTCATCCCCGACCAGCTCCCCAAGTACGCCAGGACGCTGGAGCCGGTGGACGCCTACCTCGCCGACAAGGCCGACTACCGGGACAACGCCCTGAAGTCGGTCACCATCGACGGCAAGGTCATGGGCGCGCCGATCCTGATGTCGGCCAACCCGCTGGTCTGCAACCAGAAGGCGTTCGACGCCGCCGGCGTCACCGAGTTCCCCAAGACCTGGGACGACGTGCTCGCCCTGGCCCCGAAGTTCAAGGCCAAGGACGTCGACGTCACCAACTACTGGGCCGACCCCGCCGCCACCCTCAACCAGTCGTTCTACCCGCTGCTGTGGCAGGCCGGCGGCGACGTGTTCAGCCCCGACGGCAAGTCGGCGGCCTTCGGCGGCGCCGAGGGCGTCAAGGCGCTGACCTTCCTGAAGAAGCTGGCCGACGGCGGCTACGTGGAGAAGGACCTGCTGACCGGGCTGCCCAAGTTCGAGCAGACCAGGACCGCGCAGAACAAGGTGGCCTGCACCTGGCAGCAGCTGCCCGCCGACGTCGAGTCGTTCTGGGGCAAGGAGAACATCAAGGTCCTGCCGCCGCTGACCGACGCCAAGCAGGTCGCCTACGGCACGGTCGGCTCGCTGGCCCTGCTCAAGGCGTCCGACCACAAGGAGGCGGCGGGCAAGTGGATCGGCTTCGCCACCGGCGCCGCCCCGAGCAAGGCCTACGACCTGGCCTCGGGCTACTTCTCCCCGCGCAAGTCCACCGGCTCGCTGTACGCGGCCGACCCGGTGCAGGCCGAGGTGGAGAAGGCGCTCGACCTGACCACGGCCGGGCCGCTGCACGAGAAGGCGCGTGACGTGATGGGCGTCCTGGCTCCCGAGATCCAGGCCGCGCTGATCGGCAAGAAGACGCCCGAGCAGGCGCTCGCCGACGCGGCCAAGGCCGCGGACGCGCTGCTGGGTGGCTGATGGCGGCGATCGACGTCAGGCGGTGGGAGGCGCGGACCGGACTGCTGTTCGTCCTGCCGTGCCTCCTGCTCTTCCTGCTGTTCCGGTTCGGCCCGTCCGTCGCCGGGGTGCTGCTGGGGTTCTTCGACTCCTCCATCGGCGCCAGCCCGGAGTGGACCGGCGTGGACAACTACCGGCGGATGGCCGCCGACCCCGTCTTCTGGGAGTCGCTGCGCATCACGCTGATCTACACGATCCTGTACGTGCCGGCGTCGATGGCCGCCTCGGTGGGCATGGCGCTGCTGGTGCGCCGCGCCTTCCGCGGGGCCGCCTTCTTCCGCTCGGTCTTCTTCCTGCCCGTCGTCACCAGCCTGGTCCTGGCCGGGACGGTCTTCACCTGGCTGTTCTCCTCCGAGGGGCCGATCACCAAGCTCACCGGGCAGTCGTGGCTGGCCTCCACCACGCTGGTCATCCCGGCGCTGGTGATCGTCTCGGTCTGGTCCAGGTTCGGGTACGGCATGCTGATCGTCCTGGCCCGGCTGCAGGACCTGCCGCGGGAGCTGGAGGAGGCCGCGCTCACCGACGGCGCCTCCACCTGGCAGCGGTTCCGCTACATCGTGGCCCCGCAGCTTCGCCCCGCGCTGTTCTTCGTCGCCGTGATCGAGACGACGAACTCCTTCCAGGTGTTCGACCTGGTCTACGTGATGACCGGCGGCGGCCCGGCGCACGGCAGCTTCACGCTGGTCATGGCCCTGTACGAGCAGGCGTTCAAGAACTTCGACTTCGGCTACGCCAGCGCCATCGGCGTCGCGCTGTTCGTCATGACCCTCGTGGTCGCGCTGGTCCAGCGCCTGATGATCGGGAGGTCGAAGTGACGACATACCGCCCGTACAAGGCGCTGGAGCCGACCAGGGCCGGCAAGGTGGCCAGGTTCGTCCTGCTGGCCGTCGCCACGCCGGTCACGCTGTTCCCGTTCTACGCGATGGTCGTGCTGTCGCTGAAGCCGGGCACGGCCGTGACGTTCCCGGAGAGCATGCTGCCCTGGCCGGTGGACTTCAGCGCCTACGCCGAGGTGCTGGGCGGCCGCGACCTGGTCACCTGGACGGTCAACACGCTCATCTACTCCGTGGTCAGCGTGGTGGCCGTGCTGCTGCTGGCCTCGCTGGCCGGGTACGCCTTCGCCAAGAAGCGGTTCCCCGGCCGCGAGCCCATGTTCTGGTCGTTCCTGGCCATGGTCATGGTGCCCTACCACGTGACGCTCATCCCGACCTTCATGCTCATCGCCGAGCTGGGCGGGGTGGACACGTACTGGGGGCTGATCCTGCCGACGCTCGCCAACGCGCAGGCGGTCTTCCTCATGCGGCAGTTCATCATGGGCCTGCCGGACGAGCTGTTCGAGGCGGCCCGGCTCGACGGCGCCTCCGAATGGCGGATCTTCATCAGGATCGTCCTGCCGTTGTGCAAGCCGATCCTGGCCACGCTGGGCGTCTTCGTCTTCCTGTGGCACTGGAACGACCTGCTCTGGCCGCTCATCATCGGCGGCGGCGCCGACATGCGCACCCTGACCGTGGGCATCGCCTCCCTGCAGACGGAGAACGTCCCGCTCAGCGTCGTGCTGGCCGGGGCCACGGTCGCGTTCGTACCGATCTTCGCCGCCTACCTGGTCGGCCAGCGTTATTTCACCGAAGGAGTCACGATGTCGGGGATCAAGGGCTGATGTTCACCTCCGTCGACGATCTGGAAGAGCACCTCACCCGCCCGTCCGAGTCGCTCGTCGCCGACCTCGCCGCCGGCTCCGGCGACCTGGTCGTGCTGGGGGCCGGGGGCAAGATGGGGCCCACGTTGTGCCGCCTGGCCCGGCGCGGCCTGGACGCCGCCGGGCGCGGCGCCGACCGCGTCTTCGCCGTCTCCCGGTGGTCCGACCGGACCGCGGCCGGCGCCCTGGCCGGGCACGGCGTGGACGTCGTCCCCTTCGACCTGCTCGACGGCGACCTGGGCACGCTGCCCGACGCCGCGGACGTGGTCTTCATGGTCGGGGCGAAGTTCGGCACGTCCGCCGCGCCGTACCTGGCCTGGGTGGTCAACGCGGCCCTGCCCGCCCGCGTCGCCGAGCGGTACGGCGGTGCGCGCGTCGCGGCGCTGTCCACGGGCAACGTCTACCCGCTGGTGCCCCTGTCGTCCGGCGGGAGCGTCGAGGGCGACCCGGTCGGGCCGGTGGGCGAGTACGCGATGAGCTGCCTCGGCCGCGAGCGCGTCTTCGAGCACGCGGCCGCCGCCCGCGGCACGGCCGTGACGATCGTCCGCCTCAACTACGCCGTGGACCTGCGGTACGGCGTCCTGGCCGACATCGGGCAGCGGGTGCTGTCCGGCGCCGCGGTGGACGTGACGACCGGGCACGTCAACGTGGTCTGGCAGGGCTACGCCAACGAGGTCGTGCTGCGCTCGCTCGCCCACGCGACGGCGGGCACGCCGTTCACGCTGAACCTGACCGGCCCCGAGACCGCCTCGGTGCGCCGGGTGGCCGCCGCCTTCGGCGCGCGCCTCGGCAGGCCGGTGTCCTTCGAGGGTGCCGAGGCCGGGACGGCGCTGCTGAACGACGCCACGCTCTGCCACCGCCTGTTCGGCTACCCGCAGGTGCCGCTGGGCACGCTGGTCGACTGGCAGGCCGACTGGCTGGCCGCCGGGCTGCCGACGTCGGGCAAGCCCACCAAGTTCGCCGTACGAGACGGGAGATTCTGATGCCCACGCCGAATCCCGCGCTGTCGCGGCTGCGGGCGGGGACCGTCATCCCCGCCCACCCGCTGGCGCTCACCGCGGACCGGGCGCTGGACGAGCGCCGCCAGGCCGCGCTCACCCGGTACTACCTGGCGGCGGGGGCCGGCGGCCTGGCCGTGGGCGTGCACACGACCCAGTTCGAGATCCGCGGGGCCGGGCTGCTGGAGCCGGTCCTGCGGCTGGCCGCCGACGTGGCCGGTGAGTCCGCCGGTGAGTCCGCCCGGGAGCGGCCGGTGCTGGTCGCCGGGACGTGCGGGCCGACCGCGCAGGCGGTGGCCGAGGCCGAGCTGGCCGCCTCGCTGGGGTACGACGCCGTGCTGCTCTCGCCGGTCGTGCCGGGCGCCTCCGAGGACGACCTGCTGGCGCGGGCGCGGGCCGTGGGCGAGGTGCTGCCGGTCGTCGGCTTCTACCTCCAGGCGGCGATCGGCGGGCCGGTGCTGTCGCGCGGCTTCTGGCGGGCCCTGGCCGACCAGCCCTCCACGGTCGCGGTGAAGGTGGCGGCCTTCGACCGCTACCGCTCGCTGGACGTGGCGCACGGCGTGGCCGCCTCCGACCGGGCCGGCGAGGTCGCCCTCTACACGGGCAACGACGACCACATCATCGGCGACCTGCTGGCCGAGCTGCCCGGCGGCCTGCGCTTCGCCGGCGGCCTGCTCGGCCAGTGGGCGGTGTGGACGCGGGCGGCGGTGGAGATGGTCGACGGCCTGCGCGACGACCCGGCGCGGTGGTGGGGCCGGGCCACGGCGCTCACCGACGCCAACGCCGCCGTCTTCGACAGCGCCAACGCCTTCGCCGGCTGCATCGCCGGCGTGCACGAGGTGCTGCGCAGGCAGGGCCTGCTGGCCGGCACCTGGTGCCTCGACCCGGACGAGGGCCTCTCCCCCGGCCAGGCCGAGGAGCTGACCCGGGTCAGCGCCGCCTACCCGTGGCTGACCGACGACGACTTCGTGGCCGAGCACCGCGATGCCTGGCTCGGCTGACTCCCCCGTGCGCGTGCTGGTCAGCGTCCCGCCGGCGCTGCGCGCGCAGTTCTTCCCCGACCCCGCCGCCCTGCTGGCCCTGGGCGACGTGCGGCTGCTCGACGACCACCGCGCGCTGCCCGAGGCGCTGCCCGGCACCGAGGTGCTGGTGACCTCGTGGGGGGTGCCGCCGCTGACCGCCGACCTGCTCGACCGGGCTCCTGGGCTGCGGCTGGTCGCGCACACCGGGGCGACGGTCAAGCCGTTCGTCACCGGCGAGCTGTGGGCGCGGGGCGTCCGGGTGACGCAGGCGGGCGCGGCGATGGCCCGGTCGGTGGCGGAGGTGGCGCTGACGTTCACGCTGGCGCTGCTGCACCAGGTGCACCGCTTCGACCACGCCCTGCGCGGCGGCCTGCCGTGGGAGGCGGCCGAGCGGGCGCCGGCCAGGCGGGAGATCCTCGGCTGCCCGATCGGCGTCATCGGCGCCTCCAGGACCGGCCAGGCCTACCTCGACCTCGTCCGCGCGCTCGGGGCCGAGGTCACCGTGGCCGACCCGTACCACGAGGGCGCCGTGGAGCTGGACGAGCTGCTGTCCACCAGCCGGATCGTGGCCGTGCACGCCCCGGCCCTGCCGGAGACGCGCCACCTGCTCGGGGCGCGGGAGCTGGCGCTGATGCCCGACGGCGCCGGGCTGGTCAACACCGCCAGGTCGTGGCTGGTGGACGAGGCCGCCCTGCTGGCCGAGCTGCGTTCGGGACGGCTGGACGCGGCGATCGACGTCTTCGACGAGGAGCCGCTGCCGGTCGGGCACCCGTTCCGCGCGCTGCCGAACGCGCTGCTCACCCCGCACCAGGCGGCCGGCACCGATTCGGGGCGGGCCCGCCAGGGCCGGGTGGTGGTCGAGGAGATCGCCCGGTACGCCGGCGGCCTCCCGCTGGCGCACGAGGTGACGCCGGAGCTGCTGGGGAGGATGGGATGACGTCCCTGCGCACCGCCCGTCCGGGCGACCGGGAGGCGCTCTACGCGCTGTGGGCCGCCTGCTTCGACGCCCCGCACGTGGTGCCCCTGTACGAGACCGACCCCGGCCGGTACGGCCGGACGTTCGTGACCGGCGACGTGTCGGCCTGCGTGTACTACCTGCCGCGCCGGCTCCACGACGGCCTGGGCGGCGAGGTGCGGGCAGGCGGCGTGGCCAACGTCGCCGCCCACCCGTCGGTGCGCGGGCGCGGGCACGTCCGGCGGCTGCTGGCGCTGGCGGCCGAGGCGATGGCGGCCGACGGCTGCGCCTGGTCGTTGCTGTTCACCGGCACGCCGGGGGTCTACAAGGAGTGGACCGGCTTCGAGCTGCGGACGGTGTCCGGCCCGTTGCGCCGCACCGGCCCGGCCGGGCGCGGGCTGCGCCGGATCCCGGTGGCCGAGGCGGCGGTCCTGCGGGAGGTGTACGAGCGGCACAACGTGCGGCGTCCGCTGACCGCCGTGCGCGACGAGGCGCACTGGCGGGACCGGCTGCCCATCTGGTACGGCGACCCGGTCGAGCTGCTGGCCGGGGACGCCGGGTACGCCGCCGTGCGATGGGACGGCGGCGTCCTCGACGTGCTGGAGGTGGCCGGAGACCTGCCCGGGGTGCTCTCCGCGCTGGCAGCCGAGGCGGCGGCCCGGGGCGTCCGCACCGGCAGGGCCAGGCTGACCTGGGACGAGCCGGCCCTGCCGCACCTGTTCGCGAGCGTCGTCCGGGAGCGGGACCGCACGGGGATGGCCCGCGCGATCCTGGGCGACCCGGGCCCCGTGGTGGGCGCGGAGAACGCCGCCCACTGGCCGGCGGACTACTTCTGACGGCCGGACCTTCCCCGAAGAGACATCGGATGAATCTCCGTGCGGCCCTTGCCGAGGGAACGGAGATCGGGCTACCTTTCCTCCAATCTCTTCACCGCTTTGGAGTGGACATGGCCCGCTTACGTCGACTTCTCGCCGTCTCCATGCTCGGTATCATCGGATGTCTTCCCGCTCCTGCTCAGGCCGCCACGGACGGCCCCTACGAGCCGACCGTCGAATCCCTGAACAGTCACCCGACCCCTAAGTGGTTCAACAACGACAAGTTCGGCATCTTCCTCCATTGGGGGGCGTACTCCGTCCCGGCCTGGGGCCCGCGCGGCAGTTACGCCGAGTGGTACTGGTACTACATGAACTCCCCCGGCAACGCGACCAACAGCTACCACCGGGACACCTACGGGCCTGACTTCGCCTACGACCGCTTCGCCGAGCAGTGGAAGGCCGAGAAGTTCGACGCCGCCGACTGGGTCAAGCTCTTCAACGACGCCGGGGCCAAGTACTTCGTCCTCACCTCCAAGCACCACGAGGGCGTCGCCCTGTGGGACAGCAAGGTCAGCGAGCGCGACACCATGGCGCTGGGCCCGAAGCGGGACCTGGCCAAGGAGCTGTTCACCGCGGCCCGCGCCGACGGGAAGCTGCGCGCGGGCTTCTACTACTCGCTCATGGAGTGGTACAACCCGCTGTTCACCGGCCACCCGGCGACCAACCCGTACACCGGGCAGCCGGTGCCCTACACCGGGGCCCCGCAGAGCGGCGACTACGTCAAGGACTACATGCTCCCGCAGATGCGGGAGCTGATCGACGGCTACGACCCCGACATCCTGTGGTGCGACGGCCAGTGGGACCGCTCGGCCGCCCAGTGGCAGACCGCGGGGGTGATCGCCGACTACTACAACAAGGCGGCGAAGAAGGGCAAGGAGGTCGCGGTCGCCAACCGGTGCAAGATCGAGAGCGGCGCGCTGGACAGCCACGAGCTGGACTTCCAGACGCCCGAGTACTCCGTCAAGCCGGACATCGACCCCGTCAAGTGGGAGTCCAGCCGCGGCATCGCGCACTCCTACGGCTACAACCAGAACGAGCCCATCGAGGACTACCTGACCTCCGACCAGCTCGTGGACTCCTTCGTGGACATCGTCAGCAAGAACGGCAACCTGCTGCTCGACGTGGGCCCGAAGGCCGACGGCACCATCCCCGACGTGCAGCGGGAACGCCTGCTGGACATGGGCTCCTGGCTGAAGGTCAACGGCGAGGCCATGTACGGCACCACGTACTGGACGCGCGCCGAGGAGAAGGGCGGCCCGGACGACGTCCGGTACACCGTCAAGGACGGCGTCCTCTACGCGACCGCGCTGAAGTGGCCGGGCGAGCGGCTGACGCTGGGCGCGGACGTCCCGGCGGGCCCCGGGACGCGGATCACGCTGCTCGGCTCCGACGCCGGCCCGCTGCCGTGGCAGCGCGACGAGCAGGGCCGGGTGGTCGTCACCACGCCCGCCGAGACCGGACAGTACGCCTGGTCGTTCAAGATCGAGACGCCCGGCGTGACGGCCCTGCCGCGCTTCGGCACCGACCTGCCCGAGCACGTGCAGGCCGGTGAGAGCGTCACCGGCAAGGTGACCGTCACCAACCCCGGCTCCACGCCGCTGCGCGCGGCCTCGCTGACGCTCGCCGCGCCCGACGGCTGGACGGTCACCCCGGCGAGCACCCGGATCGGCCACCTGGCCGCCGGGGCGAGCACCGAGGTGCCCGTCACCGTGACCGTGCCGCCCGGGGCCGAGCCCGCCGCGCTCGGGATCCAGGCGACGCTCAAGTCAGGACGGCTGCGCGCGGCGTACCGGATCCCCGTCTCGGTGGTGCTGCCGAACCTGGCCGAGGGCAAGCCGGCCACCCAGCAGAGCACCGGCTACGACGCCCCGGCCGCGCGGGCCGTGGACGGCAACACCGACGGCGGCTTCTGGAACGGCTCGGTCACCCACACCCAGGAACCGGCCAGGGAAGCCTGGTGGCAGGTCGACCTGGGGGCCTCGGCCGCCCTGGACAGCGTGGAGATCTGGAACCGCACCGACTGCTGCGCCGACCGGTTGCGGGACTACTGGGTGATGTCCTCCGAGCAGCCGATCACCGCCGACGGCCTGGAGGCGGCCCGCACGACGCCGGGCGTGACCGCCGTGCACGTGCAGGAACAGGCCGGCCGGCCCAGCACGGTCAAGCTGCCCGCCGGCACCACCGGCCGGCACGTGCGCATCCAGCTCTCCTCCGGCACCGACCCGCTCGCCCTGGCGGAGGTGCGGGTGAGAGGCCGCTAGAACGGGCGGCGGAACCACGAGGCGCCGCTCCCGGTCAGGGGCGGCAGGTCTGGTCGGCGGCGGGGAGTGCGCCGGTGGCCAGGTAGGCGTTGACCTTGGCGTCCACGCAGGCGTTGCCGTACTCGCCGTAGATCCCGTGGGCGATGACGCCGCGCAGCGTGAGCAGGCGGGAGCCGGTCAGCGCCCGGTGCATGGCCTTGCTGCCCTCGTAGGTGGTGGCGGTGTCGCCGGTGGCGGACACGATCAGCGCGGGGGTGGGGTTGGCGACGTGCGTGAGCGGCTCGCGCGGCTCGTCCGGCCAGAAGGCGCAGGGCCAGATGTTGTTCTTGACCGGGCCGAAGAGCGGGTGGCGCGCCCGGCTGCGCTGGACGTCGTCCCAGTAGACGTCGGGGTCGCCCGGCGCGGCCCGGTCGCCGCAGGTGATCGCGGCGGCCGGGCCGGCCAGCGGCGAACCGGCGCTGGTCAGGACGAACGCCAGGAATCCGGCGAGCTCCGGGCCGGGTTCGGCCGGGCGGCCGTGCGCGGCCTCGTTCAGCGTCCGGACGGTGGCGGCGAACTCGGCGCGCGCCTCGGGACGGTCGTTCGCGGAGCCGACGGAGAGCAGGTACGGGACCGCCTGGTCGTCCACCTCGTACCGGCCGACGCGCAGCGGGCGCTTCTCCGCGGCGGCGACGATCGCGTCCACCGTGGCGAGCACGCGAGCGGGGGTCGCGCCGAGCCCGTGGACGCCGTGGCGTCCGGCGGCCCAGGACGCCCAGGCGCGCAGCGCGCGGTCCGCCTCGTCCTCGGTGCCCCGCATCGCCCTGGGGCCCCACTTGTCCGGGTCGCCCGCGCTGTCCAGGACCACCCGGTCGGTGCGGCCGGGGAACATCTGCGTGTAGACCGCGCCCAGGTAGCTGCCGTAGGAGTAGCCGAGGAAGGAGATCCGGCGCTCCCCCAGGGCGCGGCGCACCAGGTCGATGTCGCGGGCCGTGTCGCGGGTGTTGACGTACGGGAGCACGTCGGCGTGCCGCCGGGCGCAGCGCTCGGCCAGGTCGCGCTGCACCGCCACCTGGTGGTCGAACCGGGCGCGGGTCGAGCCGGCCGAGCGCAGCCACAGGCCGATGGGCCAGCCGCAGTCGAGCGGCGTGCTGCGTCCGACGAAACGCGGGTCCAGGCCGATGATGTCGTACCGGGCGGCGACGTCCTTCATGGCCGCGCGCGTCCGCAGGGGCATGCCGAGCGTGCTCTCGCCGGGGCCGCCGCTGTTGAGCACCAGCGTGCCGATGCGGTGGGCGCGGTCGGTCGCCGGGAGGCGGGACAGCGCGAGCTTGATGGCGCGGCCGTCCGGCCTGGAGTGGTCGAGCGGGACGGCGAGCTCCGCGCAGCGCGCGCCCGCCTGGTCGAGCTGCCTGCCGACGGCGTCGTCCGGGCCCTGCGAGCAGCGGTTCCAGTCGAGCGCCGGGGGTTTCCGGCCGGTCGCCGCGGGCGCGCCGGCGTCGGCCCCGGCCGGGGGCGCGACGGCGACGGACAGGGCGATCAGGGCCAGGACGGGGACCAGGCGACCGGGCGGCCGCACACGTGTCGGTTTCATGGCCGGGGACGCTATTGCGGCCGGACGCCCGGCACGATACAGCCCGCCGCACGCCCTTGGTACAGCCCGCTGTAGTGTCCGGCCCCGGACGGCGACGGGATACTGGTGCCCCGGTACGCAGGTCAGGAGGAGGTGCGCATGCGTGACCGCGCCTTCCCCGGCTCGATCTCCCGGCTGTTCTCCGGTCCGAGGTCCCGGCTGTCGTCCGGCTCGGTCTCCCGGCTGTCGTCCGGCTCGGCCTACCTGCTGGGCACGCTGGCCACCGCCGTGGCCACGGCGCTCGTGCTCCCGGTGCTGCTCGCGCCGGCGGCGGGGCGGGGCTGGGCGGCCTGGCACCGCCGGCGGGCCGGCCGGCTGCTCGGCGTCCCGTCCGACGGGGTGCCGGGCGGGGTGCCGGGCGGCGGGGTGCCGGGCGGGCGGCGGGATCTCGCCTGGGCGCTCGCGCACGTCGTCACCGGGTTCCCGTTCGGGCTGGCCGCCCTGCTGTGCCTGGGCAACATCGTGGTCGCCGCGGTGGCGATGGTCTCGTGGCGGGCGTTCCCGGCGGAGGCGCGTCCCACGCTGTTCTCGTTCTTCGACGTCGCCGTCGACGATTGGGCGACCGCGCTGGGCGGGGGGTCGGCCCAGATCGTCGTCCTCGGCGCGGCGGCCTGGTGGGGGCTGCCCGCACTGGCCCGGCTGCACGCCCGGCTGTCCCTGGCGCTGCTCGCGCCGTCGGCCCGCGAGCGGCTCACCGCGCGGGTCGACGTGCTGACCAGGAGCCGGGTCGGCGTGGTCGACGCCCATGGCGCTGAGCTCCAGCGCATCGAACGCGACCTGCACGACGGGACGCAGGCCCGCCTGGTGACCATCGCCATGCACCTGGGCCTGGCCCGCGAGTCGCTCGCCGACGACCCGGACACGGTCGCCCTGCTGCTCCAGGAGGCGCACGAGACGGCGGAGGAGGCGATGGCCGAGCTGCGCGCGGTGCTCCAGACGATCTACCCGCCGATCCTCGCCGACCGCGGGCTCGACGGCGCGCTGACGGCGCTGGCCGCCCGGTCGAGCGTGCCGGTCCACATCGAGCTCGCCGGCCTGGGCGCGCTGCCGCCGTCCGTGGAGACGGTGGCCTACTACGTGATCGCCGAGGCGCTGACGAACGTGACCAAGCACGCCGCCGCCACGCGGGCGTCCCTGCGGATCGAGCGCGCCGGCGACGTGCTGTCCATCGAGGTCACCGACGACGGCCGGGGCGGCGCCGACGAGGCGCGCGGCACCGGGATCCCCGGCATCCGCCGGCGGGTCGCCGCCCTCGACGGCACGCTCCGCCTCGACAGCCCGCCGGGCGGCCCCACCACGCTCGCCGTCCGGATGCCGTGCGCATCGTGATCGTCGAAGGAGGTCCCTTGCGGGTCGTGATCGCCGAGGACAACGTCCTGCTGGCCGGCGGGCTGAAGCTGCTGCTGGCGGCCAGGGGCTGCGAGGTCGCCGCGGTCGTCGGCGACGGCGAGGCGTTCCTGCGCGCCGTCGCCGAGCACCGTCCCGACATCGCCATCGTCGACGTGCGGCTGCCGCCGTCGTTCCGCGACGAGGGCATCCACGCCGCGCTGCGGGCCCGCCGCGAGCACGGCGCGCTGCCGATCCTGGTGCTCTCGCAGTACGTCGAGCGCGAGTACGCCGGCGAGCTGCTCGCCGACGGCCGCGGCGGCATCGGCTACCTGCTCAAGGACCGCATCGGCCGGGTGGCCGAGTTCGTCGACGCCCTGCGGCGGGTCGCGGCCGGCGGCACCGCCATGGATCCGGAAGTGGTCACCCAGCTCTTCGCCCGCCGCGCCGACGACCCCCTCGCCGCCCTCACCGCCCGCGAGCGGGAGTCCCTGGCCCTCATGGCTCAGGGGCACGACAACGCCACCATCGCCGAGCGCATGCGCATCTCCGACAATGCCGTCCACAAGCACATCGGCAACGTCTTCGCCAAGCTCGGCCTGGCGCCGGACGACTCCGGCCACCGCCGCGTCCGCGCCGTGCTCGCCTACCTGGACGGCACGCCGCGCCCGCCCGAGCAGGCCCCCGTCCGCGGGCAGCCGCGCTGACCCGGCCTTCCCCGGCGGGCCGCGGACGTCAGAGCAGCGCGGCGAGCTCGGCCGGCCGCGAGAACATCGGCCAGTGGCCGGTCGGCAGCTCGGCGAACGTCCACTCAGGCGTGCCGAGCGCGGCGAACGCCGGGTTCCCCGAGTCGATCAGCTCGCGGATCACCGCCACCGGCATGGTCGAGGCGACCATGGTCTTCGGCGTCGCCGGGATGCGCTCCGGCCGCCGCGCCGGCTGCACGACCGCGCCCCACGGCTGGGGCGTCGCCTTGGCGCGGATCTGCTCCCAGCGCTCCTCGGTCAGGCCCGCGAACTTGCCTTTTCCCTCCTCGTAGGCGGGGACGTCGAGCGCGTGGCCGTCCCCGACCTGGGCGCGCCAGGCCTTCTGGGTGTCCTCGTCGTTGAAGTCGATCACCGCCGCCCCGGACGGCAGCGGCCCGGCGTCCACGTAGACGACCCGGCTGAGCCGCTCGGGATGCCGGTCGGCGACCGCGGTCACCGGGACGTTCGCCCCGCTGTGCCCGACCAGGACGACGTCGTCCCAGCCGTCCATCGCCGCCAGGATGTCGGCGACGTGCGTCTCCACGCCGACCTCCGGTGACAGCTCGCCGGCCCGCTCCGCCACCCCCGTCAGGGTGACCGCCCGTACCTGGTGCCCGGCGGCGCGCAGTTCGTCGGCCACCTCGTCCCAGGCCCAGGCGCCCAGCCAGAATCCGGGTACCAGCACGTAGTTCGCCATCTCGTCGTCCTTCCAAGTGAGCCGATGTCGCTACGCTAAAGCCGCAAGCGGACAGAACCCGCCCGGATTAAGAGGGTGACCTGTGTCATATCCGGCGACCCGGATGCTGGCGATGCTCGAACTGCTCCAGGCCCACCACGTGCTGGGCGGCCGCGACCTCGCCCAGCGGCTCGGCGTGGACGAACGGACCGTCCGCCGTTACGCCGCCCGGCTCGCCGACCTGGGCATCCCCGTCGCCGCCGAGCGCGGCCGGTACGGCGGCTACCGGCTGATGCCCGGCTACAAGCTGCCGCCGCTGATGCTCACCGACGACGAGGCCACCGCCGTGGTCCTCGGCCTGCTCGCCGGCCGCCGCCTGGGCCTGGCCGCCGAGGCCACCGAGGCCGCCCTGGCCAAGATCCGGCGGGTGCTGCCGGACACGCTGCGGCAGCAGGCCGGCGCGCTGGAGGAGACCCTCGACTTCACCCTCGCCGCACGCGCGGCGCGGACGCCCGCGAGCCGGGCCGTGCTGACCCTGGCCGCCGCGATCCGCGACCGCCGCCGGGTCACGCTGGGCTACCGCTCCTGGAAGGGCTCCGCCACCGAACGCGAACTGGACGGCCACGGCCTGGTCTTCCACTCCGGCCGCTGGTACGTGACCGGCCTCGACCACCTGTCCGGCGAGCTGCGCACCTTCCGCCTCGACCGGATCTCCTCCGTCGTCCCCGGGACGGCCTCCTACGAGATCCCCGCGGAGTCCGACCCGGTACGGCAGGTCACCGCCTCGCTGGCCCGGGTGCCGTACGCGCACCTCGTCGAGGTCGTCCTGGACGTGCCCCTCGCCGAGGCGGCCCGTCGCGTCCCGCCGTCGGTGGCCGAACTCACCGAGACCCCGGACGGAGTGCTGCTGCGGATGCGCGCCGAGTCCCTGGACGGCATGGCCACCATGCTGGCCGGGCTCGGCTTCCCGTTCACGATCCGGTCGCCGCCGGAACTGCGCACGGCCGTCCGCCGGCTGGCCCAGGGGCTGCTGGACCGGACTCCCGAGTGAGCCCGGCCGCCAGCGGACCGAGTGGTACAGGTCGAAGGCGTGGTTGCCGCCGCGCAGCTCGGCGTACACGACGGGGATCGAGACGGCCGGCGCCGGGCTCGGCGTGGGGTTCGGGCCCGCGCGGGTGCTCCGCTCGCCGCCGGCGTCGCGGCCGGCCCTCTCCGCCGTACGGCCGGCCGTCTCGCTCACGGCCGGCCAGGCCCGGCGGTCCTGGTCGCGCGCCGGGCCGGGCGGGTGCAGACGAGTCCGTCCGGGTCCGTCCGACCTGCTGTTGGACACCCCGGCCCGGCCGCTTGCGTGGGATGCGAGGCGGCCGACCGGGCCGCCCCCAGCGAAGGAGAGACCCGTGAACGCATCCAGCGCGCCGCGCCCCCGGACCGGGAAGGTCACGGCGGCCCTCGCCGCCACCGCACTCGCCGCCGGGCTCGGCCTGGCCGCTCTCGCCACCACCGCGTCACCCGCCCAGGCGGCCGGCCCCGCAGCAGGCTCCGCAGCCGGCCCCGCGACCGGCCAGCCGGGCCTGGACCGGCTGCACGCGTACTGCCAGAGCCTGGGCCACCTCAATTCGGTGGCCCAGAATCCGAAATCGGTCTGGAGCTGGCGCTGCGTCGGCGTGGACGGCACCATGCACGGCATCAACATGCACGACGCGTGCCGCTGGCAACACGGCGCGGGCCTGTCCCACGCCGCCTTCCACGACGAGCACAACGCCTTCTCCTGGTACTGCTACTGATCGCGCCACCACACCGGCCCGCCCCGCCGTCGTCGGTGGTCAGCCGATGGGGGCGGGGAGGACGCCGGTGCGGTGGAGGTGGCGGCGGGCCGCCGTGATGGCCTCCGGGGTCGAGGCGAACACCTGGCCGGCCTCGTCCAGGCGGGCGATGGCGCCCAGGGCGCGCAGCGGGCGGTGGTGGCCGTCCCGGATGCCGGAGACGTACACGGTGATGCCGCGTCGTTCCAGGCGGGTGATGGCGTCGCCGAGGACCAGGGCGCCGCTGGCGTCGATCGTGGTGATGCGGGACATGCGCAGGATCACCACCGAGACGTCGGCGACCTCCGACAGCTCCAGCAGGAAGCGGTGCGCCGCGGCGAAGAACAGCGGCCCGTCCAGCCGGTAGGCGACGATGTGCTCGGCCAGCAGCTCGTGCTCCTCGGCGTCGTGGTCGCCGGGCAGGTCGGCCTGAAGGGGCACGGTGTCCAGGCGCACGTTCCTGGCGATGGCGCGCAGCGCGAGCGCCCCGGCCACGATCAGGCCGAGGATGACGGCGGTGACCAGGTCGAGAACGAGAGTCGCGACCGCGGTCGAGGCCAGGACGACGGCGTCGGCCCGGGTGGAGCGCACCATCGACGTCACCGAGCCGACCTCGACCATCCGCGCCGCGGTGGCCAGCAGCACCCCGGCCAGGGCCGCCAGCGGGATGCGGGCGACCAGGCCGGCGGCGGTGAACACGATGACGCCGAGGATCGCGGCGTGCGCGAGCGCGGCCAGCCGGGAGGACGCGCCCGCGCGCACGTTGACGGCGGTGCGGGCGATCGCGCCGGTGGCCGGGACGCCGCCGAACAGCGGGGCCACCAGGTTGGCGATGCCCTGGCCGAACAGCTCGCGGTCGGGGTCGTGCCGGTGGTTGACGCTCATGCCGTCGGCGACGGCGGCCGACAGCAACGATTCCAGCGCGGCCAGCGCGGCCACGGCGAACGCGGGGGCGACGAGGGAGCTCAGCGCGGCGACGTCCAGGAACTCCAGGGACGGGGCGGGCAGCCCCGCGGGCAGGGCGCCGATGCGCGTCACCGGCAGCCCCGCCAGCTCCGCGACGAGGGTGGCGGCTACGACGGCGAGCAGCGAGAACGGCACTGCGGGCCGCAGGCGTCCGCCGACCAGGATCAGCGCCGCGACCGCCGCGGCCATGGCGAGGGCGGCCCAGTTCGGACGGGCGGCGAAGTCGCGTACCGCCTGCCAGGCCACGGCCAGCACCTTGTCACCCGCAGGCGTGGGCACGCCGAGCGCGGCGGGCACCTGCTGCATGCCGATCACGCAGGCGATGCCCAGGGTGAACCCCTCCACCACCGGCGCGGGCACCAGCATCATGAACCGGCCCGCCCGGGCCAGGGCCAGGCCGAGCAGCAGCAGCCCGGCCAGCAGCCCCACCGTCAGCACGCCGGTGGCGCCGTGCGCGTGCATGATCGGGACGAGCACCACCGTCATCGCCCCGGTCGGCCCGGACACCTGCAGGGCCGAGCCGCCGAAGACGGCGGCCAGCGCGCCGGCCACCACCGCGGTGGCCAGCCCCGCCTGCGCGCCCAGCCCGCTGGAGATGCCGAAGCCGAGCGCCAGCGGCAGCGCCACGATGGCCACCGTCAGCCCGGCCAGCAGGTCGCGGCGCGGATGACGGCCGAACGCGGCCAGATCGGCCCGGCCGGGCAGGACGGGGCGCAGACGGGCCCAGCCCGCCCGGAGCACTGAGGTCACCGTTCGCCGGCCTCCGACTCAAGCAGCTCGTTCAGCAGCGCGTGCCGGCCGGAGAGCTTGGCCTGCAGCAGGTGGCGGGCGGCGCGCAGCAGCTCCGCCACGTCGCCGCCGGACAGCGCGTACACGACGGTCGATCCGTCGCGGCGGGCGGTGACCAGCTCCGAGCGGCGCAGCACGGCCAGGTGTTGCGACAGGCCGGTCGGCTCCACCTGGATCTCGGCCAGCAGGTCGCGCACCGGCATCGGGCCGTCCTGGAGCAGCTCCAGGACGCGGATCCGCACCGGATGCCCGAGCAGCCGGAACAGCTCGGCCTTGGCCTCGTACAGGGGGACGGACATCAGCGCGCCCCCTCTCCCCCGCGGGCCGGGCCTGGGGCTGCGGCGGGGCTTTCGTCCGTGTCCACGCCGTGTGCGCGGGCCATCCGCAGCACCTCGTCCAGCCCGCCGGCGGCGGCCAGCGCGGCGTCGGCGTCGCCGTCCTGCTCGGCGGCGCGCAGCGCGCCGGCCGCCTCATCCACCCGGCGCCGGATCGCCGCAGCGAACGCCTCGCTCACACTGTCTCCCGTCTGCACGTCTGTCCTGACGGGATAAGTGTCATACGAATTGCGAAAATTCGCAACTGCGATATGCCTGAGACCAGGCTCGTCTCTTTGTCATCCGGCTGTCGAGGCTGGCCCGTCCGGCGGCGGCCCGACCCGCGCCTACGGAATCGCCGAGCGCGAGCGAGGAGGCGCGGGCCGCGGTGGCTGACGGCGCCGACGCCCCTGAGGTCCCCCGACCGGCCATGTGCCCACCCGCTCGGGCCGGTGCCCGAGCCGGTGTCCGGGCCGGTGCTCGGGCCAGTGGCGGGGCGGCCGCTCAGCCAGCGGTCGGGGCAGTGGCCGGGCGGCTGCTCAGGCGAGCGCGTCTGCGGGGCGTTTGCGGCGGGATCTGATCTCGTAGGCGAGCAGTGTGCCGCCGACGGCCACGGCGACCGCCCCCACCACCGGCAGCGCCTCGGCGGACGAGGCCACGGCGGCGAACGCCAGCACCAGCAGCGCCACCACCACGCGGCTCAGCCACGGGAACCCCCACATGCGCAGCCGCAGCAGCTCGGGCGACTCGGCCTCCATGCGCCGGCGCAGCCGGAGCTGGCTGAGCGCCACGAAGACGTAGAGCAGCAGCACCAGCAGCCCGGCGGTGTTGATCAGCAGGTCGAAGGCGTCGTCGCCGACCGCGAACGCGCCGGCCATCAGGGCCAGCGCGAGCGCGCCGCCGCCGAGCAGCGCGGGCGCGGGCACCCCGGACGCCCGTACCCGCGCAGCCGCGGCCGGGGCGTCGCCGCGGGCGGCCATCGCGCACAGGACGCGCGAGGCGGCGTACAGGGCGGCGTTCATCACCGACACGACCGCGACCAGGATCACCCAGGTCATCAGGGTCGCCGCGCCGGGTATGCCGAGCTCGGCGATGGCGGCGGCGAACGGGCTGTCCGCGCCGTTGGACGGGACGCGGTCCCACGGCACGACCGCCAGGATGACCAGCACCGAGCCGACGTAGAAGATGAGCACCCGCCACACCACCCGCAGGGTGGCCCGCGCGACCTCCTTGGCCGGTTCGGCCGACTCGGCGGCGGCGATGGTGACGATCTCCGCCCCGAAGTAGGAGAACAGCACGGTGACGAGCGCGGTGAGGACCGCTCCCCAGCCCTTGGGGGCGAACCCGCCGTGCCCGGTCAGCGCGGTGAGACCGGCGCCGCCGCCGGACGGCCACAGCCCCAGGACGTACAGCGCCCCGGCGGCGAGGAACGCCACGATCACCACGACCTTGACCGAGGCCAGCCAGAACTCGGTCTCGCCGAACAGCCGTACCGAGACCAGGTTGGCCGCGGTGAGCGCGACCAGCAGCGCGACGGCCGTCGGCAGCACGGGGACGGCGCCGGACAGCGAGTGCAGCAGCTTGGCCCCCGCCACGCCCTCGAACGCGACCGCGACGATCGCGAACAGCCAGTAGCACCAGCCCACCAGGAACCCGGCCCGCGGCCCGAGGGCGGTACGGGCGTAGTCGGCGAACGAGCCCGCCGAGGGCCGGGCGGCGGCCATCTCGCCGAGCATCCGCATCACCAGGACGACGATCAGGCCGCCCAGGGCGTAGGCGACCAGCGCCGCCGGGCCGGTGTCGGCGATCACCTTGCCGCTGCTGACGAACAGGCCGGCGCTGATGACGCCGCCGAGCCCGATCATGGTCATGTGACGTCGTTTGAGTCCGCGGTGGAGCGATCCCCCGCTGTCGTGCCCGGTCATGGCGTTCGGCTCCCTGCTGTTCTCGGATAGGGGAGGTCGGACCCCGGCCCATGGCCGGGCCGGGGTCTGGTTGATCGCGGGGGCGGTACGGGTGGCGGCGGTCAGTGGCCGCTGTCAGTGGCCGCCGTCAGTGGCCGCCGTCAGTGGCCGCGGTAGACGGCGGGCCGTCGTTCGACGAAGGAGCGGACGCCTTCGCGCACGTCCTGGCCGCGCAGGCAGGCCAGCAGCCCTTCGGACTCCAGGTCGAGCACCTCTTCCAGGTCCAGCTCCCAGACCTGCCGCATGGCCTGCTTGATCAGGCGTACCGGGGTGGGCGCCGCGGCGGCGATGCGTTCGGCCAGCTCCAGCGCCGTGTCGAGCAGGTCGGCGTCGGGGACCAGCCTGCTGACCAGCCCGGCGCGGTACGCCTCGGCGGCGCCGACGGTCTCGCCCGTCAGCAGGAGGTCCACCGCGCGGCCGTGGCCGATCAGGCGGGGCAGCGAGTAGAGCACGCCGTTGCTCGGGAACAGGCCGCGGTGCACCTCCTTGAAGGCGAACGAGGCGGCGTGCCCGGCCAGCCGCAGGTCGCTGGCGATGGCCAGCTCCACGCCGACACCGACCGCGATCCCGTTGACCGCCGAGATGATCACCTTGGGGTGGGTGGTGAAGCGGCGGGTGAGGTCCTGGAGCGCGGCGGTCCGTTCGACCAGGTCGGCGTCCGACCCGGCGGCGAGCTGCGCGCCGGCCTCCTTCAGGTCGGTCCCGGCCGAGAAGGCGCGGCCGGTGCCGGTGAGCACCAGCGCGCCCACCGCGTCGTCGCGGGCGGCCTCGTCCAGGACGGCGACCAGCTCGCCGTAGGTGCGCTGCCGGAAGGCGTTCAGCACCTCGGGCCGGTCGAAGGCGACCACCAGGGCCGAGCCGGTGCGGCGCACCCGCAGATCGGTGCTCATCGGTTGCCCTCCCGGGCGTCGTAGGCGCCGTCCCGTCCGGGCGGCAGCAGGTGCTTGGCGACGCGTTCGGACGGCGTCATCGGGAACGTCTCGACGAACTCCACGAACCGCGGCGTCTTGAAGTCGGCCAGCCGCTCCCTGACGTAGGCGACCAGCTCGTGCGGCTCGACGGGCTCGGCGAGCTGCACGAACGCCTTGACCTCCTCGCCCAGGAGCTCGTCGGGCACCGGGATCACGGCGGCGGCGCGCACGGCCGGGTGGCCGGTCAGCACCGCCTCCACCTCGGCGGCGGCGATGTTCTCGCTGCCGCGCCGGATCATCTCCTTGAGCCGCCCGACCAGGTGGTAGTGGCCGTGGGCGTCCCGGTGGCCGAGGTCGCCCATGGGGTACCAGCCGTCGCGCAGCAGCGGCTCGTCCCGGTTCCAGTAGCCGGTCAGCATCGGCCGGCCGCGGACCATGATCTCGCCGACCTCGCCGTCCGCGGCGTCGGATCCGTCCTCCCGGACGATCTTGACCTCCTTGCCGGGGACCGGCCGTCCCATGGCGCCGGTGCCGACGCACGCGGTGTCCTCCGGCCGGACGGCCAGCACGACCCCGGCCTCGGTGCTGCCGTACGCCTCCCGCCAGGGCGCGCCCCAGCGCTCCTCGATCGCGGCGTGCCGGGCGGGCGCGATGCCCGAGCACAGGACGAGCCGGACGCGGTGGGCCCGGTCCAGTTCGGGGTCGGGCGGCTGCTTGAGCAGCAGCAGCGGCATGGTGCCGAGGACGTAGAAGAAGGTGGCGCCGTGCTCGCGCACCGCCGGCCAGAAGCCGGAGGCGGAGAAGCGCGGCAGGATCACCAGCGGGATGCCGGTCAGCAGGCACAGCACCGTGTTCCACTGCGGGTCCATGTAGTAGAACGGCTGGGCGGTGAGGTCCACGTCGTCCGGGGTGACGGCGGCGACGTCGGCCGCCAGCTCGGCCAGGTGGAGCCAGTAGCGGTGGGTGAGCATGCAGCCCTTGGGGAACCCGGTGGTGCCCGAGGTGTACTGGAGGTTGAGCAGGTCGTCCCAGCCGACGTCGGGCAGGCCGGACGCACCGGCCGCGGCGGCGGTCTCGGCCCCCGCGTCGAAGGCGCCCGCGGGGACGGGTCCGGGCGCGGGCCCGGCGTCGGCGGGGTCGAGCAGCCCGACCTCGCCCAGGCCCAGCGCCAGCAGCGCCCCGGCCGCGGCGGCCGAGCCGGCCAGGGCCAGCACCGGCGCGGAGTCCTTGACGACGTGGGCCAGGTCGGCGCTGCGATACCCGGGGTTCAGCGGGACGATCACCGCGCCCAGCTTGGCGATCGCCAGCCACGCGACCGGGAAGCCGACGCCGTTGCCCAGCATCACCGCGACCCGGTCGCCGCGGCGGACGCCGTGCGCGGCCAGCACGCCCGCCAGCCGGTCGGTCCGCCGCTCCACCTGGGCGACGGTGGTCTCGACGCCCTCGAAGCGGAACAGCACCCGGTCGCCGTGGGCGGCGGCCCGGTCCCTGAGCAGCCCGCCGAGCCCGCCCGCGATCCGCCCGGCCGCTCCCCCGCCGGACGGCGGCGCGGCCGTCACGCCCGCCGCCGGGTGGCCATGTCGAACATCATGACCAGCTCGGCGGCGCAGTCGGCCAGGTCGACGGCCTCCTCGTCGAAGACCCACTGGAGCATGACGCCGTCGATCGCCCCCTGGACGGTGACGGCCAGCGTGCGCGGCGAGAAGTCGCGGAAGTCTCCGCTGTCCTGGCCGCGCCGCAGGATGCCCTCCAGGTGGTGGCGGCACGGGTCGTACATGTCGGCGTTGAACCGGCGCTTGGCCTCGGGCGATCCGAAGCTGCCCCAGATGTCCACCAGCGCGACGAAGTTGGCGCGGTTGGCCGCCATGAACTCGAAGCTCGCCTCGATGAAGGCGCGCAGCCGGTGCGGGGCGTCCGGCGCCCGGTCCACCCGGGCCTTGATGAACCGGTTGGTCTCGGTGAACAGGGCGTTGACGACCTGCTGGATCAGTTCGTCCCGGCCGGCGAAGTGGTAGGAGATCACGCCCCTGCTGACGCCGACGTCCTGGGCGATCCGGGCCAGCGACGCCTGGGGCAGCCCGGCGGTGGCGATGGTGGAGATGGCGCCCTCCACGATCTGCCGCCGCCGGGCCTCCTCGATGAACGAGGCCTTCTTCTGGCCGTCCTGATCGATTTTTGACCGCATGGCCAGGATTCAAGCCCGGCGGACGGCGTGCGGCAAGCCCCGCTCACCGACTGTGCGGTTTCCCCCACCCCTCGCCGGGCCGTTCTCCGGGCCGTTCTCCGGGTCGTTCTCCGGGCCGGCCGGTCGCCGCCAGGTAGTGCAGCACCGCCAGCACCCGGCGGTTGCCGGCCGCCGACGCGGGCAGGCCGAGCTTGGCGAACACCGCGGTGACGTGCTTCTCCACCGCGCTCAGTGACACGTACAGCCGCTCGGCGATGCCGGTGTTGGACCAGCCCTCGGCCATCAGGGCGAGCACCTCGCGCTCCCGGGGCAGCAGGGACTCGTCCCAGCCGGGGTCGGGCATGGCGGCACCTCCTCGGTGCGGGAAACCGCAAGATCCGGGCGAACCTCTTGTCTCACTCATACCATCTGGATTAAATCCTGGCCATGCGGTCAAAAAATCATCATCACGTCCGGAAAACCTGCGTGCTCGGCGTCGTCCTGGCCGGCGTGGTGCTCGGCGGCGGCCTCGCCGTCCCGGCTCACGCCCGGACGGCGCACGTTCCCGCCACCGCGACCCGAAACGCCACGGACGCCACGGACGCCACGGACGAGCAGCTCCGCTGCCTGCTGGACGGCGTCGTCACGCCGCCCGTGCCCGGCGCGATCCTCACCGTGACCGGCCCCGGCCGCGCCTTCGACGGCGCTGCCGGCGCGTACGAGCTGGGCGGACGCGCCCTGCGCAGCTCCGACGCCTTCCGCACGGCCAGCGTCACCAAGACGATGACCGCGGCCCTCGCGCTCCGCCTCACCGAACGCGGCGACCTGCGCCTGGACGCCCCCATCAGCGAATACCTGGACCGGAAGCTGGTCGCGCGCATCCCGTACGGGTCGCGGATCACCGTCCGGCAGCTCCTCGACCACACCGCCGGCCTGTACGACTACGTGGGGGACGAGAAGTGGTTCCAGTACGTGCTCGACCATCCGGACAAGACCTGGAAACCGATGGAACTGGTGGACTGGGCGCTCCGGTCGGGCAAGCCCTACTTCGCTCCCGGCAAGGGCTACCACTACTCCGACACGGGCTACGTCCTGGCCGGGATGGTCATCGAGAGGGCCGGCCGCGAGCCGCTGCACCGGCTGTACCGGTCGCTGCTGCTCCAGCCGCTGAAGATGGACCGCACGTACCTGGAGTGGTGGGAGCCGCACCGCGGCCCGCGCGCCCACAACTACCTCGGCGAGCGCGACACCTACGACTACAACCCGACCTTCGACACGTTCGGCGGCGGCGGCCTGGTCTCGACCGGGGCCGACCTCAACCGGTTCATGCGCGGCCTGTTCGAGGGCAGGCTCTTCAAGAGCCCGGCGACGCTGCGGACGATGCTGCGCAGCACCCCGCAGAGCGTCAAGGCCGGATCGCCGTACGGGCTGGGCATCGCCCGGCTGACCGCGACCGGCGAAGCCGTCTACGGGCACAGCGGCTTCTTCGGCGCGTTCCAGATCTACGTGCCGGACAAGCGGCTCGCGATGACCGGCACCCTCACCCAGTCGGAGACGGTGTCCAAGAAGCAGAACAGCGAGTTCATCGAGAACGCCCTGCGGGTGAGCCTCGGCCAGGCGCCCACCGGCCCCTGCGGGAGCCGGTAGATCAGGCCACGCAGGAGTCGGCCAGCTTCCCCGACGACGCCATCGCCGTCCTGGTGGGCGTGACGGAGGGACGGGCGGACGGCGTGCCCGACGGCCCGGCGGACGGCGTGCCCGCGGCGACGGTGGCGGGCGCGCGGTGCGACCGGACGATGGCCCTGCGGACGTCGGCCCGGATGCGCGGGAAGTCCGGATAGGCCGGGTTGTAGCGCGGCGGGACGATCGACAACGTCCCCACCCGGGCGCCCTTGACCTTGTCGGCCAGCGGCACCAGGTCCTGCAGCAGCCCGCGCGGGATGTCGGTGCGGAACGTCTGCCGGGCCGCGCCCGCCAGCTGCTTGAACTTCAGCAGCACGTTGGCCGGGTCGAGCTGGTCGAGCATGGCGGAGATGACGCAGTGCTGGCGGCGCATCCGGGTGTGGTTGTCGCCTCCGGCGCAGTTGGAGCCGTCGTGGTCGCGGGCCCTGCCGTACCAGAGGGCGTCGTTGCCGTTCAGCCGGCGGGTGCCCGCCTTGATCACGCCGCCGTCGCTGCGGCCCACGCCGTAGCAGATGTCCTGCTCGACGTGGATGCGCACGCCGCCGAGCGCGTCGATCAGCCGGGCCACGCCCCACATGTTGACCAGCACGTAGTAGTCGATCTTGAGGCCGAGGATCTCGCCGACCGCGTCCTTGACGGCGTCGGGGGCCCGGGTGGGCGAGTTGCGGAACGGCGTGGGATGGGTGTCGGCGTAGGCCCAGACGCCGTTCAGCAGGTCCTCCGACTCCCGCCCTGCCCCCGCGATGTAGAAGCCCTTGGGCGGCGGGAACAGCCGGCCCATCACGCTGTCCCTGGGGAAGGGCGCGTTCTCCATCTCCCTGGGCAGCGCGAACAGCACGGTGTCGCCGGTCCTGACGTCGATGCTGGCGACGTTGATGCTGTCGGTGCGGATGCTCGTCCCGTTGCGGCCGCGCGCGCCGTCGCCGCCGAGCAGCAGGATGTTCACCCTCGTCCGGCCGGCCCACGGGTCGGCGTGGTTGATGGGCGTGGGCTCGGGGGCGTTGAACACGTCGGTCAGCGTGGCGTCGACCTCCGACACCGTCTGCGAGGCCACCACGAACGGCGACACGACGGCCGCGACCAGCAGCAGCGCCACGCCGTCCGACCAGACCAGCCGCCGCCGCGGCCGCAGCACGGTGTAGGAGGCGACCACCAGCAGCCCCCACGCGACGCCGACGCCGACGGCGCCACCGCTGATCGCCTTGGCCCAGGCGGCCTGGGTCGCCATGGCCCAGCCGCCCGCCGAGACCACCACGACGGCCACCGCCACGCCCGCGGCCAGGAACAGCCCCAGCAGCGCCAGCCCGAGCAGGCGGTACCCGGCCCGCAGATGGGCCGCGCCCGGAATCACGATCGACAGCGCCGTCCAGCCGATGGCTGCCCCCGCGCCCCGTTTGGTGCCCATCCGCCCTCATGATCTCTATGTGGTACGTCCCCCGAGATCATAGGTTCGGGCCTGATTGCCCACGTACGCAACTTATCCGGCGGATTATGCGGAAGAAGGGCGTCAGTCCACGTACGCCCACAGGTCGTAGGTGGTGGAGCCCGGGTAGCTCTGCGGATAGTGCGTGCTGCACCACCAGGTCTGCCAGCGCCCGTTCTGCTGGCCCGACTGGCCGAAGGAGACGCAGATGTCGTACGGCAGGCCGGTGTAGACGACCTGGAGCGTGGACGTGGCCTCCGCCGGCGTGCTCGCCAGGACGGGCGCCAGGGCGGTGACCGCGGCAAGCGCCAGGGCGGTGATTCCGCGACGCATCGGCTCTCCCTTCATCAAGGGTCGGATTGTGCGAATGGCGATCACCGTGAATTGCACGACAGCGCTCGTCCGCACCGCAACCTCGGCCCTCGCCCGGCCCCGGCGACCAGCGCGAACGTCCCGCGGGCGATGAAAGGTTCATCCCGCCGCCCCTGACGGCGTCAGGACAGGGTTGTGCCGTGTCAGCACGGCGTCGGCGCGGTGTCAGCGCGGCCCGCGAAGGTGGACGCCATGACCACCACGACGATCACGACTATTCGGTGTTGCTAGGTACTAGTACCTCGTGCCACTATGTAGCCAGTAGTCAGCGCCACTGAGTAGCTGCGCCGACGGCGAGACCCCCCGGAAGAGAAGACAGGGCCAAGTGATGACGACACAACAAGCTCCGGCGATCCAGGTGCACGGCCTGGAGAAGTCGTACAAGGAACTCGACGTGCTGCGCGGCGTGGACTTCGAGGTGGCGCGGGGCAGCATCTTCGCCCTGCTCGGCTCGAACGGCGCGGGCAAGACCACGCTGGTGAAGATCCTGTCCACGCTGCTCAAGGCCGACGCCGGCACGGCCAGGGTCAACGGCCTCGACGTCGCCGGGCAGGCCGCCCAGGTGCGCGAGTCCATCAGCCTCACCGGCCAGTTCGCCGCCGTGGACGAGATCCTCAGCGGGCGGGAGAACCTCGTGCTGGTCGCCCGGCTGCGGCACCTCAAGAACCCCGGCAAGATCGCCGACGACCTGCTCGAACGGTTCTCGCTGACCGACGCGGGCGCCCGGAAGGCGGCGACCTACTCGGGCGGCATGCGCCGCCGCCTCGACATCGCGATGAGCCTCATCGGCGACCCGCCGGTCATCTTCCTCGACGAGCCGACCACCGGCCTCGACCCCCAGGCGCGCATCGAGGTGTGGCAGGCCGTCAAGGACCTCGCCGCCCAGGGCACCACCGTGCTGCTCACCACCCAGTACCTGGACGAGGCCGAGCAGCTCGCGGACCGGATCGCGATCCTGCACGAGGGCCGGATCATCGTCAACGGCACCCTCGCCGAGCTCAAGCAGCTCCTCCCGCCCGCCAAGGTCGAGTACGTCGAGAAGCAGCCGACCCTGGAGGACGTCTTCCTCACCCTCGTCGGCACGAAAGCCTAAGGACCACCACGATGAGCAAGCACTTCTTCGGCGACACCACCGTCCTGCTGGGACGGTCCCTGCGTCACATCTCCCGCAGCCCCGACACCATCGTCACGACCGCGATCATGCCGATCGCCATGATGCTGATGTTCGTCTACGTGTTCGGCGGCGCGATCAGAACGGGGTCGGACTCGTATGTGAACTACATGCTGCCCGGCATCCTGCTCATCACGGTCGCCTCCGGCATCGCCTACACCGCCTACCGGCTGTTCATGGACATGAAGGGCGGCATCTTCGAACGGTTCCAGTCCATGCCGACGGCGCGCTCGTCGGTGTTGTGGGCGCACGTGCTGACCTCGCTGGTGGCCAACCTGGTCTCGCTGGTGGTCGTGATGCTCGTCGCCCTGCTCATGGGCTTCCGATCGAGCGCGGGCCTGTCGGCCTGGCTGTCGGTCGCGGGCATCCTGATCCTGTTCACCCTGGCGCTGACCTGGATCGCCGTCATCCCCGGCCTGTCGGCCAAGACCATGGAAGGCGCGAGCGCGTTCTCCTACCCGCTCATCTTCCTGCCGTTCCTCAGCTCGGCGTTCGTGCCCACCGACACCATGCCCACCGTGGTGCGCGTCTTCGCCGAGAACCAGCCGGTGACCTCCATCGTCAACGCCGTCCGCGCCCTGTTCGCCGAGCAGCCCGCCGGCAACGACATCTGGATCGCCCTCGCCTGGTGCGTCGGCATCCTGGTCGTCGCCTACGTCTTCGCCATGAACACCTACCGCCGCAAGATCTCCTAGGAGGACGCTCATGACCGACTCTCTCCACACCGTCACGCCGATGCCCGCCGAACGCCGTCCCGGCTGCCCGTTCGACCCGCCGAAGGAGCTCGTCGAGGCCCGCGAGCACGGCCCCATCAGCCGCTTCCCCTTCGCCGACGGACACCAGGGCTGGCTGGTCACCGGCTACGACCTGGCCCGTTCGATCCTGGCCGACCCCCGCTTCAGCTCCCGCAAGGAGCTCATGAGCCACCACCCGACCATCGACTACGGCGACATCGAGGTGCCCCCGGCCCCGCCCGGCGAGTTCCTGCTCATGGACGAGCCGCAGCACGGCCGCTACCGCAAGCCGCTGGTCGGCAGGTTCACCGTCCGCCGGATGCGGCTGCTCACCGAGCGCGTCGAGCAGATCACCGCAGAGCACCTGGACGCCATGGAGCAGGCCGGCCCCACCGCCGACCTGGTGACCGCGTTCGCCAAGCCCATCCCCGCCATCGTCATCTGCGAGCTGCTGGGCGTGCCGTACGAGGACCGGGGGCGCTTCCAGGAGAACATCGACAAGTTCCTCGGCGGCGAGGCCGGTGACGAGGAACTGATCGCCGCCTACCTCGCCACCCGGCAGTACCTGGCCGAGCTCGTGGCCGCCAAGCGCGCCCACCCGACCGACGACGTGCTCAGCGACCTGCTCGACAGCGACCTGACCGACGAGGAGCTGCAGGGCATGGCCCTGATCCTGCTGTCGGCCGGGTTCGACACCACCGCCAACATGCTGGCCCTCGGCACCTTCGCCCTGCTGCAGAACCCCGACCAGCTCGCCGCGCTGCGCGCCGACCCCGCGCTCGCCGACCAGGCCGTCGAGGAGCTGCTGCGGTACCTGTCGGTCGCCAAGCAGTTCTACCGGGTGGCCCTGGAGGACGTCGAGCTGGCCGGCCAGACCGTCAAGGCCGGCACGATGGTCATCCTGTCCCTCAACACCGCCAACCGCGACCCCGAGCGTTTCCCCGACCCCCACGCCCTCGACCTGCGCCGGCAGGACGGCGGCCACCTGGCCTTCAGCCACGGCATCCACCAGTGCCTGGGCCAGCAGCTCGCCCGCGTCGAGATGCGCGTCGCCTTCCCCGCGCTGCTCGGCCGCTTCCCCACCCTGCGCCTGGCCGTACCGGCCGACCAGGTCGCCCTGCGACCGGAGTCCGCCGACATCTACGGCGTCAAGAGCCTCCCCGTCACCTGGGAAGCCTGACCCCGGTACCAGGTGTTACCGTACAGCAGTACTCGGTGGCACCGAGTAGCACAGGAGGGGGCGGGAGAAGAGCCACCATGGACAACCTGACGGAGATGCTGAAGGGCACGCTTGAGGGCTGCGTGCTCGAGATCATCGGCAGCGAGGAGACCTACGGGTACGCCATCACGCGCCGGCTGAACGACCTGGGCTTCGCCGACGTCGTCGAGGGGACGGTCTACACCATCCTGCTGCGACTGGAGAAGAACGGGCTCGTCCAGGTGACGAAACGACCGTCCGAACAGGGCCCGCCGCGCAAGTTCTACGCGCTCAACGACGCGGGACGCGCGGAACTAGCGACGTTCTGGGCGAAATGGGCGTACATCACATCCCGGATCGACAAGCTCAAGGAGGGCGGGAAATGAGCTTCTGGGAGACCATCACCGGCAGCGATCTCAGCAGGGACTACAAGGCGTTCGAAGCCCGGGCCGCGGCGCTGCCGGCCGACCACCGGGCGGCCTGGGACCAGATCAAGGGTCAGCTCTTCCACTACTCCGACTTCACCGGCCGGAACCTGATGCCGATCTTCGACGGCGTCCTGGGGCTGCTGGAGGAGACGGCGGCCGACGGGCAGAACGTCCACGAGGTGCTGGGCGACGACATCCCGGGATTCTGCGCGGCCCTGGCCGGCGAGTCAGGGGGCCGCAGCTTCCGCGACCGCTGGCGCGAGCAGTTGAACAGGAACGTCGCCAAGAAGCTGGGCCGGCTGGGAGGCTGACATGGGCATCCAGGACATCATCGAGGGCAAGAAGCAGTGGCGGGCGCACCTGGCGCGGGTCAAGGCGCTGCCGCCCGACTACCAGATCGTCTACAAGGAGATGCAGCGGTACTACTTCAAGGTGGGGCCGGTCGGGCTGACCGACGGTTCCCTGCTGCCGGGGATCGTCGACTTCTTCGAGGAGGGCGTCGCGGCCGGCAAGGGAGTCATGGAACTCATCGGCGCGGACGTCGCCGCCTTCGCCGACGGCCTGATCAAGGACTCCCGCACCTACGCCGACCTCTACCAGGAGTCCGTCAGCGGGAAGACCGGCCCCACCGGGAAACCTCACCGGTTGTAGAGCCGGCGGGCCCACAGGTACCCGCCCAACGCGATGACCGCGCTCCAGAGTGCCGCCGCCGCGAGGCCGGGCCCCGCCGGCCGCCCGGCCAGCAGCGCGCGCAGGGTCTCGATGACCGGCGTGAACGGCTGGTGCTCGGCGAACCAGCGCAACGGGCCCGGCATCGACTCCGGCGGCACCACGCCGCTGCCCAGGAACGGCAGCAGCATCAGCGGCATCGGCAGGTTGCTGGCCGTGGCCACGTTCCTGGTGACCATGCCCAGCGCGGCCGACAGCCAGGTGATGGCGAAGGTGAACATGGCCAGCACGCCCACCACCCCCAGCCAGCCCAGCACGGAGGCGGCGGGGCGGAAGCCGATCAGCAGGGCCGTCAGCATGACGGCCGCGATCGCGGTGAAGTTCTGCACGAGCGCGCCGAGCACGTGCCCGGTCAGGACCGAGACGCGGGCGATGGCCATGATCTTGAACCTGGCGACGATGCCCTCGGTCATGTCCATCGCCACCGCGATCGCGGTGCCCTGCGCGGCGCTGGCGATCGTCATGATCAGGATGCCGGGCGTGACGTAGGCGACGTACGCGGCGCGGTCGCCGCCGATCCCGGCGCCCATGATGCCGCCCAGGACGTAGACGAACAGCAGCAGGAACACCACCGGGACGCCCGCGTAGGTGAGGATCAGCGTGGGGTAACGCCACATGTGCCTGATCTGGCGGCGCAACATCGTCGCCGAGTCGGTGACGGCTCTCATCGTGCGGGCTCCTCGGTCAGGGCCAGGAAGACGTCGTCCAGGCCGGGCGTGTGCGTCGACAGTTCGGCGACGGCGACGGCGTGCGCGTCCAGCAGTTCCAGGAGCTCGCGTAACGCGCCGACGCCGGTGCCGGGGATCTGCATCGTGAGGGACTCCTCGTCGCGCGAGCTCGCCCCGACCAGCGAGACCGCCCTGCGGTAGCCGTCGAGGTCGGCGAGGCGCACGACGACGTGCCCGCCGGGGACCATGCGCTTGAGCTCTTCGGGAGTGCCCTCGGCCACCAGCCGGCCCTGGCTGAGCAGCGCGATGCGGTCGGCGAGCTCGTCGGCCTCCTCCAGGTACTGGGTGGTCAGGAAGATGGTCACGCCGTCCTGCCGGACGAGGTCCCGGACGATCTGCCACATCGTGCGGCGGCTGCGCGGGTCCAGGCCCGTGGTGGGTTCGTCGAGGAAGATGAGCCTGGGCGTGCCGACCATGGTCATGGCGAGGTCGAGCCGGCGGCGCATGCCGCCCGAGTAGGCGGCCGCGGGCTTGCCCGCGGCGCCGGTGAGGTCGAAGCGCTCCAGCAGTTCGCCGGCTCGGCGGCGGCCCTCGGCGCGGCCGAGGTGGAGCAGGTCGGCCATGAGCCGCAGGTTCTCCTCGCCGGTGAGCAGGCCGTCGACCGCGGAGAACTGGCCGGTGACGCCGATCGCGGCCCGCACCTTGTCGGGCTCCCTGGACAGGTCGTGCCCGGCGACCCGGAGCTCGCCGGCGTCGGCCTTGATCAGGGTGGACAGGATCTGCACCGTGGTGGTCTTGCCCGCGCCGTTGGGGCCGAGCAGCGCGAAGACGCTGCCCTGGGGGATGGACAGGTCGATGCCGTCCAGAACGCGGTGAGCGCCGTAGGACTTGCGCAGCCCCGCCACCGAGACGATGTTCAACATGATTGAAAGCTACGTTGCTTTCAGAAATTCCGTCAATCAACAGAACTACATAAGCGCAGGTAGAACGCGTGAATTCGGTACGTTGACGCTGAGGCTGAATGCAATGAAACGTTGCATTGTGTGAACGCGAACGCAATAGTGGTGCCGTGGCAGAAGGAAGGTTGACCCTGCACGACCGCAGGCGCATCGCGACCGGTCTCGCCGAAGGCCGCTCCTACGCCGAGATCGCCAGGCGGCTCGACCGGCCGACCTCGACGATCAGCCGCGAGGTCGCCCGCAACGGCGGCCCCGGCGACTACCGTCCCGAGCGGGCGCACCAGGCGACGGCGCGGCGGGCGCGGCGCGGCGCCCCGGCGCGTCCGGCCGAGGCCCGGGACCGCGAGGTCTTCGAGGCGGAGGAGGGAGCCGTCGAGCTGGCGGTCGCGATGGGCCTGCCCAAGATGGTGGCGCGCGTGCTCATCGGCCTGTGGCTGAGCGCGGACGGCCGGCTCACCGCGGCCGAGCTGGCGCGCGGGCTGAAGGTCAGCCCCGCCTCGATCTCCACGGCGGTGGGCTACCTGACCCAGCAGGGCCTGATCAGGCGCGAACGCGACCCGCAACGACGCCGCGACGTCTACGTGGTCGACGACGACGCCTGGTACCACTCGACGGTGATCAGCGCGCGGCAGACGCTCGCGGCGGCGGAGGTCGCCAAGACGGCGGGGCAGACGCTCGGGCTCGACACGCCCGCGGGTCGCCGGCTGGCCAGGGGCGGCGCCTTCCTGGAGAAGATCAGCCTGGACGCCCTGGCCTCGGCCGAACGCTGGCGCGACCTCCTGCCGTGACCCGGGCGCGGCCCGGACCCGGCTGCCACCGGGGGCACGGGCCGCGTAGGGAGGCCGTCAAGATTCGAGCCGCGGCCGTATGGAAACCGTCAAGAACGGCAAAACACCCCATTTTCCGGCGTTTGCTGGACCTGCGCGCCGCCCGTCGAGGGGCGGCAGTGGTCTCATCATCGAACTGAGGAGTGGGGATGGCCGACGTCATCTTCGTCGCCCTGACGATCGCGATCTTCGTGGTCTTCGGGCTGGTCGTGAGGGCGGTGGAGCGGCTGTGAGCGCCGTCAACGCCACCGGTCTCATCGTGGTCGCCGGCCTGGTGATCTTCATGGTCGCCGCCCTGCTGTTCCCGGAGCGGTTCTGATGAGCACGACCGTCGCAGGGATGATCTTCATCGCGTCCCTGATCGTCGCCCTGGCCCTGGTGCACAAGCCGTTCGGCGACTACATGTACCGCGTCTACTCCACGGCCCGGCACAACGCCGTCGAGCGCGGGATCTACCGCCTGCTCGGGGTGCGGGCCGACACCGAGCAGAGCTGGCCCGTCTACGCCCGCAGCGTGCTGGCCTTCTCGGTGATCTCGGTCCTGGTGGTGTACGGCCTCCAGCGCCTGCAGGACAAGCTGCCGCTGAGCCTGGGCATGGAGCCGGTCACCGACCACATCGCCTGGAACACCGCGATCAGCTTCGTCACCAACACCAACTGGCAGGCCTATTCGGGCGAGTCCACGATGGGCCACCTGACCCAGATGGCCGCGCTGGCCGTGCAGAACTTCGTCTCGGCGGCCGTCGGCATGGCGGTCGCGGTCGCGCTGGTGCGCGGGTTCGCCCGCCGCAAGGCCGGCACGATCGGCAACTTCTGGGTGGACCTGGTCCGCGGCACGCTGCGCATCCTGCTGCCGATCGCCTTCGCCGGCGCGCTGGTGCTGGTGGCGGGCGGCCTGGTGCAGAACCTCTCGGGCGTGCACGAGGTGACCACGCTGACCGGCGGCACGCAGGGCATCACCGGCGGCCCGGTCGCCTCGCAGGAGGTCATCAAGGAACTGGGCACCAACGGCGGCGGCTTCTCCAACGCCAACTCCGCCCACCCGTTCGAGAACGCGGCGAGCTGGACGAACTGGTTCGAGATCTTCCTGATCCTGGTGATCCCGTTCTCGCTCACCCGCACCTTCGGCCGGCTGGTCGGCCAGGTCCGGCAGGGGTACGCGATCCTCGCGGTGATGGGCCTGCCGGCCCTGGCGAGCGTCCTGCTCACCAACGTCTTCGAGCTGTCGGGGAACGCGACCGTGCCGCAGGCGGTGGGCGCGGCGATGGAGGGCAAGGAGCTGCGCTTCGGCGTGTCGAACTCGGCCACGTTCGCCGCCTCGACCACCCTGACGAGCACCGGGGCGGTGAACTCCTTCCACGACTCCTACACGCCGTTCGGCGGCATGATGACGATGGTCAACATGATGCTCGGCGAGGTCGCGCCCGGCGGCGTCGGCTCGGGCCTGTACGGCATGCTGATCCTCGCCGTGATCACGGTGTTCGTGGCGGGCCTGATGGTCGGCCGCACCCCCGAGTACCTGGGCAAGCGCATCGGCGCCCGCGAGATCAAGCTCGCCTCCCTGTACTTCCTGGTCACCCCGGCCCTGGTGCTGGTCGGCACGGCCTGCGCGATGGGCTCGGCGCAGCAGCGCGCGGCCATGCTGAACGGCGGCCCGCACGGCCTGTCGGAGGTGCTCTACGCCTTCACCAGCGCCTCCAACAACAACGGCTCCGCCTTCGCCGGCCTGACCGTCAACACCCCCTGGTACGACGTGGCGCTCGGCCTGTGCATGGCCTTCGGCCGCTTCCTGCCGATCATCCTGGTGCTGGCGCTGGCCGGTTCGCTGGCGGCGCAGTCGCCCGTCCCCGAGGGCGCCGGCACGCTGCCGACGCACCGGCCGCAGTTCGTCGGCCTGGTCGTCGGCGTGACGATCATCCTGGTCGCCCTCACCTTCCTCCCGGCACTCGCGCTCGGCCCGATCGCAGAAGGACTGTCCTGACATGTCAACCCCCGTACTGGACAAACCCTCTTCCGCGCGGCGGGACGGCCGCGTGGGCGGCGGCCTGCTGGATCCCCGGCAGCTCGTCAGGTCCCTTCCCGACGCGGTCAGGAAGCTGAACCCGGCCACGCTGTGGCGCAACCCCGTCATGCTGATCGTCGAGGTCGGCGCGGTGTTCACCACCGTCCTGGCGATCGTCGATCCGTCGTTCTTCGCCTGGGCGACCGTCGTGTGGCTGTGGCTGACCGTCGTGTTCGCCAATCTGGCCGAGGCCGTCGCGGAAGGGCGCGGCAAGGCGCAGGCGGCGACGCTGCGCAAGGCCAAGACCGACACCCGGGCCCGCCGCCTGCGCGGCGACGCCGAGGGCGGGTGGGACACGGTCGGCGCGCCCGAGCTGCGGCAGGGCGACCTGGTGGTGGTAGAGGCCGGCGAGGTCATCCCCGGCGACGGCGACGTGGTCGAGGGCATCGCCTCGGTGGACGAGTCGGCCATCACCGGCGAGTCCGCCCCCGTCATCCGCGAGTCCGGCGGCGACCGCTCGGCGGTGACCGGCGGCACGAAGGTGCTGTCCGACCGGATCGTCGTCAGGATCACCCAGAAGCCCGGCGAGAGCTTCGTCGACCGCATGATCGCCCTGGTCGAGGGCGCGAACCGGCAGAAGACGCCCAACGAGATCGCGCTCAACATCCTGCTGGCCGCCCTGACGATCGTCTTCCTGGTCGCCACCGTCACCATGCAGCCGCTGGCCATCTACTCGAAGTCCATCAACCCCGGCGTGCCGGACTCGCTCGCGCTGAACGCCGACGGCGTCACCGGCATCGTGCTGGTCTCGCTGCTGGTCTGCCTGATCCCCACCACGATCGGGGCGCTGCTGTCGGCCATCGGCATCGCCGGCATGGACCGCCTCGTCCAGCGCAACGTCCTGGCGATGTCCGGACGCGCGGTCGAGGCGGCCGGCGACGTGTCCACGCTGCTGCTGGACAAGACCGGCACGATCACGCTGGGCAACCGGCAGGCGGCCGAGTTCGTCCCGGTGGACGGGATCACCGAGGCCGAGCTGGCCGAGGCCGCGCAGCTGTCCAGCCTCGCCGACGAGACCCCCGAGGGCCGCTCGATCGTGGTGTTCGCCAAGGAGCGGTACGGCCTGCGCGAACGCGAGATCCACGGCGCCGAATGGGTGCAGTTCACCGCCCAGACCCGCATGTCCGGCGTGGACCTGGACGGCCGCGAGGTCCGCAAGGGCGCGGCCACCGCGGTCATGAAGTGGGTGCGCGACAACGGCGGCCACCCCACCGACGACGTCGGCCACATCGTGGACGGCATCTCCGCCTCCGGCGGCACCCCGCTGGTGGTGGCCGAGCGGGGCCGCGTGCTCGGCGTCATCCACCTCAAGGACGTCGTCAAGCAGGGCATGCGCGAACGCTTCGACGAGATGCGCCGCATGGGCATCCGCACCGTCATGATCACCGGCGACAACCCGCTCACCGCCAAGGCCATCGCCGACGAGGCCGGCGTGGACGACTTCCTGGCCGAGGCCACCCCCGAGGACAAGCTCGCCCTGATCAGGAAGGAGCAGGAGGGCGGCCGGCTGGTCGCGATGACCGGCGACGGCACCAACGACGCCCCCGCCCTGGCCCAGTCGGACGTCGGCGTGGCCATGAACACCGGCACCTCGGCCGCCAAGGAGGCCGGGAACATGGTCGACCTGGACTCCAACCCGACCAAGCTCATCGAGATCGTCGAGATCGGCAAGCAGTTGCTGATCACCAGGGGCGCGCTGACCACGTTCTCGATCGCCAACGACATCGCGAAGTACTTCGCGATCATCCCGGCCATGTTCGCCGCGGTCTACCCGGGCCTGGACGCGCTCAACGTCATGCGCCTGTCCAGCCCCCAGTCCGCGATCCTGGCCGCGGTGATCTTCAACGCGCTGGTCATCGTCGCGCTGATCCCGCTGGCGCTGCGCGGGGTGCGCTACCGGCCTTCCAGCGCGTCCAAGCTGCTCTCGCGCAACCTGTACGTCTACGGCCTGGGCGGCATCGTCGCCCCCTTCATCGGCATCAAGCTCATCGACCTGCTGATCCAGTTCCTTCCGGGGATGTCATAAATGGAACGCCTGCCAAGCTGGGTCCGCCAGCACCTCGCCGCCCTGCGCGCCGTCGCCGTCCTGACCGCGCTGCTCGGCATCGTCTACCCGCTGGTCACCACCGGCGTCGCCCAGGCCCTGTTCCACGGGCACGCCAACGGCTCGCTCGTCGAGAAGGACGGCAGGGCCGTGGGCAGCTCGCTCATCGGCCAGTCCTTCACCGACGCCGACGGCAACCCGGTCAGGAAGTACTTCCAGTCCCGTCCGTCGGCGGCGGGCGACGGCTACGACCCGACCTCGTCCGGCGCGAGCAACCTCGGCCCCGAGGACGTCGTGGACACGCTGCCGGTCGCCGGTGAGGAGGGCCGGCAGTCGCTGCTCACCCAGGTCTGCGCCCGTTCCAGGGCGGCCGGCGAGCTGGAGGGCGTCAGCGGCGCCCGCCCGTACTGCACCCCGGACGGCGTCGGCGCGGTGCTGAAGGTCTTCCCCGACCGGGCCGTCAGCGTCAACCAGGCGTGCCCGGCCACTCCGTTCATCCCCACCTACCAGGGCAGGAAGGTGGAATGCGGCAAGCCGGGCGAGGACTACGCGGCCGGGCGGACCGTCCCCGTGCGCGGGACCGCCGGGGCCCCCGCCGTGCCCGCCGACGCGGTCACGGCCAGCGGCTCCGGGCTCGACCCGCACATCTCCGTCGCCTACGCCGAGCTCCAGGCCCCTCGCGTCGCCAAGGAACGCGGCCTGGACCGGGCCGAGGTCGACCGGCTCATCCAGCGGCACACCACCGGACGGGCGCTCGGCTTCATGGGCGAACCGGCGGTCAACGTGCTCGACCTCAACCTCGCCCTCGACGGGAAGTGACATGAGGGGGCGGTTGCGGGTCTACCTCGGGGCGGCGCCCGGGGTCGGCAAGACGTACGCGATGCTCGGCGAGGGCCGCCGCGCGCGGGAACGCGGCCGGGACGTGGTCGTGGGCCTGGTCGAGACCCACGGCCGTCCCCGCACCGCCGAACTCCTGGAGGGCCTGGAGATCATCCCGCGCAGGACCGTCGTCCACCGCGGGGCCACCTTCACCGAGCTCGACGTGGACGCCGTCATCGCCCGCCGGCCGAAGGTGGCGCTGATCGACGAGCTGGCCCACACCAACGTGCCCGGCTCGAAGAACGTCAAGCGCTGGCAGGACGTGGACGAGATCCTGGACGCCGGCATCGACGTGATCTCCACGGTGAACATCCAGCACCTGGAGTCGGTCAACGACGTCGTCCAGGAGATCACCGGCGTGCCGCAGCGCGAGACCGTGCCCGACGAGGTGGTGCGCCGCGCCGACCAGATCGAGCTGGTGGACATGTCACCGGAGGCGCTGCGCCGCCGCATGGCGCACGGCAACGTGTACGCGCCGGAGAAGGTCAGCGCCGCCATGTCCAACTACTTCCGCGTCGGCAACCTCACCGCGCTGCGCGAACTCGCGCTGCTGTGGGTGGCCGGCAAGGTGGACGACCAGCTCGACCGCTACCGCGCCGACCACGGCATCGCCACCACCTGGGAGACCCGCGAGCGCGTCGTCGTCGCCCTGACCGGCGGGCCGGAGGGCGACACGCTGGTCCGCCGGGCCGCCCGCATCGCCGCCCGCACCAAGGGCGCCGACCTGCTGGCCGTGCACGTCACCAGCGCCGACGGGCTGGCCGGCGCCGACCCGGCCAGCCTGGCCCGCCAGCGCACGCTGGTGGAGGACATGGGCGGCAGCTACCACCAGGTCGTCGGCGACGACGTCCCCCGGGCGCTGCTCGACTTCGCCCGCGGCGTCAACGCCACCCAGCTCGTCCTCGGCGCCTCGCGCAGGGGGCGCTTCGCGCAGATCTTCTCCCGGGGCGTCGGCGTCGAGACCACCGCCCGGTCCGGCTCGATCGACGTCCACATGATCACGCATGAGGAGGCCAAGCAGGGACGCCGGCGGCCCGCCCGCACGCGGGCCGCGCTCACGCGCACCCGGCGGGCGAGCGGCTGGGCGCTGGCGGTGGCCGGGATGCCGCTGCTGACGGCCGCGCTGGCGCCGTTCCGCGACATGCTGTCGCTGCCCAGCGAGATCCTGTTCTTCCTGTGCCTCACCGTCGGGGTCGCGCTGGTGGGCGGCATGTGGCCGGCCATCACCGCGGCCGTCGGCGGTTCGCTGCTGCTCAACTGGTTCTTCACCGCGCCGGTCGGCGAGTTCACCATCGCCGCCCCGGAGAACCTGTTCGCGCTGGTCGTGTTCGTGCTGGTGGCGGCGGCGGTGAGCACGATCGTGGACATCGCCGCCCGCCGGACGAGGGAGGCCGCGCGGGCCGGCGCCGACGCCGAGCTGCTGTCCACCATGGCCGGTCACGTGCTGCGCGGCGAGGCCGCGGTGTCCTCGCTGCTGGAACGCATGCGCGAGACCTTCGGCCTGACCTCCGTCACCCTGCTGGAACGCCGGCCCGAGGCCGCCCGCGTGCCCGACCAGCAGTCCGACCCCGACGCCTGGCGGATCGTGGCGACCTCCGGCGGCGCCCCCGCCACCTGCCCGGGACGCTCCGACACCGACGTCGTCATCGACGAGGAACTGGTCCTGGCGGCCAGGGGCGAGCCGCTGGAGGCCGCCGACCGCACGGTGCTGGAGGCGTTCGCCGCCGAGACCGCCGTCGCGCTGCGCCAGGAACGCCTGCAGCAGGAGGCCGAGCTCGCCCGCCCGCTCGCCGAGGCCGACCGGATGCGCACCGCGCTGCTGGCCGCCGTCAGCCACGACCTGCGCACGCCGCTCGCCTCCGCCAAGGCCGCCGTCGAGAGCCTGGGCAGCACCGAGGTCGCCTGGTCGGAGCGGGACCGGTCCGAGCTGCTCGCCACCGCCAAGGAGTCGCTGGACAAGCTGGACCGGCTGGTGGCCAACCTGCTGGACATGAGCCGCCTGCAGGCGGGCGTGCTCGGGGTGAGCGCTCAGCCGCTGGCGCTGGAAGAGATCGTGCCGCGCGCCATCGACGATCTCGGCCCGCTGCGGGACCGCGTCGAGGGGGACGTCTCCGTCGAGCTGCCCGACGTGCTGGCCGATCCGGCGTTGCTGGAACGCGTCCTGGTCAACCTCATGTCCAACGCCGTGCGCTTCAGCCCGCCCGGCCGGACCGTGCTGGTCACCGCGAGCGGGCACGGCGACCACGTCGAGATCCGGGTGATGGATCGCGGCCCCGGCATCCCGCCGGAGGCGCACGACCGCGTCTTCCAGCCGTTCCAGCGGCTCGGCGACCGCGACAACCACTCCGGCGTCGGGCTCGGGCTGGCCCTGTCCCGCGGGCTCGCCGAGGCCATGGGCGGCACGCTCGTGCCCGACGAGACCCCCGGGGGCGGCCTCACCATGATCCTCACCCTGCCCGCCGCCGCCCCCGGACGGTGAGCGTCGCGCCCGGGGCTGGTTCCGGGTGTCAGTCGCCGGGCGTCGTGGGCCCGTCCGGCCCGCGGAGGTGAACCGCGGCTCCGCGCCGCGTCCCCTCAGCAGCGTGCTGACACCAGGCGGTCGACGGGTCGCACCCCGATCGTCACACGGCGGCCGGTACGGCGGGCTCGGCCACGCGGTGCCGGCCGTCGGCCGCACGGGACGCCCGCGACACCCGGGCCATCGCCAGGAAGGAGACCAGCAGGCAGGCGGCGCCCAGCGGCATGAGGTCCTTCTCCACGAACGGCACCATGACGTCGGCGACCACCAGGACGGGCGTCCACGCCTTGACGCGGCGCTGGACGGCGAGCTGGAGGACCAGGCCGATCTGGGCGACGAAGAACAACATCGGCCCGAAGTCGTAGACCACCTGCTGCACCCCGGGAACCGACTGGACCTGGTCGAAGAGCACGCCCATCGCGGCGTGGTCGGCCGAGCGGAATCCCACGACGATGTCGATGGAGAACTGGGCGATCAGCGTGGTGATGCCGACATATCCGGCTACGGCCAGCCCTGTCGCCAGACGGCCGCGGCCGGCCAGCCTGCACATCTCGTGGAAGGTCACGGCGAAGAACGCCAGGGCGCCGATGAAGGCCAGGTGCCCGGTCGTCCAGGCCAGGCCGGGACCGCGGCTGCCGTCCAGGCCGTCCAGGATGCGGAGGACGCCGTAGGTGAAGGTGAGCACGGGGGCGGCGACGAAGGCGATGCGGGGGTTCATCTCGTTGACTCCTTAGCGGTGATGACCTCCCCAATCCTGGTTTTCCGCGGCCTGCCGGACATCGCCGGAGCGGGCGAAGTCCCGTCTCGCTCTTGAGCGGGATGCGGTACCCCACCTCCCTCCTGAGAGGGATCATTCCCCGACCGGGCCGACGAGGCCGAGCTCGTAGGCGAGCACCGCCGCCTGGGTGCGGTCGCGGGCGCCGAGCTTGTCCAGGAGGTTGCCGACGTGCGTCTTGACCGTCTCCCTGGTGACGTGCAGCGCGGCGGCGATCTCCGCGTTGCTTCGCCCGAGCGCGATGTGCCGCAGGACGTCCAGCTCGCGCGGCGTCGGCTCGACGGGCAGGCTCTGGCGGGCGCTGCCCACGTGCGGCGAGGCGATGCGGCGCAGCGCGTCGGGGAAGAGCACCGCGTCGCGCCGGTGCACCAGGCGGACCGCCTCCACCAGCTCGCCGGCGGGCGAGCGTTTGAGCACGTAGCCGGCGGCTCCCGCGCGCAGGGCGCCCCAGACGAGCTGGTCGCTCTCGAACGTGGTGACCATGACGACGCGCGTCCTCGGCGAGCGGCGGGCCAGCTCCCGGGTCGCGGCCAGGCCGTCCATGACCGGCATGCGGATGTCCATCAGCACGACGTCCGCGCCGGCGCCGGCCGTGACCGCCGCTCGTCCGTCGGCGGCCTCGGCCGTCACCTCGATGTCGTCGTGCAGGGAGAGCATGGTCGCCCAGCCCGAGCGGATGAGCTGCTCGTCGTCGGCCAGGACGACCCGGATCACAGCGGCAGGCTCGCCCGGACGCGCCACGTTCCGCCCACCTCCTCCCAGGTGCACGTCCCGCCGGCGAGCCGGGCCCGCATGCGCATGCCGGTAAGGCCGCGCCCCGGCTCCCCCGGCCTGCTCAGGGTCGCGTTGTCCATGGTCAGGGTCAGTTCGGCGGCGGCGGCGACGGCGAGCGTGACCGGGCCGTGCCCGTGCCGCAGGGCGTTGGTGAGCGCCTCCCTGGCGATCGCGAACGCGGCCCGCGAGGTCGTGGGCGACACCTTGCCGAGGTGGCCGACGCTGACCCGGACGTCGAGGCCGCGGGTGAGCGTGCCGAGCGCCTCCAGGGTGGGCGTCCGGCCGGCCGCGCCGTCGTCGAGCACGCCGAGCAGCACGTCGAGCTCCTGCTGAGCGTTGCGGGCGGTGGTCGTCAGGTGGCCGAGCGACTGGGCGGCGAGCTCGGGGGCGGCGCGGCGCAGCGCCGCCTCGGCCGCCATGGCCTGCACCAGGACGACGCTGAGTGCGTGGCCGACGGAGTCGTGCAGCTCCAGGGCGAGCGACTGGCGGCGGTCCAGCTCGTCGATCAGCCGGGACGGCTCGGAACGCAGCAGCCGCCGCGCGACCCAGCGCTGGCCGAGCCCGGCGGCGACCATCGCGGCCAGCACGACGGCGATGAGCAGCAGCACCTCGGCCACCTGGCCGGGCGCCGCCTGCCACGCCCGCGGCAGCAGGCCGGGGGACAACGCCAGGACGGCCGCGCTGAGCGTCCCGCCGACGTACAGGTGCAGGCTGGACAGGGCCACCAGGTAGAGGCGGTCACCGCGTTCGGGCACGTCCACGTCGAGCAGGTCCGACAGCGCGATCACCTCCAGGCGGCGGGTCAGCGGCAGCAGCGCGAGCAGCACCGAGGCGGGCAGGCACGCCGCCCACAGCGCCAGCAGGCGGCCCGGCGTCGGCTCGGCCAGGATCGGCAGGCCGAGCCCGGCGGCGACCGGAGCCAGCAGCGCGGCGCCCAGGAGCTGGTAGACCCCGGCCCGCGCGGCCTGGGCGAGAGGGCGTTTCACGTGGACCGACGTTAGCCGACGCCGCCGGGGCCGCACTCCCCCGCCGGGGGGAGGCAGGGCGGCCCGGTCGTTCCTAGCGTGAGCGCCATGACGAGAACTGATCGTTCGCGCGGCGCCGCGGCGCCGCTCCCCGTGGCCGCCGCGACCGCGGGATCGCCGGTGACCGGTGGGCGGCTGCGCACGGCGTGGCGGGCCGCCCACGCGCCGGTGGCCGGGGTGCCCCGCTGGGCGCGGATCGCCGCCTACGCCGTGCCGTTCACCGTGCTGCCGTCCAGCCTCTGGCGGTTGCCCGCGGCGTTCGACCGCGGGATCGGGCTCGGTGAACGGCTGTACGTCGTGCTCCTGTCGATCGTGTCGGAGCTGGCGGCGTTCACCGCCGTCGGGCTGGTGGCCGCGTGGGGTGAGCGGTTTCCCCGCTGGGTCCCCGGGTTGCGTGGCCGCAGGGTGCCGACGCCGGCCGCCGTCGTTCCGGCGGCGTCGGGCGCCGTGATTCTCACGGTCCTGTGGACCGCGGCCTTCGTGACCGAGCTCGCCGGGGTGACCATGCGCGGCGAGCCGATCCCGCCGGACTTCCCCAGCCAGGCGGGCGGCTGGGAGGCCGCGATCTTCGCCGTCTGCTACCTTCCGCTCCTGCTGTGGGGGCCGCTGCTCGCCGCCGTCACCTACGCCTACCACCGGCGCCGGAGCCCGCGACCCGGCGTGCCCGCTCTCAGTGGGCGAGGGCGGCGGTGAGGCGGTTGCTGAAGCGGGCGAGCAACCCGCTCTGGGACGTCTCGGAGACCATCCGGCCGACGAACGGCGGGATGCGCCAGTTGGCGGGGCTGCGCCGGGCCAGCCTGGACACCAGGTTGACGTGCGGGTAGCGGGCCCGTTCGTAGGCGCGCAGCCGTTGCGCCGGGTCGCCGCCCTTGGCCAGCTCGCGGCCGAGCACCCAGACGTCCTCCAGGGTCTGGTTGGCGCCCTGTCCGAGGGTGGGCGGCATGAGGTGGGCGGCGTCGCCGAGCAGGGTGACGCGGCCCTTGCCCCACTCCTTGCGCACCTTCTGCCAGTGGTGGCCGAAGAAGTCGAGGTCGGCCTCCGACGCCTGGGCGAGCAGCTCGGGGACGGGCGACGCCCAGTGCCCGAAGCGGCGCCGCAGCTCGGCCAGGGGCGCGGCGGGGCGCGGCTCGCCGGGGGCCCAGCGCACGTCGAACCACCACTGGAGCTTGCCGTCACCGGCGGGGATGATCCCGCAGGCACCTTCCTTACCGGTGATCATGAGGTGCAGATGGGTGCGGGCGAGGTCGATGTCGATCCGGCTCAGGGCCTGCCAGGTGCCGAACGTGGCCGTCCGGACGGGGACGTCGCCCCACAACTCGCGCCGGACGACCGAGTGGTGGCCGTCGGCGCCGATCAGCAGGTCGCCGGTGGCCGTCGAGCCGTCGTCGAAGGTCGCGGTCACCCGGTCGCCGTCCTGGGTCACGGTGCGGCAGGCCGTGCCGTAGCGGATCAGGTCGCCGGGCAGCCCGTCGGCCAGCCGTTCCAGCAGGAGACGGCGGGAGACCGACTTGTTCGGGAAACCGTAGAGCGCGGCCGCGTGGGCCATGTCGGAGGTGAGCCGCAGCCGGCCGTCCGCGGTCAGCGCGTCGATCCGGTCGAACCGGCCGCCGACGCCGTCAAGGGTGACGCCGAGGTCGTGCAGCACCGCGGCGCCGTTGCTGAAGATGCTCAGCCCGGCGCCGCCCGTGCGCATGGTGGTGGCCTGTTCGTAGATCCGCACCTGGTGGCCGGCGGCGAGCAGGCTGCGCGCGACGGCCAGGCCGCCCACTCCGGCGCCGATGACGACAACGTTCATTTTATCTCCAAAACGAAGTTACTTCGATTCAAAGATACATCGCTGTGAAGTACATTGTGGCGAGTGACCGACAACCACCCAGAAGCGGACGTCTACCGCGAGTTCCTGATCGCGGTCATGCTGCACATCGAGGCCATCGCCGACCGGCTCGGCGTGCACCATGTGGACGTGGCGGCGCTCATCCTGCTGGAGATGCGCGGTCCCCTCCCGGTGGGGGCGATCTCGGAGGAACTGGGGCTGCCGTCCGCGTCCGCGACCCGGCTCATCGACCGCCTGGAGAAGGCCGGCTACGTACGGCGGGTGCGCGGCGAGCGCGACCGGCGCATGGTCACGGTGGAACTGCTGGAGGACGGCATGGCCGAGTACCACGCCACCCGCGTCACCTCCGAGCGGCACCTGGAGCAGATCCGCGGCCAGTTCGCGCAGGAGCAGGTGCCGCTGATGCTGGGCCTCCTCGCCGGCGTCGCCCGCGCCTACCGCTCGGCCACCAAGGAGATCCGCGAGGAGTCCGGCTGAGGCGCCCCGGCAGCGCCTGGCACGCCGGATCGCGGCGTCAGTGCGTGTCGGCGGGGGCGCCCCCGGCGCTGTCGCCGGCGCTGTCGATCTCGTCGGCGAAGGCGAGGACGCGGCTGTTGACGCGGTCGGGGAACTCGCCGTTGAGGGCGTGGGAGGCGTCCGGCCACAACTCGACGACGCCCCTGGCGAGCAGACGGCGGGCACGCAGGGCGGCCTTGCGCGGGTTGTGGATGATGCTGCGCCCGGCGATCAGCGCGAGCACCGGCACGTCCAGCCCGGCCACCTGCTCGTCCGTGGGGTACGCGGGCGGCGGCAGGAAGGCGGTGAAGTCCCGCATCCCGGCCGAGATCAGGTTGGCGACGGGCTCGTCGGCGGAGGCGTCGGCCCCGCCGGAGATCCAGCTCAGCAGCTTCCTGCGCCACGACTCGGGGAAGAACGGCACCACCGAGCCCAGCGAGAAGACGACGACCTTCCAGGTGATCCGGCCGAACAGGTTGGCGGGATCGAGCACGCTCACCGAGGCGATCCGCTCCGGCACCCGCAGGGCCAGGTGGAAGGCGCTCCACCCGCCGATGGACACCCCGACCAGGTGCACCCGGCCGAGGCCGAGCCGGTCCAGTAGTTCGGCCAGCCAGGTCGCCTGGTCGTCCGCGCCGCCGAACGCCCGGGTCTGCACCGACAGGCCGGGCTCGCCGAGCAGGTCGACGGTGTAGACCGGCCGCCGGGCGACGAGGCCGGGCAGGTTCGCCTCCCACATCGGGGTGGCCGAGGTGCGCCCCGGCAGCAGGAGCAGCGGCACGCCGTCGCCGCCGCCGAAACGGTAGACCCGGACGGATCCGAAGCCGGTCACCACGTCGTGGGTCTGCCCGGGTTCGGGGAGCCGGGCCATGGCGTCGTCGTAGGCGCGGCGGTAGCGCGCGAAGGCGGGGGCGTCGCGGAAGTGGCCGAGCCGCCGCGCGCGGAACTCGGCTCCGATGTTGGCTTCCACAGGGTCGTTCACGTGCGGCATCCTTCGTTCGCCCTTCGCGATACGATCGTATCGCAACAACGTCACGATACACTCGTATCGCAAAGGAAGGGGGGCCGTGCCGAAGCAGGTGGACCACGCGGCGCGGCGGGCCGAGATCGCCCACGCCGCGCTCCGGCTGTGCGCCCGCGACGGCCTGGCCGGTGTGAGCATCGGAGGGGTCGCCCAGGAGGCCGGCGTCTCCAAGGGGCTCGTGCAGCACTATTTCGGGGCGAAGGCCGACCTGATGCGCGCGAGCGCGCAGCTGCTCAGGCAGGAGATCGAAGGCCATGTCCGCGCGGCGCTGCGGGAGGCCGCCGGGCCGGCCGACACGCTGCGGCGCACGCTGCTCGCCGTCGTCGAGCTGGGCTCGCGCGCTCCGGTGCTGCTGCTGGCCGGGCACGCGTTCCTGGCCAGGGCCGTCGCCGATCCCGACGTACGCGAGCTGTACCGCGCGGGCGGCGACGCGGTGCACCGCGAGATCGCCGCGCTCGTGGCCGCCACCGCCGCGGACCCCGGCGTCGAGGCGGGCGCGGAGGCTCACGTGCTGCTCGCGCTCGCGCGCGGGCTGGCCGACGGGGTGCTGGTCGGGGAACTGGACATCGCGGAGGCGACCGCGGTCCTCGACCACCAGCTCCGCCGGCTCGACCGACCGGCGAGCTCCTGACCGAACGCCGCCGGCCGGCGGGTCTCCCAACGGGACGCCGCGGGCGGCCCGGGGAGATCGCCCGCCGGGCCGCCCGCGGCGCTCTCACCCGCCGATCGCGGGCAGTCCCTCCGGTACAGCCTCCGCCGCCGCCTCCGGCCCAGCGGCCGCGAGCAGCTCCACCAGCCGGTCCGCGATCGCGGAGATGGTGGGCTGCTGCCACAGCAGGGTCGCGGGCAGGCGGCAGCCGAAGCGCTTGTCCAGACGCCGCCGCACCATGACCGTCATCACCGAGTCCAGCCCCTGCTCGACCAGCGGACGGCGGACCGCCAGGTCCTCGGGGGCCAGCCGCATCACGGCCGCGATCTCCGCCCGCACCTCGGGCAGGACGCGGTCGCGCAGATCCTCCGCCGCCAGCCCGGCGAACGACTCGGCGGGCCCGCCCAGCTCGTCCTCGGCCGGGACGGGCGCGTCGATCACCGGGTAGCGCAGCCCCGTGAGGTGTCCCACCACCCGGCCGTCCAGGTCGGCCAGCAGCGCCCGGACGGTGTCGTCGGCGCCCTGGTCCACGGCCGCGTCGATGACCACCGTCGCGGGCGGGGCGCCGGTCAGCACGACCTCGTCGATGTGCACGACCATGCGCAGCACCGGATCGCCGGGGAACACGCAGGGCGCCACGGACATCGCCGCGTCCAGCGCCGGGGCCCAGCTCCCGGCGTCCCCGGTGCGGACGGTGGCGCGCAGCGCGCCGTCGCCGCCCAGCAGCGTCTCGATCGTCCAGTCGAAGCCCGTCGAGGGCACGCCGACGGCGGCCAGCCGCTGATGCACGAACCCGGGGTCGATCGCGGTCAGAGCGCCGGCGTCGGGCAGCACGTCGGGCTTGACCTGGCCGGGAGCGGCCACGTCGGCGGTGACGTGCACCAGCCAGGCCGGTTCCGGCTCGCCGGGGGCGGCCGGCGTGCGGGCCGCGAGCCGGACCGCCGGAGGCTCGTGCACGACCTGGACCTGCCGGCGTTCCGCGGTCATCAGCGGATGCGTCATCTCCACGCCGGTGAGCGTGACGTCCTCGTCCTCGGCCGCGTGCAGGAACGTGTTGACCAGCACGGCGGCGGGCACGATCTCGACCCCGTTGAGGGTGTGGCTGCCCGGGTAGGGCCGGTTGGCGTCCTCCAGGCTGGTCCGCCACACGCGGGTGCGGCTGCCGGCGAGGCTGGTCACGGCTCCGAGCAGGGTGTGGGAGCGCACGTCGTGACCGCGGTTGTCGTCGTCGCCGGAGCCCTCGCGCCAGTGGCGGCGGTGCTGCCAGGCGTACGGCGGCAGGTCGGTGAGGCCGCCGTACGGCTGCAGCCGGTTCCAGTCCACCTCGACGCCGTGGCAGTGCGCCGTGCCCACCGCGGATAGGAAGGCCGGCAGCTCCGGCTGGTTCCGGCGCAGCGAGGTGCCGACGAACACGTCCTCGAACCCGTGCTCCGACAGCGTCTCAGTGACGGAGTGCGCGACCACCGGGTGGGGGGAGATCTCCAGGAACACGCGGTGGCCGTCCTCGGCCGCGGCCGTCGCCGCCGCGGTCAGCCGCACGGGGTCGCGCAGGTTCGCCGCCCAGTACGCGCCGTCCGGCACGGGCATCGCCCGGGGGTCGGCCAGCGCGGTCGTGTACATGGGGATGCGGGGCGGCCCGAACGACAGGTCGGCGACGGCGGCGGCCAGCTCGACGGCCAGCGGGTCCATGTGCGGGCTGTGGAAGGCGACGTCCGAGGCCACCCGCCGCACCACGATGCCCTCGGCCGGCCAGTCCTCCACCACCGCCTCGACCGCGGCGACGTCGCCGGACAGCACGGTGGAGACCGGCGACGACGAGATCGCGGCCACCAGGTCGGTCCGGCCGGCCAGCCGCTCCGCCGCCTCCTCGAAGGACAGGCCGACCATCACCATGGCCCCCTTGCCCTCGGCCTGCCGCAGCAGCCGCGAGCGGCGGCAGATCAGGCGGGCGCCGTCGGCGACGGTCATCGCGCCGGCCGTCACCGCCGCCGCGATCTCGCCGACGGAATGGCCGATGACGGCCCGCGGAGCGACCCCGTACGCGTTCCAGAGCCGGGCGAGGCCGAGCTGCATCACGAAGATCATGGTCTGCACGCGGTCGATCGAGTCGAGCTCGCCGTCGGCCAGGACCTGCCGCGGCGAGAAGCCGATCTCCTCGGCGAAGATCGGCTCCACCTCGTCGACCAGGGACGCGAAGTCCGGCACGGCGAGCAGTTCCCGCCCCATCCCGCGCCACTGGCAGCCCTGCCCCGAGAACACCCAGACCGGCCCGGGGCCGAGCTCGGGCAGCACGTCGCCGGTGAGCACCGCCTCGGCCGGCACGTCGTCGGCGAGCCTGCGCAGGTGGGCCGCCAGCTCGTCGCCGTCCGTCCCGATCACGACGGCGCGGCGGGGCAGATGGGTGCGCCGCAGCGCCAGCGTGTGCCCCGCCGACGCCGGGTCGACGCCCGTGCCCAGGTGATCGGCGAGCCGGCCCGCGTACTGACGCAGGGCCTGCTCCGACGCGGCCGACAGCGGGAAGAGCCGCTCCGCCCGGGGAGGCGCCTCCTCCGCCTGCGCGTGCCGGGGCGGCGGGGCCTGTTCGAGCACGATGTGCGCGACGGTGCCCCCGTACCCGAAGCTGGAGACGCCCGCCCGGCGCGGGTGGTCGCGCTGCGGCCAGGACGATCGCCGCGTCACCACGCGCAGGCCCGAGGACTCCCACGGGACGGCCGGGTTGAGCGCGGACAGCACGCTCGGCGGGATCTCCCCGCGGTCGAGGGCGAGCACCGCCTTGATGACCCCGGCGATGCCGGCGGCGCCTTCGAGGTGGCCGATGTTGGACTTCACCGAGCCGATCAGGCACGGGTCGCCCGGGGGCCGCCCCGCGCCGTACACCGAGGACAGCGCGCCCGCCTCCAGCGGGTCGCCGAGCCGGGTGCCGGTGCCGTGCGCCTCGACGTAGTCGACCGTGGACGGCGCGACGCCCGCCTGCCTGCAGGCCCGGTTCATCACGTGCTCCTGGGCCTCGCCGCACGGCGCCATGATGCCGTTGGTGTGCCCGTCCTGGTTCACGGCGCTGCCGATGACCAGCGCGAGCACGCGGTCGCCGGCGCGCTGCGCGTCGGACAGGCGCTTGAGCACGACCACGCCGCAGCCCTCGCCGCGGCCGTAGCCGTCGGCCGCCGCGTCGAACGACTTCGACCGCCCGTCGGGCGCCAGCGCGCCGGCGGTGCCGAGCGTGAGGGTCTGGCCGGGGGTGACCAGCAGGTTGACGCCGCCGGCGAGGGCGACGTCGCTCTCGCCGAGCCGCAGGCTCTGCGCGGCCAGGTGCAGCGCGACCAGCGACGCCGAGCAGGCGGTGTCGATCGCCATGCTGGGGCCGCGCAGGTCGAGGGAGTAGGAGATGCGGTTGGCCACGGCGCAGGTCGCGGCGCCGATCCCGGTCCACGCCTCGATCTCGGGCAGGTCCTCCAGCAGCCGGCCGCCGTAGTCGGCCGTGCAGACGCCGACGAACACCCCGGCGTCGGTCCCGGCCAGCTCGTGCGGCGGCAGGCCGGCGTGCTCCAGGGCCTCCCACGCGGTCTCCATGAGGATCCGCTGCTGGGGGTCCATCAGCTCGGCCTCGCGGGGCGACAGGCCGAAGAACTCGGCGTCGAAGCCCTCGATGTCGCTCAGGAAGCTGCCGTGCCGCACGCCGTCGCGCAGCGCGGCGGCGTCCTCGGGGCTGCGGGTCTCGTAGCGGCGCCAGCGTCCGGCGGGCAGCGGCCCGGTCGTGTTGCGGCCGGCGCACAGCAGGTCCCAGAACTCGTCCGGCGAGTGGACGTCGCCGGGAAGACGGCATCCGATCCCGACCACCGCGACTGGTTCCACCCTGGCGCCGCGCGGAGTGTCGACCATCTGCGTTCGTTTCCCTTCGATGTCAGGCCCAATGAGGAGTTTCGAGGATTTCGAGCACGGCGCCGGAGACGGTCACCCCTGGCCCGGTGCCGAGCATGAGCAGGTGGTCGCCGGGGCCCAGCTGCCCGGTCGTGAGCAGGTGGTCGAGGGACAGGACCTGGTCGCCGGCCCCGCAGTGGCCGATGGTGCGGCCGTAGTCCCAGGTGGAGCGGGACATGGGCAGGTCGACCACGGCCATGCACCGCTGTTCGACGATCTCCTCGGAGTAGTTCATGAACGCCACGCGGGCCAGGTCGCGGGCCTCGATCCCGCTCTCGTCCAAGACGCGCTCGACGATCTCCATCAGCGCCCGCTGGATGTTGAACAACGCCGCGCCGGCCTCGCCCTGGGGCATGACCTGCTGCCGGAACTGCTCGTTGCGGGCCGCGAAGCTCATCCGGCGCCCGACCGTGACGCCCGGCGGGAACAGCGGTTCGCTGCCCCGGTGCAGCTCCTCGGCCTCGGCCACCGTCGTCGTGCAGACCGACGCCAGGCGGGCGAACCCGCGGTCCTTGGTGAGGACGAGCGCGGCGGCGGCGTCCCCGCCGATGTAGCCGGGGCCCATCCGCCACCGGTCCATCAGCGGGGTGCCGTAGTTGTCGGCGGTGACCAGCAGGGCGGCCTGCCTGCCGGGAGCGGCGGCCAGGTGGCCGGCCGCCAGTTCCAGGGCGATGAACATCCCGTTGCAGCCCTGCCGGATCTCGGTGGCCAGGACGTCCCCGCCGACGAGATGGCGTTGCAGGTAGGAGTGCGGGGGCCAGCCGTCCGGGCCCTGGTGCCAGGTCGAGGCGTACAGGAGGAGGTCGAGGTCGCCCGGCGCCCGGCCGCTGCGCTTTATCGCGCTGCGCGCCGCGTGCAGGGCCATCTCCGGAGCCGGCACGTCGCCGGCGACCACCGCCCCGGCCAGGTTGTGCAGCTCGGCGTCCGCCGCCGGGTACCAGCCCTTGGCGACGGCCTTCTCGACGCTGACGACGGTCCGGGGCAGGTAGGTTCCCACGCCGCCGATGTAGGTGTCCGCGTACCGCATGACTTCCGTCCTCGTCCCGGCTAAGCGGATTGGAGTTGTCTGACCATCGTCACGATGGTCGCGACGTCCCTGAAGTTCTCGGGGTCGAGCATGGCGGCGGTGATCCGGACGCCGACGTCCTTCCTGAGGAAGTTCAGCAGCCGTGCCGTGCGCAGGGAGTCCAGCAGGCCCGACACGAGGAGCGGGGTCGTCTCGTCCACCTCGACGTCGTCGCCGTCCAGGACGAGGTTGTCCTGGACGAAGTCGACCAGCCGCCGCGCGAGGTCGTCGTCGCTCACGCGCGGGCTCCTCTCGTGACGGGAGCGGTGGACAGGACGCGGAACGCCGCCGCGGCGACCGACGTGCCGGAGCCGAAGCCGACCATGAGCAGGTGGTCGCCGGGCACCAGCCCGCCGGTCGCGATCAGGTGCTCGAAGGCGATGAACTGGTCGACCGCGCCGCAGTGGCCGACGCGGCGGCCGTAGTCCCAGGTCGTCTGGTCCTCGTCGATGCCCAGCCAGGACATCTGCCCGTCCAGGTCCTCGCGGCGGCCGTGCGGGAAGGCCACCCGGGTGATGTCGGCGAAGCCGATCCCGGCCTCGTCCAGGGTCTGCTCGACCTGCTGCATCATCGTCTTCTGGATCGTCAGGTGGATGCCGGTGCCCTGCGCCTTGAGCAGCCGCTGCCGGAACTCCTCGTGCCGGTCGCCGAAGCTCAGCCCCCTGCCGACGGTGGCGTCCGGGGGGAAGAGCGGGTAGGCGCCGTCGTTGACGGCGTCGGCCTCCGGGATCACCGTCATGTTCACCGACAGCAGCTCGGCCATGCCGTAGTCCTTGCCGAGGACGAGCGCGGCCGCGGCGTCGCCGATCAGCGCCCCGGGGGTCATCCGCCAGCGGTCCACCAGCGGAGTGCCGTGGTTGTCGGCGGAGACCACCATGGCCGTCTGCCGGTCGGCGGCGGCCTGGAGGTAGCTCGCCGCCAGTTCCAGCGAGCTGATCATCCCGACGCAGCCGCTGCGGATCTCGTGCGCCGGCACGCCGCCGCCGAGGAGGTGCATCTGCAGGTAGTGCTGGGGCTGCCAGCCGTTGGGGCCCTGGTGCCAGACCGACGGGTAGAGCAGCAGGTCCAGTTCGCGCGGGGAGGACTCGCCCCACCGCTCGTAGGCGTCCAGGACCGCGAGCCGCGCCATTTCCGGCGCCGGCATGTCGCCGGCCACCGCCGCGCCGATCTGCCGGAACCTCTCGGCGTCCGCGGCCGGGTACCAGCCCTCGCGGACGGCCTGCTCGACGCTCACGCTGTCAGGCACGTAAACGCCCAGGCTCCTGACGAACATGTTGGGTGTACGCACACGCCCCCTAACTCATCGACGAATCCCGGACAACGGCCCTCGACAGGGAAAAGCGCTTATCCGATTTATTTCCGGCCAGGAGTCACGTGGCCCCCGGCCGGTCGGTGAATACGACGGTAAATGCGCCGGCGGGCCGTCCCGGGTAAGGATAGGGGCGGCCCGCCGAATAAAGCAATATCGTGATCCGCGACCTTCCGTGACCAAGGTTCGACGGAACGTGGCGCAATAAGGGAAAGCCGCTATTCGGCTCCCCGCCGCGGATTCGCCGAATGAAATTCGGGAAACCGCGGCGACGGAACCCCCGGTCGTCTCAGGCGGGCACTCTCGTGCAGAGGAGGTTGTTGAGCTTGAACTGGGCGGGAATGTCGTTCGTCCCGGTGACGGACGCCGAGAAGCCGAGGCTCTGGCTGGAGCCGGGGCCGATGTAGGCGTTGGTGCCGGCGTCGCGGGCGGTCACCTGCGTGCCGGTCTGGGTCACCGTGGCGTTCCAGGCGTTGGTGATCTGCTGGTTGCCCGTCCAGGCCCACGTGACGGTCCAGCCGTAGATGGGCGTCGTGCCGGTGTTCCTGATGGTCAGGCTGCCGTTGAACGCGCCGTTCCAGACCTCGGTGGCGTAGGTGACCTCGCAGGAGGTGCCCATCTTGAGCCCGCCGCGCAGGAAGGTCGTGAAGTTGGGCCAGGTGGGGTCGAGGGTGCCGGTGCCGACGGTCTCGCCGCAGTTCTTGGTGGTGCGGACGGTCTGCGTGCCGTAATGGGCGGGGTCCATGATCTGCGGCATCATGTGGTCGGCGCCGGGCACCGAGACGAAGGTGGCCGACCCGCACTGAGCCTTGATCTTGTTGTAGAGCAGCACGCTCTGCCCGTGCGGCACCAGGAAGTCGGCCTGGCCGTGCAGGAACATCAGCGGCGGGTCGTTGGCGTCGACGTAGGTCATCGGGTTGGCCTGGGCCACCGTGGCCGGGCAGGTCTGGATGGGACAGCCGACCAGCAGGGACTCCGGCGAGGCGGGCGAGTTGTGGTCCAGCCCGCCGGTCGGCAGGTTCTGCGCGTTCATCTGCAGGAAGTCGGTCGGGCTGTAGAAGGCGAGCCCGGTCTGCACGGCGCTGGAGACGCCGGTCGTGCCGATGCCGCCCTCCAGCGCCGAGACGCCGCCTGAGAGCGTGGCCATCTCCGTCAGCCAGCCGCCCGAGGAGTCGCCCATGATCGCGAATCGGCCGGGATCGAGCTGGTACGTGGCGGCGTTCGCGCGCAGCCAGCGGATCGCCGCCTTGATGTCGTGCACCTGGGCCGGGAAGATCGCCTGGGCGCTGGAGCGGACGCTGACGCCGGCCACCGCGAAGCCCAGCGGGTTGAAGATCGCGGCGATGGCGTCCGCGCCGGCTTTGCCGTCGTCGCTGCTCCACGCCGAGCCGGTGTGCCAGATGATCAGGGGGCGTGGCGTGATGCCGGTGGCGGGCAGGTAGAGGTCCAGCAGATGCCCTCTGCTGCCGGCCGGTTGCGCGGGCGCGTAGGCGATGTCGGTGATCGTCTGCGTCGCGTGTGCCGGCGGCGCGATGGCCGCCGGCACACCGACGGCGGCCAGCACGGTCATCGCCAGGCCGACGGCGGCCGTGCGGATTCGAGCTTGCATGGTGCGACTCCGGTTGGTCGGATGGTCGCCGCTTCCCCGGGTGGCCGTCCGTGTCTCGTCCGATGGCAGGGCGGCCGTGATGAGCACGCCGACCTGTAGCTCCTGTGAGAACAACGTCCTGTTCGAGTGTCGCGGCTCACATCGATATGGGCGGGGAGACGATATGACACCTACGCGACGGTGGTCAAAGTTTTCGAAGTTTCGTTTCCTTTAGAACGGGAAAGCGGCATAAATCGTACTTTGGGGCTGTAAGGCGCGGAGACGGCCCCAGATGATCCATGGCATGCACAGCCGGTCGGATACATCCCCGCGGCGTCTTTCACGCCGATGAAACTTTCATGACCTGACGGCCCGCGATTCCGCCGCGACAATCCCGCCGGAGCGGTGAGTGATAATGTCCACCGACATGATCTCCCCAGTCGCAGGAGGACGAATGCGAAAGGCACGCGCTGTTCTCGTCTCGGCCGTCATGGTCCTTGGAGTGTCGCTGACGATCGGCGCCGCCCCGGCGAACGCCGAGAAACTGGCGGGCGTCTTCAGGGAGCACGCGGAGTGCGAGCGGATCGGCACCCAGGGCGTCGACCAGAACTGGTGGGACGACTATTCATGCCAGTGGGAGAGCAAGTACAGCTACTACTTCCTCTACGCGTGACCCCGTGAGGCGCACGCCCCCCGGGCCCGCGGATCGAACCGGGGGCGCGTGCGCCCGCCGCGACCGCCGGACGCCGGACGGCCGGCTCAGCGGAGGGCGGCCAGGGTCGTGAGGGGGTTGTCCAGGAGGCCGGCGAAGGCGAGCTCGGCGGCTCCGGCGAGCGTGGTGTCGTCGCCCAGGGCCGTCACGGCCAGGCGCACCCGTTCCCGCGACACCGGCAGCACATGCGCGTCGATCCGGGCGCGGACGCGCGGCTCGGCGCCCGGATAGACGTCGCGCAGCATCCCGCCGAAGACCACGAGCGCCGGGTTGAACAGGTTGATGAGGTTGACGACGCCGACGCCGAGCCAGTCGCCGACGCGGTCGAGGGCGTCCCGCGCCCTGCCGTCACCGGCCCGGGCGAGGGCGACGACGGACCGGATGCCGTCGCGGCCGACGAGGTCGCCGGAGCGTCCCGCGTAGTCGAGCAGCGCCTCCTCCCCCACCTCGGCCTCCAGGCAGCCGCGCGACCCGCACAGGCAGGGCCGCCCGTCGAACGGGTTGACCAGCATGTGCCCGAGTTCGCAGCCGTAGCCCGTGTCGCCGTCCAGGAGGTCGCCGCCGACGATGATGCCGCCGCCGACGCCGACGTCCCCGTGCAGGTAGACGAGGTCGTCGACGTCTCGTCCCGCGCCGCGCACGTGCTCGGCGACGGCCCCCATGTGCGCCTCGTTGCCCACCTCGACGGGCAGCCCGAGGCCGAGCCCCGCCCCGAGTTCCGCGCCGAACGCCTGGTCCACCCAGCCGAGGTGCGGCCCGTACCGCACGGTGCCGTCGGTCCGCCTGATCAACCCGCAGTACGAGGCGCCGACCCCCACGCACAACGCGCCCGGCGCCGCCCCGGCGACCAGCTCGCGGCCGAACGCGGCCAGGACCCCGACGACGTCCTCCAGGTCGACCCCGGCGCGGGCGCGGACCGCCTCCCTGCGGTCGAGGACCCGGCCGCCCAGCCCGACGCGGGCCGCGACCAGCCGGTCCACGGCGACGTCGAACGCCAGCCCGTACACCGTGCCCTGCTCGGGCATGACGACGATGGACGGCCGCCCCGCCCGGCCCCGCCCGGCGGGCACGCCCTCGCGGACGAGCCCGGCCGCGGCGAGTTCGGCGGTCAGGTCCATGATGGTGCTGCGGTTGAGGCCCATCCGGCGGCTCAGCGCGGCGCGGGACACCGCACCCTCGTCGTGGACGCGGCGCAGCACCTCGCTCAGGTTCCGCTGCCGCATCTGCTCCTGCGTCCGCACGCCCACCGCCGATCCCGTCATCTCCGTCACCCTAGGACGTGTCCTCACAGGATCACGGTCGCGCCGGAAGGCGCAAGGCGAAGGTGGTGCGGACGCCCGGGGTGCTGGCGGCCGTGGCGGTGCCGCCGTGCGCCTCGGCCAGGTCGCGGACGATCGCGAGGCCGAGGCCGCTGCCGCCGGTGCGGCGGTTGCGCGACTTCTCCGCCCGCCAGAACCGGTCGAAGACGTGCGGAAGGTGCTCGGCGCGGATGCCGATGCCCGTGTCGGTCACCTCGATGACCACGTGGTCGCCGTCCTGGCGGGCGTCCAGCGTGATGTGCCCGCCGGGCGGCGTGTAGCGCAGGGAGTTGGTGACGAGGTTCCCGACGGCCTGGCGCAGCCGTACGGGGTCGGCGGTCAGGGTGGGGGCGGCGGCGCCACCGGCGGTCAGGGTGAGCCCGGCGGCCTCGGCGCGGCCCCGGTGGGCGGTGGCCACCTGGTCGAGGAGGTCGCCGAGGTGCACGGGTTCGAGGTGCAGGCGCAGCTTGCCCGCGTCGGCGAGGGCGAGGTCCTGGAGGTCGTCCACGATGTGCTGCAGCAGCAGGAGCTCCTCGACCAGGGAGGCGATCAGCGCGGGGTCGAGCTCGGCGACGCCGTCCTGGGCCGCCTCCAGCCAGCCCCTGAGGTTGCTCAGCGGGGTGCGCAACTCGTGGGAGACGTCGCTGACCATGGCCTTGCGCTGCTCCTCCATGCGCTGGAGGTGCTCGGACATCTCGTTGAACGCGGTGGCCAGCTCGCTGATCTCGCCGGTCGTCCTGACCTGGACGCGGGCGGAGCTGTCCCCGTCGCGCATCCGCCGGGCGGCGTGGGTGAGCGCGTTGACCGGGCCGACCAGGCGCCTGGCCGCCATGACGCTGACGCCGACGGTCAGCACGAGCACGAGGAGGGCGGCCCCGGCGATCGAGGGCAGCGGGATGCGCGGCCCGGCGGCCTCGGACGGGGATCCGATGTACAGGTAGGCGGCGGGGGCGACGTAGGGATCGAGCTGTTCCTTGCGGGCGGCGGCGATGCACGAGGAGATCGTCTGGCCGGGTTCGGCGGCCGAGGACGCCGGCCGCTTCTCCTTCGCGACCCAGGTGAGGTCCAGGCCGACCGAGCCGCGTTCCGCGCCCTTGCCCTTCAGGCACCTGCCGACCAGGAGGTTGAGCTGCTTCAACGCGGCCTTCTCGGTGCGCGTCGGCGTGTTGAAGGCGGCCGCGTCGCAGGGGGCCGTCACCGCCGGGGCCGGGCTCGGCTCCTGCGGGACGCCCTCGCCGGTCGTCGTCACGGACGGCCTGCCGGTGTGGGAGACGGCCGTCCGGACGGGCTGACCGGTACGTCTCATGCAGGCGGCGTAGGCGTCGGCGGCCTTCCCCAGCCGGACGCGGTCACGGTCGGGCAGCAGGAAGGGGCCCACCGCGCGCGGATCGATGCGGTCCTTCGCCGCCCCCGGCACCAGGGTCACGTCCACGGCCAGCGGATCGACGACGGCCGACACCCGGGCGGGCAGCGGGGTCCCGGCGGCCGCCGAGTCGGCGATGAGGGCGCCCTTCTCGGTGGTCAGCGCGATGCGGCGGCTGTTGGCGGCGGCGAGGTCGCGCACGGTGGCCGCGACGCCGGACCAGTCGGGATGGCGGGCTGCGTAACCGAGCAGGCTGTTGTTGATCTGGGCGTCGCTGGCCAGCGTCTGGCCCTGCTCGCGCTGGATGGCGCCGGAGGTGCTGTTGGCGGCCAGCCAGGCCGTCGCCGTGATCGAGCAGACCGCCACGACGGCCGAGCTCGTGAGCAGCCTGACGAACAGCGACCTCATGCCTGGGTCAGCTTGTAGCCGACGCCGTACACGGTCAGCAGCCGGGACGGGCGGCGCGGGTCGGGCTCGATCTTCCTGCGCAGGTTCATCACGTGCACGTCGACCGTGCGCTCGGTGATGAACCGGTCGAAGCCGTGGACGCGCTCCAGCAGCTGCTTCCTGGTGAACACCCGTTCCGGCTCGGCGGCCAGCGTCTCGACGATCCGGAACTCCGCGAGCGTGCAGTCGACCGGCGTGCCCGCCACGGTGACGGTGTGCCTGACCGGGTCCACGACCAGGTCGCCCGCCCGGAACAGCCGGCCCGCCTCCGGCGACCTGCCGGTGCGGCGCAGCAGCGTGCGCACGCGGGCCATCAGCTCGCGCGGGCTGTACGGCTTGGTCATGTAGTCGTCGGCGCCGAGGTCGAGCCCGAGCAGCAGGTCGTCCTCGGTGGACCTGGCCGTCAGCATCAGGATCGGCAGGTCGGACTCGGCGCGCAGCACCCGGCAGACGTCCAGCCCGTCGACCTTCGGCATCATCACGTCGAGCAGCACGAGGGCGGGGTCACCCTGCCGGGCCTCGTCGATCGCCGAACGCCCGTCGTGCACGACGCGGACCTCGTGGCCCTCCCGCTCCAGGTAGCGCCTGAGCAGTTCGGCCTGCTTGGGGTCGTCCTCGGCGACCAGCACGTACGCGCACATGGCCCGAGGTTATGCGCCCGCCACGAGTGCATACGGGATCCGCATGACAGGCAAACAGGTTCCACACATTCTGCCGCCAGGCTGCGCCGGGTGAGAACCAACCTGCTTCGTACGGCCGCGGCGACGGCACTCGCCCTCCTGGCGGCGGGCTGCGCGGGCAGCGCAGGCAGCGCGGACAGCGCGGACAGTGCCGTGCGACCCGATCCCGCGACCACCACGGCGAGCACGGCGGCGAGCACGGCGGCGAGCACGGCGGCGAGCACGGCGCTGAGCACTGCCAGGTCGAAGATCGCGAGCGTCAAGGGGGCACGGATCACGATCTACCGGGGCAGACAGGGCGCGGCCCAGCGGACGATCGCCAGTCCCAACGACTACGGCGCGACCCGCGTCTTCCTGGTGGAACGCGACGAGGGCGACTGGCTCCAGGTGCTGCTGCCGGTCCGGCCCAACGGCAGCAAGGGCTGGATCAAGGCCGCCGACGTGACGCTCGCGGAGACGTCCCACCGCGTGGAGATCGACCGCGGCGCGTTCCGCTTCACGGTCTACGACGGCGACCGGCCCGTCAGGACGGGCAAGGTCGCGACCGGCGAGGCCGGCACGCCGACGCCTCCGGGCCGCTACTTCTTCACCGAGCTGGTGAGGCCCACCGGCGACGGCGGGGCCTACGGCGCCTACGCCTTCGGGCTGAGCGGCTTCTCGCCGGTGCTGAAGAGCTTCGCCGGCGGCCCCGGCCAGCTCGCGATCCACGGGACGAACAAGCCTTCCGCCATCGGCACGCGGGCCAGCCACGGCTGCGTCCGGGTCAGCAACGACGACATCACCTGGATGGCGAAGAACCTGGCGATCGGCACCCCGGTCGTCGTCAAGGGCTGAGGCCCTGCTCGAAGGATGAGAGGAACCCTATGAAGATCAGAACCATGCTCGTCGGCGGCGTCGCGGCGCTGGCCCTCGCGGCGGGCCTCGCCGGGCTCTCGGGAACGGCCTCGGCCGAGCCCAAGAAGCCCGCCGCGGTGCCTGCCGCGGTGCCCGCCGCAGTGCCCGCCGCGGTCACCTCCCCGGCGCCCGCCCCGGTGCCCGCCGAAGGCCGGCCCACCGTGGAGCGGACGGCGGGGCCTAAGGAGCCGGTCGCCGTCAAGCCGCGTTACACCGGCTGATCACGACCCGTCGCCGCCGCGTGACGTCCCGCCTCTCCTGCCCGTCGGCCGCGTCGGCGGCCTGGCCATCACGGGCGGGAGCCGGGCCCGGACGCCGCGGCGCGACGTGCGGGCGGCGACCGGGGCGGCCACACCGTCCCTGACCACCCACCGCCGCGCCACGTGCGCGGCGGCCATGCCGTCCTGACCGCGCACGACACGGCGCCACGTGCGGGGCGGCCACGCCCTCGCTGTCCGCGCACGACGCGGCGTCCGTGACGCCGCGTGTCCCCCGCCGGGGCCCTACCCCGGCGGGGGCCTTCTTTTTCCGGGCCGTCCTCCGCGACGACGCCCGCGGACCGGGCCTTTCCCGTCGCGCTGCCGACCTCGCCGTCCTCCGAGGTCCTGCGACGGATGTGCTTGCCCGTCCGCGTCTTTCGCGCCTTTCGACCCCGTTTGCGGGAGCGCCCCGGCGAAGAGGATCATGTCGGTGTGGCGTTCCGGAGCGGTGGCGAGAAGGCCGCACTCCTCGCCTGCGTCCGGAGCCCGGGGTTTGCCTGTCGCCGGTCCGGGAGGTTCGCGCGCTCCGGCCGACGCCGGGCGCCGGGACGCCGCTGACCTCCTGCCGAGCCGTCCCGCGCCCACCGGCCGGCGACGCCTGCAAGCAAGATCATGGCAGGTTCCAAGTCAGTGGCAAGCCGGCTCACCGATGCTGTCGTGCGGACGACTATGGGCGAAAGGAGCACGCAACCGCAGAACACGACATTTGCCGCGAATGCCCCCCGCCGCACCCGCCTACCGCGCGACACTGAACCGCCCGCACGACCCCGCACGACCCCACGCGCCCAGCGACGACCTCGCCCTGGCCCGCGTGCCGTCCCGAGGAACGGGCTGTTCCATAACGCCCACCCGGGCACGTTTGACCTTTGCTGGAAAGAGGACACATGAATACGGATGTGACGGGCGCGAACCGCCCTCTCACCGACTCGCCGGGACGCCTCCACGAGGCCCTGGAGGCGCAGTGCCGGCGGACACCCGATCGCCTCGCCGTCGTCGCGGGCACGAGCCGGATGACCTACGCCGAGCTCGACCGCAGGGCCAACGGGATCGCCAACGCCCTGGCCGGGCGGGGTGTCGTACGCGGCGACCTGGTGGGCATCTGCCTCGACCGCGACGAGTGGCTGGTGCCCGCGCTGATCGGGGTGCTCAAGGCGGGCGCGGCCTACGTGCCGCTGGACCCGGCCTATCCGGCGGAACGCTTACGTTTCATGGCCGAGGACGCCGCCATGACCGCCGTGGTCACCTCGACGGCGCGGCGCGAGACGGCGGCGCCGACCGGCGCGGACGTCGTGCTCGTCGACGACGTGACGCCCGCCGCGCACGGGCCCGAGGTGCCCGGCGAGCCGGGCGACGCCGCGTACGTGATCTACACCTCCGGCTCCACTGGCCGTCCCAAGGGCGTGGTCGTGGAGCACCGCAACACCCTGAACCTGGTGCGCTGGGAGGCGTCCGCCTATACGGCCGAGGAGCTGAGCGGCATGCTCGCCGGCTCCTCCATCTGCTTCGACGCCTCGATCACCCAGATCTTCACGCCGCTGTACGCGGGCGGGACCGTGATCATGGCGGACAACGTGCTGGCGCTGCCCACGCTGCCGGCCCGCGACGAGGTGCGCACGGTATTCGGCGTCCCGTCCGCGCTGTCGGTGCTGCTGCGCGAGCCGCTGCCGGACGGCGTGCGCATGGTGCTGTCCGGCGGCGAGCGGCTGACCGCCGCGCTGGTCGCGCGCGTGTACGCCAACCCCGGCGTGCGCCGGGTGCTCAACATGTACGGCCCCACCGAGTGCACCACCGGCTCCACCCTGTTCGAGGTCGCCCGCGACCACCAGGGCGAACCGCCGCTGGGCGGGCCGATGGCGGGCGCGCTGCTCAGCGTGCGCGACGCCGACGGCAGGCCGGTCCCGGACGGCGAGGTCGGCGAGTTGTGGATCGGCGGGCCGAACGTGACCCGCGGCTACCTGGGCCACGACTCGCAGGCGTTCGGCGCCGACCCGGACGGCACCCGCGTCTACCGCACCGGCGACCTGGTCCGGTGGGTGGACGGCGAGCTGCGCTACGTGGGCCGCGCCGACGACCAGGTCAAGATCCGCGGCTACCGGGTGGAGCTGGGCGAGGTCGAGTCGGCGCTGGACCGCCATCCCGCGGTGCGCCGCGCCGTCGTCCTGGCGCACACCGACGACGACGGCATCGCCTACCTCGTCGCGCACGTGGCCGCCTCGGGCGTGACCGAGCCCGAGCTGCGCGACTGGCTGCGCGACCGGCTGCCCGACCACCTGGTCCCGGCCAGGATCGGCGTGACCGGCGACCTGCCGATCGCCCCCACCGGCAAGGTGGACCGCGCGGCCCTGCCCAAGCTGGGCGCCGCCCGGACGGGGAGCGCCGCGCCGGTCGCGCCCCGCACGGACGACGAGCGCCAGGTGGCCGAGGTGATCGCGGACGTGCTGGGCCTGCCGGAGGTGGGCGTGCACGACCGATTCGCCGACCTGGGCGGGCACTCGCTGGCCGCCGCCCGGGTGGTGACCGAGCTGTCCCGGCGGCTCGGGCACACCGTGCCGCTGGCGACGTTCCTGACCGAGCCGACCGCGGCCGGGCTGGCGGCGCGCCTGCGTGAGCCGGGATCGGCTCCGGTGCGGCGGACCGGCCGGACCCGGCACCCACTCACCGCCGCGCAGCGCGAGTTCTGGACGTTGCGCCAGCTCCACCCGCACAGCCCGGTCACCACCGTGTCGATCCGGCTGCGCGTGCGCGGCCTGAGCGGGAGCGCGCCGGTGCGCCGGGCGCTGGACGCGGTCCTGCGCCGGCACGAGGCCCTGCGCAGCACGATCTCCGCCGGCGAGGACGGCGTCCCGTACGCGGTCGTGCACCCGCCCGTCGCCGTCCCGCTGGTCGAGCATCCGGCGGGCGCGGACCCGGTGAAGGTGGCCCGCGCCGCGGTGGAGCACGTGTTCGACGTGACGACCGAGGTGCCGCTGCTGCGCGCCAGCCTGTGCCCCGTCGGAGAGGGCGTGGCCGAGCTGGTGCTCGTGACGGACCACATCGCCTTCGACGGCGGTTCGGTCGGCGTGCTGATGGACGAGCTGGCCGCCGAGCTGGCGGGTGAGCCCGTCCCCGAGCCGGCGGTGCAGCTCGGCGACGTGGCGGTGCGCGAGCAGGAGGACCGGCCCGACCTCGCGCGGCTGCGGGAGTTCTGGCGCGGCGAGCTGGCGGGGGCGCCGGTGGCGGGCCCGCCGCCCGGCGACCTGACGACGTGCCGGGTGATCAGGCCGCTCACCGAGGAGTTCACGGACGGCGTGGCCGCGCTGGCCCGCGCGTGCGGCGCGACCCCGTACGCGGTGTACCTGGCCGCGCTCGCCCTGGTCGCCGGGGAGCCGGACACGCTGGTCGGCATGGTCGCGGCGCGGCGCGCCCGGCCGGAGCTGGCCCGGGTCGTCGGGCCGCTGATCGACACGGTGCCGGTGCGGCTGCGGCCGGACGCCGCGCCGACCTTCCGCGACCTGGTCCGGCAGGCCGGGCAGGCCGCCACGCGGGCGCTGGTCCACCAGGAGGTCCCGCCCGCCGACGTCCCCCGCGCCCCGGTGCTGCTGGCCATGCAGCACGCCGAGGTGCCGGTGCGGGCCGGCTGCCTGGAACTGCTGACCGAGGTCGGCTCGGGTGCGGCGGTGCACGAGTTCAGCGTGCTCGTCAACAGGACGGCCGCCGGCGCCGAGCTGCACCTGGAGTACGCGGTCGCGCTGCTCGGCCGGGAGGCGGCCGGGGCGTACCTGGACCGGCTGCTGTGGCTGCTGCGGCGCGTGGTGGCCGAGCCGGACCTGGCGATCGCCACGTTCGAGCCGGTCACCCCGGACGAACGCGCCGAGCTGCTGGCCCGCGCGGCCGGCCCCCGGCTGCCCGACGACCTGCCGCCGGTGCCGCTGTCGCTCGCCGCGCACGCGAACGGCACGGCGGGCACGGCGGGCACGGCGGTGGTCGGCCCCGACGGCGTCGCGATGAGTCACGCCGAGCTGAACGACCGCGCCTACCGGATCGCGGCCGGGCTGCTGGCGCACGGGGTGTCGCGCGGCGACGTGGTCGGCGTCCGCGTGCCGCGGGACGAGATGTTGCCCGTGGCGCTGCTGGGCGTGTGGCGGGCGGGGGCGGCGTACCTGCCGCTGGACCCGGAGCACCCGGCCGAGCGGCTGCGCCTGCTGGCCGCGGACGCCGGCGCCCGCGTGGTCCTCACCCGCGGCGGGACGCCCCTGGAGACGGCGCCCGACGCGGACGGACCGGTGACGCTCGACGCGGACCGGCTCGCGGCGGGCCCCCGCGCGGACCTTCCCGAGGTGCGCGCCGAGGACCTGGCGTACGTCACCTACACCTCAGGCTCCACCGGCGCCCCCAAGGGGGTCGAGGTCACCCACGGCTCCCTGGCCGCCCTCGTGGCCGGCATGATCTCGACGCTCCGCCTCGGCCCGGCCGACGTGCAGCCCGCGGTCGCGCCGCTGAGCTTCGACGCCTCGGCCTCCGAGCTGTGGAGCGTCCTGGCCGCCGGCGGCACGTCGGTGGTGGTGGACAGGGCCACGGCCACCGACGGGCACGCGCTGGCGGAGCTGATCACCAATTGCGCGGCCACGGTGATCGACCTGGTGCCGACCTCGTACCGGATGCTGATCGCGGCCGGCTGGGCGGGTGACCCCGCGCTGCGCGCCGTCGCCGGCGGGGAGGCGCTGGACCCGGCGCTGGCCGAGCAGATCCTGCTGCGCGTCGGCGAGTTGTGGAACGCCTACGGGCCCACCGAGACCACCGTCACCTCGACGCTGCACCGGGTGCGCCCGCATGAGGGCGACCGGGTGCCGATCGGGTCGCCGATGCCGGGCGAGCGGGCGTACGTGGTCGACGCGCGGCTGCGGCTGGTGCCGCCGGGCGCGGTCGGCGAGCTGCTGCTCGGCGGCACAGGGGTGGCCCGCGGCTACCGGGGCCGTCCGGACCTGACCGCGGCCGCCTTCGTGGCCGACCCGTTCACGCCGGGCGGCCGCTGCTACCGCACCGGTGACCTGGTGCGCCGGCGGCCGGACGGGACGCTGGAGTTCCACGGCCGCCGCGACCACCAGGTGAAGGTCCGCGGCTACCGGATCGAGCTGGGCGAGGTCGAGGCCGTGCTGCGCGAGGTCGCCGAGGCCGCGGTGACCGTGGCGGGCACGGACGCGCAGGCCCACCTGGTCGGCTACGTCGCGCCGGAGACGGCGGACCTGGCCGCGGTCGAGCGGCACGCCCGGTCCCGGCTGCCCGGCCACATGGTGCCGCGCCGCTGGGTCGCGCTGCCGGCGCTGCCCACGCTGCCCAGCGGCAAGGTGGACCGCCACGCGCTGCCCGAGCCGGACACCGGCCCGGCCCCGGCGCGGGTCGAACCCTCCACCGAGGCCGAGCTCCTGGTGGCCGCCGTCTGGTCCGAGGTGCTCGAACGGCCCGAGGTCTGGGCCGGCGACGACTTCTTCGCCCTCGGCGGGGCCTCCTTCGCCGCGACCAGGGTGGCCGCCCGCCTGCGCGAGATGTTGCAGGTCACCGTGCCCGTGCGGCTGGTGTTCGACCGGCCGGTGCTGGCCGACTTCGCCGCCGCGCTGGAGGAACTGCTGGCCGCCGACCTGATCGAGGGGAACGAGGGATGACCGAGGTACGTGAGGACCGGATCGCCGAACTCGTCCGGTCCAGGCTCGCCGCCGCCCTGAAGCAGAAGGAGCAGGCGGCCGTCCCGCGGATCCCGGCGACGTCGGCCGCGGACATGCCGCTGTCGCCGGCGCAGCAGCGGCTGTGGTTCCTGGCCCAGCTCGAACCCGGCACGCCCGCCTACAACGTGCCGCTGACGCTGCGGCTGCGCGGCCCGGTGGACGTCGCCGCCCTCACCGGCGCGGTGGCGGACCTGGCCGAGCGGCACTGGATCCTGCGCGGCGTCATCGAGGACGGCCGCGTGCGGCCCGTCGCCGCCGTGCCGGTGCCCGTGGTGGACATGACGGACGCCGTCCCGGCGGACCTGGAGCGTGAGCTGGCCGAGCACGCCTGGCGGCCGTTCCGGCTGGACGCCGAGCCGCCCCTGCGGGCCGCGCTCTACCGGCTCGGCGACGAGGAGTGCGTGCTCGCGCTCACCCTGCACCACATCGCCACCGACGCCTGGTCGGAACGCGTGCTGCTGGACGATCTCACCCACCTGTACGCCGCCCGCCTCGGCCTGGAGCCGCCCCCCGCTCCCCCGGCCCTGCAGTACGCGGACGTGGCCGCCTGGGAGGCCGGGCGGCCCGACGCCGACCTCGACTGGTGGGCCGGTCACCTGGCGGGCCTGCCGCCGGTGCTGGACCTGCCGCTGGCCCGGCCGCGCCCGGCCGTCCCCACGTGGGAGGGGGCGGCGGTCGCGGTGGAGGTGCCCGAGGCGTTGTCGGCGAAGGTCCGCGCGGTGGCCGGGACGTCGCCGTTCATGGTGTTCCTGGCCGGGTTGCAGGCGTTGCTGAGCCGCCTGTCCGGCGTGGACGACATCGCCGTCGGCGTGCCGCACGCGGGCCGCCACCACCCCGACGCCGAGCGGGTCGTCGGCTGTTTCATCAACACGCTGGTGGTGCGCGGCGACACCGCGGGCGACCCGACCGGCGCCGAGCTGCTGGCACGGGCCCGCACGGCGGCGCTGGACGCGTTCGCGCACGCCGGCACGCCGTTCGAGCGGGTCGTCGAGCGCCTGCAGCCGGAGCGGAACCTCGCGGTCACGCCGCTGTTCCAGGTGATGCTCAACGTCTACGACACCGGCGCGCCGCCGTCGCTGCCGGGGCTGGCGGTCGAGGCCGGGACGCCGCCCGTGCCGACCGCCAAGTTCGACCTGAACCTGGAGCTCGGCGACGACGGCACCCGCTTCTCGGGCGAGTTGCGCTTCCGCACGGACCTGTTCGACGAGGACACCGTGCGCCGGCTCGCCGGCTGGTACCTGGAGCTGCTGGACGGCATGCTCACCGACCCGGACGCGCCGGTGCGGCTGCCGGCCGGCGACGACCTGCGCGGCCGGGACGCCGGCCTGCCCGTGGACGTGCCGCTGCACACGCTGGTCGAGCGGATGGCCGACGCCCGCCCCGACGCGGTCGCGGTCGGCTCGCTGAGCTACGCGGAGCTGGACCGCCGCGCCAACCAGGTGGCCCACTGGCTGCTGGAGAGCGGGGTGCGGCCGCAGGAGCCGGTCGGCGTGCTGCTGGAGCGGCGGCCCGAGCTGGTGGTCGCCATGCTCGGCGTGCTCAAGGCGGGCGCCGCCTACCTGCCGCTCGACCCGGTCTACCCGGAGCGGCGCAACCAGGCGGTGGTGGCCGACGCCGGAGCGCGGATCGTGCTCACCGGGGCCGAGCTCGCCGCCGCGGCGGAGGCGTCCGGCGAGCGTCCCGGCGTGGCGGTGGCGCCGGAGCACCTGGCGTACATGATCTACACCTCGGGCTCGACCGGGCGGCCGAAGGGCGTCGCGGTCGAGCACCGGCACATCACGCACTACCTCGGCGCGGTGGCCGAGGTCGTCCCGGCGGGGCTGACGTCGTTCGCGCTGGTCTCCACCGCCGCCGCCGACCTCGGCATGACGAACGTGTGGTGCGCGCTGACCACGGGCGCCACCCTCCACCTGATCGACCACGAGACGGCCACCGACCCGGCCGCGTTCGCCGCCCGCCTGGCGGCGCATCCGGTGGACGCGATCAAGATGGTGCCCAGCCAGCTCGAACTCCTCGGCACGGCCGCCCTGCCCGGCAGGCTGCTGATCCTGGCCGGCGAGGCGGTGCCGGCGGACCTGGTCGCGCGGGTCCGGGCGGCGCGGCCGGACCTGGAGGTGCAGATCCACTACGGCCCGACCGAGACCACGGTGTCGGTGCTGGCCTGCGACGCGGTCGAGGCCCTGGCCGAGCTGGGCCCGGGCCGGGCGCCGCTGGGCCGGCCGCTGGCCGACGTGGTGTGCCGGGTGGCCGACCCGTCCGGGCGGGCGTTGCCGCCCGGCGTGCCCGGTGAGCTGTGGATCGGCGGGCCGAGCGTGGCCCGCGGCTACCTGGGCCGTCCTGACCTGACCGCCGAGCGATTCACCGGCGGCTGGTACCGCACCGGCGACCGGGTCCGGGTGACCGGCACCGGGCTGATCGAGTTCCTGGGACGGATCGACGACCAGGTGAAGGTGCGCGGCTTCCGCGTCGAGCTGGGCGAGGTCGCCGCGGCGTTGCGGGCCCTGCCGCAGGTCGCGGAGGCGTACGTGCAGCCGGTCGGCGACGGCCTGGAGCGCCGCCTGGCCGCCTGGGTGACGCCCGCGACCGTGGATGCCGCGGCCGTGCGCTCGGCGCTGCGCGAGCGGCTGCCCGACTACATGGTGCCGGCCGCGATCGGCGTGCTGGAGGCGTTGCCGCTCACGCCGAACGGCAAGGTGGACCGGGCGGCGCTGCCCGTCCCCGAGGCCGGGCCCGCGGTGCGGGTGCCGCTGGGCACGCCGGCCGAGCGCCTGGTCGGCGAGGTCTGGGCCGACGTGCTCGAACTCGCCGAGGTGTGGGCGGACGACGACTTCTTCGCCCTCGGCGGGCACTCGTTCGCGGCGACCCGGGTGGCCGGGCGGCTGCGGGAGCGGCTGGGCGCGGCGGTGCCGGTGCGGCTGCTGTTCGAGCATCCGGTGCTGGCCGACCTGGCCGCCGCGCTGCCCCGTCCGGCCACCGCGGCGCGCGTGCGGCGCGCGCCGGCGGACGGGCCGGTGCCGCTGTCCGGGGTGCAGGCCAGGCTGTGGTTCCTGGCGCAGCTCGAACCGGACAGCAGCGCCTACAACGTGCCGGTGGCGCTGCGGCTGCGCGGCCCGCTGCGCGCGGAGGCGCTGCTGGACGCGGTGCGTGACCTGGCCGAGCGGCACCACGTGCTGCGCGGCGTGGTCGACGACTCCGGCCCCGAGCCGGTGATGGTGGTGCGGGAGGCCGCCGAGGTGCCCGTCTCCACCGCGCGCGTGGACCCCTCCGAGGTCGAGGACGTGCTGGCCGGGCACCTGGCAACGCCGTTCGCGCTGGACCGCGAGCCGCCGATGCGGGCGGTGCTGCTCACCGTCGGCGACGGCCGGGACGACGACGAGCACGTGCTCTCGCTCACCTTCCACCACATCGCCACCGACGCGTGGACGCGGGGGCTGCTGCTGTCGGAGCTGTCCGGCCTGTACGCCGCCCGCCTCGGCCTGCGCCCGCCGCTCGACCCGCCCCCGGCGCAGTACGCCGAGGTGTCGCCGGTCCCCGACCCGGCCGACCTGGACTGGTGGGCCGGGCACCTGGACGGCCTGCCGCCGGTGCTCGACCTGCCCACCGACCGGCCGCGCCCCGCGGTGCCGGACCCGGGCGGAGCCGCGCTCGACCTGGAGCTCCCGGCGGAGCTGAGCGAGCGGATCAGGGCGGTGGCCGCCGCCTACCGGTCCACGCCGTTCATCGTGCTGCTGGCCGGGTTGCAGGCGCTGCTGGCCCGGCTGTCGGCGAGCGCGGACATCGCGGTCGGCGTGCCGGTCTCCGGCCGCGACCACCCGGACACCGAAGGCGTGGTGGGCTGCTTCCTCAACACCGTGGTCGTGCGGACCGACGTGGGCGGCGACCCGACCGGGCGCGACCTGCTGGCCCGCGCGCGGGAGTCGGCCCTCGGCGCGCTCGCGCACGCGGGCACGCCGTTCGACCGGGTGGTGGACCGGCTGCGGCCGGAGCGGAACCTGGCGGCCACGCCGCTGTTCCAGGTGATGCTCAACTACATCCCCGGCGTGGCCGGGGCCGGGCTGCCCGGCCTGGAGACGTCCGAGATCCACCTGCCGGAGCTGACCACCAAGTTCGACCTGAGCTGGCACGTCGTGGACGACGGGCCGGGCGCGCCGCTGCGCGGCGGGCTCGCCTACCGGACCGACCTGTTCGAACCGGGCACCGCGGCCAAGCTGACCCGCTGGTACGCCGCCCTGCTCGACGGGCTGCTCGCCGACCTGGACGCGCCGGTGGGCGCGGTGCCGCTGGAGCCGGTGACCGGCCCGGCGCTGGACGGCGGTCCGCCGCCGGAGCCGCCCGCCGGGGCGGTGCACCACCTGATCGAACGCTGGGTGGACGAGACCCCCGGCGCGCCGGCCGTGGTGGGCGCCGACCGCGCCCTGACCTACGCGGAGCTGGAGGCGGCCGCCAACCGGATCGCCCACTGGCTGCTGGAGGCCGGGGTGAGCGCCGACGAGCCGGTCGGCGTGCTGCTGGAGCCGGGCGCGGACCTGGCGTGCGCGTTGTTCGGCATCCAGAAGTCGGGCGGCGGCTACCTGCCGATGGACCCGGCGTACCCGGCGGCGCGGATCGCCGCGATGCTGGAGGCCGCCGGGGTGCGCGCCGTGGTGACGGTGAGCGAGTTCGCGCCCCTGATCGGGGACGGCAGGCAGGTGCTGGCGCTGGACCGGCCGCCGTCCCTGCCGGACACCCGGCCCCGGGTCGAGGTGCTGCCGGAGCACCTGCACCACGTGATCTTCACGTCGGGGTCCACCGGCACGCCCAAGGCGGTGGCCGCCGAGCACGGCGGCGTCCTGAACTACCTGGGCGGCATGCTGCCGCGCATCGGCGTGCCCGGCGGGTCGTTCGCCGTCGTCTCCACACCGGCGGCCGACTTCGGCCTGACCTGCGTGTTCGGCGCGCTGACCACCGGCGGGACGGTGCACCTGGTGCCGCGCGAGACCGCGATGGACCCGGCCGCGTTCGCCGGATACCTGGCCGAGCACCGGGTGGACGTCGTCAAGTGCGTCCCGAGCCACCTGGAGCTGCTGGCCTCGGGCGGCGACCTGGCCGCCGTGCTGCCGGGCCGGCTGCTGATCCTGGCGGGCGAGGCGTGCCCGTGGGACCTGGTGGAGCGGGCCCGCGCCGCCCGTCCCGAGCTCAGGATCCAGAGCCACTACGGCCACACCGAGTCCACGATGATCTGCCTGGTGTGCGACACCGAGGAGATCCCCGCCGACCGGCGGACCGGCATCGTGCCGCTGGGCCGTCCGCTGCCCGGCGTGTACGGCCACCTGGTGGACGCCGGAATGCGGCCGGTGCCGCCCGGCGTGCCCGGCGAGCTGGTCGTCGGCGGCCCCGGGGTCACCCGCGGCTACATCGGGCTGCCCGAGCTGACGGCCGAGCGGTTCGTCCCCGACCCGCTGACCGGGCAGGGACGCTGCTACCGCAGCGGCGACCTGCTCCGCCTCACCGCCGACGGGCAGATCGAGTTCCGCGGCCGGGTCGACGACCAGGTCAAGGTCCGCGGCTACCGCGTCGAACTCGGCGAAGTGGTGACCGCCCTGCGAGCCCTCCCCCAGATCGCCGAAGCCGTCGTCCTGCCCGTCGGCGAGGGCAAGGCCAGGCAGCTCGCCGCCTGGGTGACGCCCGCGACCGTGGAGGCCGCGGCCGTGCGCTCGGCGTTGCGTGAGCGGCTGCCCGACTACATGGTCCCGGCGCACGTCGTCGCGCTCGACCGGCTTCCCCTCAACCCGAACGGGAAGATCGACCGGGCCGCCCTGCCCGAGCCGGTGGCCGAGCAGGCCGCGTACGCGGCGCCCTCGACGCCGAACGAGGAGCTGGTCGCCGGGGCCTTCGCCCGGGTGCTCGGCGTGGAGCGGGTCGGGGCGGGCGACGACTTCTTCGCCCTCGGCGGCGACTCGTTCGCCGCCGTCCGCGCGGTCAAGGAGATCGGCCGCGGGCTGCGGGTGATCGACCTGTTCACCCGGCCCGCCGTGGCCGACCTGGCCGCGTACCTGGGCCGCGAGGACGGCGGCGGGCTGCTGCACCGCCTGGGCGGCGGCCGGACCAGCGAGTTCACGCTGGTGTGCGTGCCGTACGGCGGCGGGTCGGCGGCGGTGTACCAGCCGCTGGCCAGGGCGCTGGGCGACCGGGTGGAGGTGCTCTCGGCCGAGCTGCCCGGCCACGACCCGGCTCGCCCCGACGAGCTGCCGCTGCCGCTGGCGGAGCTGGTGGACGTGCTGGCCGCCGAGGTGGCGGCGACCGCGTCGGGCCCGGTCGCGGTCTACGGCCACTGCGTGGGCTCCGCGCCCGCCGTCGCGCTGGCGCGGAGGCTGGAGGCCGACGGCGTGCCCGTGCTGGGCGTGATCGCCGCCGCCAGCTTCCCGGCGGCACGGCTGCCCGGAATGGTCAGGCGGCTGTTCGGCGGCGACCGCTGGGTCTCCGACCGGATGTTCCGCGACGCGCTGCGCGCCTCCGGCGGGCTGCTCGACGACATGGACGAGGCCGCCAAACGCACCGCCGTACGCGCCATGCGGCACGACGCCGACCAGGCACAGGAGTGGTTCGGCCAGGAGCTGGCCGGCGGGGGCACGCCGCTGCGCGCCCCGATCCTGAGCCTGGTCGGGGAGCGCGACCGCGCCACCGAGCTGCACGAGGAGCGCTACGCCGAGTGGGCGGCGTTCGCGCCGCGGGTGGAGCGGGCCGTGCTGCCCAGGGCCGGCCACTACTTCCTGCGCCACCAGGCCGAGCCGCTGGCCGCCGTCGTGCTGGCGCACCTGACCCGCTGGGCGGCCGGAACGCTGCCCGATCCGGTACGACCGCCGGAACGCACCAGACTGGGGTCCTTCTACACCGTCGCCGGCGGGCAGATCGTCTCGGCGCTGGGCACGGCGCTGAGCTCGTTCGCGCTCGGCGTGTGGGCCTACCAGCGCAGCGGCGAGATCCTGGACCTCGCGCTGGTCACGATGCTGGCGCAGATCCCGGCCGTGCTGCTCACCCCGCTCGGCGGCGCGCTGGCCGACCGGGTGGACCGGCGCAAGATCATGCTGGCCTGCGACGCGCTGTCCGGGATCGCCATGGTGGCGCTGGTGCTGCTGCTGACCACCGATCGGCTGGAGTTCTGGAACGTCTGCCTCATCGTGGGCGTGACCTCGGTCGTGTCGGCGTTCCAGCAGCCCGCCTGGCTGGCGGCGATCGCGCAGCTGGTGCCCAAGCCGTACCTGCCGCAGGCCAACGCCCTGGCCAACGTGGGCTTCGGCGCGGGCAACGTGGTCGCGCCGCTCGCGGGCGGCGCGCTGATCGGCCTGTTCGGGTTGTCGGCGGTGGTGGCCGTGGACGTGGCCACGTTCGCGGTCGGCGTGCTGACGCTGCTGCTGGTGCGCTTCCCCGACCGGCTGTTCCACCGGCGCGAGGAGACGTTCATGTCGGCGCTCACCGGCGGGTGGCGGTTCCTGCGCCGGCGGCGTCCGCTGATGGTGATGGCGCTCTACTTCGCGGTGGTGAACTTCTGCACCGCGCTGATGTGGGTGCTGGTCACCCCGGTCGTGCTGGCCATCGGCGACTCGGCCGACCTCGGCGCGGTGACCGCCGTCGGCGGCGTCGGCGCGGCCGTGGGCACCGGCGTGGTGCTGGTGTGGGGCGGCACCCGGCGACGGGCGACGGGCATGATCGGTTTCGTCGTCGGGTCCGGGCTCGGCGTGGTGCTGATGGGCGTGTGGCCGGTCGTGTGGCTGGTCGCGGCCGGGTTGTTCGTCCGGCTGGCGTGCATGAGCATCGGCAACGCGCACTGGCTGTCGATCATCCAGGTGAAGGTCGGGCCGGAGCTGCAGGGGCGGGTGCTCGCGGTGAACATCATGATCGCCACGGCCATGCAGCCGATCGGCTTCCTCTCCGCCGGCCCGCTGGCGGACTGGGCCGGACGGTTCGCCGGCGGGCCCGGCGGGGGCGCCGGGGTGGTGCTGCTGGCCAGCGGCGTGTTCCTGGTCCTGTGGGGGCTGCTGGGGCTGCGGCACCGGCCGCTGCACCACCTGGAGGACCTCGTCCCCGACGCCGCCCCGCCCTCGGAGGCCGCGGCCGACCTGGACGCCATCCAGGAGAGGGTGCTGAGCGCATGAACGGCGGTGCTGAGCCCATGGAAGCGGAGGATGCGGCGGGCGTGCGGCTTGTCGCCGCTGCCGACGTCCGGGCGGCCGGTGACCGGATCGCGCCGTACGTCCGGCGCACGCCGCTGCTGCGGGTGCCCGGCGAACGGCTCTGGGTCAAACCGGAGAACCGGCAGCCCACCCGCTCGTTCAAGGTGCGCGGCGCGGTCAACGCCGTGGGCCGGCTGGCCGGGCACGGCGTCCGGCACGTGGTGGCGCAGTCGTCGGGCAACCACGCCCAGGCCATCGCCTACGCCGCCGCCGAGCACGGGGTGCGGGCGACCGTCGTCCTGCCGGACACGGCGCCCGAGCTGAAGGTGAGCGCCGCGCGCCGGCTCGGCGCGGAGGTGGTGATCGTCCCGCCCGCGCTGCGGGAGGAGGCATGCCTGGCGCTGGCCGACCGGTTCGGCGCGACGGTGATCGGCTCCGACGCGTTCGACGTCATCGCCGGGCACGGCAGCGCCGGGACCGAGATCTGCCTGGACCTGCCGGACGCGGGGACCGTCCTGGTGCCGGTCTGCAACGGCGGCCTGCTGGCCGGGATCGCGGTGGCGGTCAAGGCCGCCGACCCGGCGATCCGGGTGATCGGCGTCGAGCCCGAGCTGGCCGCCGACGGAGCGGCCAGCTTCCGGTCGGGCACGCGCACGGCGTGGCCGGTGGAGCTGACCTACCGCACGCGGGCCGACGGACTGCGCGCGCCGGTGCTGGGCGCCCTGGCATGGGAGCACATCCACCGGTACGTGGACGACATGGTGACCGTGACCGAGGACGCCATCGACGCCGCCGCCGTCCTGCTCCGGCGGGAGCTGGGGGAACGCGCCGAACCCAGCGGCGCGGTGGCCACCGCCGCCTACCTCACCCACCAGGCGCACCTGCCGCAGGGGCCGGTCGTCGCGGTCCTGTCCGGCGGCAACGTCGCGATCGGCACGGAAACCAGTCAGGAGCCGCAGGAGCCACTGGCACGAAGCACCTGACCACGTGTTCGCGTTGCTCATGATCACGCTTCCCGTCACACGTGATCACACTCTCCGTCACGCGCGCCCGCTGATCAGGGGTGCGTGACGGTCGTGGTGGCTGTGGTGGGGGGGGGGGGGGGGGGGCCCCCCCCCCCCCCCCCCCCCCCCCCCCCCCCCCCCCCCCCCCCCCCCCCCCCCCCCCCCCCCCCCCCCCCCCCAACCCCCCCAAAAC